>NZ_JAOWHL010000035.1:0-6572 GCF_030332645.1 Citrobacter sp. Cpo091
GAAGAGGAGCTCGGCCTGATTGGCCGGGAAGCAAAGCGCACGAAAGTCACGCGCCGCGTCTCGCTGAAATCGCTGTTGCCCCGGCGGAACCTCTGGGCCATCTCGCTGCCCCGCCTGTTTGCGGACCCCACCTGGGCCGCGCTGGGCTTCTGGATGCCCCTCTATCTGGTGACCGTCCGCCATCTGGATCTGAAACAAATTGCCCTCTTCGCCTGGCTGCCGTTCCTCACCGCCGACGCAGGTTGCCTCTTTGCGGGCCTGTTTGCCCAGTGGCTTAACCGGCGCGGGATCACCCTCATCAACGCCAAACGCATCACCTTCACCCTGGCCGCCTGCCTGATGATGCTTATCCCGCTGCTCAACTTTGTCACCACCACCGGGATGGCTATCACCCTCTTCTGCGTCGCCGGGTTCGCCCACCAGTGTGCCTCCATCACGGTGATCAGCATGTCGGCTGAATTCTTCAGCGAGGACGAGGTCGGCACCGTCACCGGCTTTGCCGGGCTGGTCGGCGGCGTGGGGGGATTTATCGGGACGCTGCTGATCGGGATCGCCGTGGCCAGTATCGGCTACAGCCTGGTCTTCGACGTGCTGGGCTTCCTCGATCTTATCGGAGCCGTCCTGCTCTGGACCCTGCTCAGCATTCCCCGTTCCGATCCCCTCCGTGACACTGTCCTTAACCCGGGTCTCTGACCCCACCAGGAGAAAGCATCATGAAACAGTTCAGTCCGTCCGATATCCAGCGCCTGAGACAGGCCAGCCTCGACGATCCACGCATCCTTAACAAAATACGCAAAGACAATGAGGTCGTGCTTAACCACCCCGTTCTGGTCCCCGAAACAGGATGTGCCAGCTGGGAGCTCTTCTACTACTGCCCGAAACATGGCGTCCCGCTTATGTGGGACCGGCTCTCACCGGAAGCCTACCATTGCCCGGTCGATAACGAAGTTCTGACGGGGGAACCGTACCGGGGCGCCTGGTGGCGAAAACTCAACGATCTGAACGCCCGGGCCTGTTATGAACTGGGTATCGCCTGGATGCTGACCGGGGAGAAGGTCTATTTCACGATAGTACGGGATATCCTCATGGCGTACGCGCGCTACTACCCCGGCTATGCCGAGCACGGCGGGATCCCCTATAACGGCCCCGGGAAAATGAATGCCCAGACGCTCTGTGAAGCCCTGTGTCTGTCCGGGTTTGTGAAGGGCTACGATCTCATCTATGACGCACTGGCCCCGGCAGAGCGGACCACCATCGAGCGTGATTTACTCCGGGCATGCGCCGAATTTCTCATCAGTAAGCGCTGGAAGCAACTGCATAACCATGAAGTGCGGATCAACAGTGCGCTGGCTATGACCGGCGCGGTGCTGGATGACCCCCGCTACCTGCAGACCGGCGTCAATGCCGTCTGGGGTCTGCACGACCAGCTCAGGTGTGGGGTCCTCAAAGGCGGCCTGTGGTTTGAAGGGTCCCTGCACTATCACCATTATGCCCTGCAGGGCTTCTTCGAATTTGAGCGCATGGTCCGCTATGCCCACCAGGACTACAGCCTGATGAGCCAGCCGTACTACAGGAAAATGCTCGACCTGCCCATTAAGCTGCTGATGCCGGACGACACCGAGCCCACATTCAATGACTGCATCCCGATGAAAGATACGGTGACCTATCCTGACCTTTACGAGTTTGCCTACGCCTGCTACGGGGAAGACAACTATGCGCGCATGCTCTCCATCATCTATGACAAGGAGCCCCGGACCAGCCTGGGTGCCTTCCTGTACGGCGATCCGCGGCTGCGCATCACAGAGCCGGTCCAGGAGACGGGCAATTATCACGACCCGGATAACGGCATCACCATCTTCCGCAATCCCGATCAGGGTCGGGCGGTGGTCGTCAAGCACACCCCCTACGGGGGCGAGCACGATCACTACGATAAGCCCGGGCTCATTATTTACGACCAGAACGTGGCCATTCTTCCTGACATGGGGACTACCGGTTACGGGGCACCGATGCACTACAGCTACTACAAGAACACGCTCACCCATAACGTCCTGTGCGCAGAAGAGTCCAACCAGCCGCCCGCCAGTCCACAGACACTGAGCTTTACAGAGACGGAAAAGTACGCCGAGGTGACGGTCGAGGTAGACTGGCGTGAGCCCCCGGCCGAGGTACCCTGCCTGACCCGCGTGGAGTGGAACACCCACGCCTACCGGGACATCGTTTATCGCCGGAAGGTGATTGTGTATGAACACATGGTGGTGGATATCACCCGCGTGACCAACCCCCACCGCCGTCAGCTGGATAACATTCTGCACATTGACGGCGAACGGCTGATAACCACCGGAAGCTACCGGCCCCTGCGTGATTATGACGAAAGCGACCCGATGTTTTATTTCAGTGAGTGCTTCGTCAGCCCGATGGGCCGGACAGTCACGGTGCCGTTCCGCACCCTGATGGGGAAAAAAATCCAGATCCACTGCGCCTGCAGTGACCCGAAGGCAGAACTCCACCAGTTGCAGGGCCCGGCAAACCCGCCTCTGACGTCACTGAGCTACCTGAAAACCCGCTCACGGGCACCGGCATTCATCAGCGTTCACGTCATTGACCTGCACGCGGAAGAGGACCTGATGCGTAACGTGGTTATCTCGCTGCGGCAAAACACCGTGACTATCACCTCGGATTTACAGCGGGAGATCATCACCCACCCTATCTGATGCCTTATATCGGCGACTGTGCCTGACGATACGCTATCTTCCATGGTCAGGCCGTTCGAACACGGAGCAGGAGAACCAGCTTTAGGGCTGGTTTTTTGATTACCAAGGCCGGAGAGAAAAGGGAAATCGCATTAGCCAGCTATCCGTGCCCTGGCATTTAAAATAGATAAGAAGCTTTTACCACAGCTGGAAGCCATTACTAACATTACGGTGTATTAATCAACGTGGAACAGGTCATGTCCGCTGCGTGCCATAAGCGGACATTGCTAAGTCCCCGCTGGGGTATTTTTTAAGGCCGAATCATTGGGAAAGAACGTCGATGATCCGCGAGACACATTCATCACTGGATAAACTGCATGAGTCTAAAATGAGGTGTTCTCTGTTCCATGGTTCATAAGCCAAATCTGTGACATCTTTCCAGTCAGGCAGGGTTAGCCCCTCTATTTCAGACACTCTGGTTTCTACTCGTTTACGATGTTCTATCTCATCGGAACATACAATCTCAATCTCTAAAAAACCGGTGCCTGCGGATAAAGCGATTTCTCGATAGGCATCACGGGTTAACGCCAGTGGGTTCACTGAGTCAGTGATTACTGTTGCTCCTAATAGCAGATTCTCCCTGGCGAGTGAGTAAGCGACGAAATACCCAGCAGGTCCCATTTCACGGTCATCTTCTTCGGCTTTGAGTATGGCTTGCTCAATCGTATCGATTCGCAAGTAAAATGCGCTTAACTGCTTTGCCAAAGCCTGAGCGATCGTGCTCTTCCCGCTACCAGGCAATCCACTGAAGATGATTAGCATAACTTGTCCTTTAAATGATGAAACCCAACAGATTAAAACACAGCGGCCTTAGATTGTGGGGTTTCACATCGCAGTGTTATGACAAGTAATAGTATTACTGCTTGTGTTAATACATGGCGTGCCCGCTCCTCGCTCATATCGGCCATGTTGGAAAGAGGAAACGCCCGACTCTGACCTTGCTAACCGACAGCATATAATGGCAGATTGCGTGGAGCTCATCAGCAGCGGCAGCAGTTCTTCTTCCATGCGTTCTGCAGGCCAGTGCACCAACCGTGTGGTGCTATGAACTCAACGCCACCATTCCCGCCTGCTCCGTGCCAGAAGCGGACATTATATTAGTGGGGAGAAACCTGCTCCCCACTTTTGTTGATGATGCTACGCACAACCCCGTGTTAATTTGTTCTGGGTGTCCTGTTTAACCAGAGCAAAACTCCGACGCCTCCCAGACTGAACAGAGAAATGCTGTACAGAGCAGTAAAAGCACCAAAATTCTGCGCTATCACACTGGTTATACCGGTAGAAATAGCTGCGGTCAGAACCTGTCCGCGCCATGCAAGTGCACTGGCTTTGGCGACCTGAGTTTCTGCGAAGTTCTTAAGTACGCCGAACGTACCTAAAGCAAAAACAATATTCGAACCCATGTGTGCACTGAAAATCATAATAAGCCCGGCGTACGGAAAGCCGGCGGACAAAGGTAATAAAAAATAACTACAGATGTATCCGCCCAGGCATAGCAACAACAGCCTGTTATTAGCGGAATAGCGCTGCAATTTACCAGCATTAAGTATTAGCGGGCCGCAGAGTTGTCCGAGGCTGCGCGCAAAAAGCAGCGGCAGTGCCAGCTCGGCTGACTCTTCTGGCCTTATTTCCTGTGCAAGAGCAGGTAAAAGCGCCATTGCGGGAGAACCCACAGCTGCTAGGGCAGGTAAAAGCATAACGCTTCGTTTTTGCAGGGGAGATAAACATCGCCAGAATAACTTATGCGTGTCAGGCACCGCTTTTTCAGGTTGCAGCTCCATCGCCTGAAAAACAGAGGCTGACATCAGAAGCAAAGCAGCAGAAGCGACAAAACTCACGGCATCAATGGCAAGGAGATTCAAAGGAGAAATCAGGTCGAACAGTAAAACGCCCAACCCGGTACCCAGCAAAACCTGTGAGGCAAAAATTATCGTTTCCATGGCGGTTGCTGCAGGTAGTTCGTCATGCGGTAATCCGCGTTTAAACAGCAGCGTTAGAGCTGGGTAACTCATGCCGCTGAATAGCGCTTCCGAACACTGCACCGCAAGCAGAGCCGGAACGTTATGATGTAGCAAACCATATAGCGGAAAAATAAGTGCAAGCAGGCCGAGCAGCTCTGTAAAAATCAGGATTCGGAGTGGTGAAACCTTCTTACACAGGGCTTCGCCCAGGATGCTCCCTATAAAACTGGGCAGCATTGACAGCATATAAACCATCGTCAGAGTCGCAGGAGAAGCCTGCCAGTGTAAAAGTTGTCCAAAAACAATTACCTGAGTAAGTCCATTACCAAGGGATGACAGGATATAGGCAAAACCAAGGAAGCGCAGCCAGTCATGACTACGCAGTGCGCGAAAAAGCGCAAGCAGCAAAGTATTCATGCGGAAAGATTCTCACCTTAAATAACAGAAGCCCACACAGCCCACAGGCAATGCGGAAAGCAAAAACTGTTAAAAGACAGAATCTTTACATTGGATAATTTACTTTCATGGAAGCAGATACGACATTGTATCACACAAAAAGCAGGCGGTATTCCCGAAGCCTGAGCGTCCGCTTCTCGCTCACAGCGGACCTGCAGTTCTGTTAGCTTGTCCGCTTAGTGCTGTGAGTTCAATGGGTCGATGCAACGCTATCCTTAATCAAGGGGGACGTTGCCATGAAACGAAGAACGCGCATTTACTACACGCCTGAACAGAAAGCGATTATCTGGGACAGATATAAGCAAGGTGATTCCCTGCATGATATCGCAAGGATGTTCGACAGATATCATTCTTCTATCATGCCCACTATCCACCAGACTGGTGGATACCGTCCCCCTGTCCGAAAGCGACACCGATTAGCGCTTTCGCTAGACGAAAGAGAAGAGATATCCAGAGGGCTGGTAGCAAAACGCAGCATCAGGGACATCGCTGCCAAATTATCAAGAGCGCCCTCAACGATTAGCCGCGAGGTCAGTAGGCACGGTGGTGCAAAACAATACCGTGCAGCAAAAGCCGATGCTACTGCGTGGGAAAATGCCCTGAGACCAAAACCTTGCAAGCTAATTGAAAGCCCCGCATTGTGTAAAATTATTGCAGAGAAGATGCATCAGGACTGGTCGCCGGAACAGATCGCCGGTTGGCTGAAACGCTGTTATCCGGATAATCAGGAAATGCATGTGTCACACGAAACGATTTATAAAACGCTTTTTATACAAACCCGGGGAGCATTAAAAAAAGAGCTGCAGCAATGCCTTAGAAGCGGAAGAGTCGTGCGTAGATCCAGAACGTCATCGCTTAAAGGGAAAGGATTAGGGTCAATCCCGAACACGATACCTATCAGCGAAAGGCCACCAGAGGCGGCTGACAGAGCTATTCCAGGTCACTGGGAAGGTGACTTGATTCAGGGCTCGAAAAACTCCTATATCATCACCCTCGTAGAACGTCATTCCCGTTTTGTTATGCTGGCGAAGATCAGAGACAACAAGACCATAACAGTTATATCTGCACTCATCAGACAAGCCCGGGAATTACCTGCTGAGCTTTATAAAACATTAACTTGGGATCGTGGCGCTGAAATGACCAGCCACACACGATTTACTATAGCGACAGACATTCAGATTTATTTTTGTGATCCTCAATCTCCCTGGCAACGTGGCTCAAATGAAAATACGAACAGATTGCTCAGACAATATTTTCCAAAAGGAACTGACTTATCGGTTCACAGCCAGCAAAGACTTAACAGTGTTGCCAGACAGCTCAACGAAAGGCCGAGAAAAACGCTAGACTATGAATCACCAGCAGAACGGTTCAATAAGTGTGTTGCGTCCATCAGTTGAACTCACAG
>NZ_JAOWHL010000036.1:0-249561 GCF_030332645.1 Citrobacter sp. Cpo091
ACACGGTACATATCGACACCGTCGCGAACGACAATGTGGTCAACGCCATTGAAAACCGCATGACCACGCTGATAAGCGGCGTGGCAGGCGGCGATGCCAAAGCGGGGGATACCGTTACCGTCAGTGTACAGGGGCAGAATTTTACCGGAACGGTGGTCGAGGATAACGGCGAACTGCGCTACGAAGTGGCGGTGCCGGTCGGCACGCTGAAGGAAGGTAAAAATGCGGTGGTGGTGACGCTGGTCAGCCACGATGCGGTGGGTAACGAAGTGACCGCGCTGGCGCACCGTACCGTGGTGCTGGACATTAAAGCGCATAACACCGTCAATATTCATGATGTCACTGCCGATAACACCCTGAACTTTACTGAGCTGTCGGCGGCGAAGCAGGTGATTACCGGAAACGTTCGCGGGGAAGACGCGAAAGCGGGCGACCCGGTGCTGGTAGAGATTAACGGCTACCAGTATCACGGCCAGGTGATTGATACCGGGAAAAATACCCTCGGTTATCGCATCGAGGTGGATTCGAGCGCGTTCTCTGACAACGTCGGTCATGTGCTGAAAGAGGCGACGGTCCATGTCAGCGTCACCTCCCACGATGCGGCGGGCAACCTGGCGATCGCCACCAGCGACCACAACGTGCATATCGATAACTTCGCGGAAAACACGGTACATATCGACACCGTCGCGAACGACAATGTGGTCAACGCCATTGAAAACCGCATGACCACGCTGATAAGCGGCATGGCAGGCGGCGATGCCAAAGCGGGGGATGCCGTTACCGTCAGTGTACAGGGGCAGAATTTTACCGGAACGGTGGTCGATGATAACGGCGAACTGCGCTACGAAGTGGCAGTGCCGGTTGGCACGCTGAAGGAAGGTAAAAATGCGGTGGTGGTGACGCTGGTCAGCCACGATGCGGTGGGTAACGAAGTGACCGCACTGGCGCACCGTACCGTGGTACTGGATACCAAAGCGCATAACAACGTCAATATTCATGATGTCACCGCCGATAACACCCTGAATTTCACGGAGCTGTCGGCGGCGAAGCAGACGATTACCGGTTTTGTTGGCGGTGAGGATGCGAAGGTCAACGATCCTGTCTTACTGGAGATAAATGGCCATCAGTACAGCGGTAAGGTGGTTGATTTTGGCCGCGGTAAGCTGGGTTATAGCATCGATGTAGATTCTTCAGCATTTGCTGATAACAGCGGCCATGTTCTGACGAATGTGAAAATTACCGCGATGGTCACATCTCATGACGCAGCGGGAAACCTGGCGATCGCGACTGATTCCCATAAAGTTCATATCGATAACTACGCGGAAAACACCATTAAGATTGACGCAGTGGCGACGGACAATGTGGTGAACGCCAATGAAAACCGGATGCCGACGATTATTAGCATCGTAGCCGGTGGTGATGCCCGGGAGGGTGATGCGGTAACTATCAGGGTTCGTGGACAAGACTTTGACGGCAAGGTGATCAACGATAACGGTCAGTTACGCTATGAAGTGGTTCTGCCGCATGGAACCTTGCATGAAGGAAAGAACGCGGTGGTCGCGACGCTGGTCAGCCATGACGCGCTGGGCAATGAAGTGACCAGTGAGTCGCACCGTATTATCACTCTTGATACTCATGCGCAAAACACCATCTCGCTAGATAACATTGCTACAGACAATGTTATCAATTACCAGGAACTGTCCGCGGCGACACAGCGCGTTACCGGCATCGTTGATGGTGAAGATGCGAAGGTCGGCGATCCCATTCAACTGGAAGTTAATGGTCATCAGTACGATAGCCGGGTCATTGACCTTGGTAACGGGCATCTGGGTTACAGCATTGATGTGGACTCATCGGCCTTTGCGAACAATAGCGTCCATGTGTTGACGGATGTCGATGTGCACGTCACTGTCACCTCGCATGATGTGGCGGGTAACCTTGCCATCGCTACCGATAGCCATAAAGTTCATATTGATAACTTTGCCAAAAACGTGGTGACGACGAATATCGTCGCGTCGGATGATGTGGTGAACGCCATTGAAAACCGCATGCCGACGCTGATTAGCGGTATCGCAAAAGGCCTGGATGCCAAAGCGGGCGATGTGGTTACCGTCCACGTACAGGGGCAAACACAGGACTTTAGCGGCACGGTGGTTAACGATCACGGCGTTCTGCGCTACGAAGTGTTTGTTCCAACAGGTGTTTTGCAGGAAGGCAGCAACGACGTGATGGTGACGCTGGTCAGTCACGATGCAGCGGGCAATAAGGCGGTGGCGGTGGAGCATCGAACCGTTACGCTGGATACCCAGGCGCAAAGTACTGTCACTATTGATAGCGTCACTGATGACGACAAACTTAACCATCTTGAGCTGGATACGCCGATGCAGCTCATCAGCGGTAAGGTGGGTGGTGACGCGCAGATTGGCGATGCGGTGATCGTAGAAATCAATCACCAGACGTTTAACGGCAAGGTGATTGATCTTGGAGGCGGTCATTTAGGCTATCAGGTCCCGGTCAACTCAACGGCGTTCAGCGATAACAAAGGCAACCAGGATAAAAATGTGACCGTGAGTGTCACGGTTATCTCCCACGATGCGGTGGAAAATGAGGTCATTACCACCGCAACCCATGATGTACATATTGATAACCATGCCGCGGCTAAAATCACCGTTGATACGGTGGCGGGCGATGACAAGTTGAACGGCGCAGAAGCCGCGAAACACCTCACTGAGATCATGGGGACGGTTTCGGGCGATGTGCATGTAGGGACTAAAGTTCAGGTTATCGTCAACGGCCATACTTACGACACAACTGTTCAGCGACTCCCGGAACATAATAATGCGCTGGGATATAAGCTGGACGTTCTGAGCCGCGATCTGGTCAAAGACCCGCATATCGTTGCTCGCGTTGTCGGCGAAGATAATGTGCATAATTTCCAGACAGCGGAAATAACGCACGACCTGGTGGTTGATTTACATGCTAAGGCAATGCTGACGATCGATCCCGTTACTGGCGATAACATGGTCAATGGCGATGAATCAAAACAACCATTCACGTATATAACTGGGAAAGTGGCTGGGGATGTTCATGTAAATGACGTCGTTTATCTCACCGTTAATGGTCACGTCCTGACGGGAAAAGTGCATGATGTGGGGGGCGGGGTTCTCGGCTACAGCATTAAAGTCAGCACCGCAGACCTGATCTCCGATCCGCATTTAACCGCGACGGTGAGCACTACCGATGGTGCGGGCAACCCAGCCACGGCCAATGCAGAAACCACCGTTATTATCGATACCCGTGTGGATGCGCAGATAACCATTGATGCCGTGACGCCGGATAATACGCTGAACTTTGCTGAGCAAATGCATGGCTATACGATAGTGAGCGGTACGGTGAGCGGTGAAGTTCATCCTGGCGATCCGTTCACCATGACCATCAACGGCCACAACTATTCCGGCGTGGTGGAGGATCGCGGTAATCAGCAGATGGGCTTCCACGTTCCCGTTGCTACGGCCGATTTGGTTGTCAGCCCGCATATTGAAGTCTCAATGGATGTGACGGATGCTGCGAAGAACCATGCAAAGATTGTCGCGCACCATGATGTTAATCTGGATGCGGAAGCCCTGGCCTCAATCACCATCGATCCGGTAACGGGCGACAATATATTGAATAAGATTGAATTGGGGCAAACGACGACAGTTGTCAGCGGTACAGTCGGTGGCGATGCGAAAATTGATGATGTGGTGCACCTGAATATTGGTGGCCATATGGTTGATGCTATAGTGGTGGACCTGCCGAATCTGGGAACGTTGGGTTACTCCATCAAGGTGGATACGCATTGGCTGCAAAACGATCCGCATATTACTGCAACAATCACCACTACCGATGCGGCGGGTAATAACGCGACGGCAGATGCGCACAGTACCGTGGTCATTGATGAAAAGATTGACGCGATTGTGCATATTGATCCGATTGTCACCGATAGCGGTGATGAGGTGATTAACCACGACGAGGCCCTGAAGCAGCAAACGACGGTTACGGGGACGGTAGGCGGGGATGTCAAAATCGGTGATATGGTTGAACTGACCATCAACCATCAGACCTATTTTGCGCGGGTGGAAAATCAAAACGGTCAGCATGTATTCAGTACAAAGGTTTCGACCTTAGATCTGCTCATGGATCCGAATATTCATGCTGAAGTAACGGCTAAAGACGACGCAGGTAACATCGCGCGTGGGTACGATGATATGCCGGTGCTGGTTGATACCGTTGCTGATGCCGGGATAACGATTGATTCTGCTGTTTCCGAGGGCAACCAAGCCTTGGATCCCGGAAGCCGCCCCGAATTCGTCACGGTAACGGGACATGTTGCTCCAGATGCACAGTCTGGCGATGTGGTTACGGTCGATGTCGGCGGTAGCCAACTGCAAACAAATGTGATCACTCTGCCGGATGGAAAGCTGGGTTACACGTTTAATGTTGTTTCAGGGGGCTGGCATGATGACGGTAATATCACGGTATCCATCACCACACATGATGATCATGGCAATACAGCAACTGCGGTAGAACATAAGTTTATTGACCTTCCGTGGTTAGGCAATATCGCTATTCCAGCCAACACTCCTTATGGTATGCACAACCCGCCGACAACACCGGACACCGGAACCACACAACCTCACCAACCGACCGTGCATCTCACCGTTGATCAAGTGGCGGGCGATGACGTTCTCAACCACGATGAAGCGCAAAAAGGAACGACGGCAATTCGTGGTCTGGTCACCGGCGACGTTCAGGCCGGGGACGATGTTATTGTCACCATAAATCATGTGCAGTACACAGGGCACGTCATGACTATCCCAACGATGCCGGGACAACTGGCATACGAAGTGGATGTGCCGACGAGTGAACTGCAGGCGCATCCAACGTTTGATGTCTCCATCAAGGCGGGAACAGCGACAGATTCGGTGCAGAAAACCATCACTGTCGATACGGATAACCTGCTGCAGATAACGATGGATAAGGTTGCTGGTGATGATGTTATCAATGCTGCCGAGGCGCAAAGCGGTAAAACCACTATCAGCGGTACGGTCAGCGGTGAAGGGATCCATGACGGCAGCGTGGTGAGCCTGCAGGTCAATGGCAATACGCTGACTGCGGTAGTGCATGATGATAAACACGGTCACTTGAGCTGGTCGAAAGAGGTCAGTATTAACGATCTGCACAATAACCCGGATATTGTCGCGACGGTAACGGCGACAGATGATCACGGCAACCAGGGAAGTGCCTCTGCCAGCAGCCATATTGTGGTTGATCTGATTGCTGAAGCTGGCGTCACAATAGATAAAATTGCCAATGACAATATATTGAATAAGCTTGAATCACAGCCGCGTAAAATGACTGTGACCGGTTCGGTATCAGGAGATGTCCATCCTGGGGACAGTGTGATGCTGAAGGTAAACGGACACGATTATTCGGCAACAGTTGATGCTAATAAACACTATTCTGTTGATATCGATATGCATGATTTATTAGCTGACACCGCTATTGTTGCGAAAGTAACCGGATACGACGATCACGGTAACCTTCAACCGGGCAGCTTCACTCAAAACTATAAGATTGATACAACAACAACTGGCAGCATTACCATCAATACCGTCGGCGGTGACGATATTATCAATGCCGATGAAGTGGCGGCCGGTACCGTCGAGGTCAGCGGTAGAGTTGATGGGGATGTACATGTCGGCGATAAAGTTTCAGTGACGGTCGATGGCGTAACAGTCGATACGACAGTTATTGAGCTACCGCATATGAATGGTCAACTGGGTTACACAACGCTGGTGAGTACGACCGGGCTGCAAAATAATCCAACTATTCATGTCAGCGTGGAAGGGCAGGATTCGGCGTTGAACCCAATGCGCGCCGAGAACGACAAAACGGTCACTATCGACACGCAACTGAATGCCACCATTATGCTGGATGATGTGACGGCAGACGACGTGCTGAATAATGTAGAAACGCAGCAAGCGAAAACCATCATCAGCGGTTATGTGACGGGAGATGTAGACTTTGGCGATCAGGTGACTGTCACGGTTAACGGTAAAGATCTGGTTGCCTATGTGAAAGACAGCGGTGGTCGCAAGGTGTTCAGCGTTGAGGCCAGTACGGCCGACCTGCTCCACGATCAAAATATTACCGCACATGTCATCGCCCACGATGATTCCGGCAACCATGGAAGAATCGATACCAGTAAGATCATCACCATCGACAGAACCGCTGCGGGAACGATGGATATTGATAATGTCACCCAAGATAACGTGCTTAATCATCAGGAACTCCAGGGAGCGACGGTGAGGGTAACCGGGCCTCTTGGCGGTGATGTGGATGTGTGGGATTCGATCAAATTAAAAATTGGCGGTCAGGAGTTTACCGGTTCGGTAGATACGCTGAGCAATGGCGATCGGGTCTGGCATGTTGATGTGGACAGTCATGTCATGGAAGTGAACACCACATTTTCGGTTGAGGTTAAAGGGCATGATGCGCCGGGCAACCCGTATTCAAAGACAACTTCCCACAGCTATTCGGTTGATCAACAGGCAGACGCCACGCTTATCGTAGATAAGGTTACCGGCGATAACCATATTTCACGTGCCGAATCACAGGATGCCGTCACGCATATTACCGGCAGCGTGAGCGGTGATGTGAATGATGGCGATCATATTAAAGCGCTGGTAAATGGTCATCAGTACGATGCCATTCTTCATCAGGGCATTAATGGGTTGACCTATGACATTGAGGCCGATACCTCCGCATTCCGTGCCGGTCATAACCGCGTGAACGTATTGGTCGAGGCGCATGATAACCACGGTAATATTACGCCTTATAGCCAAACGTTGAACGTGACGATGGACGAGCCTGCACCAGTGAAAGGGCATACGGTGGATAAAGGGAATCATGCTGCGATACAGCATGCGCTGCATAACCTGTTCGACGATAACGCATTATCTCTGTCTTATGCACCAGCAGCGACCGGACACGGTCAGGCGACAGCGGTGCTCAGTGCTGACGATAAGGCGAAGGGCGTGCTCGAAAAAGTCGATCTCAGCGATCTGGCGCGTGAACTGCATGAAGGCGTGGATATTGCGAAGTACATTCAAAGCGGCGGCGATCATCACCTGATCGCCAGTCCGGCAAAAGTGGCGCATGGAATAGATACCGCGCTGTCTACTCCGGCAAGCGGCGATCTGCATTCTCCGACCTACTCGTTGGATCACCTGATTGCTAAACCCGATCAAAACCACACTCACTAACGATTGCCTGCTGCCCTGTGTAAACAGGGCAGCAGCATCATGCAAAATGAAAAGGCACTGATATGAACTCTGATTCATCTGCTGCAAACGTGCAGACAGAAGGCGTGGCAAAAAGTCCTGAAAATGACAACCAGCAGGCTTTAGCGATGCTGCAAAAAAGCGACCTGGAGATGGTTCGCGTGCTCGACGATTTGATTTACCTGTTGATCCGTAAAGGCGTGATTGCTATTACCGATCTTCCAGCGATGGCGCAGGTTAAATTAATGAATCGCGCGAACGCGCGCCAGGAACTTGGCGGGTTAGAACAACTGCTTGGCAACGATGATCGTATATTTTAGCTGATGCAGGCAGTTTGTAGGCCGGATAAGCGCAGCGCTATCCGGCTATACAAAGGCGTATCAAGACGCCAGTTTTATCACAATGGTGCGGGCTCACCTAATAATTGCCCCATTGCACCATCAATCCCTAATTCTTGCAGCACCATAAGCTCACCTTTCGTTTCAACACGTTCAGCAATGAGCGGCAAATCAATACTGCGCGTGGCACTGCACAATACTTCAATAAATAACCGTTTATCGTTTTCTTCATTAATATTGCGGATATAGCTGCTGTCGATTTTCAGATAGGCAAGACCCCATTGCGACAGATGACCGATCATATCGAAACGGCTACCGAAGTGTTGCAGTCCCAGCGCGCAGCGATGCTGACCTACGGCTTTAACAAATGCCGCCATCTGATGGGGGCCTGGTAACTGATTTTCATCCAGTTCCAGAATCAGTTTGCTGGCTAATTTCGGTGAGTACCGTAACGGATTGAGCAGGTCTGCAATGGCGGTTGCGCTGGCGACAGAACTGCCAGAAATACTCAACGCTAGTTTTCCGGGCGCGGTTTTCAACTGGTTCAATGTGAGCTTCAACATGACTTTATCGAGGCGATGACTCCAGCCAAAGCGGTGGATCCAGGGCAGGAACCGTCCCGCGGTAATGGCGTTACCCTGCTCATCAAAAATGCGCGACAGCACCTTGTAATGCAGGATTTTGTCCGGCTGGCGGCAATCGACTACCGGCTGATAAACCAGCTGGAACTGTTGATTTGTCAGCGCATGCTCCAGGCGAACAAACCACAAATGCTGATCTTCTGTACTCGCAGGAACTTCAGTGGTGGGAACCACCTGATGGTCGGTGTGTGTTTCCGCTTCAACCAGCAGGCGATCGGCCTGGATCAGCAATGATTGAGCATTATCTCCGGCGCTAAACGGCACCATGCTGGTATAGGCCACCGGCTGTTGGTCTGACATTCCGGTGGCGTAAAAGGCTGTCAGTTTTTGGCACAGCGAATTGCACAAATCCAACATCTCACCATGTGTGACGCCAGGGCAGAGTAGGGCGAACTCACCGCCGCGAATGCGGGCAAGCGTGCTGTCGAGAGGGGCATACTTTTCTCTGTGCGCGTTCAGCAGGTTGGCGATGTTGAGCAACAGCTTATCAGTATGCGGTCCGCCAAAGCGCTGATTCAGACCGCCTAAATCCTGAACGCGGACCAGCATCAGATATCCCGGTGCGGTATCGGCATCGCTTAACCGCGCCTGGAGCTGCATATCGAAAGCCCGGCGATTGGCAATTCCGGTTTGGCTGTCGAGATAAGCTTCATTATGCAGGCGCTCGCTATAGATAGCTTGTTCTTCAAATAACGATTTAAGCTTTGCGGCCATTAAATTCATGGCGCCTACAACGCGGCGTAATTCCGGCGTTTTGGGTAACTCGTGGAGCGTCAGAAACTCGCGACGAGTAATAGCTTCGGATTGTTTTGCCATGTAATTGAGTGGGCGCAGCAGTTTGCGCAGCAGCAGAATACCGGCGATTAAGCTGGCGAGGCTACAGGACAGCATCCACAGCAGGTTGCCTAAGGTATTGTCCCACAGACGCTGCACGGCAAAGATAGGATCGCTGGTCACTTCCACGCGAGCTGCCTGCTGCCAGCCGCGCATAATCGTTGCTTCACCGGTTTGCGGGGTGACATCCACCAGATCGACGAACCAACCGGGAACGTTGGGAATTGTCGCTACCGCGCTACGCTCAAGCATTATTTTGCCGTTTGCCAGATCGACGATGCGGATTTTTTTGTAGTAACCGCTATCGAAAATGGAGCTGACCATCAGCTCGATCATTGCCGGGTCGTTGACGTTGGGCGTTAGCGAAACGCCTAGCGCCGTTGCGGCATCCTGGGCATGTGAAAGGAGTTGGTTATTGGACTGATTGCGAGAACTCTCCAGCGTCACAATAAAATTGCCGCTGAACACAACCATCATAAAGAGAGAGATTGCCAGAAGTAACTGTTTAAAAAGAGACACGGGCGATTCCTATTTATCCATCGGGAAGCCTTCTTCCCGCATTTTGGTGAAAACTTGCTGCCAGCGAGAAAGCCTCTTGCTGTCCCCAACGCGTTTATTGTTTTGATTGCCGGGAAGCCAAAGGCCGGTGTTGTTAAAGGAGTAGACGGGTAATAGATCCATGCGCTGCGTCGCAGGAGAAATAGTGCTGGTCAGACTGTCGAGTACCAGAGGAATCGCCTCAGGGGTGGCGTACCAGGTCAGCACCATATGCGCGCGGTTTAAACGCAGGGCTTTAACATAGGTGATGCGAAGTTTGTCTTCTGATACTCCCAACTGGCGGAGGGTGAAATATTTGGCGATCGCGTAGTCTTCACAATCTGCCTCACCCTTGCGCAGCGACTCGATAGGGGTTGCCCAGTAATCGACGTTATGCCAGACATCAATGTCTTCGGTATAGCGGATCTTATCGTTAAAGAATTGATTTACAGCGCGTAATTGCGTTTGCTCGTCAGCATTACGCAACTGGAGCAGAAGCTGTTGCCAGGCGTGGATCCGTTGCTGCGCTTCTGGCGTTGCCGGGCCATAAAGCGCATCGGATTTTTGTTGAATATTGGCAAAATCCCAGGCCGCGCGCAGCGAATGGACTGACAGCAATAGCAGCAGCGCCCCGGGGATTTTCCACAGGCGTAGCAGGCGGTGGCGTAAGCAGCGGCGGATAATGTTCAATGGCTATGCTGGCAACTGCCCGGTGACGGGTTTTTCAGCTTTTCGCAGGACCAGGGGGACAACCACTTTTTACGTAATTGCACGTTGGCCGGCGAGGCAAAAAAATCTTTCAGCGTACTGTCAACAAACGTCACAAACTGCGGATCGTTTTTCCTCATCATAATGGCATAGTGCATCTCATTGCCGATGCTCTCAGAAGAGACGCTGAACAGTTCAGGTTGCTCGCTATGATTAATCAGCGGCCAGGCCAGAATGTCATCGACAAAGAAAGCGGCGGATTCATTATGCGCCATTTTCTCAAATGCGCCGTTTATAGTGGTGGTGGTAATCGTTGAAATATTAAGGTGTTGCTCTCTGTTGGCTTTATTAAATTCCAGCAAATCTTTAGAGCTACCGGTCAGACTTACCGTGCGTCCTTTTAGATCGGCAATTGAATTTATATTATTTTTACGCAAAGAGATGATGCGCATTTTCGCGGTGTAGTAGTTGAGCGAAAATGAAACGCTGGAGGTCCGCTCCGGTGCGTTAGTATTTACACCACAGTCCATATCTATTTTCCGTGTGTTTAATGCGGAGAAGCGTTCTGCAAAATTCACGGGAATATAATGAATGGTTAAGCTGTTGAGCTTCAAATACTGGCGCAACTTATCGGCAATCATGTTACATACCGCGATGGTATAACCCGTGACTTTGCCATTGTGGTCAGTAAAAGAAAACGGTGGCAGCTGGCGATAACCCACGTTGAGCACGCTGCTGTTCTGAATATGATCGAGCGTCGCGGCGTTCTGCTGCGCCATCAGCGCGGGGGTGATACCGATGCCTGCCAGTAAAAACAGCCATTGCACTATGCGGTTCACCCTTGTCATCTCACGATTAATTATATTTTTCATAATCAAAACTGATCTTCTTTTTAGCAGACGTTAATGCTTTCAGGTTATCTGACATGGGAATGTTTAAATTAATGGCTTTCGGCGGGATCGGTGACTGAAACCATTTATTATACAGCGCAGTAAATTCGTTGCTGGCCATCAGCGAGGAGAGAGTGCCATCAACAAATTCTTTAAATTCTTTATCGTGTAACGGGAGTAACAAGCCGGCCGGTAGCGGGGCGCTGAGCGCAATGTCGGAAAGTTTATAGTCTCCAGGATTAGGCGTTTGCGCGATCATCCCTTTGAGTAAAACCGTACTGGAGATCAGTGCAGAATACTCACCATTCTTCAGTTCATTGAAGGCGGTAATGTTGTTGGTATCGAGTTGAATATTAATATCCAGGTCATTGGCGGCATTCACTTTTTGCAGTTGCTCAACGTAAATCGTGCCGCTTTTTACCAGTACGCTATGTCCGGAAAGCTCTGCCAGATTGTCGTTGCTTTCATTTTTACGCATGACGAAGCGGGTACTTGAAAAATAAAACGGCAGCGAGAACTCGCTAATGCTGTGGCGACTTTTCGAATAAAAGGCCGGGATACACATGATGTCTGCCATGTGATTTTTAATCAGGACAAACTGCGATGCCGAGTTAGCTTTTACCCACTCAACCTTCAGGTTTTTAAGCTGAAGTTTTGTCTTGAGCGCGCTGACGATACTGTTGCAAATATCAATGGAATAGCCGGCAGGTACGTTGCCATTCTGCCAGGAGAAAGGAAACGCATCATCCTGATAACCAAGGGTAATGCTTTTCTTGCTGGCGATTTGCTCCAGCGTGTGCAACGGCAGGGCTGAGCCTGCTAAGCATGGCGTTGCTGAAACAATTAACAGGGCAAAAATCGTCAGCATGCGCTTTACCGGGCGAAAGAAGTCAGACATTGCACAGTCCTTCTTCAATGACCTCTTTGGCAAATGCGGAAAGCACTTCACGCTCGCGCAGCGGATAGCTAAAGAAATAGCCTTGCACATTCTGGCACTCAATGTCGCGCAGAATGTCACGCTGCTGCGCGGTTTCTACCCCTTCAGCGGTGACCGACATATTGTACTTATGGGCAAACTGAATCAGCATCACAATCAAATACTGACTGGCATTATCTTGCTGAAGCTTGTCGACCAGCGTGCGCGCAATCTTGATGCGAGTGAAAGGATAGATCAGCAGATAATCCAGTGCCGCGTAGCCGGTGCCTAAATCATCCATCGCGATTTCAATGCCCAGAGAGCGAATCTCTTGCAGCACGGGTAAGGCAATCGACTTATCCAGCTTTTCGGATTCAGTAATTTCTATTTCAAGGCGCTCGGCTGAAAGTTGACTGATGCGTAACGCATCTTTGATAACGTCAACCAGCCCCGGACTGTGCAGCTGGTAGGCCGATATATTGACGGCTACCCTGATACGTTCCGGCCATTTGGCAGCGGCTTCACAGGACTGACGAATAATCCATTCGCCCAAACGGACAATCAGACCGGAGTTCTCGGCGATGTTGATAAAATAATCAGGGTAAATCAGACCCTTGGTGGGATGATTCCAGCGTATCAGCGATTCGTAGCCATATACGCTTTCATCTTCCAGATTGATGATCGGCTGGTAATGAAGCTCGAATTCCTTGTTATCAATACCATCGATGATTTCCTGATTAATAAACAGACTGTGGGTATGCTTCATCACCATGCCGTCTTCGAAGAAATGGAAGCAACCCCGGCCATGATGTTTTGAGGCGTACATGGCAAGGTCGGCATTGATCATCAACGTCGAGGTATTATTGCCCTGATACGGCGCGGTGGTGATACCGATACTGCAGCTGATGGAAAAAGTATGCGTGCTCCAGGTAAACGGGGTGCTCAGCGCACGAATAATCCGCTTCGCCAGCCGATTCGCTTCTTTGATGGCGTTATCGCTGACATGTTGCAGAATGGCGAATTCATCACCGCCCAGACGCGCTGCGATATCGTTAGGTCCCAGCAAGAGCTGCAGGCGCTGGGCAACGCTGATTAACAGCTCATCGCCCGCTTTATGACCAAAGGTGTCGTTTACTGGTTTGAAGTTGTCGAGGTCAATCAACAGCAGGTTAAATGGTTTTTCGTCCTGATGGATTTCACTGACGCGTTTATCTAACGCCTGGCCAAACGAAACGCGGTTGGGCAATCCGGTCAGTGAATCATGATGGGCCATATGCTCCATCTTTTGCGACATTTCATGCATTCGTTGCAGATAGCCGCGTTCTTTCATGGCGACGCGCAATTTTTCAATCGCCCCGGCCAGATGTCCAATCTCATCGTCCTGATCAAGATAGGGCGTTATACAGTCCGTCTCTTCATGGGCGATGCGGGTAAGGGAGTTAATCAGCAGCGGAACCGGACGGAATAAACGGCGCATAAACATCGTGACCAGTGCCAGCGTTACCAGCAAAATCAGGACAAAAATGATACTGCTTTTTTTCAGCATCGCATCGTAGGTGGCGTAGAGATCGCTTTTTTTTCCAATGCTGCTAATCAGGCTACCGAGGATCTCACCTGAAGGCGTCAAAATAGGAACTGCGCTGATAAAGCACTCTTCGCCATTAATCTGGGCGAAGCCAACATAGTAGTTACCCAGCACATCGCGCGGCAGACGACCGGGGAAAGAGATGATCCCATCACCCTCTTCTGACTTGTTGTTGATGCCAACAAACCCTTTCTCCGGCGTATACAGAAACAACCAGGTGGGGCTATGCGTCTGTACTGATGCCAGTGCCAGAACGTCAACCGGGTTATAACCGGTTTGCATAATAGAGTCGGTGTCACCAATCTGTCTGTCGGAGACAATGCGGGATATCTGCCCTGCATCGCTGGTTTCGACCGAAACGGTGGTATACACGTTGCGGATGATGTAGGTCATAATCTGTGCATTCGCTTCAGCCCGCTGTACCCACTGCTGATAAGAAAAGTTATCTATCAGGCTCCAGTTGGTAAACGCGCCAGCACTAAACGCAATAACGATACCCGCCAGCAAGAATTGCGTTATTTTGCCAGTGATTGAATGTTGCCACCCTTTTATTGCTTTAAGGGAAAACAGAGACTTTGCCACGGATTATGTTAATTCCTGAAAAGATTATTCGATACTAAAATTAATTTCTGTTATTACTTGATGGAATATTATTGTTGCAAATAAGTAGATGAAAGATGTGAAACGTAATGACGTAACAAATAACTAACATTGAACCATGGTGAGTAATGACAAAAATAACGGTATGCGAATATAGATAACGCTGCTCTTTTCGTCAATAGGCAAAAGTGTACATAAAAATACATTTTCTGAATGCCCCTTTCAGGATATTAATGTTGACATTCATGGTGCTTGAGAAGATTTTTTATACGTACTGGTTGGAGGTGTTGGGAAACTGACAAAGGCTTTTTTGTTTTTTACTAAACATCAATGAATTAGCAGTTTTTTGGACAGGCATTTTAGCGATTTCATCCTCACCGGATGTCCATTTTTGTCTATAAATGGGTATTTATTTCCTGATTTGATATGAATAACATGCTCTCTTCATTATAGAACCTTATTTTATTTTCTCAGTGCGCGGTCAATGTTGACAATTTTGCTATGGTTCATCGGCTGACCCAAAAGGATTTGTTTGTGACATTCGAGTCTGGATTAAAGTCCTATTGGTATAGTGCATAGCGGATAAATTGATTTGGACGCAATAATAAATTCAAACACGATAAAAAACATTCGGGAATGGTGCCTGCCACTTGTCTTACCTGGCCTTTTTTACCCGCTGGCACAATATCTTAACGGTTATAGCATTCTCAATAATACTATTTTAACAGTTTACGATCTCAAGCTAGCCGTATTTTCTGCCGCATTGGTCTTGTTCGGTTTTCGGGTGTTGCCGGGGTTTCTTCTGTTCCTGACGGTCATGTTTGTGGTCGGTCCGCAAAATGAACGGGTAGATGCGTTGTGCCTGATCATCGCGTCGACCTTAAGTTATGCCGCGTACCGCAAATTCACCGGCAGACGCAGCTGCGTTAGCTTTGGTCGCATCAAAATTAGCTTTAATCGTCTGCTCTGGCTTTGTGGCTACAACGTCCTGCTGTATCTGGTGTTCAGCAAACTCTTTGCAATGTTTGTCGCCCACGGACAACGTCCCGATGTGGATAACATTCCGGCGTTGAGTCTGGGCATGCTGGTACGTATTCAGGGGATCATCAACGGTTGCCTGACGGGGATCCCTTTATTTTACAAGATTTACCGCATCATTCGTCGACCGTCTTTCCTGCTGACCTTTCTGCGGGCCATTGCCGAACAGTGTAAAGGCAATATCGGTGTCTACGGCGTTATATCCTGGTGCATCTTGCTGTTTTTTCTGATGTTCTTCTTAACATCACCGGATAATTTGGATGTTTTTTTCTCTATCTATAGCCTGATCCTGTTATTTCCGTTGATGTTGTGGGGAGCAATCAAGATTGGCCACTTGTTCACAATGCTGGTGTGGACGATCGTATTAATCATCTTAGGCAAACATAACGACAGCTATATCGCCAGCGATGTTAACTTCATGCTGCATCAGGCGCTGGTTTCGACGTTGATCTTTGTCTTTTCACTCACCATTGTGATCATGGGGGTACTGGCAAAATTTACCCGTCAGCGCTTTAACCAGGCGCTGCTGCTGGGGCTGACTGACCCGATGACAGGCATGGCAAATTTACGGGCGCTGAAGACGGAGCTATTTACCACTGAACGCGCGACTGTATGTCTGATACAGATCCCCGAGCTGGAGCTTTTTTCGCGTCGTTATGGTTTTCATTTCCGCGCCCGCTACCAGAAGATCCTTGCTGAGCATTTGCGCAGACATCTGGTGAAAAGCGAGAAAGTCTATTACCACGCGGGTTATGATCTGCTCATCCGGCTGGAAAATGGCACCTGGGAGCGGCTATGCGATCTGTATCAGGCCGCCAACAGTTTTCGTCTCTTTTACAACAACCATCGGTTGGGTTTTCGCAGTGGTTTGGGCTATTGCCTGATTAACGATCTAAGTGATGACATTTATCAGCTGGTGGGGAAACTGGGCATGGTGGCGGGTTTATCACTCACCAACGGCAGGCCGGAAAACCTTGAGGCGCAGCATAGCCGGATCCTTGGCAACCACATTGTTGATAAAACGGAAATTCGCACTGCGCTGCAAAATGCGCTGGATAACAATGCGTTTGTCCTGATGGCACAGCCAATAGTTAGTACCCACGGTGAAGCGCCGTATCATGAAATATTGATCCGTATGCTTAACGAACGGGGAGAATTTATTCCACCGAACAGTTTCCTGCCGGTTGCTCATGATGCGGGGCTGGCACCGGATATCGATCTCTGGGTTATCGAAAATACCCTCAAATTTATGCGTAACCACCCGCAGCATTGTTTTTCTATTAACCTGGCACCGGTGACGGTGTGTCGTTCAAATATTGTCATGAAGATCACCCAACTCCTGCACGACTACGCGGTGGAGCCACAGCGGATTATTTTTGAAATAACGGAAGCAGATACGTTATCAGACAAAGAACAAACCGTGGAAACGCTACGTTTAATACGTCAGCTGGGATGTCGGGTGGCAATTGATGACTTTGGCACCGGGTTTGCGAGTCATGCGCGCTTGATGAATATCGAAGCAGATATCCTGAAAATAGATGGCTCTTTTATTCGACGGATCACCGAAAGTGAAATTAGTTACTACATCGTTGAGTCATTCTGCCGCGTTGCTGAAATGAAAAAAATGCAGGTGGTCGCTGAATTTGTCGAGAACGCCACTATTCAGGCCTGTCTGGAAAAAATGAATGTGGGCTGGTTACAGGGATATCACATTGGCAAACCTACGCCGCTGTTCACGCTCGAATCACAGGGCGCTAGCTCCTGATGACCAAAAAAAGAGTAATTTCTTCTCAGGTAGAGAATAAAAATCATGAGTGACATTATTAAAGTAAAAAATCGAACGGCGAATACCACCAGTGAGGGACCGCGCGCTCGACTATTGTCCTGGCTGCACAACATCCATCCCGGTGTGGCGATGAAGCTCGGTATGATTTTGGTTGTTTGTATCGCAACGTTGCTGATTGGCGCCTCTTTTATATTATCGTCTTATCTTTCCAGAGAATTGCAGGTCAATGCGCTGGAGATGATTAAAACCAACACGCGGATATTCCACAACAGTATTTCTAACGAGTTTCAGCGTGTGACTCGTGATGCGGAACATTACAGCAATGTTTATATTAATAATTATCAAAACGTTGCCAATAAACCGCTGCGTTATATGGACTCTACTGAATTAAAAGCGGTGCTGAGCAACCCGAACACCAACGCGCACTTCACCGAATTAACCAGCGTATTTGCCAGTACGTTTATTCTGCAAGGCGAGCAATTTGTACGTGTCAGCAGTACGTTACTGGCGAGTTCAGGCAATACGGCAACAGCAACAGCGCTAGGGCATGATAATCCTGCGTTGCCGCTGCTTTTGAAAAATAAACCCTTTTCCGGTGTGGTCACACTGTTCGGTAAACAGTTTATTAGTCACTACGAACCGATTGCCGACAAATATGGTCAGGTCGTGGGGGCCGTCGCGGTGGGTTTCGACGTCAAACAGAGTTTGCAACCGATCATTCAGCGTTTGTTGAATGTGCATATTGGTAAAGATGGCTACGCCTATGTGCTGGATGCCGGATTTGAACCTGGTCGTATGTTGGTCCACCCCTCGTTGAGCAACCAGCAGGCAATTAATATTACCGATGCCAATGGTTTTAAGCTGTTTGCCGACATGCTCGAACACAAGAATGGCATCACTTACTACAACTGGGTGAGCGGTTATGGCGCATTGCCGAAGACCAAAGTTGCCGTTTATGAATACGTTGAAGGGATAAACTGGATAATCGCCACCACCAACTATGTTGATGATGTCGCCAAGAGCAGCAATCTGGTGCGTAACGGTCTGCTGCTGTTTACCGCGCTGCTGCTGCCCATCATTTTACTGCTGATTGCTGTGGCCAGCCGTTTCCTGATTTCCCGGCGCTTAAATCGTGTCCTGGGGATTGCACAAACCATTGCCGAAGGCGACTTAACGGTGGATGTTCAGGTCGATCACCACGATGAGATCGGCGAACTGCTGAGTGCGGTGGAGATGATGCGTCAGCGTCTGCACTCGTTGGTAGGCGGTATGGTTTCTCATGCAAATTCGGTACATCAGGCATCTTTGCATATTACCGAAGCGGTCGATGGGCAGGCATCAACCAGCGTGGAAACCTCATCTTCAGTGGCTGAAATTACCTCCACCATGGAAGAGCTGTCTGCCTCATCGACACAGATAGCCGAACACTCACGGGCGGTTGTGGATATTGCCAACCAGACGCTCGAGGACTGCAATAAAGGCTCCGAGTCGATGTCGCAATTGCTGATGCGTATGACGGATATTGATACCGACAATCAGCAAAATATGCGTGAAATCATGATGCTTGGTAATAAGTCGACGGAAATCAGTCGCGTGATGGTGATCATTAACAGCGTCGCGGATCAGACGAAACTTATCGCCTTTAACGCAGCGCTCGAAGCTGCCAGCGCCGGGGAAGCCGGTAAGCGTTTCTCGGTGGTGGCGGCTGAAATCCGCCGTCTGGCGGATTCGGTGACGGAATCGACGGTTGAAATTGAAAATAAGATCAACGAGATCCAAAACGCGATTAATCGTCTGGTGCTGAACGCGGAAAAAGGCGGCGAGAGCATTAAAGCGGGCGCAATAGCCTGTAAAGTCAGTGCTGAACATCTGAACGATATCGTTGTTACGGCTGAGCAAACCTCGACGGCGGCGCTACAAATATCGCTATCAACACAGCAACAGAAAACGGCGAGTAATCAGGTGGTCATGGCGCTACGTGAGATCGTTGTTGCCAGTAACTATACCTCGCAATCTATCAAAGACATTCTGGTTGTCAGTCAGGATATGACACAACTGTCGAAAGCGCTGAAAGAGGCTTCGTCCTCATTCACACTGACGGAAACAGATGCATGAATAGCAGCAACATTCGGGTGCTGATCCTCGACCTGGGCAGCGCATCGCGTAATGAGCTGGTCAGGCAACTGGAGGATCACCCGCACATTAAGGTGGTGGGGCAAGCAGCCCATCGCAGACAGGCGATCCGACTGTTGCAACAGCTGATGCCGGACCTGCTGATTCTGACGCTGGATGTCTCGAGCGCCGATAACGTCGAGATCGTGGAAACGATCATGGCAACCAGCGCAATCCCGATCCTTGTCATGAGATTTTGTCCAGAGAATCAATGGGATGATGACTACATTTCCCGTGGTGCGTTGGCGGTGTTGCACCATAGCAGTGATTCACCACTCTCAACGGATGCTTTGCATCGTAAAGTAGAATTATTGGTCGGTGTAAAAGTCATTCGACATATCAAGGGATTACGCTATCCAAGCGAACCGGTAATCCCCACTACACGACCGATGATAGACGTTGTAAAAACGCCACAAGACTGGCCTTTTGTGCTGGCGATTGCCTGTTCGACGGGCGGGCCGCAGGCGCTAAGTAAGCTGTTACAGGATCTGCCCGGTACGTTCCCGTGCCCGGTACTTATTGCCCAACATATTGCCGATGGCTTCGCGAAAAATATGGTGCATTGGCTGGATAGCGTGACCGATCTGAAGGTGCGACTGGCGCAGGAGGACGATCGGGTGGAAGCGGGGTATGTGTATATATTGCCGCCGGAGCAGCACCTGATCGTCAAAAACAACCAGCGTTTAGCGGCGATCCCAAGACAGGAAAGCGACGTTTACCATCCCAGTTGCAACCTGTTGCTGGAGTCGGTGGCTGAGGTGTTTCGCGAAAAAGCCGTCGGACTGATTATGACCGGCATGGGCAGCGATGGCTGCCGCGGCATTGAGCTTATTGTCCGCCGTGGTGGTACAACGCTGGCGCAGGACGAAGAAAGTTCGGTGGTATTCGGTATGAATAAGAACGCGATCGACAAGCAGCTAATACACCGCACGATCCCTCTGGATGGCCTTGCTGCGGTACTGCTTTCGATGGCTTGCCACGGGCATGTTGAGAGTAAATTGCCATGATCCCTAATCTTCCTGACTATGCTCGCCTGATCAAAGAACGGGTCGGTTTGCACTTCGATAACGCCATGGAAGCATTGCTGAAAACGGCGCTGGGTCGGCGAATGTCCGAGCGAAAAATCAATGATTACTATGAATACTATGAACAACTGCGTAGCTCGCAGAATGAGTTTGATAGTTTCATCACGCTGATTACGATTAACGAAACCTATTTTTTCCGTGAAAGCGATACGCTGGATTTAATCTGCGATAAATGGATCCCGCGTCTGTTGCAACAGCGCAGCGGCCCGGTGCGTATTCTGAGTGCCGGATGCTCTTCCGGAGAGGAAGCCTACTCGTTGGCGATCAAGCTGCATGAGAAATACCTCGGCGGGATGGCCCAGCGCATCGAAATTTACGGCTGTGATATTGACCCGGCAATCCTGGCAAAAGCCCGCAACGCCTGCTATTCAAGCTACTCGTTTCGCGGCGTCGACCCGAGTATTCAGCAACGCTACTTTACCCGCTCGGGAAACCTCTACCGGCTGCATGATGAGATCCGTGAGAAGGTCACCTTCCATCGCACCAACATTATAAAAGAACAGTTACTGCCGGAAGTGGACATCATTTTGCTGCGCAATGTGTCCATCTATTTTGATACGCCAACGCGTCGCGAGCTGCACGGTAATTTGCTGAAGATATTGCAACCGCAGGGAGCCTTATTTTTTGGCAATGCGGAAACGCTGGCTAACAATTTCGACATTCTGAAGCTGGAGCAGGAAGAGGGGATTTTCTATTTTTGCCACCATCGTGAAGCGGCAAGGGTTGTGCCTGTCCCCAGAGTTGCGGTGCGCATTCCGCAGTCGAGAGCGGTGGTTGAACAGGTTCCTCTGGTGCCCACGGCGCAGCAGAGTAATGACTGGCTGAAGAAAGCGCGCGCCAGTCTCGATGAAAAATGTTTTTCTGAAGCTGAAAAGTGTATCGCCTGTATATTACGCGACGATCCCCGTAATCAGGATGCGCTTTTGATCCAGGGCGTTATTGCCCTCGAACAGCGTGAGTTTTCTCAAACAGCCGGAAACGCACAGCAGATCCTCGCGCAGGATGAGTGGTCGGCAGAGGCCAAAATGCTGCTCGGCCTGGCGATGATGTGGCAACACCAGACCCAGCAGGCCATCGCCTGGTTCAAACAGGTGGTTTATCAGGAACCTGGCTACTGGCCTGCACACTATTATCTGGCTGAAATGTACCGGCAAAGCGAGTTATACCAGCCTGCTCAACGGACTTATCGTGTGGTGATGCAGTTACTGAACGACGAGATAAACAATCCGTCCTCGGTTTGTCGTCTGCGTTTGCCAATGGTATTTCCTGGCAATACGTTTCGTTTCTTGTGTGAACATCAACTGGCGCAATTCGCCCACCAAAGTGGCTAATAAGAGCGATTATGGCTATCGATCTGAAAAAATTCGTTCTGCGCTTTATTGATGAAGGGAGAGGTCATTTGCAGACGATCAGCGAAGGGGCGTTTCTCCTCTCCGCTGATGAGCATACCGACGCCTGGATAGGTGAGATGTTTCGCGCTGCGCATACCCTGAAAGGGGGGGCGCGGATGCTGAAGCTGCAAAGTATTGCCGATGTCACGCATCATCTTGAAGATGTATTGAGTGAACTGCGTGACAACAAACTGACGCCGGACAGGGCGCTGGGCAATCTGATCCATGAGTCTGTGGAGTATCTTTCTGGTCAGCTTACCCAGCTTTTTGTCAGCGAAGGGGATAATCAGTTGCCACCGGCGGATGCCGGGCTGTGCGAACGCCTTGCCCGCGCCAGTCGGGGAGAGGATATCACGCTGGCTGTCGAAACTGCCGGGGCAACAGAAAAACCGGTAGTCCCTGCGCCCGCGACGCCAGCCAGCATGGATGCCGGTATTAAGCAGGCGGATTTCGTTCGGGTAAAGCTGAACAAGCTCGATGGACTGATCGACATTCTGGGGGAGGTGCTCGCCGGACATGATCGCCTGGAACAGCAGATACAAAACCTGAGTCAACTGGTACCACGGTTACCGGGATTGAGTGCTGAGCAGCTTCGCCAGCAGATCCACGACTTTAGCGCCCAGTTAAAAGAAAGCGTTCAGCTCCAGCATTTGCAGATGTTTGAACTGTACGATGTGGCGGCGCGGATCCGTATGCTGCCACTTTCAACATTGTTTGAACCCATTTCGCTGCAGGTCAGCGAACTGGCTTCCACACTGAACAAGCAGGTGGTGTGCCGCTTTGTTGGCGGAGAAGTGGAAATCGACCGCCAGCTCATTGATCGGCTTTCGGAGTCGCTGACGCATCTACTGCGTAATGCCGTCGATCACGGGATTGGTGAGATCGACGAACGTCTGGCGCTCGGTAAATCCACTCGCGGCACGATTACCATCACTACTCAGCAGGACGGCAGCGGGATACTACTGCGTATCGAAGATGATGGCCGTGGTCTGAACTATGAGGCCATCAGCGCGAAGGCGGTCAGTAAAGGTCTTGTTCCCGCTTCAATGGTCGGGCAGCTCTCCGAGCAAGAATGTAATGAGCTGATTTTTCATCCCGGCTTTTCGACCAGCAAGATAGTCTCCGAGCTTTCTGGTCGCGGTGTTGGTCTTGATGTGGTGCGCAAAACGGTGGTGACCGACCTGCAAGGCGATTTGCAGGTTTATAGCCGTCCGGGAGTCGGAACCAGCTTTAACCTGCGGTTGCCTGTTTCGTTAACCATGATGCGGATTTTGCAATTTGAAGAGCAGGGGCACCTTTTTGGACTGGCTGCGCAGTATGTGGTTGAGGTGGTGGAATGCACGCCACAGGGGATCAGCGATATCGCCGGACGTCCTGCAATTATCTTGCATAACGAGTTTATCCCGGTGGTTTGCGTAGGTAGCTTACTGGGCATTCATGAACGCCAGAGCAGCTTTTCAACGCCCGGACAGCGATTAATCGTGGTGCAGAACCAGTACAGCAAAATGGCGCTGCAAGTGGATAAGCTCCTCGATGAACGCAAGATGATGATCAAACCGTTACCGAAGCATATGCAACAGCAGTCGCTGGTCTCCGGGATGGTACAAACACCGGATAACCAACTGGTCAGCATCCTGCACGTTCCCGCGCTGATGGCGATGGCGCAACAATCACGGCAAACCAGTACACCAGCGCCCGCCACGAGCGTAACGCAGGATGCCTGGCATGTGTTGGTGGTCGATGACTCACTGAATACCCGTGAGATAGAAAAGAACGTGCTGGAAGCGCACGGCTATCAGGTGACTCTGGCAGAAGACGGGCTGTCGGGGCTGCAAAAAGCGAAACTGACCCAGTTTGATGCCGTACTGACGGATGTCGAAATGCCGTTTATGGATGGTTTCACCTTCACCAAATCGTTGCGTGGGGAGAAAAACTACCAGCATACGCCAATCATCATCGTGACGTCCCGCGCGAAGGAAGAGGACCGGCGACGGGGGATTCAGGTGGGCGCGGATGCCTACATCGCCAAGGGCGATTTCGAGCAGGACAGTTTGATAAAAACATTAAAAATGCTTTTGTGCTGATGGCGCAAAATCGAGAGAGAAAATGCGAATTTTATTAGTTGATGATGATCTTTTTGCGGCTGAACTGGCATCCATATTTTTGCAAATGGACGGCTACGATGTGGTGATTGTGGAAAGCGCGATTTCCGCCCTGGCGTGCCTGGACTCGGATAACAACATCGACCTGGTGATTAGCGATCTGCATATGCCAGAGATCAGTGGGTTGGATTTGCTGGCGCTGTTACGCGCTCAGGATTGGGCTAAGCCTTTTATTTTACTGAGTGCCAATGAAGTAACGGGCAGCGACGCTCTGTACGACCGTTGGGTGAAAAAAGATGAAAACCTCGCGGAAAATCTGGGGGCTGCTGTCAATGCGCTACTGCAACCATCTGCGATTAACTGAATAAGCCTACGTGTTTGATGAAACAAGAAAATAAGCATATAGCGATGGCGGCAGCGCAGGAAAAAATAGCGCGTTTGCGGCAGGGGTTTCTACGCCGAATTCCCGACATGCTGGCACAAGCGGAAAGATTACTCGTTCAACTGGTCGCAGAGCCTAGCGAAGCCTGTCGCAAACAGCTACATATCCTGCTGCACAGTATTCACGGTTCGGCAGGGTCCTTTGGCTTTAGCCCGCTGGCGAATGCCTCAGCAGAAGGTGAGCGTTTACTAACAGAACCGGAAACAGAGCAAAGCACATTGCATTACGATGAGCTGCGGCGAATCATCAGGTGGTTGTACACCCTGACTCAGGAGCAGCTCAATCTTGAACATCGTATCAGCGATACGGAGTTCACATTACCGATCGCCGCACAGCGCCCGGAAGAGGGATATGTTCGGCGGGCCAGTAAGCCTATCTACCTGTGTGATGATGATATTGACCAGGTCGAGCTTCTCGCGACCCAACTGCGCTGTTTTGGTTTTACCTGCCATGTGTTCGCGAACACGCAGGATTTCACTCAGGCCGTATTGTCGCAACCGCCCGCGGTGGTGATTATGGATGTTAGCTTTCCGGACAACGCCTACGGTGGACCGCTGGCGATGTCGGATTTGAAACAAAAAGTGGGCAAACCTTTCCCTGTGCTGTTCCTCTCGTGTCATAGCGATTTCAATGCCCGCGTCAACGCCATCAAATCTGGCTGCGATGGCTACTACGTAAAACCTGCGTCTATCACCGATTTAGTCCAGGAACTTCATCGCCTGACTCAACCGTCGCTGAAAAAGCCTTACCAGGTATTGTTGATCGATGACGAACCGGCGGTGGCTGAATACAACGCGGAGATGCTGCGCTTGGCGGGCATGGAAGTGCATGTGCTGGAAAAACCTCACTATCTACTGCATGTACTCAATGCGCAGCCGATCGATTTGGTGTTGATGGATTACCACATGCCGGAATTCAGCGGTGAGGAACTGACAAAACTGATTCGCCAAATACCGCAGCATATTGGCCTGCCTATCGCCTATCTCTCCAGCGAGACCAACAAGCATGCGCAGTTGGGAGCAATGAGCATCGGCGCGGAGGATTTTATCCTCAAACAGAGCGACCCTGAGGAGCTGATCCGCGCCGTATCGATCCGCGCGGAGAGAATGCGCGTCCTGCGTGCACGCATGTCGCAGGACAGTCTGAGCGGGTTATATAACCACTCAACGACCACCCATTTTCTCAAAAGCGCGATTGCCGAGTCGAACTACAGTGGCAACCCGTTTTGTATGGTGATGGTGGACCTGGATCGCTTCAAAAGCGTTAACGATACCTACGGTCATGCGGTCGGTGACCAGGTAATTGTCGGTATTTCGCAGTTGTTCTCCCATCGCTTACGCAGCACCGATATCGTTGGCCGTTACGGTGGTGAAGAGTTTGTCATCATTATGCCCAACACCAGCAGTGACAAGGCCGCGCGCGTGGTCGAACGATTGCGCAGGGATTACGAGCAGGTCACGTTTTCCGTTAACGACGCCAGCTTTCACAGTACGTTCAGCGCGGGTATTGCCCAGTGGCAGTTTGGCGATCGGATTGAAACGCTACGCGAACGTGCCGATCAGGCGCTGTATGCCGCGAAACAAAATGGCCGTAACACTTTCTGCATTGCCGAGTAAAAGGAGTCAATATGAGCCAACAGCTGGAGCAGATTCTTGCGCTGAACCATGGTGAAAAACCGGAGTGTGAAAACGTTGATGAACCCCAGCGCACGCTGGTGTTATTTCAACTGGCGGGTAAAAATTTTGCCTTCTATGGGGCGCAAATTAAAGAGATCCTTGCAGAGCGCCCGATCTCCTGGGTTCCCTGTTGCGCGCCAATGCTTGAAGGGGTCATCAACTATCGTGGACGGGTGGAATCGGTGATGAGACTGGACAGCCTGATCGATAAACCTATCGTTAATTCGGCAGGTAAGCGCACTATTCTGATTGGTTGCGCCGAGAAAATGCAAAGTGGGATCCTGATAGATAAACTGATTGATGTGTTGGAAGTCGCCGAAAGCCAGATTCATTTGCCAGGAGATTCATTGCCCCCGGCGTTACAAAGCATCGCTGTGGGGGTGGTTAACGTGATAGAAACCTGGTACACGCTGCTCGATCTGAATCTGGTCTTTGAGCGTTATCAGGAGACCAGCGGTTATGACGGCACCCACTAATCTGGCGGCGGTACGTATTACTTTGGGAGCGCTAACGTTGTATATACCGGCAAACCAGGTTGGTGTGTGTTCGTTAGTGACTCAGGTTGTGCCTGAAATCCCCCGATTTAGCCAGTGGCTGGGGATTGCGGATGAGCCGCAGGAGGGATGGCATTTGCATTTGCGCGTCCCGGACAGTGGCGTTGTAACTGGCTGGTACCTATGGGGACAACTTGAGAATGTGATGCTCTCCGGCGACATTATTTTTGCCGTACCTCCGCTTCTGGCGCGTAACTGTCATCTGCCTGCGCTTCGTGCCCTGGTGGGCCGCGAGGCGTTTAGCCCGCTATTAAGCTGGCGCTGACACGCTGCGGGAGCTTTAACGGTCCCGCAGCATGAGAAGGCTGGGAGTGCTATATCCCGTTACTGGATATAAGCATCAACAGCCCGACTGACCAGCTTAGTCATAAAGTTGTCAATCTTATCAATGGTCTGCTTGTCCTGAAGATCGTAGGTTTTTGCTACGTCATCCAGGTTTTCATAACCGACCCAAACTCGCCCGATCTTATCCTGCCATACGGAGACACGTAACGGCAGATCCAGCGCGACACCCTGTTTATCCTGCATCAGTTTTGTGCCGACTTTAGGGTTACCAAATACCAGGACTTTTGTTGGCCTCAGGTTCATTCCTGCGCCCTCGGCATTTTTCTCGTGATCAATTTCAGTGAATACCGGAACGCCTTCGCTTTTCAGAATGGCTTTCAGTCGGGAGACCGTCTCATCGACAGAGAATTTACTTTCCTGGTTTTTGACCTTCTCTGAATTTAACCCAGAACCCAGCCCTATTTTATAGGCTTCAGCGATATCACGAGCCACCTGAGTCATGTCTACGCCTTCTTTGTTGGTCAGCATTGTCACGCAAACCAGTTCATCACCGGCGGTAAAGCGGCTCAGATAGGCACTAAAGCCACCTGTGGTTCCTTTGATTTCCAGAAAACCAGGATGGCGGGTAAATTCCCAGCCGGCCATGGCAGGCACGACTTTGCCATTTTTCAGTTTTGCCGGGCTATAGATAATGTCGCGTAGCTTTTTGTCTTTAACCAGCGTGCTGCCGGCAAGACCGATATCCCACTTACTGATGTCTTCCGCTGACGACCACAGACCACCGTAGGCGAACAGATTATCAGTGGCGATCGCGCTGACAGGCGCCAGTTTGTCACCCGCTGCGACGTAACCTGTTGCAGGCTCAACAGGGTTGATCCAGTCAATTTCTGACTTAAATTTCGAATGCTGATTATGTTGCTTATCAGGCGTCGGGCGATCAAGGAATGCTTTCGTTGGCATGTCTTTTGCGAACATGGTGCTTTGCAGACCTAACGGCGCAATTTGGTATTTGTTGACGAAGTCTACGTAACTCATTCCGCTGACTTTCTCGATAGCCAAACCTAACAGGATAAAGTCAGTTGCGCTGGAGTTGATATCCGTGCCGTTTTTAAATTCGAGCGGTTTATCTTTAACAAGATCCACCAGCTGCGCAGGTGTATATTTTTGCTCTTGTTTATAGCCGAAAGATCTGAAATCAGGGATCCCGGATGAGTGCTGCATTAATTCCAGAATCGTAATGTTATGCCAGCTTTCCGGCAGGCCAGGCAAATAAACACTCACAGGAGTATTAAGATCCAATTTGCCTTGCTCTACCAGTTGCATTACTGCGACTGCAGTAAAAGCCTGCGTGATAGGGCCAATTCCCCACATGGTTTTGGTGGAAGCAAGCTCATCATTGGCTGCCGTTGCCAGACCGTATCCCGCTGAGCGCGGAATATAAGGTGCCTGAACAATCGCCATGGATAAACCCGGCAGATTATTTTTCGCCATTACTTCGGCAATGATCTGATCGATATATTTGCCGTTGACCTTTAATTGTGGATCACCACGGTTAACTAAGTAAGTAGTCTCATTTGTATTGGCAGCGGCCAACACCTGATTAGCTGAAACTGACATGGAAAGTAAAATACATGCCGAAATAACCTTAAACTTAAGATTCATGGAAAAGCTCCGCGCTTAATGAAATTTATTTTGATGGCTAATGGATGAGCGATGTTGTACATACAATTACCCTCGGTAACCGTACTCATAGCTATTACTTAGCTGCTGCCTTTACCTTTTCAACCGTGGTGTCGGTGTCCCATAAATCATTGGCAATGATGCGGTAGTTGGTTAGAGCGGCGAGATAACCGTCACCTTCCGGAATGCGCGGACCCGCTGTCGCATCTTTAACGACGACAACTTCAAAACCTTGCTCAATCAATTCACGCATATGGGATTCAATACACAGATTGGCAGCCATACCGGCGAGAATGACCTGTGAGACACCGCGTTTTCTTAATTGCAGTACCAGGTCGTTGGTTTCTGGTCCGAAAATCTTATGCGGTGAGGCAATGACCGTTTCGCCATCATAAATATATGGCTTAAACTGCGGTAAAAAGTCTGCGCCGGAATTTTCAAAATTCTCCATCGTCAGTGGACCTTTACGACTGAACATTCCAGTGCCGTGCATAAATGTTTCTCCCGGTGCGGTAGATTGCCATTTATGGTCGTGCGGAAAGTAATAATGTGGAGAAATAAAAACAGGCATTTGTGCTTCTTTTGCCATTTTGAACAACGTCTCGAGGTTTTCTACAGTATTATTTTCAATAATGCTGTCTTTAAAAACCTCCCAGCCAATACCCTGAGGACTTAAAAAATCGATCTGTGGATCGACTACCACCAACGCAGCTTCCTTATTATTAAGTGTTATACCTTTGCGTGGTAAGCCATAGGCCTCTGGTTCAGAATAGATTTCTGACATGCTCATCTTGCTCATAAAATTTACCTGTATTTTTATCTAATGTGATAGTGACTATCTGATTATTAAATAGCGCTGGTAAATATGGCATGGTTTCAGAACGGGGCATTTGTTCAGGACGCTGGGAATATTGTCATTACGTATTCTAATTACGATAGTGGGCATATCACTGCCCACTCCGTTAGAGGTCGTATTGCTGGCGTCGCCGTTCTAAACGACGGTCGCGCAGGGTGGAATAAATAAAGGTCATCACAAACAGTAGTGAAAATAGTACGACGATGGTGGGGGCCGGTGCACTGTCGATGAAAAAAGACAGGTACACGCCCATAAACGAGGTAACGACCGACATAATCACCGCCAGCCACAAGGCGTGGGAAAATTTCCGCGTCATTAAAATCGCAATGGCGCCAGGCGCAATCAGTAAGGAGATCGACAAAATAATCCCTACTGATTTTAGCGTGGCGACAATCGTCAGGGCGATCATGCACAGCAGGCCGTAATGTAGCAGTGCAGTGTTAAGCCCACTGGCCTTTGCCTGATGCGGGTCGAACGCATGCAGCAGCAGATCTTTCCACTTAAGCCCAATAATAAGCGCTATCCCAAGCGTAATAACCGCGGTTTGTATGATGTCGCTGAACGATACGCCCAGCATATCGCCGAACAGAATATGATCGAGATGGACCTCTGACTGGATAGAGACGTACAGCACCAGCCCTGCGCCAAACATGCCGGAAAAGACGATTCCCATCAGGGTATCGCGTTTGATGCGGCTGTTATCGTCGAGATAACCCGTCGCCACCGCACAGAACAGCCCGGCGATAAATGCGCCAATTGCCAGTGGGATGCCCGTAATCCACGCCAGTACAATTCCCGGGAAAACCGCGTGGCTCATTGCATCGCCCATCAGCGCCCAGCCTTTGAGTACTAAAAATACAGACAGCAGCGCGCAGGGCACGGCGACAATGGTGGAGATGACCAGCGCATTGACCATAAAACCAAACTGAAAGGGTTCCAGCAGCGTTGTTAAGATCATACTGACTCCTTGTTCACCAGACGGGCGCGGCGGCGATTCGCCAGCAGACCGTGTTTTGGTGCGAAGACAAATGCCAGCAGGAACAGCAGCGTTTGCAGAACGACAATAATTCCGCCGGTTGCACCGTCCAGCCAGTAGCTCAGCCAGGCGCCGAAAAAGCTGGTCAGGCTGCCAATAGCTACGGCGATAGTGAGCAGGCGTGGAAAACGATCGGTCAGCAGCCAGGCCGTTGCACCGGGCGTAACCACCAGGCAAATCACCAGAAATGCGCCGACGGTTTGCAGCGCGGCGACCGTGGAAACGGAGAGCAGCGTAAAAAATAACAGCTTCAACCGGCCCGGATTCAGACCGATAGAGCGCGCGTGGTTTTCATCAAAAAAAACCACCATCAGATCTTTCCACTTCAAAAACAGGATGGTTAGCGAAATAACCCCGATGATGGCCAGTTGCAGAATATCTTCTGGCGCAATCGCCAGCACGTTGCCGAGAATGATGGTCTGAATGTTCACCGACATCGGATTGAGCGACACCATAAACAGCCCGATACCGAAAAAAGACGAAAAAATCAGTCCGATAATCGCATCTTCCTTCAGGCGCGAACGTTGATTAAGAAACAGCATACTGCCCGCCGCCAGTCCGCCGGAAAGGAATGCGCCAAGCGCGAAGGGAAGCCCTAACATATAAGCGCCTGCCACGCCCGGCACGATAGAGTGCGACAGTGCATCGCCAATCAGCGACCAGCCTTTGAGCATCAGATAGCAGGAGAGAAACGCACACAGGCCACCGACCATCGCCGAGACCCACATGGCGTTGAGCATGTACTGGTAGCCAAACGGCTCCGTTAGCCAGTTCATGGTTATTCCCCCTCGTTTGCCGTGCGTCGCGAAATAAACGGGCGTTCATCATCGGTAATTACGTGCTGTTCACCGCCGCTCAGCGCAACGTGACGCAGTACACCGCTGAATGCCAGTTCGAGATTCTCGGGGGTAAAGGTGGTTTCGGTGGGTCCACTTGCCAGCACCGTGCCCTTAATCATCACCGTGTAATCACAAAACTCGGTGACGGATCCCAAATTATGGGTAGAGACCAGCATGGTTCGACCCTCATCACGCAGTTCACGCAGTAGGTCGATGATCCGGGCCTCGGTTTTTACATCCACGCCGGTAAAGGGTTCATCCAGTAAAATAACCTGTCCGTCCTGTGCGATGGCCCTTGCCAGAAAAACACGCTTTTTCTGCCCACCGGACAGTTCACCTATCTGACGATGGCGATAATCCAGCATATCAACCCGCGCCAGCGCCGCATCTACGCAGGCGTGGTCAATTTGTTTTGGTCGACGCAGCCAGCCCATATGGCCAAAGCGTCCCATCATCACCACATCTTCCACCAGTACCGGAAACGACCAGTCCACCTCTTCTGACTGGGGGACATAGGCGATCAGATTCTGTTTGAGCGCCTTATTTACCGGCTGTTGCAGAATTGAGATTTCCCCCTGCGCCAGGCGGACAAAACCCATCAGCGCTTTAAAAAGCGTTGATTTTCCCGAACCGTTTACGCCGACCAGAGCGGCAATTGAGCCGCCCGGAACCTGAAAAGTGGCGTCCCGCAATGCGGTATGACCGTTGCGATACGTCACCGTAACCTGATTTACGGTAATCGCAGAGTGACTCATGGTTGGCTCTCCAGACCCTTGTTGATGCCGTTAACAATGGTTTGCGTGGTGACGCGCAGTAAATCCAGATAGGTCGGTACCGGACCATCGGCAGCGCTGAGCGAATCGACATACAGCACGCCGCCGTAATGCGCGCCAGATTCACGGGCAACCTGACGCGCTGGTTTGTCGGACACGGTGCTTTCGCTAAATACCGTTGGGATATGATGCTCTCTGATCGCATCGATAACCTTGCGTACCTGCTTGGGCGTACCCTGCTGATCGGCATTGATCGGCCACAGATACAGCTCCTTGAGATTGTTATCACGAGCTAAATAAGAGAATGCGCCTTCGCTGGTGACCAGCCAGCGTTTATCAGCAGGGAGCTTTGCCAGTTCTGTATGCAATGGCGCCAGGGTCTGCTGGATTTTCGCTTTATAATTCTGCGCATTATTCTGGTAGGTTGCGGCATTGTCCGGATCGTATTTGATCAGCGCATCACGAATGTTATCCACGTAGATCAGCGCGTTCTCCGCTGACATCCAGGCATGCGGGTTTGGTTTACCGTTGTACGGCCCTTCGCTGATGCCCATTGGCTGCACGCCGTTTGAGACCATCACTTCAGGTACGCCGGACAAATTTTGGTAGAAGCGGGAAAACCATAGTTCGAGGTTTAGACCGTTAGAGAGAATAAGCTGTGCGCCTTGCGCCCGTTTAATATCGCCTGGGGTTGGTTGATATTCGTGAATTTCAGCACCCGGTTTGGTGATAGAACTAACGTCCGCCGCGTCACCTGCTACATTGCTTGCCATATCGGCAATCACCGTAAAGGTGGTTACCACTTTGAATTTTTCTTTCGCCCAGGCGGGTGACAGCGTCAGCGCTGTTAACACGCTGGCAAGGAGAAATGACTTCAGATGGGGCAGATGCGGCATAGTATCCCTCGCAACAAAATGGTTAATTTATCATCGAATATAGCCTTTGCTATGTTATATAGCACATGGCATAAACAAATGAAAATAATTCTTATTTGCGTAGGGTGCTAAGGATGTATCACCTTCAGGTAATAGTTCTGTGCTTAGTTAAGGTGTATTATTTATGCAACTTAATTGTGGAGGCATCATGTCCGGCAAACGCATTGCACGTGAAAAAATGACGATCCAGAGAATGATTTCGCTCTACGAGAGCCAGTGCCCGCAGGCTTCAGGCGAGCCGGGGCATTACGATGCGTTATTTACCTATGCGCAAAAGCGCCTCGACAAGTGCGTATTTGGTGAGGAAAAACCGGCCTGTAAACAGTGTCCTGTGCACTGTTATCAACCTGCTAAACGCGAAGAGATGAAGCAAATTATGCGTTGGGCTGGGCCGAGAATGCTCTGGCGTCACCCGATTCTGACCGTACGTCACCTGATTGATGACAAACGTCCAGTGCCGGAGTTACCTGAGAAGTACCAACGGAAAAAATAAGGTCGCTGTGCGCCGGATGGCGGCTGCGCCTTATCTGGCCTACGAGAATAAGTGCATCTGTCGCGTAGGCCCGATGCGCATTGCGCCATCGGGCAACTTAGCCATGTGGTGATGAATGGCGACTACGCTTTGGTGGCAATCAGAATAGCTGAGGCTTTGATCAGCGCAACAACACGGCTTCCCTGACTCAGTTTCATCTCTTGCTGACTTTCGTTGGTGACGACGGCAACAATCTCGAAGCCTGCGTCAGTTTTGATATGTACCGTGGCGTTGACTGCGCCTTCTGTGACCTGGGAAACACTGCCAGCAAACTGGTTGCGGGCAGAGAACTTCAGACCACAGTCTTCAGTTGCCAGCGTCACCCATGGCGCTTTAATCAGGGCAATTGCTTCTTTCCCTTTCGCCAGACCCAGCGCCTGCTGGCTGCTATGGGTTACAATCGCGACCAGTTTTGCGCCGCCAGCCAGCGTCAGTTCAACTTCATCATTCACTGCGCCCGTAGCGACTGCGCTCACCGTACCGGTTAATTGATTACGTGCTGATACCGCCATACTGCCTCCTTTCGTTGAGATATCACCCAGTATAGCCACACTGGCTAAACCAGTGCATCCTTATCAATACCCAATCTCTTCATGCGTGAGAGTAACGTTGTACGTTTCAATCCCAGCCTTTGTGCCGCGCCTTTGGGACCGGCAACCACCCCGTTGGTTTCTTTCAGTACGCGCATAATCAACTGGTATTCATCTTCACCGTCCTGCGCGACTTCGGTTGCCACCGGAGGCGTAGACGGCGTCAAAGGGGCAATATCCGGAAGGGATAGTTGCAGCACGTTGCCCCGGGTAAGCAGAACCGCACGTTCTACCACGTTTTCCAGCTCACGCACGTTACCCGGCCATTCCATACAGCTCAGCGTGCGCAGAGCCTCGGCGGGAATACTGTCGATATTGCGTCCCATCCGACGAGCAATTTTAAAGGTGAAGGCTTTTACCAGCAGCGGAATATCTTCCGGGCGCTCACGCAGCGGCGGCAGATGGATCGGGAAGACGTTCAGTCGGTAATACAGATCGTTACGAAATTCGCGATCGGCAACCATCTTCTTCAGATCGCGGTTGGTGGCGGCGATCAAACGGACATCGGTCTGGATCAGCTTATTGCTGCCCAGACGCTCAAACTCCTGTTCCTGCAAAACGCGCAATAGCTTAGGCTGAAGCTCAAGCGGCATATCGCCCACTTCATCAAGGAACAGTGAGCTTTTGTCCGCCAGTTCGAAACGCCCAATACGTTGCGTGCTGGCCCCGGTAAACGCGCCGCGCTCATGACCAAACAGATCGCTCTCCAGCAATCCGGCAGGCATTGCCGCGCAGTTCATCTTCACCATCCGGCGGGCGTTACGTCCGCTCAGGTTGTGAATGGCTCGTGCGATCAGCTCTTTACCCGTTCCGGTCTCACCCAGAATCAAGACGGTGCTGTCGCTTTGCGCCACCATTTCGACCTGCTTGAGTACGCTGTACATAGCTTCGCTGCGACCAATGATTTCGCCGAACTCACTCTCTACGTTGTTGAGTTGTTCAGTCAACGCCAGGTTTTCATCGACCAGACGTTCCTTCAGGCGGTGAATTTCCTGGTAGGCTAGCGCGTTATCCACGGCAATTGCCACACGCTCGGCAATCTGGCGCAATAGCTTGAGGTTGGCGGTAGTGAAAACTTTCTCTTCGCACTGTGCCAGCTTGAGTACGCCGAGCATAGTATTGCCGGACATCAGCGGTAGCAGACACAGGGTTTGTAGCTGGTTGCCCCAGGTTTCGAACAGCATCCGTTCGTAAGGGGCAAGGATGTCACGTTCGCTCAGGTTGATCAGCAGCATCTCTTTGCTTTTGAAGACCCGTTCAGAGAGCGTTCCCGCTTCGTCCACTTCACTCTGTTCGTGTGCCGGATGATGTTCATCCAGATAGTGAGTGGAATAGATACTGAGTTTATTTTTGCGATCGCTGCGTAACACGATGCTGATGGCATCGATGTCGAAGTAGTGGTGGATCTCTTTGGCGACTTCGCTGACCAGCTCATCAATATCCAGTCGGGAGAGCACGGCATTGGTGATGGCGACCAGGATGCGAAAGTTGTCACGCTCACGACACAGCAGATCGTAATCGACGTTGTTGCTGACTCTGCTTTGAATTTGTTCAGCAACGACGCCGACTATCTGAGTGAAGGTCTGTAGACGGTTATATTCTTTTTCACTCCACGGACGGTCTTCGTTACGGATGAATTCGCAACCGCCAAAGATGCGCCCATCTGCCGCCAGCGGCAGCAGGCAGTAGTGGCCAAATTCAGAATACAGTCCACCTGAAGCCAATTGTGGCCATGTTTCCGTAAACTCATGATAGTTGCAGTGCAACGCATCAGGGCGAGACAAAATACGGCGTACCGGACCATGTGCCAGCACCGTTTCGTCTTCATAATCGATGGGTTTACCATTTTCACGCGTTGCAAAATAACGCGCACGTTGCGTTTGTGCCTGCCATAAGACAATAGCCGCGCAGTCGGCCAGCGCTGAACGCTTGACCAGCTGCGAAAGCGCCTCGCTAAGAGACGGGAGATCGGGCTGCTGTAATAATGTACGAGTAATATCGAACAGGCCTTGCTGTCCGAGGTCACTCATCGGTGTATACGACATATTGCTTTTCCAGGGAAAGCACCGCAGAACGGTGCGAAAACGGTAAATGAATTATAGGTATAAGTCGTAAATTATTGCCGGATGGCCTGCTACTGAACTGGCCAGGATATACAATCCGTTGGCCCGATCAGCAAAGCGGTATCAGGCATAATGCAGCATTAACGCCGGATGTTGACGCTAATGCGTCTTATCCGGCCTACAGCATGCTGCCAACCGGCTGCTAGCATATACGAGGTAATGGTTCGGCGTGTGGTAAATCGAGGGTTCGTTTCACGCCGTAGAGTCCGGCAAGACGAACACCTTTGCGTTCAACCACTTCACCAATCATTGCAGCATCGCACCCTAAAGGATGCGCGCGCAGCGCGGCAAGTACGGTTTCAGCGGCCTGGCGTTCAACGGCAATCACCAGTTTGCCTTCGTTAGCAAAGTTGAGCGCATCCAGACCCAGCAGCTCGCAAACGCCACGCACCGCGGGCTTCACGGGCAGAGCAGCTTCCGACAGCTCAATACCAAATCCGCATGCAGCGGCAAATTCATGCGTGACCGCATTCACGCCGCCACGGGTGGCGTCACGAAGCGCCTTCACGCCAGGAATATCACGCAGCGTCTGGATAAGAGGTGTTAACACCGCGCAGTCGCTGACCAGTTCGCCATCCAGACCCAATTGCTCGCGTAGGTTAAGGATAGTTGCCCCGTGATCGCCAAGAGAGCCACTGACCAGCAGCACATCACCCACGCTGAGAGTCTGTGCACCCCAGTGAATGTTGGCGGGAATTGCCCCCATTCCGGCAGTGTTAATGAACAGCTTGTCTGCTGCACCACGCTGCACGACTTTGGTATCGCCAGTCACGATGGCGATGCCTGCTTCGCGCGCGGTTGCTGCCATGCTGTTAACAACGGTTTTCAGTGTCTCCATCGGCAGACCCTCTTCGAGGATAAAACCGCAGGAGAGGTAGCGTGGAATAGCCCCGCTGACCGCTACGTCGTTAGCCGTACCGCAGATGGCCAGCTTGCCGATATTGCCGCCGGGGAAGAACAACGGATCGATAACGTAGCTGTCAGTTGAAAACGCCAGACGATCGCCTTCTGCCACCAGTTGTGCCAGTTCCAGACGCGCTTGATCTTCTTGTTCCGCCAGCCACGGATTCGCAAAAGCCTCCATAAACAGACTGTTGATCAACTGCTGCATAGCCTGACCGCCGCTACCGTGGGCGAGTTGTACGCTGCTCATGCTTCACACTCCTGCTGACGATACTGATACCAGGCGGCACATGCGCCTTCTGAGGAGACCATCAGGGCGCCAAACGCGGTCTCCGGGTTACACGTTTTGCCAAATAACGGGCACTGATGTGGTTTACATCTGCCCGTCAGCACTTCCCCACAACGCGCGCGCGGATCGTCATACACCTGCTGCGGCGCTGGCTGGAAATGTGCTTCGGCATCAAAGCGCTGATAGTCCGGCGTCAGGTGAACGCCAGAGGATTCGATAACGCCCAGACCACGCCATTCGCTGTCACCATTGACGCAGAACACCTCGGCAATGGCCTGTTGCGCTAACGCGTTACCGGCATCCGGTACCACGCGGCGGTACTGGTTTTCTACCTGGCTTTGGGCTGCAATTTTCTGCTCAATTAACATCACTACGCCTTGCAGGAGATCAAGCGGTTCAAAACCGGCGACCACCAGCGGGCGATGGAAATCTGAAGCAATGAAATTATAGGCGTCGGTGCCAATCACCATGCTGACGTGGCCCGGTGCTAAAAAGGCGTCGATACCGTTGTCCGGCTGTTCCAGCAGGCTGCGCAGCGTAGGGATAAGCGTGATGTGCTGGCAGAAAAAGTAAAAGTTCTGCACGTCACGCTGCTTTGCCTGTTGCAGGGTGATAGCGGTCGTTGGCATTGTGGTTTCAAAACCCAGGCCAAAGAACACCACTTTACGCGTTGGGTTTTCCTGCGCCAGCTTCAGTGCATCCATCGGTGAATAGACGATGCGGATATCCGCACCGCGCGCCTTGGCTTGCAGCAGGGAGCCTTGCTTACCCGGGACGCGCATAGCGTCGCCAAAGGTGCAGAAAATTACTCCTGGATGGCTGGCGATTTCTACACAGCTGTCGATTCTGCCCATCGGCAGAACGCAAACCGGGCAACCCGGACCATGAATAAACTCCACGTTTTCCGGTAGCAATTGGTCGAGCCCGAATTTGAAGATAGCGTGGGTATGACCACCACAAACTTCCATGATCCGCAGCGGGCGTTCAGCCGTGTAGGAGAGGTGGGCGGCACGTTCACACAGGTGCTCTATCAGTTGCATCACCTGCTCTGGTGCGCGGTATTCGTCAACAAAACGCATTTATTTTTCCTCGCCGTACAGCAACGCGCCGACATCCGGCTCAACGTCAAACATGTTTTGCAGCGCGTCGAGCGTATCGCGCGCTTCAGCTTCATTAATGATGCTCATGGCAAAACCGACGTGGACCAGTACCCACTGGCCGAGACGCGGTTGGCCATGTTCATCACAGCTACCGACCAGCGTCAGGTCGACGTCGCGCTGAATACCGCAGACGTCGACTTTGGCCAGGTTGCCATCAATGGTGCGGATTTGACCCGGAACACCTATGCACATCGCTGCGTCTCCAGCCAGGAGAGCCATTGATCCATCCCTTCACCACTGGTGGCGGAAATTAGGATAATCTCAATCCCCGGGTTCACTTCCCGGGCGCTGGCGATGCATTTTTCAACGTCAAAATTGAGGTACGGCAATAGATCCACTTTGTTGAGCAGCATCAGCGATGCGGCGGCAAACATATGCGGGTATTTCAGCGGTTTGTCTTCACCTTCGGTTACTGAAAGCACGGCCACTTTATGGCGCTCGCCGAGGTCGAAGCTGGCCGGGCAGACCAGGTTGCCGACGTTTTCAATGAACAGAATACCGTTATCGTCAAGCGGCAAACGCGGCGCGGCGTCAGCAATCATTTGTGCGTCAAGGTGGCAACCTTTACCGGTGTTGACCTGAATGGCGGGTGTGCCTGTGGCGCGAATACGGGCGGCATCGTTCACCGTCTGCTGGTCACCTTCAATAACGGCGCACGGCACGCTATCTTTCAGCTTCATCAGCGTTTCGGTCAGCAGGGTAGTTTTACCAGAGCCCGGGCTTGAAACAAGGTTCAGCACCAGATGCTGACGGGCCGCAAAGCGGGCACGGTTGCGCTCGGCGAGGCGGTTGTTTTTGTCCAGTACGTCAATTTCCACTTCCAGCATACGGCGTTGGCTCATACCTGGTGCGTGGGTTCCGGCCTCACCGTGACCGTAGTGCAAATCGCCTTCTTCAGTCTGGCTCGGTGTGAAATTTGAGGTCTTCACACCGGTAATATTCAGCGCCGGACGAGCCGCCGGGGCAAATGGCGCGCTGCGAAACGCCGAGTGGGGATTATGCTCATCACCCTCTATATATAGGTTGCCTTCAGCGCAACCACATGTCGTACACATCGCTCACTCCTGATCTTTTTACTTGCGATACATCTGTTGCCGGATGGCTGTGTTGCCTTATCCGGCCTACAAACGAGCTGTTTCTGTAGGCTGGATAAGACGCTTAAGCGTCGCCATCCGGCGCTGGAGTTTCATCTATTTCAATACGTCGAATCTGTAAGCCGTCATCGGCCACAATTCTCAGCATATCGCTGTGGCATTGCGGACATCGGCGCACGCGTTGCGTCAGTAACGTGACGTATTGCTGACAAGATTCGCACCAACATTCGGCTTCTTGTTCTTCGAGGTGGAGTTTACAACCTTCTGCAAGGGTCCCGCGGCATACCAGATCAAAACAAAAGGAGAGAGCGCTGGTTTCTACGCAAGAAAATGCGCCAATTTTGAGCCAGACCCCAGTTACTCGCTTAGCACCGTGTTGCGTGGCCTGTTGTTCAATCAATTCCAGTGCCCGTTGGCAGAGGGTTATTTCGTGCATACCGCCTCCTGTGAAGTTGCCGTATTAAAAGCAATAAGCATGCCAGGTTGAATTTTTTCATTCGTGACAATGACGACGATGACGAAATGACATGTCGTCACCCGCCTTTGATTTTTTATCTATATGAAAATTAAGTAATTTAATTTTGGCATGAAATGTGCTTAAGGCTGTTCATCTCTGCTAAACGGGTAACCTGACATGACTATTTGGGAAATAAGCGAAAAAGCCGATTACATCGCTGAACGGCATCGTCGCCTACAGGACCAGTGGCGTATTTACTGCAACTCGCTGGTTCAGGGGATCACCCTGTCAAAAGCGCGTTTGCATCATGCGATGAGCTGCGCACCGGACAAGGATCTCTGCTTCGTCCTTTTTGAACACTTCACTATCTACGTCACGCTGGCGGACGGCTTTAACAGCCATACCATCGAATACTACGTCGAAACGAAAGACGGTGATGATAAGCAGCTGATTGCACAGGCAGAATTGACTATCGACGGTAAGGTCGATGAGCGTATTAGCAACCGCGATCGCGAGCAGGTGCTGGAGCACTATCTCGAAAAAATCGCCACCGTCTACGACAGCCTGTACACCGCGGTTGAGAACAATATGCCGGTGAATTTAAGCCAGCTGGTTGAGGGACACAGCCCGGCTTAAGCCTCGGGTGCTGCCCACTTTGTCATGGTGCGGTCTACATACTGCGTCACGACGTTTTAGGGAATGGGCATGTCGAAAAATGTCGAAATGACATTTGGTAGACATGTTTTCGTCAAAAATGACTATCACCTGAGGAATGCCTGGTGAATCGTTTTGTAATTGCTGACTCCACTCTTTGTATTGGCTGCCACACCTGTGAAGCCGCCTGCTCAGAGACACATCGCCAGCATGGCCTGCAGTCAATGCCGCGCCTGAAAGTGATGTTAAATGAAAAAGAATCCGCGCCGCAGCTTTGCCACCAGTGTGAAGATGCGCCTTGCGCCACCGTGTGTCCGGTTAATGCCATTAACCGCGTTGATGGCGCCGTACAGCTGAACGAAAGCCTGTGCGTAAGCTGCAAACTGTGCGGGATCGCTTGTCCGTTTGGCGCGATAGAGTTTTCCGGTAGCCGTCCGCTACACATTCCGGCAAACGCCAATACGCCAAAAGCGCCTCCGGCTCCGCCAGCGCCTGCTCGCGTGAGTTCGCTGTTGGACTGGGTTCCTGGCGTTCGTGCCATCGCGGTGAAATGCGATCTGTGTAGTTTTGACGAGCAAGGTCCTGCCTGCGTGCGCATGTGTCCGACCAAAGCCCTGCATCTGGTGAGCAACATGGATATCGCCCGCGCCAGCAAACGTAAGCGTGAGCTGACTTTCAATACCGATTTCGGCGATCTCACCTTGTTTCAGCAGGCTCAGAGTGGGGATGCAAAATGAGCGCAATTTCACTGATTAACAGCGGCGTGGCCTGGTTTACGGCTGCGGCGGTTCTGGCATTTCTGTTTTCATTTCATAAATCGCTGAGCGGCTGGATTGCTGGGGTTGGCGGTGCAGTCGGCAGCCTGTGTACGGCAGCCGCGGGTTTTACCGTTCTGACTAATGCGCTGGCAGTGAGCGGCGTGATGCCGTTTATTGGTCACAGTCTGCAAATTACTCCGCTTAATGCTATCTGGCTGATTACACTGGGCCTGTGCGGCCTGTTTGTCAGCCTGTACAACATTGACTGGCATCGTCATCAGCAGGTGAAAGCTAACGGCCTGCTGGTGAATCTGCTGATGGCCGCGGCGGTATGTGCGGTGGTTGCCAGCAACCTCGGTACGCTGGTGGTGATGGCGGAAATCATGGCGCTGTGTGCCGTGTTCCTTACCGGATGCAGTAAAGAAGGCAAACTGTGGTTTGCACTGGGGCGTATTGGTACGCTGCTGCTGGCGGTCGCCTGCTACCTGGTGTGGCAACGTTACGGCACTCTGGAGCTGCGTCTGCTAGACCTGCGCACCCAGGAGCTGCCGCTTGGATCTGACATCTGGCTGCTGGGCGTGGCAGGTTTTGGCCTGCTGGCCGGGATTATTCCGCTCCACGGTTGGGTGCCACAGGCACACGCCAATGCCAGCGCACCGGCTGCTGCGCTGTTCTCTACCGTCGTCATGAAGGTTGGTCTGCTGGGTATTCTCTCCCTGTCGCTGCTGGGCGGTAACGCGCCGCTGTGGTGGGGGATTACGCTGCTGGTGCTGGGCATGATCACCGCGTTTGTTGGTGGTCTGTATGCGCTAATGGAACACAATATCCAGCGCCTGCTGGCGTACCACACGCTGGAAAACATCGGCATTATTCTGCTGGGTCTGGGCGCTGGCGTGACCGGAATTTCCCTGAATCAACCGGCGCTGATCGCGCTGGGTTTGACCGGCGGTCTGTACCACCTGGTAAACCACAGCTTGTTCAAAAGCGTTCTGTTCCTGGGTGCAGGCAGCATCTGGTTCCGTACCGGTCATCGTGATATCGAAAAACTGGGCGGTATCGGTAAACGTATGCCGGTTATCTCGCTGGCGATGCTGGTTGGTCTGATGGCGATGGCTGCACTGCCGCCGCTGAACGGTTTTGCCGGTGAGTGGGTTATCTACCAATCCTTCTTTAAGCTTGGCAACAGCGGCGCGTTTGTCGGTAGCCTGTTAGGACCGTTGCTGGCGGTAGGGCTGGCAATTACCGGCGCGCTGGCGGTGATGTGTATGGCGAAAGTCTATGGCGTTACGTTCCTTGGCGCACCGCGCACGAAGGAAGCTGAAAATGCCTGCTGCGCGCCAATCCTGATGGGAGTGAGCGTCGTCGCGCTGGCTATCTGCTGCGTGATTGGCGGCGTTGCTGCGCCGTGGCTGCTGCCGATGATCTCCTCTGCCGTTCCGCTGCCGTTGGAAACCGCGAACACCACCGTTTCTCAGCCAATGATCACGCTGCTGCTGATCGCGTGTCCGCTGCTGCCGTTCATCATCATGGCCATTTTCAAAGGCAACCGTCTGCCGTCGCGTTCACGCGGTGCGGCATGGGTGTGTGGTTACGATCACGAGCAGTCAATGGTGATTACCGCGCACGGTTTTGCTATGCCGGTGAAAGAAGCCTTTGCCCCGGTACTCAAACTGCGTAAATGGCTGAACCCGGTATCACTGGTTCCGGGCTGGCAGAATGCGGCTGCACCGGTGCTGTTCCGTCGCCTGGCGCTGATTGAGCTGGCGGTGCTGGTGGTGATTGTGGTTTCACGAGGAGCCTGAGAATGAGTGTTTTATATCCGTTAATTCAGGCGCTGGTGCTGTTTGCCGTTGCGCCGCTGCTGTCCGGTGTTACCCGCGTGGCGCGTGCGCGTTTGCACAATCGCCGCGGTCCGGGCGTTTTGCAGGAATACCGCGACATTATCAAACTGCTGGGCCGTCAGAGCATTGCGCCTGCGGATTCCAGCTGGGTTTTCCGCCTGACGCCGTTTGTGATGGTGGGCGTGATGCTGACTATCGCCACTGCGTTGCCGGTAGTGACCGTTGGCTCGCCGCTGCCACAACTGGGCGATCTGATCACCTTAATTTACCTGTTCGCCATCGCCCGTTTCTTCTTCTCTATCGCGGGACTGGATACCGGTAGCCCGTTTACCGCCATTGGCGCCAGCCGTGAAGCGATGCTCGGCGTGCTGGTTGAACCTATCCTGCTGCTGGGGCTTTGGGTAGCGGCACAGGTTGCGGGTTCAACCCATATCAGCAATATCGCCGATACCATTTACCACTGGCCTGCTGCGCGCAGCATCCCGCTGATTCTGGCACTGTGCGCCTGTGCTTTCGCCACCTTTATCGAAATGGGCAAACTGCCGTTCGATCTGGCGGAAGCAGAGCAGGAGCTGCAGGAAGGTCCATTGACTGAATACAGCGGCAGCGGTTTTGCCGTGCTGAAGTGGGGCATTAGCCTCAAACAGCTGGTCGTTCTGCAAATGTTCGTTGGCGTGTTCCTGCCGTGGGGACAGATGGAAACCTTCACCGCCGGTGGACTGCTGCTGGCGCTGGTGATTGCCGTCGTCAAGCCGGTCCTCGGCGTGCTGGTCATCGCCCTGTTCGAAAACAGCATGGCGCGTCTGCGTTTTTGCGCCACTTCACGCGTGACCTGGGCCGGTTTTGGGTTTGCGTTTTTAGCGTTCGTCTCCTTGCTGGTGGCGTGATTTAAGAGAGTTTGAGCATGTCTGAAGAAAAATTAGGTCAACAATATCTCGCTGCGCTGCACCAGGCCTTTCCGGGCGTGGTGCTGGATGAAGCCTGGCAGACCAAAGATCAGCTGACGATCACCGTCAAGGTGAACTACCTGCCGGAAGTGGTGGAGTTCCTGTACTACAAACAGGGCGGCTGGTTATCCGTGCTGTTTGGTAACGACGAACGTCAGCTGTGCGGTCATTACGCCGTTTATTACGTGATGTCGATGGAGCAGGGCACCAAGTGCTGGATAACCGTCCGCGTTGAAGTCGATGCCAATAAACTGGAGTTCCCGTCCGTCACGCCGCGCGTTCCAGCAGCGGTCTGGGGCGAGCGTGAAGTGCGCGACATGTACGGTTTGATTCCGGTTGGTTTACCGGATGAGCGCCGTCTGGTGTTACCGGATGACTGGCCGGACGAACTCTATCCGCTGCGTAAAGACAGCATGGATTATCGTCAGCGCCCGGCACCGACTACCGATGCTGAAACCTACGAGTTCATCAACGAACTGGGCGACAAGAAAAATAACGTGGTGCCGATTGGCCCGTTGCACGTCACCTCCGATGAACCCGGTCACTTCCGCCTGTTCGTTGACGGCGAGAACATTATCGACGCCGATTACCGTCTGTTCTATGTCCACCGCGGCATGGAGAAACTGGCGGAAACCCGTATGGGTTATAACGAAGTGACGTTCCTGTCAGATCGCGTGTGCGGCATCTGCGGCTTTGCGCATAGCACCGCTTATACCACCTCCGTTGAGAATGCGATGGGCATCGTGGTGCCGGAACGTGCGCAGATGATCCGCGCCATTCTGCTGGAAGTTGAGCGCCTGCACTCGCACCTGCTCAACCTCGGCCTGGCCTGTCACTTCACCGGTTTTGACTCCGGCTTTATGCAGTTCTTCCGCGTGCGTGAAACGTCGATGAAGATGGCGGAGATCCTCACTGGGGCACGTAAAACCTACGGTCTGAACCTGATCGGCGGTATCCGTCGTGATCTGCTGAAAGAAGATATGATCCAGACCCGTCAACTGGCGCAGCAGATGCGTCGTGACGTGCAGGAACTGGTCGATATGCTGCTCAGCACGCCAAACATGGAACAGCGTACCGTTGGTATTGGTCGTCTTGATCCGGAAATTGCCCGTGACTTCAGTAACGTCGGCCCGATGGTTCGCGCCAGCGGCCACGCGCGTGACACCCGCGCCGATCACCCGTTTGTCGGCTATGGTCTGCTGCCGATGGAAGTTCACAGCGAGCAGGGCTGCGACGTTATTTCTCGCCTGAAAGTCCGTATTAATGAAGTCTACACCGCGCTGAATATGATCGACTTTGGTCTGGATAACCTGCCGGGCGGCCCGCTGATGGTGGAAGGCTTTACCTATATTCCTCACCGTTTCGCACTGGGCTTTGCTGAAGCGCCGCGTGGAGATGACATCCACTGGAGCATGACCGGCGACAACCAGAAACTGTATCGCTGGCGCTGCCGTGCGGCGACTTACGCCAACTGGCCGACGCTGCGCTACATGCTGCGTGGCAATACCGTTTCCGATGCCCCGCTGATTATCGGTAGCCTCGATCCTTGCTACTCCTGTACTGACCGTATGACTGTGGTCGATGTGCGTAAGAAGAAGAGCAAAGTCGTGCCGTACAAAGAACTTGAGCGCTACAGCATCGAGCGTAAAAACTCGCCGCTGAAATAAGGAATCGCCATGTTTACCTTTATCAAAAAAGTCATCAAAACCGGGGCACCGACGTCGTCGTATCCGCTGGAACCGATTGCGGTCGATAAAAACTTCCGTGGCAAACCGGAACATAATCCGCAGCAGTGCATCGGCTGTGCGGCCTGTGTGAATGCGTGCCCGTCGAACGCGCTGACGGTAGAAACCGATCTGGTCACCAATGAGCTGGCGTGGCAGTTCAACCTTGGGCGCTGCATTTTCTGCGCCCGCTGCGAAGAAGTCTGCCCGACAGCGGCAATCAAGCTGTCGCAGGAGTATGAGCTGGCGGTGTGGAAGAAAGATGATTTCTTGCAGCAGTCTCGTTTTGCGCTGTGCAATTGCCGCGTATGTAACCGTCCGTTTGCGGTGCAAAAAGAGATTGATTACGCCATTGCGCTGCTTAAGCACAACGGTGATACCCGCGCGGAAAACCACCGTGAAAGCTTTGAGACCTGCCCGGACTGTAAGCGCCAGAAATGCCTGGTGCCGTCTGACCGTATTGAACTGACTCGCCATATGAAAGAGGCCAGCTGATGAGCAATTTATTAGGCCCACGTGACGCCAACGGTATTCCGGTACCGATGACGGTGGATGAATCCATTGCCAGCATGAAAGCATCGCTGCTGAAAAGCATCAAGCGTTCAGCGTATGTTTACCGCGTGGACTGCGGCGGCTGCAACGGTTGCGAAATCGAAATCTTTGCTACGCTTTCTCCGCTGTTTGATGCCGAACGTTTTGGCATCAAAGTCGTCCCGTCACCGCGCCATGCGGATATTCTGCTGTTTACCGGCGCGGTAACCCGTGCCATGCGCTCTCCGGCGCTGCGTGCCTGGCAGTCTGCGCCAGATCCGAAAATTTGTATCTCTTACGGTGCCTGCGGTAACAGCGGCGGTATCTTCCACGACTTATACTGCGTATGGGGCGGCACGGACAAAATCGTACCGGTGGACGTGTATATTCCAGGTTGTCCGCCGACGCCTGCGGCAACGCTGTATGGTTTTGCCATGGCGCTGGGTCTGCTGGAGCAAAAAATTCACGCGCGTGCGCCGGGTGAACTGGACGAACAGCCGGCGGAAATTCTGCATCCGGACATGGTTCAGCCGCTGCGCGTGAAGGTGGATCGCGAGGCTCGCCGCCTGGCGGGATACCGCTATGGTCGCCAGATTGCTGATGACTATATGACGCAGTTAGGGCAGGGCGAGCATCAGGTGGCGCGCTGGCTGGAAGCGGAAAACGATCCGCGTCTGACCGAGATCGTCACGCATCTTAATCATGTTGTCGAAGAGGCGCGTATCCGATGAGTGAAACGGTGGTGTTCAGTCAACTGAGCCGTAAGTTTATTGATGAGAACGATGCGACGCCTGCTGAGGCGCAGCAGGTTGTCTATTACAGCCTGGCGATTGGTCACCACCTTGGGATCATCGATTGCCTGGAAGCGGCGTTAACTTGTCCATGGGACGAATATTTGGCATGGATTGCTACCCTTGCTGAGGGAAGCGAAGCCCGCCGGAAAATGGAAGGCGTGCCGAAATACGGCGAGATCGTTATCGATTTCAACCATGTACAAATGCTGGCGCGCGCGTTCGATGATGCGCGTGCCGTGCAGACCCCGCAGCAGCAGGAGTGGAGCAAGCTGATGCTTAGCATGCTGCACGACATACACCAGGAAAGCGCCATCTATCTGATGGTGAGGAGACACCGTGACTGACGTTTTATTATGTGTGGGTAACAGCATGATGGGCGATGACGGCGCGGGCCCGCTGCTGGCTGAAATGTGTGCTGCAAATCCTCAAGGCAACTGGGTTGTCATCGACGGCGGTAGCGCGCCGGAGAACGATATTGTCGCCATCCGTGAACTGCGTCCGCAACGTTTGTTGATTGTTGATGCCACCGATATGGGGCTGAACCCCGGTGAAATCCGCATTATCGATCCTGATGACATTGCCGAGATGTTCATGATGACCACCCACAACATGCCGCTGAACTACCTGGTAGATCAGCTGAAAGACGATGTTGGTGAGGTGATTTTCCTCGGCATTCAACCGGACATCGTCGGTTTTTACTACCCGATGACACAGCCGATCAAAGATGCGGTTGATACCGTCTATCAGCGATTAGCCGGTTGGGAAGGACACGGTGGATTCTCCGAGCTGGAAGCACCAGAAGAGTAAACCGTATCAGTGCCGGATGTGAACGACATCCGGCCTGTTTTCCCAGTGTATCCTCGTCATTCAATTGCCTGCTCAATAATTAATTTCCCCTGCATCACTGATACATTCACTGCCGTACCGGTCGGAAATCCAGCTTGTTCCAGCCAGTCGCCGTTCAGCGTGAGTGAGGCGTGACGACTGATTCGTCGTGTATATCCCGTTTTTGGATCTTCATGGCGTTTTCTGACATAGCTGACTTTCAAGCGACGTACCGGTTTGGTGATTGCCACCGCTGTTTTGCCCTTTTTATCAAACATGCACGCTTCCTTGTGGTGAACGGCCAGGATTAAAAACTACTGAATAAAATGCCAGTAAAAAAGGGGGAGGGCAAACCTGAAACTGGAAGGACGATTCCAAATCCGGAATGTAATAAATGAAATGAAAATATGTACTTCTGCCGGAAGGCTGTAACCCCCTCCGGCAGATCCGTCATGCCAGATCGGCACCGTTACTGGCGATGACTTTTTTGTACCACCAGAATGATTTCTTGCGTGTACGTGCCAGCGTGCCGTTGCCCGCGTCATCGCGGTCCACATATACAAAACCGTAGCGTTTGCTCATCTCACCGGTTGAGGCTGAAACCAGATCGATACAGCCCCAGGTGGTGTAACCCATCAGCGGCACGCCATCTTCAATCGCGTCTGCCATGGCGCGAATATGTTCGCGTAAATAGCTGATGCGATAGTCGTCATTGATCTCACCGTTGGCATCAATTTCATCTTTCGCTCCCAGCCCGTTTTCCACCAGAAACAGCGGTTTCTGGTAGCGGTCATACATCATATTCATGGTGATGCGCAGGCCGAGCGGATCGATTCCCCAGCCCCATTCACTGGCGGCAATGTACGGATTACGCAGCGACTTCACCACGTTGGCGGCACTAGTATTGCCCGTGTTCATTTCAGCGGAGGCGCAGCGCGATGCGTAATAGCTGAAAGAGACGAAATCGACGGTGTTTTTCAGGATGTCGTCGTCCTCCGGGGCTTTTTCGATTACCACGCCTTTTTCGCGAAACACGCGGGCAGAGTAAGCCGGATAGGCCCCGCGCGCCTGCACATCAATGAAGAACAGGTTTTCACGGTCTTTTTCCAGTGCGGTCCACACATCTTCCGGCTTACACGAGTAAGGATAAAAATTACCGCCAGCCAGCATACAACCGACCTGGTTTTGCGGATTAATTTCATGGGCTATTTTAGTCGCCAGGGCGCTGGCTATCAGTTCGTGGTGAGCGGACTGATATTTTACCTGATCCTGATTTTCACCTTCTTCAAATACCAGCCCGGCGCCTGAAAAGGGGCTGTGCAGCATGATGTTGATTTCGTTGAACGTCAGCCAGTACTTCACCAGACCGTCAAAGGCCTCGAAGCAGGTACGGGCGTAGCGGGTAAAGAACTCCACCATTTTGCGGTTACGCCAGGAGCCGTACTCGGTGACCAGATGCATAGGCACATCGAAGTGACACAGCGTGACTAATGGCTCAATACCGTATTTTTTACACTCGGCAAACACGGCCCGATAAAACGCAATTCCGTCTTCATTCGGCGTCAGCTCGTCGCCGTTAGGGTAGAGGCGGCTCCAGGCAATGGAAGTACGAAAAACCGTAAACCCCATTTCCGCCATTAGCGCGATATCTTCTTTATAGCGATGATAAAAGTCGATCGCCTGATGGCTGGGATAAAATTCGTCATCCCGCAGCGTAAAGCGCTTTTCCTGACCCAGTTTGACGGGCATGCGGTGTGTGCCGTGGGGGATCATATCGACGGTAGTCAGCCCTTTGCCGCCTTCCCGGTATGCCCCTTCAGACTGGTTGGCGGCCAGTGCGCCGCCCCATAAAAATCCTTGCGGAAAAACAGACATAATTAACCTCAGTTCATACCAGTCAAATGCTGGCTCCATTGATATTGCCCGGTTGTGCGGCCTGTTTTTTTCTGGCCTGCGCGGCTGCATCTTCGACAGGAATATCTTCAAAGCCGAGAATCAGCGTTAATACAAAAGAAAGCACTACCGCCAGCGCCATTACGCCAAATACCCAAACGATGGTCATCGGATTGGCCGGATCGAAAAACTGGACGCTGGTGAACAGACCTGGAGCCGCCATGGAGTGGCTTGCAAGCCCGGCCATTCCAGCAACAGCACCGCAGATAAAACCGCTGATAAGGCTCGCAATCAGCGGACGTTTCAGGCGGATTGCCACGCCATACAGCGCGGGTTCGGAAATGCCCGCCATGATGGCTGAGGCGGCGGCCGCCAACGCCGTCTGGCGCAGCTCCGGGTTTTTGGTTTTCCATGCCACTGCCAGCGATGAACCACCTAACGACAAGTTGGCACCGATTTCCGACGGCATCACCATGCCTTCTTTTCCGGTTTCGGCAATGGTCTGAATAATGGTTGGCGTAAAGACACGGTGCATACCGGTCATTACCAGCAGCGGCCACAGCGCGCCCATAATGGCCACTGACAGCCAGCCGAGATAGCCGTGGATGGTATAGACCAGCGCTGAAATCGCGCTACCGATCCAGATACCGATCGGGCCAATGATGACGATGGCGAGCGGGGCGGCGATCAGCACGATCAGCATCGGTTTGAGGAAGTTTTTGGTCACCGCCGGAGTTATACGATCGACCCAACGTTCGATGTATGACAAGCACCAGGTCATGACCAGCGCCGGGATCACCGTGTAGGTGTATTTCACCGCCGTCACTGGGATCAGGGCAAACTCAACGTGCTCACCCTGCGCGGCCTTCGCCATCAGGTCGATAAAGCTGGGATGCACCAGTACGCCCGCGATGGCGATAGCCAGCGACATGTTGGTTTTGAATTTGATAGCGGCCGACGCGGCGACCATCAGCGGCAGGAAGAAGAATGCACCGTCGCCAATGACGGTCAGAATGGTGAGCGTGGACGATCCTTTCACCAGCACGCCGGTCATTTCCAGAACCATCGCCAGCAGCTTGAGCATTGATCCGCCGATAATCGCCGGGATCAACGGCGACATTGTGCCGATCAGCGCATCAAGGATCCCCGCGCCAATCCGCTTCAGCGTCAGTCGGGGTTTGATTTGCGGCTCAGCAGGCTGCATGTTGGCAGGCAACAGGCTGACCACTTCACGATACGCCTGCGAAACGGTGTTGCCGATAATCACTTGGCACTGGTTCTCGTTGCGCACCACGCCGAGCACGCCAGTGAGGGTTTTCAGCGTCGCGCTGTCGACCTGCGAGTCATCTTTGATAACGAAACGCAAACGGGTCATACAGTGGGTCACTGCTGTGATGTTGTCGACGCCTCCCAGAGCCGTCACAACGGAGCGCGCCAGCGCTGCATAATTCTTGGACATCGGATTTAATCCTGTTTTATCAGTAGAGTACGTTATTTTTTATCCGTTTACGTGGGTCGCTTTTCTGGGTTGATGAAACGCAGATAGGAAACCGGTTCCACAAAATCATGTTTAAATTACATTAACTGATCAAGATTTAATTTTGATCAATTTTTGTAATTGTGACTCCGATCACCAGATGTCAGCGTCTGCGATTTAGCAGCAAGGACAGCGGCAAAACGGTGCAGTACACTGCGTCACATTGAGAGAAAAGGGATGAGTAATATGACCACGATGCTGGAGGTGGCGAAGCGTGCCGGAGTGTCGAAAGCGACGGTTTCCCGGGTGCTTTCCGGAAACGGCTATGTCAGCCAGGAAACCAAAGACCGCGTGTTTCAGGCCATTGAAGAGAGTGGTTACCGCCCAAATTTGCTGGCGCGCAGTCTCGCGGCGAAAACCACGCAGACACTGGGTCTGGTGGTAACAAACACCCTTTATCACGGCGTCTATTTCAGCGAACTGCTGTTTCATACTGCGCGGATGGCGGAAGATAAAGGGCGCCAGCTGTTACTGGCTGACGGTAAGCATAGCGCTGAGGAAGAGCGCCAGGCGATCCAGTACCTGCTCGACCTGCGCTGTGACGCGATTATGATTTATCCGCGTTTTCTCAGCGTGGATGAGATAGATGACATCATCGATGCCCACAGCCAGCCGATTATGGTGCTTAATCGACGCCTGCGGAAAAACAGTAGCCATAGCGTATGGTGCGATCAAAAGCAGACCAGCTTTAACGCCGTTACTCAGCTCATTGCCGCCGGGCATAAAGAGATTGGTTTTATTACCGGCTCGATGGATTCGCCAACCGGCGTGGAGCGACTTTCAGGCTATAAAGACGCGCTGGCACATCATGGTATCGCGCTAAATAATGATCTGATTGTTAAAGGGAAATGGACGCCAGCCTGCGGCGCAGCGGGTGTGAAAACTTTGCTTTCGCGCAAGGTCAATTTTACCGCATTGGTGGCCAGCAATGACGATATGGCGATCGGCGCGATGAAGCAGTTGCACGAGCATGGTGTGAGCGTTCCCGCACAGGTGTCGGTGATTGGCTTTGATGATATCGCCCTCGCGCCATACACTATTCCGGCGCTTTCCAGCGTTAAAATTCCGGTAACAGAAATGATTCAGGAAACGATTGGGCGCCTGATCTTTATGTTAGGTGACGGGGCGTTTACGCCGTCAAAGACCTTCACCGGTGAACTCATTGCGCGCGACTCAGTTGCGCCGCCCGTTTCGCGCTGACAGCTGTCATTTGTCATCGTCACTAGTGACGATGACACGCCCTTCTTGCGTTCTTCAGAATAAAATACCTTTAAAAACAGCAAATTAAATTCTGGCACGATTTGTGTATGCTTCGGCAGATATTCTGTCATTGCTGGAGAAATTGATGAACCGTTTCATCATTGCAGACGCCAATAAATGCATTGGTTGCCGTACCTGTGAAGTGGCCTGCGTGGTATCCCATCAGGATAACCAGGATTGCGCATCGCTGACCCCTGAAACCTTTTTACCCCGCATTCACGTCATCAAAGGCGTTAATGTCTCCACGGCGACGCTGTGCCGCCAGTGCGAAGACGCGCCGTGCGCTAACGTCTGTCCGAACGGTGCGATCAGCCGTGATAAAGGTTTTGTTCATGTAATGCAGGAACGTTGCATTGGCTGTAAAACCTGCGTTGTGGCTTGTCCTTACGGCGCAATGGAAGTGGTCGTGCGTCCGGTCGTGCGTAACAGCGGCGCAGGTCTGAACGTCCGCGCAGAAAAAGCTGAAGCCAATAAGTGCGACCTGTGCCACCATCGTGAGGCCGGTCCTGCCTGTATGGAAGTGTGCCCGACTCACGCGCTGATATATGTGGATCGCAATAAGCTTGAGCAACTGAGCGCGGAAAAACGTCGTCGCGCCGCGCTGGATTCCACCGCATCTTTGCTGTTCTGATATCTGAAAATCCGCGTAAAATACGGTAGTACTTATGCCGGATGGCGGCTTTGCCTTATCCGGCCTACTGTTCGCATCCACGTAGGCCTGATAAGCGTAGCGCCATCAGGCAAACCGGGATAGATGACTGCGGGAACGACTTAATGACAATAAACAACCACTCCGGCGTACAGCTGCGTATTCGCGGCAAAGTACAGGGCGTCGGATTTCGCCCCTACGTCTGGCAACTGGCGCAGCGCTTACAACTGCATGGCGATGTGTGTAACGACGGTGACGGTGTGGTTGTGCGCTTACAGGAAGATCCGGCGGAATTTATTGCGCAGTTGCATCAACACTGCCCACCGCTGGCGCGCATTGACAGCGTTGAGAGCGAACCATTCGCCTGGACGCAGCAGCCTGCCGATTTCTCGATTCGTCAAAGTGCTGGCGGTACGATGAATACGCAAATCGTTCCGGACGCCGCGACCTGTCCCGAATGCCTTGTTGAAATGAACACCCCCGGTGAACGTCGTTACCGATACCCCTTTATCAACTGCACCCACTGTGGTCCGCGTTTTACGATTATCCGCGCGATGCCCTACGATCGTCCGTTTACCGTAATGGCGTCATTCCCACTCTGCGCGCAATGTGACAAAGAGTATCGCGATCCGTACGACCGTCGATTCCACGCCCAGCCAGTGGCTTGTCCGGCATGCGGCCCTCATCTGGAGTGGTTCTGTGCGGGTGAGCGAGCGGAGAAAGAAGTGGCGCTGCAGGCAGCGGTATCGCGGCTGAAAGCAGGCGGTATTGTGGCGGTTAAAGGCATTGGTGGGTTTCATCTGGTGTGCGATGCGCGAAATGATAACGCCGTAGCGCTACTCAGGCTGCGCAAACACCGTCCGGCGAAACCTCTGGCAGTGATGCTGCCCTCTGATGAAGGATTGCCTGAACCCGCTCGTCGTTTGCTGACTACCCCTGCTGCGCCGATCGTGCTGGTGCAGAAACGCTATGTCGCTGCATTGAGCGAGGGCATTGCGCCGGGGTTAACGGAGGTTGGCGTCATGCTGCCAGCGAATCCGTTACAGCATTTGCTCTTACAAGAGATGAATTGTCCGCTGGTGATGACCTCTGGCAACCTCAGCGGCAGGCCTCCGGCCATTACCAACGCCCAGGCGCTGGAAGATTTACACGACATTGCCGACGGTTTCCTGCTGCATAATCGCGAAATTGTGCAGCGGATGGATGACTCCGTGGTGCGCGACAGTGGGGAAATGCTGCGTCGTTCCCGGGGATATGTGCCGGATGCGGTCGCACTACCACCAGGATTTCGCGACGTGCCGCCGATGCTGTGCTTAGGGGCGGATCTGAAAAATACTTTCTGTCTGGTGCGCGGCGAGCAGGCGGTTATCAGCCAGCATTTGGGCGATCTCAGCGATGACGGCATTCAGCAACAGTGGCGTGATGCGCTACGCCTGATCCAGAACATTTATGACTTTACGCCGCAGCGTATCGTGCATGATGCACACCCTGGCTATGTTTCCAGCCAGTGGGCCAGTGAAATGGAGCTGCCAACTGAAACGGTGCTGCATCACCATGCGCATGCCGCTGCGTGTCTTGCGGAGCACGGCTGGCCGCTCAATGGCGGTGATGTGATTGCTCTGACGCTAGACGGTATCGGTATGGGGGAAAACGGCGCGCTGTGGGGTGGGGAGTGTTTGCGGGTTAACTATCGTGAATGCGAACACCTTGGCGGCTTACCGGCGGTAGCGCTGGCGGGCGGCGATCTGGCGGCAAAACAGCCGTGGCGTAATCTGCTCGCGCAGTGCCTGCGTTTTGTTCCTGACTGGCAGCGTTATCCGGAAACATCGGTGCTGCAACATCAAAACTGGAACGTGCTGGCGCGCGCTATTGAACGGGGAATTAACGCTCCGCTGGCGTCATCGTGCGGACGACTGTTTGATGCCGTTGCTGCCGCGTTGCAATGTGCACCGGAATCATTGAGTTATGAAGGTGAAGCGGCCTGTGCGCTTGAGGCGATGGCATCGCAATGTGATGGCGTTGATCACCCAGTCACGGTGCCGCTTGATGACAATCATCTGGACTTAACGGTTTTTTGGCAGCAATGGCTGAACTGGCAGGCCAAACCAGCGGAAAGGGCGTGGGCGTTTCACGACGCGCTGGCGCGTGGATTTGCCACTCTGATGCGAATGCAGGCCGAAGCGCGCGGGATTAAGACGTTAGTATTTAGCGGTGGCGTGATGCATAACCGCTTATTGTCGGCCCGTCTGGCGTTTTATCTGCGTGATTTTACCTTACTGTTCCCGCAGCGTTTACCGGCGGGCGACGGCGGGTTGTCATTGGGGCAGGGCGTGATTGCCGCAGCGCGAGCGTTGGCGCAAAAATAAAAAAAGCCCCGGGACTGGCGGGGCAAGAAAAACATGTCGGGGCATACCGACAAGTGGCAACGCACATCCATGTGCGTGAGGTTAATAAATCAGTAGCAGCGTTGCCGGGCAAAGTCGCAGGCCGGGTAAGACGCGAAGCGGCACCATCCGGCATCCCAGACTTACACAGGCAACGTTTTCAGCAGCGCAAAGGCCTCTTTCATGCGGTCTTCACTGACGACAAACGCACACAGCTGGCCCTCGTCGTTCATCCCTCTGGCAACCATTCCCTGCGCTTCGGCGGCGATGTGCCAGTTTAGATCGCGGCGCTGGGTTTCCCCGGCCAAATGCAGAGGCAGTTCTGGCGTTTTGACTTTTACCAGCATGGCTGGCAGTTTCAATGGCGCATTGCCGCCGAGCAGGTTTTTCGCCAGATACATGGCGCTCAGCTGAATCGGCTGCAGGAACGGGAGCACCTGACCGTTAATCTCCGCACAGTCGCCGAGAGCATAAATGTCCGGGTGGCTGGTTTGCAGGTAGCTATCGACGCAGACGCCACGATTGATGTTCAATCCGGCACGACGCGCCAGTGCGGTCTCCGGGCGTAAGCCGGTGGCGGCGATCACCGCATCGACTTCTACGCTGCGGCTACGATCGAGCGTGGCACGAATACCTGACGCCGTTTTCTCCAGCCCCTGAAGCTGTGATTTCAACAGCAGGTGTACGCCCATATCGGTCAGACGATGCTGTAAGCGACTGCTGACTTCCGGCGGCATCAGCGAAGCCAGAATGCTGGCGGCGTTGTCGATAAGCGTTACCGCTTTACCTGCACGACAGAAATCCATCGCCAGTTCACTGCCAATCAAGCCGCCGCCGACAATCAGCACCCGCTGGGCGTCACGCAACTGCGTTTCACAAGCGCGATACTCTTGTTGGCTGTTCAATGTGAGCATTAACTCACGTCCGGTAACCGGCGGTACAAAGGCTGAAGCGCCCGTCGCCAGCACCAGTTTGTCGTACTGCCACTGCTGATCCTGGCTTTTCACTACGTGGGCATCAGCATCGATGTCGGTTACCCAGGTGTGCGGAAATAGACGCAAATTAAACTGTTCGGCAAACTCCCCCGCCGACTGGCGGGTGAGGTCGTCTGCACGCTGTGACTGACTGATAACATGGCTGAGATCGGGCTTGTTGTACTCATCCATGCTGTCCGCAGCAATCAGGGTCAGCGGGACATTTGCATCCTGCTTACGGATATTTTTGACTAACTGGCGGGCGGCGAAGCCCGAACCAATAATGACAATTCCGCGGCTCATTTTGCCTCCGTTGCCAGGACGTCGAAGACGTCTTTACCTAATGAACATTCCGGGCACAGGAAGTTATCCGGCACGTCGCTCCACGGCGTTCCCGGCGCAACATCCTGCAGCGGTTCACCTTTTGCCGGGTCGTAAATCCACTGGCACACGCTGCACTGCATGCTAGGGCCAAGATCGGCGGCAGCCGCAGCGGCGCAAGCGCATTCTTCTTCTTTGGATGCGGCTTTTACGGTTGTTTCCGGCAGTGGAGCAAGCGCCCACTGACGCGCGATTTCACGGCCGTGCTGGCGGCATAGTTCCAGCGCATCCAGGTCCGGACGCCATTTCGCTTTCAGGCTCAGCGACATTTCGAAACCAGCATCCTGCAAACGCGTAGACAAACGGTCTACTGCGCCGCCGCTCCAGCCGTGTGAGCCAAAGGCGCTGGCGCGTTTGTTACGAAAACGCAGGCCGGTCATCTCTTCCACCAAACCGGCGATTTTTGGCATCATCACGTTGTTCATCGTCGAAGTACCGACCAGCACGCCTTTAGAGCGGAAGACGTTAGTCAGAACTTCGTTCTTATCGCTACGGGCGACGTTAAAGATTTTCACTGCCACGTTCGGGTCAACTTCATTGATGCCCTGGGCTATGGCGTCCGCCATCATGCGGGTGTTGTTGGACATGGTGTCGTAGAAAATGGTGATGCGGTCTTCCTGATAATCCGCCGCCCATTTCAGATACATTTCCACGATTTGCGTCGGGTTGTCGCGCCATACCACGCCGTGGGAAGTAGCAATCATATCGACAGGCAGGTTGAAGCCGAGGATCTCAGTAATTTTCGGTGTAACCAGACGGCTGAACGGCGTCAGAATGTTGGCGTAGTAACGCTGGCACTGTTCGAACAGTTCGGTCTGGTCAACTTCGTCGTTAAACAGACGTTCGTCGCAGTAGTGCTGGCCGAAGGCGTCGTTACTGAACAGCACCGCGTCGCCAGTCATGTAGGTCATCATGCTGTCAGGCCAGTGCAGCATTGGCGTTTCAACGAAGATCAGCTGTTTGCCGTTACCAATGTCCAGTGAATCACCGGTTTTCACCACGTTAAAGTTCCACTCCGGGTGATGGTGATGCCCGTTGATGGAGTCAATGGCGTTGGCTGTGCAGTAAATCGGCGTGTCCGGGATGCAGGACATCAGCTCAGTCAGCGCCCCTGCATGGTCTTCTTCCGCGTGGTTAATGATGATGTAGTCGATATCCGCGAGGTCAATTTCACTGCGCAGGTTCTGCACGAATTCACGGCTAAACTTGTGGTCTACTGTATCGATCAGGACATTTTTTTCTTCACGGATGAGATAGCTGTTGTAGCTGCTGCCGCGCAGCGTTTTGTATTCAGTCCCGTGGAAATCACGAACTTCCCAGTCACGTTGGCCAACCCAATGAATGTTATTTTTAACCAGAATAGACATAGCAACCTCAGTAATTAATTCAGCGTTTTTCTAAAAAAGATGTTTTGCTTATTGCAGGTTGCGTGCCAACTCTTTATCTTATTGATTTTAATGTTTTTATTGTTTTATGCTTATTAAGTGGTAGTCAAAATGACTATTTATTTTATTGTCAATATGACAATATGAATTGTCAAAATGACAATGAGGTAGTCATGAGCTTTTCCGTAGACGTGCTGGCGGGCATCGCCATTGAATTACAAAGCGGTATTGGACATCAGGACCGTTTTCAACGTCTGATAACCACTTTGCGTCAGGTGCTGGAGTGCGACGCGTCGGCACTGCTGCGCTACGAGTCGCGACAGTTTATTCCGCTGGCGATCGATGGGCTGGCGCAGGATGTTCTCGGCAGACGCTTTACTCTGGAAGGGCATCCACGTCTGGAGGCGATTGCCCGCGCCGGAGACGTGGTTCGTTTCCCTGCCGACAGCGATTTGCCAGACCCATATGATGGTCTGATTCCGGGGCAGGAGAGTCTGAAGGTGCATGCCTGTATTGGGCTGCCGTTGTTCGCCGGTCAAAATTTGATTGGTGCGTTAACCCTGGATGGCATGGAGCCCGATCAGTTCGATGTTTTCAGCGATGAGGAGCTTAGGCTGATTGCCGCGCTGGCGGCGGGTGCGCTGAGCAATGCGCTGCTGATTGAACAACTGGAAAGCCAGAATATGCTGCCAGGTTCGTCAACCAACTTTGAGCAGGTGACGGAAACCCAGATGATTGGCCTGTCGCCCAATATGATGCAGTTGAAAAAAGAAATTGAGATTGTGGCGGGGTCTGATCTCAACGTGCTGATTAGCGGCGAAACAGGGACCGGGAAGGAGCTGGTGGCTAAAGCTATCCATGAAGGTTCGCCGCGCGCAGTGAATCCACTGGTGTATCTGAACTGTGCAGCGTTGCCGGAAACCGTAGCCGAAAGTGAGCTGTTTGGTCACGTAAAAGGCGCGTTTACCGGGGCTATCAGCAATCGTAGCGGTAAGTTTGAAATGGCCGACAATGGGACGCTGTTTCTCGACGAGATAGGCGAACTCTCGCTGGCGCTACAGGCTAAGCTGCTACGCGTATTGCAGTACGGCGATATTCAGCGCGTGGGTGACGATCGCAGCCTGCGCGTGGATGTGCGGGTGCTGGCGGCGACGAACCGTGATTTACGCGAAGAGGTGCTGGCCGGGAATTTCCGCGCGGATTTGTTCCACCGTCTGAGCGTCTTCCCCCTTTTTGTACCGCCTCTTCGTGAGCGCGGCGAAGATGTGGTGCTGCTGGCCGGCTATTTTTGCGAGCAATGCCGACTGCGGCTGGGTCTTTCCCGCGTGGTGCTAAGCCCCGGCGCGCGTAGCCATCTGCTGAATTACGGCTGGCCCGGAAACGTGCGCGAGCTGGAGCATGCCATTCACCGGGCGGTTGTTCTGGCCAGGGCTACCAGAGCTGGGGATGAAGTGGTGCTGGAGGCGCAGCATTTTGCCTTGCAGGACGAAGGTCCGGCTCCGCAGGCGGCGGAAGTTGTTGCGGAGATCCCGCAACATCACAATCTGCGTGAAGCAACAGAGTCGTTCCAGCGGGAGATGATCCGCCGGGCACTGGCGCAAAATAATCATAGTTGGGCGGCAAGCGCGCGGACGCTGGAAACAGACGTCGCCAACCTGCACCGGCTGGCGAAACGTCTGGGTCTGAAGGATTAGATAATACCGGCCTGATAGAAATCCTGCAGGTTGATAGCACCGGTGAGTTTACCGTTTTCATCGACCACCGGTGCGGCAGTGATTTTACGCTTCATCAGGATCTCTTTGGCGTCAATCGCGCGGCTCTGCGCCTGTAGCGTAATGCCATTCTGAGTCATAGCTTCGCTAACCTGGGTGGTGAGCGCTCCGCCGCCAACCAGCCAGCGGCGCAGGTCGCCGTCGGTAAAGACCCCTTTCACCAGTGACAGGTCGTCGCAGACCGCGACCAGGCCAAGACCCGTGCGACTGAGTTCCAGCATCGCGTCCATAACGCTGGTGGTGAGCTTCACCTGAGGTATGGCATCGTCACGGCGCATCAGATGATGCACTTTATTTAACAGACGAGCGCCCAGCGCACCTGCCGGATGTGAGCGGGCAAAATCTTCTTCGTTAAAGCCGCGCGCCTGCATTACGGCGATCGCCAGCGCGTCGCCCATCATCAACGTATTTACGGTGCTGGACGTCGGTGCCAGGCGCATCGGACAGGCTTCGCGCTCAACGGAAATATCCAGCACGGCTTTGGCTGCCAGACCCAACGGTGAGGTCGGTTTTCCGGTCATTGCCAGCAGTGCGACGGATTTGTCTTCCAGGCGTGGGATGATGAGATCCAGCTCTTTCGCACCGCCGGAGTAGGAGATAAACAGCATGACATCACGGCTTTCGATCATCCCTAAGTCGCCGTGCAGCGCTTCCGCCGGATGCACAAAAAAGGCGGGCGTGCCGGTGCTGGCGAGGGTCGCCGCAATTTTTTTGCCAATATGACCTGATTTACCAATACCGGAGACAATGACTTTGCCTTCACAGTGGATAATCGTATTGGCGGCGCGGACAAAATCATCGCCCAGGCGTTCTGGCAGTCGGCTGGCTTCCTGTAGTTCCAGCATTAACGTCTGACGGCCCGCGTTCAGTAGTGCATCACTCATTGGTTTCTCCGGTTATGATCACTTCAATCCCTTTTGCTTCCAGCGCCTGACGAAACGCAGGGTCTATGCCCGCATCGGTAATCAGCTTGTCGACGCTTTCCAGACTGCATACAACATTAGGGCTTTTGCGCCCAAATTTTGACGAGTCAGCCATCAGAATCACTTCGCGAGCGGCATTGCACATCGCTTTACTGACGCTAAACACCTCATTAAAGGTGGTCACGCCGGCATTAAGGTCAATGCCGTCGGTGCCCATGAAGAGTTTATCAAAGCTGAACTGCTCAAAGGCGTTTTCTGCCAACTGACCGTGAAATGACGCAGATTTTTTGCGAAAGGTCCCGCCGGGCATCAGGATAGTTTGCTCGTTGTCCAGCTCCGAAAGGGCGTTAACAATGTGCAGACTGTTGGTCATGACGGTGATGTTGCTAAAGCGCGTGAGCATCGGCACCATCTGCAGTACGGTGCTACCCGCATCCAGAATAATAGAGTCGCCATCGTGTATAAAACGGACGGCGGCTTCGGCAATCTGCTCTTTTTTATGCGTATTGATTAGCGTTTTGTGATCGATTGGCGGGTCGGATTCGTCTTTATTTAATACCACGCCGCCATAGGTACGAATGACGGTTCCGGCATTTTCCAGAATGACCAGGTCTTTGCGAATGGTCGTGCCGGTCGTGTCAAAGTAGTGGGCCAGTTCTTCAACCGAGCATTTGCCCTGCTTTTGCAGATGCTCCAGTATGGCAGCCTGACGCTGACGAGGTTTCATAGGCGTGATTACCCTGACTTAATAAGTTGCAAAATGATAATTTCGCAAGCTATTAGCATTCACAACGAAATTACCCATGTTTCAGTTTAAGCGCCAATGATAGTGCATTCTGTGATAACGGATCATGGGGAAAGATCACATCAGGCTGTAAATCATCAAGATGTTTGCCCATTATCGTGGCAATTTTGCCTGGTCGGGCGAATACCGTAAGACCTTTCATAAATAACGTGTCGGTCACCCGTTGCTGCTCATCCAGCGCAATGGCTACCACCACGCGCGGTTTAAAACGCCCACCGGAGCGACCAACACCAACCCGACCTTGCTGGCAGAGTTGATCAAACGCCCGGTTAAAGCGGGATATTTGCCAGCCACCAAGCGCCAGTTGCAGGCACCAGGCGATTGCGGCGACGGTAATCAGTGCGGAAACCATTATGTACTCCTTTGATTTTGCCGGATAAGCGCAGCCGCCATCCGGCAATTCAACATTAAAACATCACCTGACCGCCGGTCACGTTGATGGACTGCCCGGTGCAGTAAGAGGCTTTTGGACTGGCGTAAAACAGCAGCATGTTCAGTACGTCCTGATAATCGCAGCCGCGTTTAAGCGGAACCTTATCAATGTAGTACTGCTCCACCTTATCTGGCTTAAGGCCCAGCTTGGTCGCATATTGCGGTAATAACGACTGAAACATTGGTGATTTCAGTAGGTTGCCGAGCATCAGCGAATGTACGGTGATCCCGTACTCCGCCAGATCCAGCGCCAGCGACTGAGTTAAGCCCACGCCACCAAATTTTGCCGCGCTGTAGCCTGAATTGTGTTTGCTGCCCACTTTCCCTGATTTTGAGTTGATCTGGATAATGCGTCCCTGCACGCCATCGCGGATCATCAGGCGTGAAAATTCACGAGCACAGAGGAAGTAGCCGACCAGATTGACCTGTAGCGAGCGGTCGAAATCCCCAAGCTGAAAGTCGCTGATAAACGCGGCTTTAGCGATACCCGCACTGTAAACCAGCAGATCGACACGACCGAATATTTCATCCACTCCGCGCGACAGCGCCAGCACGCTCTGTTCGCTGGTGGCATCTGCGCCAAAACCGTACGCGGTACCTTCGCCAAACTCGGCGTTAATTTCTTGCGCGACGTTGGCAGCTTTATCGCTTTGAATATCCACCACCGCGACGCGGTATCCTTCTGTCGCAAGCCCACGGCAAAGGAATGCCCCCAGGGTTTGGCCTCCACCAATGACAACGGCAACCTGATTCATTTTGATCTCCTTCAATCTTAAGCAACAAACTTCAAAATACAGCCCGGGGTGATACCGTCCGGGACGGGGCCCGCAACGTGTACAGTGCCGGGAAATTCCGCTTCGCTCTGCCCGTCAAAGCGCAGGGTGATATGCCCGAGTTCACGTAAGTTTTGTTCCGCCACGCTGCCAACGGCGGTGACCGGGTAGTGGTGCTGGCCCAGTTCAAACTGGATCCCTGCTTGTAAAGAGCCGTTCAGGTCCCCGTGGCAATGGATGAAACAAAACTCTTCGATATCCGCTGGCGCGCCTTCACGAAAGGTAATCAGCATCTGGTCGCACAGTGCATCCGGGGCGCTCTGGCCGATACGGGTAATGGTGGTTTGATAAATTACGGTCATTTTTGAGTGCCCCTTATTGGTAAATAAAGCCAGAAACAAACCAGGCGATGAGAACGGTAGGCGCGCCGGTCAGAAAACGGCTCACCAGTACGGATGGCACGCCGACGCGAACAGTGTCCTGACGCGCTTCGGCCAGCGACAACCCAACCGGAATAAAGTCACATGCAGCCTGGGCGTTAATGGCGAACAGGGCAGGTAGTGCAAGATGCGGAGGAATGTTCCCCAGACCAATCTGTACACCGATCAGCACGCCGATAACCTGGGCGATAACCGCACCGGGGCCGAGGAAAGGCGACAGCAGCGGGAAAGAGCAGATCAGCGCCAGAGTAACCAGTCCCAACGGATGGCTGGCCAGCGGCGCGAGTCCATGGGCAATCCAGTCTCCCAGACCCGAAGCCATAATGATGCCGATCAGTGCCGAGACGAACGCCATAAATGGCAGAATAGTTTTCAGTACGGTATCGATGGTGTCACGTCCGGACTGGAACAGAACCGCAACGGCTGAACCCATGCCCATTCCCACTTTTGCCAACAGGCCGTCGCTTTGTTCGGTAATCTTTTTACTGGTGTCGTAATCGCGACCGATAGTGCTGCTTGCAGGTTGCGGCGCAGCGGATGCCTCGCCGACAATCGTGATGTTTTCTTCTTTCACGCCAGAGACATAGATATCTTCGACAATGTACTGAGCCAGCGGGCCGGATTTACCCGTAGCGTGAATATTCACCGTCGGTATACGGCGTTTGGGATAGATCCCACAGCGCAGCGTGCCGCCGCAGTCGATGATCGCCACACCAATTTCGTTCTCCGGTGGCTCGCCCTCTTTGAAGCCATCAACTGCCTGCCAACCGGTCAGGCTTGCTATCCTGTCGACTATTGCGGGGCGAGTTCCTGCGGTGATATAGACAATTTTCTTGCCCGGAATGGCATCCAGTTCAAGGGGGCCACCCCAGCCGCCGGTGCCTTTTTCAATACGAATACGTGTCATGATGTTGCTCCCGCCAGATGCACCTTCTGTTCAAGTTGAATGCCCATTTTTTTCTCGAAGATAGTGGTGGTGAAATCGGTCACCCAGCCGCGGAAGAAGTTAGTCACCAAACCGACCAGCAGGTAGCTCACCGCCAGTGGGCCAAGCGGAAGCCCCAGCGTGGTCAGGCCGCTGGCGATCCCCAGATAGACAAACAGTTCGCCGGGGTTGATGTGCGGGAATAAGCCGTTCATTGAATGGCAACTGTAAGAGGCGGCGGCGTAGTAGCTAGGCTTGTATTTTTCTGGCATAAAGCGACCCAGACTCAGCGTCATCGGGTTACAAAATACAAATGTGCCGATGCACGGCAGCAGCAAATAGCGGGACAGTGGATTTCCAGCGCAGCGCTGAGCAAAACGTTCAATACGCTGCTGGCCGATAAAGTTAATCAGCGCATTCATGATGACCAGCAGGCTAATCAGCAGGGGAAGAATACCGGTCACCATACCGGTAAACACTTCTCCGCCTTTCTGGAACAGCCCGATAAACCACTCAGCACCGAGTGTGATGGTGTCGATCATTATTCTCTCCTGTAGGGATTTTAGTTATCTTGCCAAACGGTGGCTAATTTTAATCAGATTGAAAGATATAAAAGTGTTATTTTGATCTCAAAATGAAAGATAAATATTTTAATTTGAAAGTTATTGCGTGAGAGCTCGCAAATGTGAAGGTCAGAGATGAAAGGGGATGTAAATTCTGTGAAGGAGAGCGACTACCGCTTCCTTGTATGGCGGAGGATGCTTTACCATACTTCTCCCAGGCTGAATTTGTTTAATGGATGTCTCATGTTCAAGCGTCGTTATGTAGCGTTACTCCCCCTTTTCGTACTGCTCGCTGCCTGTAGCAGCAAACCTAAACCTTCAGAGACTCAAACGACTACGGGTGCGCCATCCGGCGGCTTCCTGCTTGAGCCACAGCACAACGTCATGCAAACGGGCGGTGATTTTGCCAATAATCCGAACGCGCAGCAGTTCATCGAAAAAATGGTGAACAAGCACGGCTTTGACCGCCAGCAGCTGCAGGAGATCTTGTCGCAGGCCAAGCGTCTGGACTCGGTATTGCGTTTGATGGACCGCCAGGCACCGACGACTCAACCGCCAGCCGGTCCTAACGGCGCATGGCTGCGCTACCGCAAACAGTTCATCACGCCTGACAACGTGCAAAATGGTGTGACCTTCTGGAATCAATATGAAGATGCGCTGAACCGTGCGTGGCAGGTCTATGGTGTTCCGCCGGAAATTATCGTTGGCATTATCGGCGTTGAAACGCGTTGGGGCCGCGTGATGGGTAAAACGCGGATTCTGGATGCTCTGGCGACGCTGTCGTTTAACTATCCTCGTCGTGCGGAATACTTCTCTGGTGAACTGGAAACCTTCCTGCTGATGGCGCGAGATGAAAGCGACGATCCGCTCGATTTGAAAGGTTCTTTCGCCGGCGCGATGGGCTACGGCCAGTTTATGCCGTCTTCCTATAAGCAATATGCCGTTGATTTTAATGGTGATGGCCACATTAACCTGTGGGATCCGGTTGATGCCATTGGTAGCGTGGCGAATTACTTCAAGGGCCACGGCTGGGTGAAAGGCGATACGGTCGCGGTGCCGGCAAATGGTCAGGCACCTGGGCTGGCGAACGGCTTTAAAACCCAGTACAGCATTTCTCAGCTTGCTGCGGCGGGTCTGACGCCACAGCAGTCGTTGGGTAATCATCAGCAGGCCAGCCTGCTGCGCCTGGATATTGGTACCGGCTATCAATACTGGTATGGGCTGCCGAACTTCTACACCATCACCCGCTACAACCACAGTACCCACTACGCGATGGCCGTGTGGCAGTTGGGTCAGGCGGTCGCGCTGGCGCGCGTGCAGTAATCGCTCCACCGGCCTACAGGAAGAAATCTCTTGTAGGCCGGATAAGATGCCCTGACATTGTCATCCGGCAGGTCTTATTAATGCAACGGAGCAATTTTTGGAATCCCCCTCGTAAAACGTTCTCTCCATCCCCACATTGGTTATGAAAGTGCTATCTTGTCCGGCATATTTTTTAACTGACAGAGGCTGAAATGACCGACAGTGAACTGATGCAGTTAAGTGAGCAGGTTGGCCTGGCGCTGAAAGCGCGTGGGGCGACCGTTACGACGGCGGAGTCCTGCACCGGCGGCTGGGTGGCCAAAGCGATTACGGATATTGCCGGAAGCTCCGCCTGGTTTGAACGCGGGTTTGTGACCTACAGCAACGAAGCCAAAGCACAGATGATAGGCGTGCGCGAAGAGACGCTGGCCCAGCATGGGGCGGTGAGCGAGCCTGTAGTGGTGGAGATGGCGATTGGCGCGCTAAAAGCTGCCCGCGCGCATTTCGCAGTTTCGATCAGCGGTATTGCCGGGCCGGATGGCGGCAGTGAAGAAAAGCCCGTAGGTACCGTATGGTTCGCCTTTGCCAGCGCGAGCGGCGAGGGGATTACGCGTCGGGAATGCTTCAGCGGCGATCGCGACGCGGTACGTCGACAGGCGACCGTCTACGCGTTACAAACCCTGTGGCAACAATTTCTACAAAATACTTGATACTGTATGAGCATACAGTATAATTGCCTCAACAGAACATTATCTATCACGTTTCGCGGTTTAACCCGAAAGCGGCATGACAGGAGTAATTAATGGCTATCGACGAAAACAAACAGAAAGCGTTGGCTGCAGCGCTGGGTCAGATCGAAAAGCAATTCGGTAAAGGCTCCATCATGCGCCTGGGTGAAGACCGTTCCATGGATGTGGAAACTATCTCCACCGGTTCGCTTTCTCTGGATATCGCATTGGGCGCGGGCGGTTTGCCAATGGGCCGTATCGTCGAAATCTACGGGCCTGAATCCTCCGGTAAAACAACGCTGACCCTGCAGGTTATTGCCGCTGCACAGCGTGAAGGTAAAACCTGTGCATTTATCGATGCGGAACACGCGCTGGATCCGGTCTATGCACGTAAGCTTGGCGTTGATATCGACAACCTGCTGTGTTCTCAGCCGGATACCGGTGAACAAGCGCTGGAAATCTGTGATGCGCTGGCGCGCTCCGGTGCGGTTGACGTTATCGTTGTCGACTCCGTTGCCGCATTGACGCCGAAGGCAGAAATCGAAGGCGAGATTGGCGACTCTCACATGGGCCTTGCGGCGCGTATGATGAGCCAGGCGATGCGTAAGCTGGCCGGTAACCTGAAGCAGTCCAACACGCTGCTGATTTTCATCAACCAGATCCGTATGAAGATTGGCGTTATGTTTGGTAACCCGGAAACCACCACCGGTGGTAACGCCCTGAAATTCTATGCGTCTGTTCGTCTGGATATCCGTCGTATTGGCGCGGTGAAAGAAGGCGACAATGTGGTCGGCAGCGAAACCCGCGTTAAGGTTGTGAAAAACAAAATTGCAGCACCGTTCAAACAGGCTGAATTCCAGATCCTTTACGGTGAAGGCATCAACTTCTACGGCGAACTGGTTGACCTGGGCGTGAAAGAGAAGCTGATTGAAAAAGCCGGTGCATGGTACAGCTACAACGGTGAGAAAATCGGTCAGGGTAAAGCAAATGCGACCAACTGGCTGAAAGAAAACCCGGCAACTGCGAAAGAAATTGAGAAGAAATTACGTGAGTTACTGCTCAATAACCAGGATTCAACGCCTGATTTCTCCGTTGATGACAGCGGCGAAGACGTAAAAGAAACGAACGAAGATTTCTGATAATCTGTTTTGAATCGCATGTTGTGAATCACATATAGTAAAGGGCTGCATATCATGCAGCCCTTTTTCATTTCTGAAGGCTTACTATGACAGAAGCAACTTCCCGCCGTTCCGCTTATTCCCGACTGCTTGACCGCGCCGTACGCATTCTGGCGATGCGCGACCACAGCGAGCAGGAACTGCGGCGCAAGCTGGCCGCTCCGGTGATGGGGAAAAATGGACCAGAAGAAATTGATGCCACGCCGGAGGATTACGACAAGGTCATCGCCTGGTGTATTGAAAGTCGTTATCTGGATGATGATCGTTTCGTGCAGCAGTTTATCGCCAGCCGTAGCCGCAAAGGTTATGGACCAGCCCGAGTGCGCCAGGAATTAAACCAAAAAGGGATCGCACGTGAAGCTATCGAGCGGGCCATGCGTGAGTGCGAAATTGACTGGGCAGTGCTTACACGCGAGCAGGCCATTCGGAAGTACGGTGAACCTTTACCTGTCGATTTTTCAGATAAAGTAAAGGTCCAGCGTTTTTTGCTCTATCGCGGCTATCTGATGGAAGATATTCAGGCAATATGGCGAAATTTTGACGATTGACCGCATACGGGATTTTACTTCCCAGTAAAGAAAACTTATCTTATTCCCACTTTTCGATTGCCAGAGGCGCAGTTTGCATGCCGATGCTGGTAATGACATTTCGTTAGCTTGATTTCTTCAGGATAATTATGAGCAAGAGCACCGCTGAGATCCGTCAGGCGTTTCTCGATTTTTTCCATAGTAAAGGACACCAGGTAGTTGCCAGCAGCTCCCTGGTACCGAACAATGACCCTACTTTGTTGTTTACCAACGCCGGGATGAACCAGTTCAAGGATGTTTTCCTTGGCCTCGACAAGCGTAATTATTCCCGCGCAACCACCTCGCAGCGTTGTGTACGTGCGGGCGGTAAGCACAATGACCTGGAAAACGTCGGTTACACTGCACGTCACCACACTTTCTTCGAAATGCTGGGCAACTTCAGCTTCGGCGATTACTTCAAACACGACGCTATTCAATATGCATGGGAACTGCTGACCGGTGAAAACTGGTTTGCCCTGCCAAAAGAGCGTCTGTGGGTAACCGTCTATGAAACTGACGATGAAGCCTATGAAATCTGGGAAAAAGAAGTCGGTATTCCGCGCGAACGTATCATCCGTATCGGTGATAACAAAGGTGCGGCTTATGCTTCAGACAACTTCTGGCAGATGGGTGATACCGGTCCTTGCGGTCCATGTACCGAAATTTTCTACGACCACGGCGACCATATCTGGGGTGGACCTCCGGGAAGCGCAGAAGAAGATGGGGATCGCTACATTGAGATCTGGAACATCGTCTTCATGCAGTTCAACCGTCAGGCTGACGGCACCATGGAACCGCTGCCGAAACCGTCCGTGGATACCGGTATGGGTCTGGAGCGTATTGCGGCCGTGCTGCAACACGTTAACTCCAACTATGAAATCGACCTGTTCCGCTCACTGATCGAATCCGTGGCGAAAGTCACTGGCGCAACCGATCTGAGCAACAAGTCTCTGCGCGTTATCGCCGACCATATCCGTTCCTGTGCATTCCTGATTGCCGATGGCGTTGTGCCGTCGAATGAAAACCGTGGCTATGTGTTGCGCCGTATCATTCGTCGCGCGGTACGTCATGGCAACATGCTGGGCGCGAAGGATACCTTCTTCTACAAGCTGGTTGGTCCGTTGGTGGACGTCATGGGCTCTGCAGGTGAAGAACTGAAGCGTCAGCAGGCTATGGTTGAACAGGTTCTGAAAACCGAAGAAGAGCAGTTTGCGCGTACTCTGGAGCGTGGTCTGGCGCTGCTGGACGAAGAACTGGCAAAACTGTCTGGCGATACGCTGGATGGCGAAACCGCATTCCGTCTGTATGACACCTACGGTTTCCCGGTTGACCTGACGGCAGACGTTTGCCGCGAGCGTAACATTAAGGTTGATGAAGCGGGCTTTGAAGCTGCAATGGAAGAACAGCGCCGTCGTGCGCGTGAAGCCAGCGGTTTTGGCGCAGACTACAATGCAATGATTCGCGTTGATGGCGCCTCTGAATTTAAAGGCTACGAGCACCTGGAACTGAACGGCAAAGTGACCGCGCTGTTTGTTGATGGTAAAGCGGCAGACGCAATTAACGCAGGTCAGGATGCCGTTGTCGTACTGGATCAGACGCCGTTCTATGCGGAATCTGGTGGTCAGGTTGGCGACAAGGGTGAACTGAAAGGCGCAGGCTTCGCGTTTGCCGTTAGCGACACGCAGAAATATGGCCAGGCCATTGGTCACATTGGCAAGCTGTCTGCGGGTTCTCTGAAAATTGGTGATGCGGTACAGGCTGATGTGGATGAAGCCCGTCGTGCGCGTATTCGTTTGAACCACTCCGCAACGCACCTGATGCACGCAGCGCTGCGCCAGGTTCTGGGCACACATGTGGCACAGAAAGGCTCGTTGGTTAACGATAAACTGCTGCGCTTCGACTTCTCTCATACCGAAGCAATGAAGCCTGCTGAAATCCGTGCCGTTGAAGATCTGGTGAACGCGCAAATCCGTCGCAACTTGCCGATTGAAACGAACATCATGGATCTCGAAGCGGCAAAAGCCAAAGGCGCAATGGCACTGTTTGGCGAGAAATATGACGACCATGTGCGCGTTCTGAGCATGGGTGATTTCTCTACCGAACTGTGTGGCGGTACTCACGCCAGCCGTACGGGTGATATCGGTCTGTTCCGCATTGTGTCCGAGTCAGGTACTGCGGCAGGCGTTCGTCGTATTGAAGCCGTAACCGGTGAAGGTGCTATCCAAACCGTGCATGCTGAGAGCGATCGCTTAAGCGATGTTGCGCAGTTGCTGAAAGGCGATAGCCAGAATATCGGTGACAAAGTTCGTTCCGTGCTGGAGCGTACTCGTCAACTGGAAAAAGAATTGCAGCAATTGAAGGAACAGGCTGCGGCGCAGGAGAGTGCAAATCTTTCCAGCAAAGCGGTTGATATCAACGGCGTGAAGCTGCTGGTCAGCGAACTCGCGGACGTTGAGCCGAAAATGTTGCGTACCATGGTTGATGATCTGAAAAATCAACTGGGGTCTACCGTTATCGTTCTGGCAACGGTAGTGGAAGGTAAGGTTTCTCTGATTGCGGGTGTGTCTAAGGACGTGACAGATCGCGTGAAAGCAGGGGAACTGGTTGGAATGGTCGCTCAGCAGGTCGGCGGTAAGGGTGGCGGTCGTCCGGACATGGCGCAAGCCGGTGGTACGGATGCAGCGGCTCTGCCTGCAGCGTTAGCCAGTGTGAAAGGCTGGGTCAGCGCAAAACTGTAATAATTATAAGCGTAAGTCGACGCTGCGGACTTCAATCCGCAGCGTTTGAATCAACGCTATCGACAACGATAAAGTCAGGTTGAAGTTGTGTATATCGGCTAAACTTAGGTTTAACAGAATGTGATGCCGTGACTGCTTACACTTAGGTGTTTGTCATCGCTTACTTTTTGGCGTTATATGATGGATAATGCCGGGATACAGAGAGACCCGACTCTTTTAATCTTTCAAGGAGCAAAGAATGCTGATTCTGACTCGTCGAGTTGGTGAGACCCTCATGATAGGCGATGAGGTCACCGTGACAGTTTTAGGGGTGAAGGGCAACCAGGTGCGCATTGGCGTAAACGCCCCGAAAGAAGTTTCTGTCCATCGTGAAGAGATCTACCAGCGTATCCAGGCTGAAAAATCCCAGCAGTCCAGTTACTAAGGTTTTCGCGTCTCACCTTTCTGGTGAGGCGCAACCTGATTGAGTTACTCTTTTTCTTCTCTTTTCTTCTTCGTCTTCCCCATTTTTTCGATTCCACTGCGCGTAATGCCTTTTCCTGCGAAGTTTCCGTTTGTTCACTCCTTCAGGAAATTGCCAATTTATCTGTTGATAAAACACTCTTTTTGCCGTTTTTGCAGACTAATTGCGCGTGAAATGTGCAAACGATAAAAGCTCTGGAAAAATTGTTTGACTTATAAGTCCCAGAAAGTAATATGTGCGCCACGCAGCGACGATGAGCAGAAACAAGTTCTTCGAAGCACTCGCAAGAGGCGTGTTGGTGAGGTGGCCGAGAGGCTGAAGGCGCTCCCCTGCTAAGGGAGTATGCGGTCAAAAGCTGCATCCGGGGTTCGAATCCCCGCCTCACCGCCATTTGCATCCGTAGCTCAGCTGGATAGAGTACTCGGCTACGAACCGAGCGGTCGGAGGTTCGAATCCTCCCGGATGCACCATATTACTTGATAGCGCTTTAGCAGCGACATCAAATCTGCAGTAAAGTAAGTTTCCCTGATGCATCCGTAGCTCAGCTGGATAGAGTACTCGGCTACGAACCGAGCGGTCGGAGGTTCGAATCCTCCCGGATGCACCATCTTCTCCGAGGCAACAGCAAACTGTTGTTTCATGGTCTGCGAGATAATCGCGAGCACCAGGGAGGATAACGTTGCTTTAGCAACGGCCCGCAGGGCGAGGCGCAGCCGAGTAATCCTCCCGGATGCACCATCTCTTACTTGGTATCGCTTATCACGATATCAATATCGGCAGTAAAGCAAGTTTTCCGATGCATCCGTAGCTCAGCTGGATAGAGTACTCGGCTACGAACCGAGCGGTCGGAGGTTCGAATCCTCCCGGATGCACCATATTCTCCGAGATAACAGCAAAACTGTTGTTTCATGGTCTGCGAGATAATCGCGAGCACCAGGGAGGATAACGTTGCTTCAGCAATGGCCCGCAGGGCGAGGCGCAGCCGAGTAATCCTCCCGGATGCACCATCTTCTTCGCAGTATCAGTAGTAATCAGCAATTCCCGATGCATCCGTAGCTCAGCTGGATAGAGTACTCGGCTACGAACCGAGCGGTCGGAGGTTCGAATCCTCCCGGATGCACCATCTTCTCCCTCCCTCTAAATCATTTCCACATACTCTCTGAACACCCCTCAATTCGCTGTCAGCGACAAAATCAATCAATTACGATAAAATAACGTCTGGTCACTCGGCTTGTGAGAAGACGATGTACGAACGTTATGCGGGTTTGATTTTTGATATGGATGGTACCATCCTGGATACCGAGCCTACGCATCGTAAGGCGTGGCATGAGGTATTGGGGCATTATGGACTACGGTTTGATGAACATGCCATGGTCGCTCTCAATGGTTCCCCAACGTGGCGTATTGCGCAATCGGTAATTGAATTAAACCATGCCGATCTTGATCCTCATGCACTGGCACGTGAAAAAACTGACAAGGTGAGAAGCATGCTGCTGGATAGCGTCCAGCCTTTGCCGTTGGTTGATGTCGTGAAAGCCTGGCATGGTCGTCGTCCTATGTCGGTAGGTACGGGTAGTGAAAGCGCAATTGCAGAAGCGCTGCTCGCTCACCTTGGTCTGCGTCGCTATTTTGATGCTGTAGTCGCAGCCGATCACGTACAACACCATAAACCGGCTCCTGATACGTTTTTGCTTTGTGCCGAACGTATGGGGGTTGTTCCGGCTCGTTGCGTCGTGTTTGAAGATGCCGATTTTGGAATACAGGCGGCGCATGCCGCGGGAATGGATGCCGTGGATGTCCGGTTATTGTGAGTGATGGACTGTCGCTCCTGTCACTGTTTGCCAGCAGTTTTCTCAGTGCCACGCTATTACCCGGCAATTCTGAAGTTGTTCTGGTTGCTTTGTTGGTTTCCGGGGTCAGTCATCCCTGGGTCTTAGTCTTAACAGCAACAATGGGTAATAGCCTTGGAGGGTTAACTAACGTTATCCTTGGGCGTTTCTTTCCATTGCGTAAAACATCGCGCTGGCAAGAAAAAGCCACAGGCTGGCTGCGGCGCTATGGCGCTGTCACACTATTATTAAGCTGGATGCCGGTTGTGGGGGATTTGCTGTGCCTGTTAGCCGGGTGGATGCGCATCTCGTGGGGCCCAGTTCTCTTTTTCTTATGCCTTGGCAAGGCGCTGCGCTATGTTGTTGTCGCAGCGGTTACGACACAAGGCATTATGTGGTGGCACTAATTGTGTTGTGGGATAGCCTTCAGGGTAACCAATACCATTATGCTAATTAAAACGATTTTGACAGGCGGGAGGTCAATTTGATCCCGGACGTATCACAGGCGCTGGCCTGGCTGGAAAACCATCCTCAGGCGTTAAAGGGGATTCAACGTGGTCTGGAGCGCGAAACGCTGCGTGTTAATGCAGATGGGTCATTAGCAACGACAGGCCATCCTGAGGTGTTAGGCTCAGCGCTAACGCATAAGTGGATAACCACTGACTTTGCCGAAGCATTGCTGGAGTTCATTACTCCTCCCGGTGACGACATTGAGAAAATGCTCACGTTCATGCGCGACTTACATCGTTATACCGCCAGAAACCTTGGCGACGAGCGTATGTGGCCGTTGAGCATGCCTTGCTATATTGCCGAAGGTCAGGATATCGAACTGGCACAGTATGGTACGTCGAATACCGGTCGCCTGAAGACGCTGTACCGTGAAGGCCTCAAAAACCGTTATGGCGCGTTGATGCAGACAATCTCGGGCGTACACTACAATTTCTCGCTGCCTATGGCTTTCTGGCAGGCGAAATGCGGTGTAACCGAAGGTGAGGATGCAAAAGAGAAAATCTCCGCGGGCTACTTCCGTCTGATCCGCAACTACTACCGTTTTGGTTGGGTGATCCCGTATTTGTTTGGTGCCTCCCCGGCCATTTGTTCCTCATTCCTGCAAGGAAAACCAACAACTCTGCCGTTTGAAAAAACCGACTGTGGGATGTATTACCTGCCGTACGCAACGTCGCTGCGTCTGAGTGATTTGGGCTATACCAATAAGTCGCAAAGCAATCTCGGAATTACGTTTAACGATTTGCATGAGTATGTGGCAGGATTAAAGCGCGCGATTAAGACGCCTTCCGAGGAGTACGCGGCGATCGGTCTGGAGAAAGACGGTAAGCGTCTGCAAATCAACAGCAACGTTCTGCAGATTGAAAATGAGCTGTATGCGCCTATTCGCCCGAAACGCGTCACTCGTCGTGGAGAAACGCCATCAGATGCGCTTCTGCGTGGCGGTATCGAGTACATCGAAGTACGCTCGCTGGATATCAACCCGTTCTCGCCTATCGGCGTGGACGAGCAGCAGGTGCGCTTCCTCGATCTGTTTATGGTCTGGTGTGCGCTGGCTGATGCCCCGGAAATGAGCAGCGATGAATTGCTGTGTACGCGTAAAAACTGGAATCGCGTGATTCTCGAAGGGCGTAAGCCTGGGCTGACGTTAGGTATTGGCTGTGAAACAGCCCAGTTCCCGCTGCCGAAGGTTGGGAAAGATTTGTTCCGCGATCTGAAACGCGTGGCACAAACGCTGGACAGCATCGATGGGGGAGAGGAGTATCAGAAGGTCTGTGATGAACTGGTTGCCTGTTTTGACAATCCTGAACTGACTTTCTCTGCCCGGATCCTACGGTCTATGATTGATGAAGGCATTGGCGGCACGGGCAAAGCGCTGGGTGAGGCTTACCGAAATCTGCTGCGTGAAGAGTCGTTAGAAATAGTGCAGGAAGCTGAATTTATTGCTGAAACCGAGGCTTCAAAGCGTCGTCAGCAGGAGATCGAAGCGGCTGATACTGAGCCGTTTAGCGTGTGGCTGGAAAAGCACGCTTGATACAAAAGAAAAAGGCCACCCGGGAGTGGCCAAAATTTCATCTCTGAAAACAGGGATGATGATAACAAATGCGCGTCTTTCATATACTCAGACTCGCCCCGGAACAAAGAGTTCAGATTATTTTTAAAAAATTTATCGGAGGTGGCTAAATGCCGTTGTTAGATAGTTTTACTGTCGATCACACCCGGATGGAAGCTCCCGCGGTCCGGGTTGCAAAAACGATGAACACCCCGCATGGCGACGCAATCACCGTGTTTGATCTGCGTTTCTGCATTCCGAACAAAGAAGTGATGCCTGAGAAAGGTATCCATACGCTGGAACACCTGTTTGCAGGTTTTATGCGTAACCACCTTAACGGTAACGGCGTTGAGATTATCGATATCTCTCCGATGGGATGCCGTACCGGCTTCTACATGAGCCTGATTGGTACGCCGGACGAACAGCGCGTAGCCGACGCGTGGAAAGCGGCAATGGCGGACGTGCTGAAAGTACAGGATCAGAACCAGATCCCGGAGCTGAACGTTTACCAGTGCGGTACGTATCAGATGCACTCTCTTAGCGAAGCACAGGATATCGCGCGTCATATTCTGGAGCGTGATGTACGCGTGAACAGCAATGAAGAGCTGGCGCTACCGAAAGAGAAACTGCAGGAACTGCATATTTAGTCTTATTGATTAGCTGTTCCAGTATTTAAATTAACCCCGGTTTATGTCCGGGGTTTTTTATTGCTTAATATAATGTGTGTTTATTGTATTTGCGGCGAGAATATATTTTAATTTAAATGATGCCTGACCTGTTAAATAATAAAATGTGATCTGGCAAGCAGAAAGCGGTGGATAATTAACGATGCCAGAGTGTATTGATCACATAAACTAAAAAACATAAATGATTAATAGAAAAACATAATGGAATGCGCCAGATATCCGGGTAATAACAAGACTCTTTTAATAGCCGGTAGATAGGGTTTTTATCAAATCTTATCTGGTATACATTAAACTTTAGGGATGAAAATGAAGGCTAAATATTTGGCGCTGATGATCGGTGCTTGCTTTTCTCATAACCTTTGGGCAGCAAATAATATCACTATTGAGCAGCGTCTGGCTGAACTGGAGCAACGTGTTGTTAATGCCGAAAAACGGGCATCCGATGCTGAGGCGCAAATTCGCTCGCTGAAGCAGCAGCAGGTCGCCGCTACGCCGACGGTGAATGTCCAGTCTGCCGAGCCGATTGCAGCAGGTGAAACTCCGCCTAAGCTGACATTATCTGGCTTCAGCGATATTAAGTTCTATGGCGATGTCGAATTTAATATGGATGCGGCAAGCCGTTCCGGTAGCCTGACATCGACGAGAACGTCAGCGAATAAAGATTGGGCACCAGGAACCAATGAACGCTGGGATATTAACGGACGCCTGTTGCTGGGCTTTGATGGCTACCAGCGGCGGGACAACGGTAATTTTGCAGGGTTCTCGGTACAGCCTCTGGCGGACCTGACCGGAAAAATGAACCTCGATGATGCCGTTTTCTTCTTTGGTCATGAGAATGACTGGAAAATTAAGGTTGGTCGTTTTGAAGCCTACGATATGTTCCCGCTGAATCAGGATACGTTTGTTGAATATTCGGGGAATACAGCGAACGATCTCTACAGTGACGGTTACGGCTATATCTATATGATGAAAGAAGGACGGGGACGTAGCGACAGCGGGGGTAACTTCCTGCTGAGCAAAACCATCGACAACTGGTATTTCGAAGTTAACACATTGCTGGAAAATGGCAGTACGTTATATACCGAGAAGCAGTACCACGGAATGGATTTAACCAACGATAAAAACGTGGCTTACGTCCGTCCGGTTATCGCCTGGCAAAATGGGCGTTTTTCAACGGCGATAGCGATGGAAAGTAACGTCGTTAACAACGCCTACGGTTATTACCAAAATGGGACGTGGATCGATCAGTCAGATCGTACGGGCTATGGTTTTACCATGACCTGGAATGGTCAAAAAACGGACCCGGAAGATGGCGCAGTGATTAACCTGAATACCGCCTATATGGATGCGACCGATGAGACAGATTTTACCGCTGGGGTGAATGCGTTGTGGCATCGATTTGAACTGGGTTATATCTATGCGCATAACAAAATCGAAGCCTTCAATGCTACCAATATCGATGCCGTTTGTGAGGACGATTGCTGGATCACCGATCCCGGCAATTATGACATTCACACTATTCATGCCTCATATTTATTCCCCAATGTGATGGATATGAAAAACTTTAACATCTACCTCGGTGCCTATGCTTCATGGGTAGAGGCCAATCCGAATAATGGTGATAACAGCGAAGATGCGCGTTACGGCGGGCGTCTGAGATTCAAATATTACTTCTGATTGTAGGTCTAATAAAAAAGGGATCCGCAGATCCCTTTTATCAGATAGTTAGTGTGCGCCACCGCCGCCGCCGCCCGCACCGAAGGGCGGTTTGGCGAACCACACCAGGCCAAGCAGGACCAGGAAGATCCCCGCCGACATCCAGAAGATTTCGTTAGCGGAAATAATCAGCCCCTGATTGGTGATCTGCTGAGCTATCCAACCTGAAGCCTGCTGGTGCGTCATCCCTAAATCCTGCAGCTTATCGTACATAGCCTGTGCATTTGGGTTGTAGGGGTTAACAGATTCCGTTAGCTGCGCATGATGCAGCGACTCGCGGTTTGTCCACATTGTCGTCGTAATCGATGTGCCAATGGAACCTGCCAGCGTTCGCGTAAAGTTCGACAAGCTGGATGCCGCCGCCAGACGCTCGGGCGGCAAGCCGGACAGCGTAATAGTGGTTAGCGGCATAAAGAAGCAGGCTACCGCGAACCCCTGAATAAACTGCGGCCAGGCCGATGCGCCAAAGTCCATACCCGGCTCGAACGTCCACGCACGCCAGTAGAAACAGACGGCGTACATAATAAAACTGAACGTTACCAGCCGACGCATATCCAGCTTATGCGCGAAGCGGCCGATAATCGGAGACAGGATCACCGGAATCACCCCAACCGGCGCTGACGCCAGACCAGCCCAGGTTGCCGTATAGCCGTATACCTCCTGCAACAGCTGCGGCAGCAGTACGATTGCGCCGAAGTAGAGCATATAGGCCAGACTGATACACAGACAGCCGATGGTAAAGTTGCGCGACTTAAACAGCGAGAGATCGACAATGGGGTGCTCGTCGGTAAGCTCCCAGACGATCAGGAAGCTGATAGCGACAACGGCGACCACCGTCAGGATGATAATCTCCTGCGAGGCGAACCAGTCCAGCTCTTTGCCGCGGTCGAGCATAATCTGCAAACTGCCGATACCGATGACCAGCAGTGCCAGACCAATGGCGTCAATGCGCCGCTGCTCGGTTTTGGTTTCCCGACCGCGCAGGGTTTGCAGTGTCATCAATACCACCACAGCCCCGATTGGCACGTTGATAAAAAATATCCAGCCCCAGTGATAGTTGTCGCTGATATAGCCCCCAAGAATAGGACCACATATCGGGGCAACAATCACCGTCATCGACCATAGCGCGAGGGCGATGGAACGCTTAGCGGGTGGATAGTTATTCAGCAACAGGCTCTGTGACAGCGGAATTAATGGACCGGCGACAATACCCTGGATTACGCGGAAGAAAATCAGCATGTTCAGGCTGGTGGACATCCCGCATGCCCATGACGCAATGACGAAGGCGATAGTTGACCACATAAAGAGTCTTACTTCGCCAAAGCGTTTTGCCAGCCAGCCGGTGATCGGAATAGAGATAGCGTTCGCCACCCCGAATGAGGTGATCACCCAGGTTCCCTGGCTCAGTGAAGAGCCGAGGTTCCCGGCGATAGTGGGGATCGCCACGTTAGCAATGGTGGAGTCCAGCACCTGCATGAATGTCGCCAGGGACAGCGCGATCGTCATAATGACGAGCTGCGCGCCTTCCAGCGGTTTTTGCTGTTGCATCACACGCACCTTTGAATTAGCCCGCGTTGGCCCGCACGATCTCTTCGATCATCTTATTGACCGGAGCAAGGTTGATTTCACGTGCATTACTTTCTGATACCGGCGTGGTACGAACCTGGCTTGCCAGAATTTGTCCGTCACGATTTGAGGTATCTACCGTAACCAGCGTAGACAAACCAATACGTAATGGATGCTGTGCCAGTTGCTGCGCATCCAGTTCGATACGTACCGGCAGACGCTGGACGACTTTGATCCAGTTGCCGGTTGCGTTCTGCGCTGGCAGCAGGGAGAAGGCGCTGCCCGTACCCATATCGAGACCGACAACTTTACCGGTATATTTTACGTCATCGCCGTAAATATCGCTGATAACGGTCGCCGGTTGGCCGATACGCATGTGCGCAAGCTGTGTTTCTTTGAAGTTGGCATCTACCCACAGGTTAGTGGCCGGAACAACCGCCATCAGCGGCGTGGTTGGGCTAATTTGTGCACCAGGCTGTACGGCGCGACGGGATACATAACCGGTCATTGGGCTGACAATTCTGGTACGTTCCAGCGCCAGCCAGGCATTGCGCACTTCGGTGGCAGCCTGTTGCACAGCGGGTTGATCTTCCAGCTTGCTACCCAGAATCATCGCCTGGTTAGCATTATATTGTTGGATCGCGACATCAAGCTGGGCCTGAGCGCTGGCGACGGCATCACGAGCGTGTTGCAGCTCTTCACGGCCAATCAGGTTGGCATTGCCCAGCGGGACTCGGCGATTAAAGTCGCTTTGTGCCTGCGCCAGTGCGGTTTTCTGCACTTCAATGCTTGCCTGTAACTGCTTGCTGTTGATCATCAACTGGTGCGTCTGACGCACGCTGGAAGCCAGCGCAGTTTTGGCTTTTTCAAATGCCTGCTTTGCGTCTGTCTGGTCGAGGGTGACCAGCACATCGCCTTGTTTTACAAAGTCAGTGTTATCAGCCCAGACTTTCGTCACGCTGCCTGATACCTGAGCCATGATTTGAACCTGGTTCCCTGCCACGTACGCATCGTCTGTCTCTTCGACATGACGAAGTACTAAAAACCAATAAATCCCATATGCCACGGCAATGATAATAAAGAGCAAGGTCAGAAGGAGTAGCATACTTTTACGTTTGCCATTCTTCTTGACCGGTTGCTGCGGGGTTTGAGTCTCCGCATTTGCGCTCATGTTGTTCTCCACGATCTTATTTTTTTCACATCGGCTGAGCCGACCTGTTTATCAGACAGGCCAGCAGTATGCGTGCTGGCCTGTCGGTTTTTTCATTTATAAATCTGGATTTCTGAGCGAGTCAGCGCGTTAGCGCAGCGCTTCTAACACCGCGCCATCCTGCTCCATCTGATCAAGACGGGTCAGAAGTTTACGGGTAATTTGCTCAAGCTGATCTTTTTCGGTGGTGCTAAGAGACGACCAGAGCTGATGCAGGCAGTTATGCTGAGGCGGTAACACCTCTTGCAAAAAAGCATGGCCTTTCTCGGTCAATTGCAGATGCAGACAGCGGCGATCGTTATCGCTTTCACGACGTTCGATCCAGCCACGTTTTTCTAACTCATCCGCAATGCGGGTAGCGTTAGTGCGTGACGAGCCAAGCGCGCAACTCAGTTCAGAAGGCTGAATACTGTGGTTTTCCTGAGACTCCAGCGTAATCAACGCCATAAACAATGTCTCGTTAATCCCTTGAGCTTTCAGCATCTTATTGCGGTTTTCCAGCAACTTGCCCTGCATGTGCATACAGAGGCGAGTCAGAAGCACTTCCTGATAAGGGAACTCTTCGTAGCGGCTGGCGCGAAATTTTAGCATTTGTTCAATGGGCGTAAACGAACTATCCATTTGGGTATAACCTCATTAATTTCAGCCGATATAGTAACGACAGTGACAAATAAAGTAAATGTATTATTTCTTTAAAATGATTGTTTTTATCTATAAGCCAACAAGCATTTTCCAGGCTAATCCATAGCCCAGAGCACTCAGTAACGTTGGAATGATGATGCTGCGGGTCTTATAGAAGCTTGCGCCCAGTATGACAAACCCCACCAGCGTAGGCACGAACCGACGAGCGTCGTGCATAACTTCTGGTGCGGTAGACACCACCAGCAGGGCGCAAATAGATGCAATGCCAATAGTGTCGAGTAGTATGCCCGTCGCGCCGCGCTTCGTCGGGCGAACATTGCCTACCCCAAGACGGAGTGGCAAATAGCGAAAACAGTAATTAACGCAGCCGACCAACAGGCCAAGTAGCAGAACCTCATAGCTCATCAGGACCTCCCTGCCAAAATGACTGGATGAGCGCCGTCAGGCATCCGCAGACAATACCTGCAAGGATAGCGGCAGGTATGGAAAACAGCATGACGCCAGCCAGCGCCCCGGCCAGGGAGGCAGTCACGCAGAGCGCTTGTTTACGTTGGAATGACGCGAGCAGGAAGCTCATAAACAGCGCCGGGAGCATGAATCCCAGTGCCGCTTCAACCGCCGGGTAATCCTTGAGTAAACCACTGCCGGAAAACGCGCCGATCACCGTACCAAACACCCAGGAGGCCCAGGAGCACAGTGCGATGCCGATCATCCAGTTTTCACTCCAGCGCCGATTATCCCGGACCAGTTTTGCCGTTGCGGCGGCAAAGACTTCATCGGTAAGGCCAAAAGCCCACAGTGCACTTTTGGGTTTACTCAGTCGCTGGGCTATTCGGCTGCGCAGGGAAGGGCCGTACAAAACATGGCGGACATCCATGGCCATGACGGTAAGGGCGGCGACCCACAGCGAACTGCCCGCAGCGAGCATGGTGGTAATGACAAACTGGCTGGCTCCCGCATAGATAATGCAGGAGAAAAAGACGCTTTCAACCGGCGTAAAGCCAAGGCGAGTGGCATTGAGACCAAATGCAAAAGCGACCGGAATATAGCTGATGACTATTGGCAGGCTGTCTTTGAATCCTTCCGTTAACGTTGCCGAACAGGATTCAGACTGGGGTACAGGGCTTTCCATAGGGTTATAGGTTTCATTACCGAAATTAATATAACTTGGCTCAATGAGTTATAACCTTAGCAGACTGATGGGCTCCTTAACACCCTGTGGAGCCCAATCAGCGGTAAACATGCACTATACGCTTAATTTACGGCTTCCTGACGGTGAAAACCTCGCCACCAGACCACCAGGTTGAGTACGGCAACGGTCGTACCCGCCAGACAAACGCCAGCCCAACCAGCATGCTGCCAGGCGGAGGCTGAAATTAGCGAACCTGCCGCTCCGCCAATAAAATAGCTGGTCATGTATCCGGCGGTCAGGCGATTACGCGCATCCGGATGAATGCGATAGATAACCGTCTGGTTGGTGATGTGTACTCCCTGAACGGTAAGGTCCAACACCAGAATACCGATAATCAGCATGGGGACTGAAGCGTGCCCAAACCAAATAGCAAGCCAGGAGAGCAGCAGTAATAGCAGCCCCATGGTTGTGGTCAGGTGGGATTTACCTTTATCGGCAAAACCGCCCGCAGGACGTGCGCCTAACGCCCCTGCGGCACCCGCCAGACCGAACAGACCAATCATTCCTTCCGAATAGTTAAACGGCGGCGCGGCGAGCAAAAACGCCATCGAGGTCCACAGGATACTGAAATTGGCAAAAGTCAGGCAGCCCAGCATCGCGCGGGTACGCAGCAATTTATCGTGAATAAACAGGCTGAATACCGAGCCTAACAGCTGAGGATAGTTAAGATGAGTATCGGATTTCATCTTCGGCAGGCCGCGCCACAGCGCAACCGCCATCAGCGCCATTAATACTGATGCGACCCAAAATACGGTGCGCCAGCCGCCAAGATTCGCCAGTAATCCCGCCACGGTGCGCGCCAGCAGAATACCCAGCAGCAGGCCGCTCATAATCGTGCCGACAACCTTCCCGCGCTTGTCCGGTGTGGCAAGCGTTGCCGCCAGCGGAACCAAAATCTGTGCCACTACCGAGAACAGTCCGGTCAGAGCGGTGCCGAGAATCAGCATACCCAGCGACTGGCTGCTGGCGGTGATCAGCATGCCGCCAGCAGCGAGCAACGTCATGGAGACAATCAGCATCCGACGTTCAAACATATCGCCGAGCGGCACTAAGAATAGCAGGCCGGCAGCGTAGCCGAGTTGGGCCGCGGTGACGATAAACCCTGCGGTACTGGCAGATAGCGAAAAGTTGCGCGCGATGGTGTCGAGCAGCGGCTGCGCATAATAGTTACTGGCGACGGCGAGGCCGGTGGCAATAGACATTAACAGGATCAGCGAAGGGCTAAGTCCCTGAGTAGTTTTCGTCATTGTTTTCAACTGAGTAATGGGTTGCAGAAAACAATCATAACGGAAGTGATTAAATGTTGCTGATTTGTTGAGTGATGGATTGTGCGATTGGGGGAGGGAGGATAGGCCGGATTAGGCGCATCGCGCCACCATCCGGCATTTATGCGGTTACTGGCCTGGTGGCGCTACACTCATCAGGCCTGCGAGTGGGTTATTTCTGCGCGGCCAGCGCTTCGTTCACCCAGCCGTCAAACTGCTGCTGGTGGGCTTTGATCCAGCCGTCAACGTGACCCTGTACGTCGGCTTCAGACGCTTTCCCGTCGTGCATCATTGCGTTCTGCGCGTTGATATCCGCCAGCGGCAGCTTCATGATGGCAAACAGTTTCGCCGCAGCCGGGTTTTTCTCCGCCCAGGCTTTATTGGCGACAATATGCATAGTGTTCACCGGGAAGCCGTAGTTGGCGCCGTTTGGCAGTTTGGTATCAATATCTTTCTGCTCACCTGGCAGGGAAGAGAACGGCACCTGCAGCCAGACCACATCTTTACCAGGTTTCATTACGTCGCTCACCCAGTACGGTGTCCAGGTGTAGTAAAGAATGGGTTTACCTTCTTTGAAGCGGGTAATGGTGTCGGCCATCATCGCCGCATAGTTACCGTGGCTGACCTCGACGGTTTTTTCCAGATCGAAAGCTTTGTTCTGGTGGTTGATTACTGCTTCACAGCCCCAGCCCGGTGAACAGCCCATCATATCGGCTTTTCCGTCACCGTTGGTGTCAAAGATTTTGGCGATCTTCGGATCTTTTAACTGGGCGATATTGGTGATTTTATACTGCTCAGCGGTTTTCTTGTCGATCAGATAACCCTGTGCGGCACCCGTAACGAATACCCCCTCGCGATAAAACTTTTTGTCTCCGCCCGCAGCGGCGTACATATCATCATGAAGCGGCTGCCAGTTCACGGCGGTAAAAGTTGCATCACCAGAGGCAATGGAGGTATAGCCGACGTTGTAGTCAACTTCGCTGGTTTTGTTAACGGTGTAACCCAGTTTCTCCAGCGCACGGGCGACTAACTGCGTCTGGAAGGATTCTTCAGAGATAGTGCTCTGGATTGGCTGTACGGTGATGCCTTTGCCCGGCAGGTCGGCAGCGAAAGTGCTGGTGGAGACAAGGGTGGCAAACGCTGTGGCAATAATTATTTTCTGTCGCATCGTTGTTCCTTATTGCACTTCATCCTTCAAGCTGCCTCTTTGTTGGCTGCACTCATGCACCCCAGTCACGTACTACTTGTACGCTCCTGGGGATACATTCGTTTACCGCCGCGATGCAACTTGAATGATTTTGTGCAAGTTAATGAATTGTAGGCCCGGTAAGCACAGCGCTACCGGGCAACGGGTGAATTACTTCGTGAAAGGGCGAGTGATAAGCCCAATGGGACCGGTGGTGTACCAGCGACGGTTGCCACGACTACGCGAGTCGCGACCGACGGCCTGCGTCAGGCGGTCGAGAATGATAGCGAGGATCACAATCCCAACCCCGCCGACGGTGGCAAGCCCCATATCCAGACGACCGATTCCGCGCAGAACCATCTGGCCCAGTCCGCCGACGGCAATCATCGATGCGATGACGACCATTGAGAGCGCCAGCATCAGCGTCTGGTTAACCCCAGCCATAATGGTGGGCATTGCCAGCGGGAGCTGCACTTTAAACAGCATCTGACGCGGGCTGGCGCCAAACGAGCGCGAGGCTTCAATCAGATCGGCTGGCACCTGGTTAATCCCCAGAATAGTCAGACGCACGATTGGCGGCAGGGCGAAGATAATCGTCACCACTACGCCCGGGACGTTACCAATACCGAACAGCATGACAATCGGCACCAGATAGACAAACGCGGGTGTGGTTTGCATGGCGTCCAGCAGCGGGCGAACAATTTTTGCTGCCCGTGGACTGCGCGCCAACCAGATCCCCATCGGCAGACCGATCACCACGCAGAACAGCAGCGCGGTCAACACCAGCGCCAGGGTTATCATGGCCTGCGACCACGCGCCGATGGCACCGATGGCAATTAAGGAAATCAGCGTAGCAACGCCCATTCCCACGCCGGAAATCTGCCAGGCAATCAGCGCGAACAGGATAATCGCCACGGGCGCTGGCATACCCAACAGCAGCTGTTGAAAGCCGTTGAGAATGTAATCCACCGGGACACGAATGCCCTGGAAGACCGGACGGAAATGGGTAACGACCCAGTCGATCCCCTCTGTGACCCAACTGTCAAGCGGGATCAGCGTTTTATGGAACGGATCCATAATATTGAAATGCTCTGGTGCCGGCGCGGGTGCGCTGGTCAGCCAGTCCGCGCCACCACCGTCAGTGGGTGCGCCTGATGGCGTACTCCAGGCATCAGCATTTTGTGCGGCACTGTCGGCCGCTGGTGTGGTTTCCCACGGATTAGTTTGATCAGCCATTGTTTACCCCCTCACGATCTAAAGCCTGTAACAGCATGCGTTTTGAAATGACGCCCACATACTGCTGTTCCTCATCTACAACCGGCACCGCGCACGGGGCTTGACCGACATGAGAAAGCAACTCGCTGAGAGGGGTTTGTGCATCTACGGCTAACGGCTCATCGATCAATGCCGCTTCAATACCTTGCGCCTGACTTAACGCTGTTTTTAATGAGTCGATAGAGACAACGCCAACGAATTTATTGCCGCGTTCGATCACGTAACCATATTCGCGATCTTTGTCCTGCAATAATTGCAGCGCAGAACGTGGACCCACCCCGGGGTTTTTACGAATCAAACCTTCGGGACTACGGCGTGAAATATCTTTCGCGCTAAAGACCTGGCTAATATCGACGCCACGGAAGAAGGTGCGTACATAATCATTGGCCGGATTATTCAGGATTTCATCTGGCGTGCCGACCTGGACCACTTCACCGTTTTGCATAATGGCAATTCTGTCGCCAATGCGCATGGCTTCGTCGAGGTCATGCGATATAAAGACCACGGTACGTTGATGCTTCGCCTGTAGTTTTACCAGTTCATCCTGCATCTCAGTACGAATTAATGGATCGAGGGCTGAGAAGGCCTCATCCATTAATAAGATATCAGGGTTAATGGCTAATGCGCGGGCGAGGCCTACACGCTGGCGCATCCCCCCGGAAAGTTCATCCGGGTAGCCGTGAGCATAATTCTCCAGACCAACCTGACGCAGCGCATCTAACGCTTTTTCACGACGTTCATCCGCACCTACGCCGGCTAATTCCATGCCAAATGCCGTATTGTCGAGAACCGTCATGTGCGGCATCAGGGCAAAGGACTGGAACACCATCGCAATCTTTTTTCTGCGCACCTCGCGAAGCTCAGCATCGGATATCCGGGCGATGTCTACGCCGTCAATCAATACCTGTCCGCGGGTGGGTTCAATCAGGCGATTGAGAAGGCGTACCATTGTGGATTTACCCGAACCGGATAATCCCATGATGACAAATATCTCGCCTTCTTCAATGGCCAGACTGGCGTTCTTAACGCCAAGCGATAGCCCCGTTTTATCCAGAATCTGCTCTTTTGAAAGTCCTTTTTCAATATATTTGAAGGCTCTCTGGGGATGCTCTCCAAATATCTTATAGAGATTTTTAACTTCTAATTTAATTGCCATGCAATAGAATGATTCCTGTTATTTGTTTATATCGATATATTACCTGATGGAAATAGTGACCTTTTTCTACCCTAACATACTGAGAATCTGAGACAACCCTGAATTTGGTTGTGGCATGAATATTGCCAAAGGCCAAGTGGCGGGACTTCCCGTGATATAAGGGCTGAGCGCGAATGTGAACGGGTTAATATTTTTTGTAAATGGCAATGAAAAATCGCCTGAATTGCTGGAATGCAGGCGAATAATGCGGCTGATATTGAGTGTAGATCACACAATTATATTTGCACGACAAAAGTGTGATCCTGTTAAAATATTTCCGCGAAAAATGTACGGTATTTCCCGTGAAAATGAGTGCTAGAAATTCCAGTCGTCATCTTCGGTTTCGACCGCTTTTCCCATCACATAAGATGAACCGGAACCCGAGAAGAAATCGTGGTTTTCATCAGCGTTGGGCGACAGCGCGGCAAGGATTGCCGGGTTAACCTCCGCCATTTCAGGCGGAAATAGCGCCTCATATCCCAAATTCATTAATGCCTTATTGGCGTTGTAACAAAGGAAGGCTTTGACGTCATCCACCCAGCCGGTTTCTGCATACAACTCTTCCGTATAACGCGCTTCGTTATCATACAATTCCATCAGCAGGTCAAAGGCAAAATTCTTTAACTCCTCGCGTGCGGATTCGCAAATATGCTCCAGACCTTTTTGATATTTATAACCAATGTAATACCCATGAACCGCTTCATCACGAATGATCAGACGAATGAGATCGGCGGTATTGGTCAATTTGCCGCGGCTGGAAAAATACATTGGCAACCAGAAGCCAGAATAGAACAGGAAGGATTCCAGAAACACGCTGGCTATTTTTTTCTTCAACGGTTCGTCGTTGGCGTAATGTGTCAAAACGATCTGCGCTTTGCGCTGGAGCGGGGTATTTTCCTCACTCCAGGCGTAGGCAGCATCCACGTCTTTGGTCTGGCAAAGGGTAGAGAATATTGAGCTGTATGAACGGGCGTGCACCGCCTCCATAAAGCTGATATTCGACAGCACCGCCTCTTCATGCGGCGTTAACGAATCAGCCATTAACGCTGGCGCTCCGGCAACATTCTGAATGGTGTCGAGCAGCGTCAGCCCGGTAAAAACGCGGATTGTTAACTGCTGTTCGGCGGCGTTCAACGTTTGCCAGGCCGGAATGTCATTGGAGAGCGGGACCTTTTCCGGGAGCCAGAAGTTACTGGTCAGACGGTTCCATACCTCAAGATCTTTATCATCCTCAATCTTGTTCCAGTTGATGGCGCTCACGCGGGATAATGTCATTTTCTCCTCCTTACAGCGCGCATGACACGCAGCCTTCGATTTCGGTGCCTTCCAGCGCCAGCTGGCGTAGTCGGATGTAGTACAGGGATTTGATGCCCTTACGCCAGGCGTAAATCTGCGCTTTATTGATATCGCGCGTGGTGGCGGTATCGGGGAAAAAGAGCGTCAGTGAAAGCCCCTGATCGACATGGCGAGTAGCTTCTGCGTAGGTATCAATGATTTTTTGTGGGCCGATCTCGTAGGCATCCTGATACAAGGCCAGATTCTCATTGGTCATAAACGGAGCAGGGTAGTAAACGCGCCCGGTTTTGCCCTCTTTGCGAATCTCCACTTTCGACACGATCGGGTGAATGCTTGACGTGGCATGATTGATGTAGGAGATAGAACCGGTGGGGGGAACCGCCTGTAAATTCTGGTTATAAATGCCGTAGCGCATCACATCTTCACGCAGCTGTGACCACATCTCGCGCGTCGGCAGCGTAATGCCGCTGGCGGCAAACAGCGTGCGAATCTTGGCGGTTTTTGGTTGCCAGTCGCCCTGCAGATACTGGTTAAAATACTCGCCGCTGGCGTAGCGCGACTGTTTGAATCCGGCAAAGGTTTGACCGCGCTCGCGGGCGATCTTCATTGACGTATTCAGCGCATGCCAGGTGATGGTATAGAAATAGAGATTGGTGAAATCCAGCCCTTCCGGCGAACCGTAGGCGATCCCTTCCCGCGCCAGATACCCGTGCAGATTCATCTGCCCAAGACCAATCGCGTGCGACGCGCTGTTTCCGGCCTCAATCGAGGGCACGCTGCGGATGTGGCTCATGTCCGAAACGGCGGTTAAGCCACGAATCGCCGTTTCCACGGTACGACCAAAGTCGGGTGAATCCATGGTATGGGCAATGTTTAACGAGCCGAGATTGCAGGAAATATCGTGCCCGGTCTGCGCGTAATTGAGATTTTCATCGTAGGTGGAGGCACTGTTAACCTGCAAAATCTCCGAGCACAGGTTGCTCATATTGATCCGACCTGCAATCGGATTGGCGCGATTCACCGTATCTTCAAACATGATGTAAGGATAGCCAGACTCAAACTGGATCTCGGCCAGCCGCTGGAAGAAATCGCGGGCGTTAATGAATTTTTTGCGCACACGTTCGTCGGCAACCAGTTCGTCATACCGCTCACTCACGGCGATATCACCGAACGGTTTGCCGTAAATCCGTTCCACGTCATACGGTGAGAACAGCGCCATTCGGGCATTTTCTTTCGCCAGTTGAAAGGTAACATCCGGGATCACCACGCCAAGCGAGAGCGTTTTGATACGGATTTTCTCGTCGGCGTTTTCGCGCTTGGTATCGAGAAAACGTAAAATATCCGGATGGTGTGCGTGCAGATACACCGCCCCCGCCCCCTGACGTGCCCCGAGTTGATTCGCATAAGAAAACGCATCTTCCAGCATTTTCATTACTGGGATCACCCCAGATGACTGGTTCTCAATACGCTTAATGGGCGCACCTGCCTCGCGCAGGTTGGAGAGCAAAAATGCCACGCCGCCGCCGCGTTTGGAGAGCTGAAGTGCGGAGTTGACCGCCCGACCAATAGACTCCATGTTGTCTTCAATACGCAACAGGAAGCAGGAGACCAGCTCACCGCGTTGCTGTTTGCCGCAGTTTAAAAAGGTTGGTGTGGCGGGCTGAAAGCGCCCGGAGAGCATTTCATCGGTCAGCTGCATCGCGAGCGTTTCATCGCCCTGCGCCAGCGTGAGCGCCACCATCGTGACCCGATCCTCAAAGTCTTCGAGATAGCGCTTACCGTCGAACGTTTTCAGCGTATAGCTGGTGTAGAACTTCCATGCGCCGAGGAACGTCTGGAAACGGAATCCGCTGGCGTGGGCGTGATCGAATAGCTTCAGCACGAACGCGCGATCGTAGTGGGATAACACGCTGGCATCGTAATAGCCTTCATCCACCAACGTTTCCAGGCGCTCCTGCTGGCTGGCAAACGCCACCGAGTTTGGGCGGACGTGGGCGGCAAAGAAGGCCTCCACGGCCTGATGGTCTTTGTCGAACTGAATGCGCCCGGCTTTATCGTACAGATTCAGCATGGCGTTCAGGGCGTGATAATCCAGCGTTGGCTGCATTACACGTTCTGCGGTTGTCGTTGCCAAAATTCGCTCACTCCTTTTCGAACGTTGTCGATATCGCTTTGGGTGCCCATCAGCTCAAAGCGATAGAGCCACGGCACGCCGCATTTTTGTGAGATGACATCACCCGCGCGACCGTAGGCGTCACCGAAATTACGATTGCCGGAAGCGATCACTCCACGGATTAACGCCCGGTTGTGCGTATCGTTTAAAAAGCGGATCACCTGTCTTGGGACCGCGCCAGCAGTGCCGCCGCCGCCGTAGGACGGCACGATTAATATGTAAGGTTCGTCTACCCGGATCCGCTCGCGTTCGTTAAGCGGAATGCGGATGGCTGGCAGCCCCAGACGCTGCATAAAGCGGTGCGTATTTTCGGAGCTGCTGGAGAAGTAGACGAGCTGACTCATGCGCTGGCCACACGGTGTTCCGGATGCAGACGGTTGATCATGTCCGGGCGAAACCCTGACCAACTGGTTTCACCCGCGACCACGACCGGTAGCTGGCGAAACCCTTGATCGCGCAGGCTATCAGCCAAATCGGGTTGTGAATCGACGTTTACCATCTCAAAGTCAAAACCACGGCTTTCCATTGCCCGTTTGGTGGCGTGGCACTGAACACAGTTATTGCGAGTGTAAATAATAATACTCATGATTCGTATTTCCATTTAAAAATAAAGGATCGGCGCGATAGAGGGCGTCGGGTTGTGTGTGTCCTGATAGGAAAGATACTAGATGTAGTTTTAAAAAGATTCAACCATACAAGATATGGGAATTTTAGATTGATGATGAGCGGGGTGATGAGCGTGGCGGGGGAAGGCTAACAGGTGGTTATAAATTGCCCGATGGCGCTAAGCTTATCGGGCCTACGGGCAACAGGAGAGCACAACGTAGGCCGGATAAGGCATTTATGCCGCCATCCGGCAGCGCAAAATCACATGCGCATCCCCACCGCCAGACGGTTAAAGCAGTTCATCAGGCTAATGGCAAATGTCAGGTCGCTAATCTCTTTCGCGCTGAAATGGTCGAGCAGCGGCAGATAAACGTCATCTTCGGCGTGAGTAGTGGCAATCTGGGTGACCGATTCGGCCCACGCCAGCGCCGCACGTTCTTGCTCGCTGAAGTGGTGACTCACCCGCCAGCCTGCCAGTGCGTCCAGTTTGGCCTGCGCAACACCGGATTTGCGCAGTGCTTTACTGTGCATTTCCAGACAAAAGGCGCAGCCGTTGATTTGCGAGACCCGCAGGTAAATCAGTTCCGTCAACGTAGGTTCCAGCGCGCAGTTTTCCAGCGCTTGGCTTGCCTGAACCAGAGCGTTATAGATTTCGGGACTGAGTTCGTAATAGGGCTGGCGTAACATTGTCATGGTATTTCTCCTCGTTTGGATGACCCGCAATGTAGCACTATAATGGACTGCAACAGAGAGCCATATTGTTACCAAAAAAGCAGACCATAAATGCCACGTTATCAGCAAATCGCCCGTCAGTTAAAAAACGCAATTGAGAAAGGCGAACTCAAGCCCGGTACCAGATTGCCCTCCAGCCGGACCTGGGCCCAGGAGCTGGGAGTATCACGCTCGACGGTGGAAAATGCCTATGCAGAGCTGGTGGCGCAGGGCTGGCTCGCGCGGCGTGGACAGGCAGGAACGTTTGTCAGTGAGCAACTGCGACCAGAAAGGGCGCCTGCATCGCCTGCCATCTTCGCCGGAGAAAATCCCAGACCGCAACCTTTTCAGATGGGATTACCCGCACTCGATCTTTTTCCGCGTGAAGTCTGGGCACGGGTGATGGGACGGCGTTTACGCACCCAAACGCGTTTTGATCTGGCGGTGGGCGATGTATGTGGTGAACGGGTGTTACGCCAGGCAATTGTTGATTATCTGCGCGTTTCACGCAGCATTGAATGCCAGCCAGAGCAGATTTTTATCACTTCAGGCTATGCGGCATCAATGACGTTAATCCTGCGCGCTCTGGCGTATCCCGGTGAGGGAATGTGGGTCGAAGATCCCGGTTTTCCGCTGATCCGGCCCGTGGTGGCTCAAGAACGCATTGAATTGATGCCGGTAGCGGTGGATGCCGATGGTCTGGATGTCAGCGCCGGGATCCGCGACTACCCGCAGGCGCGTTTTGTACTGCTCACTCCCGCACATCAAAGCCCTCTGGGGGTAGCACTGTCTTTGGACCGTCGCCACCAGTTGCTGGAGTGGGCGACTCGCGCGCAGGCATGGGTAATCGAAGATGACTATGACAGTGAATTTCGTTACCACGGTAAGCCGTTGCCGCCGCTAAAAAGTCTGGATGCGCCTCAGCGGGTGATTTATGCCGGAACGTTCAGCAAATCGATGTTTCCGGCTTTGCGTACGGCATGGCTGGTGGTGCCTCTGACCCAGGTTGAACGCTTTCGCCAACAAGCGGCGCTAACGGCCTGTAGCGTCCCGGTTCTATGGCAGCAAACGCTGGCGGATTTTATGCGAGACGGCCACTTCTGGCGACACTTAAAACGTATGCGACAGCATTATGCCGCACGACGACAATGGATGGAAAACGCCCTGACCGAACAAGGATTTAGCGTCATTCCTCAGGACGGTGGGATTCAACTGGTGATGAGTGTAGACGGAGATGATATTGCGCTGGTGCGCAAAGCGAATCAGGCCGGGTTAGCGGTTCAGGCGCTAAGCCGCTGGCGAATAACGTCAGAAGGAAAGGGGGGAATATTGCTGTCATTTACCAATATCAGCTCGGCGGAAATGGCGCAACAGGCGGCCTACCAACTGCGGTTGGCGCTGACATAAATCTGTACGGTTCTTAAGATATTCGTCTCATCGTGTTCACTCGTTTATGGACTTTTCTGAAAGCGTTGCTAATGCTGAATCAGGTAAGGTAAGCCCGCAGTAAAAGATAACGAGGAAAATAATATGTATTTACGACCTGATGAGGTGGCGCGCGTACTTGAAAAAGTGGGCTTTACCGTTGATGTAGTGACGCAGAAAACGTACGGCTATCGGCGTGGCGAAAATTATGTGTATGTTAATCGTGAAGCTCGCATGGGGCGTACCGCATTAATTATCCATCCCACGTTGAAAGAGCGTAGCTCTTCGCTGGCGGAACCGGCAACGGATATTAAAACTTGCGATCATTACCAGCAATTCCCGCTGTATTTAGCCGGAGATACTCATGAGCATTATGGTATTCCGCACGGCTTTAGCTCGCGTATTGCGCTTGAACGTTATCTGAGCGGGCTGTTTGGCGACGTTAATTCTAACTAATAACGCGACTGGCAGTGCCAGTCGCGAAGAAGCGTGTCAGGCTTTAGCCTGATGATAGCTGCTGACCTTAAACAAGCGGCGGCAATAATCAAGAAAGTAGCCATAGACAGCGCCCATCAGCATTGACACCACGATGTTCGAACTTACTGCAGCCGTAATCTGATGCCAGTCTGCGCCAACCGTCAGTAGAATAATCACATACACCGGCGACTGGAAGGTGACATAAGCCAGCACATCCGCCAGATTTTTTGCCCATCCTGCCTGCGTGGCTTTACGGGCCGCGCGCATGAACAAATCACGATACATGCCGTATGGCCACGCGATCAGTATGTTGACAGGGATAGCGACTAATCTGGAATACAGCGACTGTTCGAAGCTCATTCCAGAAAGGAATATTTCGATCAACATGTTCACGACAGAACAATAAACAACCATCGCGAACGTGTCTGCTACTGCATGACGCAAGCGTGACTGCGGAGAGAACATGTTAATGCTCCTTGTAAAAAGGGGAAAAAAGGTTTTGAATATCTTAACTGCTAGTGATTTGTCTTGCTGCTTTCGCGTTTTAATAGGATATCTGCCTGGATAACAACTAGCAACTAGCTGAAAATTTTTATTTATTGTCTTTTTGTCGATAAAATGCTCTGCAATGGTTTGTTTTTTGTTCGTTTTGGTGTTTTCGTTGCTGTGTTAATTAAAGTCTTTTTAGATCAAAGAGTTATTGTTGCTTGTTTTTCTGAATTTTTTGCGCTCCTTTTCTGAATGTTGACTGATGTGCAATAGGTATACTCGTTGGTTCCACGAGATGCTGTGGCTTGTTTCTTAAGTGACGCGCTGAGACACCTTGCAGGTATATTCAAAGCTGTAATCAGGGTAATAGAATATATTGTCTAGGCGATAGCAGAATGGATGCTATAAATATCAGAGTTGGCTATTTGTTTAATGATAAACGAATAAATTAGACTGGAATTATAATAATCAGTTGCATACAATATTTAGCGTAATACCATTTTTATGTTTTACGTTAAAGAGGTTTTGTTAATATGAGTTCAATGTTAAAAAACTTAAATAATATCCGGTCGCTGCGTGCAATGGCTCGTGAATTTTCCGTTGATGTACTGGAAGATATGCTTGAAAAATTCAGGGTAGTGACCAAAGAACGGCGCGATGAAGAAGAACAGCTACAGCGCCAACGTGCAGAACAGCAGGCAAAAATTAATGCCTTGCTGGCACAGATGCAGGCAGACGGGATCAGCCCGGAGGAGCTGCTGAGCATAACACCTGCGACGGCACGTTCAGTTAAAAAACGCCAACCGCGCCCGGCGAAATATCGTTTTATCGATCTCAATGGTGAAACGAAAACATGGACCGGACAAGGTCGCACACCGAAGCCAATTGCCCAGGCGCTGGCGGCCGGCAAATCTCTTGATGACTTTTTGATCTAATTGCGAAGGCGGTGAGGAGATCCCACCGCTTATTTTCAGCAAACGCCGAAATCACCCTCTTCGGTATATCGCGTGACATCAGCTGCTTTCAGCGTGAATTTATCACCGCTTTCATTACTCGCTTGTACCGCCACAATTTGATCGTCATTGACTTCAACAACCTTCAGTTTTGGACCGCCCATACGCGGTTGAACCAGATCGCCAGGTTTAAACATATTGTTGCGCTCCTTTATTTATCATTTATCGCAGAACTCACCATAGATCACGTCAACCGGCGGGTACAGTGCTGTTTCAATGATTACCGCTTAATGAGTACGTCGGTTCCAGGGCATGATGTCCAGTAATCGCGCCATACCGCAAAAGCCGGTTACGCCAGCGAGTATCAGCCCGGCGCCCACAAAACCGCTCAGCAGGAAGAAGGCGCTGCTAACGCTATAGCCCAGAATAACGCCGAGTAGGGCAAGGCTGCCTGCGGCTATCTGCACCTGACGCATCAGCGGTAACGGTTGTGAACTGTCTTTCGCCACCGGCAACCCTGCGGCTTTCCAGCCGTCAATTCCACCTTCCAGCAACCAGACCTGCGTGGGTGCGGCGATGGCGCTCAGTTTTGTTGCCGCATTTTGTGTACGTTTGCCTGACTGGCAGTGAAAAATCACCTGCTCGGCGCGTAAATTCGCTGGCAGCGATCCCTGCTCAAGCGTGGGTAATGGCGCCAGATGTGCCTCAGGAATATGCTCGTGCAGATACTCGTCAGCATCGCGGATATCAATCAGTTTTGCACCCTGCGCGACCAGTGTCTGCGCCTCGCGTGGGGAAATCGTCCCAATAGTCATGATGGCTCCTTATGGGCAATACAGTGTTTTTAATGTGGCGATCAGCGAATTCACGGCCGCATTTTTAATGGAGTAGAGGATGCGCTGGGCATCGCGCTGGCTTTCTATCAGACCTTCTTCACGCATACGCGCCAGATGCTGGGATGTGGCGGAAGGACTAAGGCCGGTAACACGGGCTAACTCACCCGCGCTGGTACCGGGTGAACCACAGAGCATGCACAAAATCAGCAACCGTTTCGGGTTACTCATCGCTTTTAGCAGGGCGGCAGCCTGTTCAGCGCTGGCCTGGAGTTGTTCAAGTTCAGTCATATGTATTTAAGCATTATCTAAATTAAGCGTATTCTAAAATAAGTAACCAACGTACGCCAGCGTAAAGAGCGTAAAGGAGGGTAAAACAGCCGCGGAATACTGGCAGAGTTGGGTAGAATGGCTACTCTTAGAGATAAAATCTCTTTTTAAACAATGATTAATTTTTGCTTGTAGGGAGTGTGCATGGGTTTCTGGAGAATCGTTTTTACTATTATTCTGCCCCCGCTTGGCGTGCTGCTGGGGAAGGGGTTCGGCTGGGCATTTATCCTCAATATCGTTCTGACGCTGCTGGGCTACATTCCTGGTTTGATCCATGCCTTCTGGATACAGACGCGTAATTAATTCCTTTCAACTACGGCGCTTTGGCGCCGTTTTCTTTGTGCCCCTTTCTCCTCTGCTACACTTTTGGGTGTTGATTGTTAATTACCGAGGTGGATATGGGACTCTTCAATTTTGTAAAAGATGCAGGTGAAAAACTGTGGGATGCGGTCACTGGAAACCATGACACAGCCGATCTGGCAAAAAAAGTGCAGGAACACCTGAACAAAACCGGCATCCCTGATGCGGATAAAGTGGACGTGCAAATTAACGAAGGCAAAGCCACGGTTTCTGGTGATGGATTAAGTCAGGAAGCAAAAGAAAAAATTCTGATCGCGATTGGTAATATCTCTGGTATCGCCAGCGTAGATGATCAGGTTAAAACCTCTGCACCCGCGAGCGAAAGCCAGTTTTATACCGTGAAATCTGGGGATACCCTGAGCGCTATTGCCAAACAGGTTTACGGTAATGCCAACCTATATAACCAGATATTTGAAGCGAATAAACCAATGCTAAAAAGCCCGGATAAAATCTATCCTGGGCAGGTTTTACGTATTCCGGAACAGTAATGTTATTCAGGCTTATTGCGTCAGTAATTTACCGGACATAGCCTGTTGAATAATCGGAATCGGCGTCAGCAAGTGCTGGCGCATTAATTCGCTGGCGCACGTGGCATCACGTGCCAGAATCGCTTCGGTCAGCGTCTTGTGCTGATCGTGTTTGTCTTCCAGCATTTCAACCGACAGCACCGTTTTACGTAGCCAGATAAACCGGTAGCGCGCCGCCAGAGAGAACAGCCGTTCGCGCATTTGCAGCAGATATTGTGAACCACAGCCAGCGACAATCGCCGAGTGAAATGCCTGATGGCGCTGATCCCACTCGTCGAGCATCTGTTCGCTGGCGTCAATGGCTTCAAGCTTACTGAGCATATGCGCGCGCGCCAGAATTTCAGCTTCCCAGGCGTCGTCGCCGCGTTCAATGGCCAGCGCGACCAGCATGGCTTCCATATTGGCGCGGGCATCGAAAATATCGAGCAACTCCTGCTCTGACATCGGGGCGACACGATACCCTTTCTGATTAACCACTGTCACTAACCGCTCGGCAACTAACTGCGAAAGCGCTTCGCGCAGCGGTCCCACGCCTAGCTCATAGCGGGAGGTTAGCAGACTCATACGCAGTTTTTCATCAGGCTGATACACACCGCGGATGATGTCGTTCTTCAGCCAGCGGTATCCATCAATGGCCGTCGGTTGGGGAATGGCGGTCATGGTCATACTCCTGAAAGGATTTCCCGGCCTGCGCCGGGAACAGGTTTAATGCGTATTTTGCAATGGTGCTTTTTGCCACGATAGCAGTTTTTTCCAGCGTGACATAATGGGCACGGTGCAAATAATTCCTATGGCTAACAACCCGGTAGAGATAACTTCCAGCTGTTGGGCCGGGCGAAACAGCATGACCACCAACACAAAGATAATAAACGCGATGACCAGCCAGGTAAGCCACGGATAGAGCCACATTTTCAGTTTAATTTCACCGCCTCGCGCCAGCAGGATTTTGCGCATCCGCAGTTGAGAAACGGCAATGACCAGATACACCAGCAGCGCGATGGCACCGGAGCTGTCGATCAGGAATTTAAATACCTTGGCCGGGGCGTAATAGTTGACGATGACGGTGAGGAACGCAGCACCTGTCGACAGTAATACCGCCACATAAGGCGTTTTGCTGCGGTTCGTTTTACCCATAAAGGCGGGGGCATCGCCACGGCGGCTAAGGGAGTAGAGCATACGCGATGACGTATACAGTGCGGAGTTAAGACAGCTGGTCACCGACAGTAAAATGACGCAGTCCATGATCAATTTCGCGTGCGGGATATGCAGTAGCTCCAGCACCGAGCGATAAGAACCGACTTCTTTCAGGCCCGGCATGTTCCACGGGATCAGCGCCACCACCACAAAAATAGAGCACAGATAGAAGATAGAGATACGCCAGATAACCGAGTTGGTGGCGCGAACGATATGTTTATCCGGGGTATCGGATTCGGCGGCGGCGATGGTAACTATCTCTGCGCCCATAAAGGAGAACATGGTGATCAACATCGCGCTGATCACGGCGCCAAAACCGTTGGGCATAAAGCCGCCCTGATCCCACAGGCGTGAAACTCCGCTAACATCGGCATAAGGGTAGAAACCGCTAATCGCCGCCGCACCGAGGGTAATAAACGCCAGAATGGCAATCACTTTGCACAGCGCCAGCCAGAACTCGAATTCACCGTAATTTTTAACGCTCAGTAAGTTACTGCCGGTTAACGCCAGCGTGATAACCAGAGAAAACAGCCAGATAGGAATGCCCGGTACCCAGGAGTGCAGAATGATGGCGGCAATATTCGCTTCCAGAGGGATAACTAACACCCAGAACCACCAGTACAACCAGCCGATGGTGTAACCCGCCCACGGGCCAATGGCCTTATCGGCGTAAGTGGAAAAAGAACCGGTATCCGGGGTGGCAACGGCCATTTCGGCCAGCATGCGCATAATCATCACCACCAGCAATCCGGCGAACAGATAGGCTAATAATACTGCGGGACCGGCTTCTGCAATCGCCACACTTGAACCGACGAACAGACTTGCGCCGATTACCCCGGCAATAGACAGCATGGTGACGTGGCGTGATTTCAGCCCGCCCCCTAAATCATGTGATTGTGACACTTGCCCCATCTTTAAACCTCGTTATTGTTATTGACGTCGCTTCCTGCACCTTACCCGTAGGCCCGGTAAGCGTAGCGCCACCGGGCATCACAACATTGCCGGATGGCAGCGCTTGCGCTTTATCCGGCCTACAATTTCCCGTTTTTATTCGGGGGTTTAACCCTGCTTTGCCTCGGCAAAACACTGGGCGATAATGTCCAGCCCCTGGCGGATTTGCGCATCTTCAATGGTCAGCGGGACAAGAATGCGCAGCACGTTGTAGTAAGGTCCGCAGGAGAGCAGGATCAGTCCTTTCTCGCGTGCACGCGCCACCACTTCCGCAGTCAGTTTGGCGTCTGGTTTCGTGTGGTCGCCGTTTTCGAACAGTTCGATAGCAATCATCGCGCCCAGCCCGCGTACGTCGCCAATCTCGCGATGGGTTTCCGCGATAGCCAGCAGGCCTTCGCGCAGGGTTTGTCCCAGCTCGTTGGCTTTTTGCAGAAGATTTTCCTGTTCAAAAATGTTCAGTACCGCCAGCGCGGCGGCGCAGGCAATTGGGTTACCGGCATAGGTACCGCCCAGACCGCCCGGTGGGATTGCGTCCATGACTTCGGCGCGTCCGGTCACGCCCGCCAGCGGGAAGCCTCCGGCGATGGATTTGGCGAAGGTGGTGAGATCGGGCGCAACGCCCATCTGCTCCATGGCAAACAGCGTACCGGTACGGCCCGCACCGCTCTGTACTTCATCGGCAATCAGCATGATCCCGTGTTCGTCACAAATGGCGCGCAGCCGTTGCATAAAGGAAGGAGAGGCTGCGTAAAAGCCACCTTCGCCCTGAACGGGTTCAATCACGATGGCGGCGACGTCTTCTGGCGCGGCATCGTTTTTGAAAATGCGGTGAATGCTGGCGATAGCATCATCTTCACTGATGCCGTGCAGAGGGCAAGGATAAAGCGCGCGATACACGTGGCCCGGCATCAGCCCCATTCCGGCGGAGTACGGATTGACTTTCCCGGTCAGTGACAGGGTGTAGTGGGTACGACCGTGGTAAGCGCCGCTAAAGGCGATAGTCCCCGTACGCTTGGTGGCGGCGCGGGCGATTTTCACCGCGTTTTCTACCGCTTCAGAACCGGTGGTCACCAGCAGGGTTTTCTTGGCGAAATCACCCGGCACTTTCTTATTCATGATTTCACACAGCTCCAGGTACGGCTCATAGGCCAGCACCTGGAAACAGGTATGGGACAGCTTTTTCAACTGCGCTTCTACCGCAGAGACGATCTGCGGATGCAGGTGACCGGTGTTCAGCACCGCAATACCGCCAGCAAAGTCGAGGAATTCCCGGCCTTCAACGTCCCAGACCCGACAGTTTTCTGCCCGCTCGGCAAAAATAGGGTGGATCTGTCCTACGCCACGGGGAACGGCGTTGCTGCGACGTTGCATAAGTTCTTTGTTGGTGCTCATCAGGTGTTCTCCAGTATTTGTTTTATTAAAGGCCGATGCACATATATTTGATTTCTAAGTAGTCTTCGATGCCGTATTTTGATCCTTCACGGCCAAGACCGGAGGCTTTTATCCCCCCAAACGGGGCGACTTCGTTGGAGATAATGCCGGTGTTAATCCCGACGATGCCGTACTCCAGCGCTTCGCCAACGCGGAAGACGCGGCTTAAATCACGGGCATAGAAATAGGCGGCCAGACCAAACTCGGTGTCGTTGGCCTGAGCGATGACGTCAGCTTCGTCTTTAAAACGAAACAGCGGAGCCAGCGGGCCGAAGGTTTCCTCTTTGGCGACCTTCGCGTTATCAGGCACATCTACCAGAATGGTGGGCTGGAAGAAGTTACCGCCGAGCGCATGAGGTTTACCGCCCGCGATAATGCGTGCGCCTTTATCCAGAGCGTCGGCGATGTGTTCCTGCACTTTGGCTATCGCTTTCTCGTCGATCAGTGGCCCGGTGGTGACGTCAGGTTGTAGACCATCGCCGAGATGCAGCTTGCTCACCGCCTGCTGGAGTTTTTCAGCAAAGCGCTCATACACGCCGTCCTGCACGTACAGGCGGTTGGCGCAGACGCAAGTTTGCCCGGCGTTACGGAACTTCGATGCCAGCGCGCCTTCCACGGCTTTATCGAGATCGGCATCGTCAAAGACGATAAACGGCGCATTGCCGCCCAGCTCCAGCGATACTTTTTTGATATCTTTGGCGCACTGCTGCATTAACTGACGGCCGATTTCGGTCGAGCCGGTAAATGACAGCTTGCGCACCAGCGGGTTGCCGGTCAGCTCGTTACCAACCTCGCTTGCAGAACCGGTCACTACGCTGAAAACGCCTGCCGGGATCCCGGCGCGATTAGCCAGTTCTGCCAGCGCCAGTGCGGAGTAAGGGGTCTGGCTGGCGGGTTTAAGCACCATCGTACAGCCTGCTGCCAGCGCCGGACCTGCTTTACGGGTGATCATCGCTGAGGGGAAGTTCCACGGCGTAATCGCGGCGGTAACGCCGATCGGCTGCTTAATGACGATCAGACGCTTATCGGCCTGATGGCCAGGGATCGTATCGCCATAGATGCGTTTGCCCTCTTCGGCAAACCACTCAATAAATGAGGCGGCATAGGTGATTTCGCCTTTGGCCTCCGCCAGCGGTTTACCCTGTTCCAGGGTCATCAGGCGGGCGAGATCGTCCTGATGCTCAATCATCAGGTTGAACCAGCGGCGCAGGATATTGGCTCGCTCTTTGGCGGTCAGCGCACGCCAGGCTGGCAGGGCGCGGTTAGCGGCGTTAATCGCTTCGCGGGTTTCATCTGCCCCCATTTTAGGTACGCTACCCAATTGCTGACCGTTGGCGGGATTGGTCACTGCGATGGTCTCGCCGCTGTTGGCGTCACGCCAGTTGCCGTCGATCAGTGCCTGCTGGCGAAATAATGTTGGATCGTTAAGTTGCATGATTGCTTCCTGTCTTAATCGGTTTAACGGGTAAATGCGGCGTGTAATGTCTCCACGCTACGTGCCGCACGCAGCGTGCGTCCGGGGTTACTCTGGTTCTCCAGCAGCGTATGTACTTTGCTGACAATATGTGCGCCGATAGGGATTGCCGACGTTGCTGCCGGAGAAGGGGCGTTACAGGTGTGAATTGAGCGTGGCGTGGTGACAAACAGAAAATCGTCGATAAGCTTGCCATCAGGTGATACCGCCTGTGCCCGTACGCCCGCAGGCCACGGCTGCAGATCCTTAAGCGTCAGGCTCGGGCAGTACTTTTGTACCAGCCGCAGATAACCGCTTTTGCACAGCGAATTCTTCATTTCGCCAAGCCCTGAGCGTAGGTTGTTTTGCAGCACGCGGCGAATACCGGAAGAGCCGAGGATCTCCAGCGTATCGCTGAGCGAGAAGTCACGTTTACGGTAGCCTTCACGTTTAAATGCCAGTACCGCGTTGGGGCCGACGGTGACGCTGCCGTCAATCATCCGGGTCAGATGAACGCCGAGAAACGGCATCGCCGGGTCGGGGATGGGGTAGATCAGATGGTTAACTATCTGGTTATGTTCTGGCGCCAGGCGGAAATATTCGCCACGGAATGGGCAGATGATAAAGCCTGGTTCAACGCCGAGCATTTTCACCAGTCGGTCCGCCATCAGGCCAGAACAGCTAATCAGCGTCGCGCCTTCATATTCCTGGCCCTGACGGGTACGGACAATCACGCCTGCAGCATGCTCTTTCAGCGCGCTGACCTCGGCGTTGTAAATAATTTCACCGCCTTTGGCCTGGAAAATCTTCGCCATCGCGGCGGTGACTTCGCGGTAGCTGACGATCCCGCTCGACGGAACAAAAATGCCGCCCAGTCCGGTGATATTGGGTTCACGCTCGCGAAGTTCCTGCGCATTTAGCCATTCGCGCTCCAGACCGTTAGCGGCGGTGCGATCCCAAAGCGCGCGCATGCGCTCCATTTCCAGAGCGGAGGTGGCAACCAGCATTTTTCCGCAGACGTCGTAGCGGATGCCGTTTTGGTCGCAAAAGGCTTTTGTGGCGCGATTTCCGGCCAGGCAAAACTGTGCCTTTAGGCTGCCGGGGGTGTAATAGACCCCGGCATGAATGACGCCGCTGTTGTGGCCCGTCTGGTGACAGGCCGGGCCGGACTCTTTTTCCAGTAGCGCGATTTTGGCGTCCGGATAGACATCAATCAGCTGCATGGCGGTCGACATGCCGATAATGCCGCCGCCAATAATCACAAAATCATACATCCGCTTTTCCTTCGCGCTTACTGATGGGTCTGGTAGTGGTTGGTCGCGTACGCAAAATAACCACGTTGGCGCATCAGTTCGCGGCGCAAGTCCGGATGCGAAGTGAAACGATCGCGCCCGTGCAGCCAGAACAGGTTGTTGATCAGCAGGAATTTACCCACTGAAACCGGAACGGAAATAATGCTCTTGCTGGTTTCCAGCGCATCGGACAGGTCACTCAGCCAGACGCCTTCTTCATAGTCTTTTGGCTGGACGAACTGGTCGATGTAGCGCATTACCGGGCGGCCCTGCTGGTCAACGTCAAATACCGGATGGAACACTTCCTGACTGACGTTTTTGCTTGGCGGTGCGGCAAAGCGCATGGCGCGACGTGCCAGAGGATGGGTAAAGTACTGATCCAGATGCTCCCAGTCGTCGAGGTGCAGCAGCAGCGAGTTACCGCCGGTCATGTTCTGCTCGTCGATCTTCATCATCAGCACGTAATCGGTGATTTCTTCGAGGTAGGTTCCGTCGTTGTGCAATTCCATTACTCGGTGAGGCTGGCGCAGATAGCTGTCTGAGTTATCGACGTTTTTCACCACAAAACGTGCGTAATATTGACCGCTCATCGCATCAAAATTAGAGCGTCCGATGAGGTGCGCTACCGCCGTTGCCAGCTTGACCATCTCTTCCGCCTGCGCCACGTCGTCTACGCCAACGGCATTGATTAGCAGTGCGCCTTCGGCACGATCGAGCAGGGTTTTCAGCAGCAGGGGCTGTAACTGATTGCCGCACAGGTCGTCGAGGATCTTGCCCACTTTGAAGCGCAAGAAGGATTTGTATTCCAGCGCCTGAACCGGCCACTGCGCGACGGCCTGCAGAAATTGCTCAGTGGTCTCAGCAGAAAAAGTCAGCTCCAGCAGGCGTGGGGATTGGGCTGACGGTTTCAGCGTGAAACCGCTGTAGTGCTGGGCTGGATCTTCAGCGTTCGGTTTTACGGCAGTCAGTGCGTTCATCAAATCGTTCCTCTCAGTAGATTGTCAGGGAGATATGGCGCAGCTCGTTTCGTAGCCATAAATTAAAAATATCTACATTTTTGAAAAACGCGCACAGAATGAGCTTGTTTGTTTATTATTTGTGATCAAAAGCAACAATTATTTAACATTATGAAGGGTGTGGGTTAATGCGAGGAAAAAGATAAAGTATTTTAAAACAGTGGGTTAATCACGCTGCCGCTGGTGATGTGTCAACGGCAGCGGCAAAGTCAGTAACCGACTTTATAAATACGCCCGGTTTGGATGCCTTCCACACTGCGGCGGTAGGCGTTGGCGACGGTGGTGGCTGGCACGCTTTCAAAGCCCGGGAAGAAACTGTCGTAAGCTTCGGCGGACTCACTCAGCACGGTCGGACTTATCAGGTTAATGCGTTGACCATGGCCCAGTTCACAGGCCGCGGCGCGAACAAATCCTTCCAGCCCGGCATTGATCGTTGCGGCGTTTGTCCCCTGGGCGATGGGCTCGTGGGCGATAATGCCGCTAATTAACGTTATCGATCCGCCATCATTCAGGAAATGCTGCCCGGTTAATGCCAGGCGTATCTGGCCTAATAGCTTATCCTGAAGCCCCTGATTAAAGTCCTGGTCGGTCATGGTCGACAGCGGCCCAAAGAACAGATTACCGGTGGCGGAAACGATCGCATCTACCCGACCGACTTTTTCAAACAAGGCCTCGACACTTTCCTGCGAGGTGATATCGACCTGGTAATCACCCTGAGTGCGACCCACGCGGACCACCTCATGTTTACGGCTCAATGCTTGCGTAACTGCGCGACCCACTGTACCACTGGCACCAATAATGACGATTTTCATAACCACCTCCGCAATAGTGTGAGCCGCTATTCTTTAATGAAAATGAAATCAGATAAACTGGCTAAAAGTTAGATGATTACTAACCAGGGGTTTGTAATATGGATAAACTGCGCGGCATGGAAACGTTTGTCGCCGTGGTGGAGAGTGGGAGCTTTACTTCTGCGGCGACGAGGCTCGAGATGTCTGCGGTGATGGTGGGAAAATATATCACCCAACTGGAAGCGCAGCTCGGCACGCGTTTGCTGGAGCGCAATACGCGCCGCCAGAGTCTGACCGATGCCGGACGCGTCTATTTTGAAGAAGCCCGTCGCGTGCTGGAGCAGGTATCGATAGCCGAACGTTCGGTAGAGCGTCTGCGGCTGGCACCTGCGGGGACGCTGCGCATTAGCGCGCCCACTTCTTTTGGCGCTTGCGTGATCTCGCCGCTGGCCGCTGCGTTTTTACAGACCTGGCCAGAGGTGCGTATTGAACTGGATCTCACCAACCGGATGGTTGATCTGGTGAATGAAGGTGTCGATCTGGCGATCCGCATTGGCGATATCCATCAGACTGACGTGGTGGCGAAATACCTGTGTCCCTACCGTATGGCAATTTGTGCTTCGCCAGATTATCTTGCCCGCCATGGCACCCCCCGGACGCCCGTGGATCTGGTGGATCATCTGTGCCTGTCTCATACCGTGTGGACGGCTCGAAACGAGTGGATACTGCCTGGCGTGACGGGGGAGGTCAGATGGAAGCGCGATGCGATCCTGCGCTGTAACGATGGTCATGGCCTGCGTATGGCGGCAGTAGCGGGGGCTGGGCTGTTATTGCAACCTGAGGTGCTGCTGGCGCAAGAACTGGCTACGGGGAAATTGATTCGGATCCTGGAAGGGTTTACGCCGCAGCCGCGGCCAATTCATTTGCTGTGGCGACAGGATTTGCGTCCGTTGCCTAAGCTGACACGGTTTGTTGAACATGTGCTGGAAGGAACGCAGGGGCTGCGCGGAAAATAAAAATGCCGGATGGCGTTGCACTTATCCGGCCTACAACCGAGCCAAATTGTAGGCCGGATAGGGCGCAATAGCGCCGCCATCCGGCATATTATTAACCGATATCCACCTGCGGTTTGCTGTTGCGTTTACGGATCATGCGCAGCACCGGCGGGACCACGATAACCAGTACCGCCATCACCAGCAGCACTTTCGCCACGCCGCTGGCCCACAGAATATCCATACTGCCGTTACTGATAGACAACGCCCGGCGCAGGTTCTGCTCCAGCATTTCCCCGAGAACGAAGCCCAGAATCAATGGCGACATTGGGAAGTGCATTTTACGCAGGATGTAGCCCAGCACGCCAAGGGCGACCATCAATACCAAATCGAAGGTGGTGCTGTGAACGGCGTACACGCCAACCGCGGAAACTGCCGCGATAGCCGGTACCAAAAACCACAGCGGGATGGTCAGCATGCGGGTAAACAGACCGATCAGCGGAATGTTCATCACCAGCAGCATTACGTTAGCAATCAGCAGCGCTGCAATCAGTCCCCAAACGATATCCGGCTGCTCGGTAAACATGGCTGGCCCCGGGGTGATGTTGTACAGCGTCAGCGCGCCCATCATCACCGCCGTGGTACCGGAGCCCGGCACGCCGAGCGTCAGCATCGGAATAAAAGAGCCACAAGCCGAGGCGTTATTGGCGGCTTCTGGCGCCGCTACGCCACGAATATCCCCCTTGCCAAAGCTGTCGCTGTTGCCGCTGAGCTTTTTCTCGGTCATGTAGGTGATGGCACTGGCAATGGTGGCGCCAGCGCCAGGCAGAACGCCGACGAAAAAGCCAATCACTGATGAACGCAGGGTGGCCCCTACGCACTGTGCACCTTCTTTGGCGTTGAACAACATGCGGCCCGTTTTACGCACCAGCGTCTGGCCACTGCTGGTATGTTCCAGCATTAACAGTATTTCAGAGACAGAGAACAGCCCAATCACCACCACGATAAACTGCACACCGTCGGAGAGATGGACACTGTCAAAAGTAAAGCGATAAACCCCGGTGTTGGCGTCTACGCCGACGGTCGCAAGTCCGAGACCGATAAGCGCTGCCAGAAATGATTTCAGCGGATTTTGCGCCATCATGCTGCCGAGACAGGCAATGGCGAAAACCATTAAGGCAAAGTATTCCGCCGGACCGAAGGCCAGCGACCATTGGGCTAACGCCGGGGCAAACAGAATGATGCCCCCGATGGCGATAAGCGAACCAAAGAAAGAGCTGACCGCCGAGATAGAGAGCGCCACGCCGCCGCGTCCTTGCTGCGCCATCGGGTAACCATCCAGCGCGGTCATAATCGCCGCCGCATCGCCAGGAACATTCAGCAGAATGGAGGAGATGCGCCCGCCATATTCACAGCCTATGTAGACTGTAGCCAGCAGGATCAGCGCGGATTCTGCGGGCAGATGCAGCGCAAAGGCCAACGGCAGCAGAATCGCCACGCCGTTGATCGGCCCAAGGCCAGGCAACAAACCCACAATGGTGCCGACAAAACAGCCTATCAAGGCGATGACCAGGTTTTCCGGCGTCATTGCCACCGCGAAACCCTGAGAAAGATAAATCCAGGTATCCATCGTTTCTCCGTTAACCCAGCCAGGCGCCGAGTGGTAAGGTGACGTCAAGCAGTCGGTCAAAGGCATACCACAGCAGAATGCCGAGCACCGCGCCGGAAATACCCGCAGCCGGGATGGTTGCGCCGAACAGCATGCCAATCACCACGGTGAGAATGGCGGTGGCGATGGGAAAACCGAGCCACTCAAAACCCCAGGCGTACATCAACAGAACAATGACCATCGTCAGCAGCTTTTGCAGCACGTGGCGACGGGGCCAACTGATGGTGTCCGGATGGCGCAACAGCAGCGCCACGGCGCAGACCAGCATCAGACTGATAATGCCAAGCGGGAAGGGACGCGGCCCTACGGGTTCATAGCTGTATTCGCTGCTGATTTGCCAGGCCACGAACAGCCCGGCTATGCAGAGCAACAGCCAGATACCTGCGAAAATACGATCGCTCATCATCTTTGCCTCTGCGTTTACTTCGCCAGACCGAAGGCTTTCGCCTGCTCACGATAATCCGTGACCTGCTTTTTCACGTAGTCGTCGAGCTGTTTACCGCTCATGTTGAACTCAAACAGACCGCGCAGATCGCGCTGCTTTTTAAACTCATCGGTCTGCTGGAGTTTGTTAAAGGCATCAACCCACCACTGATACTCGGCGTCGCTGACTTTTGGCCCAACGTAGAAGCCACGAATGATAGGCCACACGAGGTCATAACCCTGCTCTTTAGCGGTTGGTACGTTGGCTAACTGGCCCGGCAGGCGTTCATCAGAGAACACTGCGAGCACGCGGATTTTGTCGCCGCTGAGGTAAGGCACCATCTCACTGAGATCGCCGGAAACCACCTGTACGTGATTTCCCATCAATGCGGTAACCGGTTCGCCACCGCCTTCAAAGGCCACGTAGCGCATCTTGTGCGGATCGACATTGGCTTTTTGCGCCAGCAACGCCGACTTCATCCAGTCCTGGCTACCGATAGAGGCGCCAGCACCAATGACCACGCTGTTGGGATCTTTTTCCATGGCTGTCAGCAGATCTTTCAGCGTCTTCCATGGCGCGTCCTGACGTACGGCAATCATGCCGTAATCGGTACCCACACTGGCCAGCCAGCGGACATCATCCACGCCGTAGCGACCAAACTTGCCCTGTGACAGATTCAGCAAGGAGCCGCCGGAGAAGGCCACCACGGTGCCTGCTTCAGCCGGGCGTTGGGCAACAATCGCGTTATAGGCCACAGCGCCAACGCCGCCGGGCATGTAGGTCACGCGCATCGGTTTTTCGATAGCGCCGGTTTCCATCAAACTCACCTGAATCAGCTTACAGGTGAGATCGAAACCACCGCCGGGTTTAGCAGGGGCGATACATTCAGTGCGCGACGGCGCTTGTTCTGCCAGTACAGAGGTACTCATCAGTAAAATGCTTGCAGTAAGGGTACGAAATAACTGTTTTTTCATTGTTTATCCTCACACCGGAAAACCGGATTTTCAGGTACGGAAGAAGATTTTTGTGATTATGTGAGCCGATGTGTAGCAGTTCGGTTGCGTGATTGTTAAAACATTAACCTTTCAATTCCCTTTCAATGCGGCAGAAACTTTACAGGATGTGATATGCGTCTCTTATTAGCGGAAGATAACCGTGAGTTAGCTCACTGGCTGGAGAAAGCGCTAGTGCAAAACGGTTTTGCCGTTGACTGCGTGTTTGATGGCCTGGCAGCCGACCATCTTTTACATAGCGAAACGTATGCGCTGGCGGTGCTCGACATCAATATGCCGGGGCTGGATGGCCTGGAAGTCGTTCAGCGGCTGCGCAAGCGCGGGCAGACGCTTCCTGTCCTGCTGCTGACGGCGCGTAGCGCGGTGGCCGATAGGGTGAAAGGGTTGAACGTCGGAGCCGATGATTATCTGGCAAAGCCGTTTGAAATCGAGGAACTGGATGCCCGACTGCGGGCCTTGCTGCGTCGCAGTGCGGGACAGGTGCAAGGCATACAGCAACTGGGGGAGCTGGCGTTTCACGATGAAGGCTATTTTCTGTTGCAGGGGCAGCCGTTGGCGCTCACGCCACGTGAACAGGCGCTGTTAACGGTGCTGATGTACCGTCGGTTGCGACCGGTTTCACGTCAGCAGTTGTTTGAGCAGGTCTTCAGCCTGAGTGATGAGGTTAGTCCTGAAAGCATTGAGCTGTATATCCATCGCTTACGTAAAAAGCTACAGGGAAGCGATGTGCGTATTGCTACGCTGCGTGGTCTGGGCTATGTGCTGGAGCGTAGCGATGAAGTGGGTTAAACCCCAATCGTTGTACCTGCAACTGCTGATGTTTCTGGGCCTGCCGCTAATGTTGCTGTGGGGCCTGTCGGCATTCAACAGCTATGTCAGTGCGCTACAGGCGGCGACCCAGGCGTATGACCGGACACTACTCTCATCCGCCAGGACCGTCTCCGAGCGGCTGGTTGTGCGCAATAAACAGCTGGAAGTGAACGTGCCATGGGTGGTGCTGGACAGCTTTGAACTGAATATGAACGACCGACTGTATTACAAAGTGGTTGATCCGGCGGGGAAGGTTATCTCTGGTTATGACGATTTACCGGCGATGCCGCCTGCTACCTCGCGCACGCGTCTTTACCCGGCGCTGGCATGGTTTTATCACACCGAATATCGCGGTGAGGCAATCCGCGTGGCACGTCTTCTGCAGCCCGTCAACGAAGGCGGCATTGTCGGCATGGCGGAGATTTATGTTGCTGAAACGCTGCAATCGCGGCGTTATCTGGCGCGACAGCTGCTGTTTTCCTCGTGGGTTTCGCAAGGGCTGCTGGTGCTACTGACTCTGGTGCTGGTTGGCTGGCTGCTGCGCCGGGTGCTACGCCCGATGCGCCAGCTGTCATCGCTGATGGTGCGTCGTGAGCCAGGCCTGCTGACGCCGCTGCCGGAGCTGCTGCCATGGTCGGAAACCCGTCTGCTGATTGTGGCATTCAACCGTTATCTGGACCGACTTCGCGGTCTGATCTCTCGCCAGGAGCGCTTCAGCGCGGATGCTTCCCATCAGCTCAAAACGCCGTTGGCGGTACTGAAAACTCAGGCATCGGTGGCTCTCGCCAGCGCCGAACCGCGGCAATGGTATGAGAGTTTACAAGCCATGAGTAGCACGCTCGATAATACCATTCAACTGACGGAGAGGCTGTTGCAGCTGTCTGCGGTGAAGCGCAAAGAGCAGGGGGAAAGGCATTTCTCGCCGGTTAATCTGTATGAGGTGGTGCAAACCAGCTGTTTTACCCGACTGGCGCAGTCGCGTAGTAAAGGGATCGATCTGGGCTATGAGGGGGTACAGGACGCGGTGTGGGTCGAGGGAGATGAAGTGCTGCTCGGCGAGCTGTGTGGGAATCTGCTGGATAACGCACTGAAATACACGCCGTCGCAGGGGATGGTGACCGCCCGGCTGCAACGAGAAGGAGAGGCCGTGGTGCTGGTGGTCGAAGATAGCGGGCCGGGCATAGATGAGCAGATGGTTCATCAGGCCCTGCTGCCGTTTCATCGTCTTGATAACGTAGGCAATGTCCCAGGCGCCGGGATCGGCCTGGCGCTGGTCAATGATATTGCTCGTCTGCATCGCACGCATCCTCAGCTAACGCGTAGTGAGACATTAGGTGGGCTGAGGGTTCGGGTACGCTTTTTAAGCGTTACCGTATGAGGCATTCATGATGATGATATTTGTTGTTTAATTATAATAAAAGGTAATTAATTGTATTATTAATATCATTTGAAATGTTGTCGTAAGGCAGCTGTTTTTATTTTAATTACTGTATTAAACAGCACCTCTAAGGTGATTCAACGTCACTAAAACAATACTTTTGTGCAATTTATCATACATAAAACACTTTTTCATAGACCATGGGATGTTATCTGTCAATAGCGAAAATGTTGTTAAAGGTTATCTTTTTTGCTGAGGTAGATAAAACTTCTATTGATATTATCTGCATTAAAATCATATAGATACGATTTCACTGGGGAGTGTTGTCACAGTAATGAGTATTATTTTTTACATTTACTGACAATGTACCATTGCGTTTTTTAGACTTGTGATATAATTAGCAACATGAAATGAGAAAAAAACAATTAAAGATCAATAAATAATGGGCTGAGATATGCTTAAAAAATCGCTAAAGATTAGCAGCCAAGGATATCCAGTCTTTTTAAAACTGGTCGATTTCATTGTTATCAATGTGACGTTAATTTTTAGCGCCCATCTGCTGGGTTTGGTGCCCTTTAACACCATTGCCATTTTGAGTCTTCTCTTCTCAATCTTTTTCTTGCTGTTTGCTGAATACATTAAAATGTACCAGCAAAAGATTAAGACGATCGGTTTACGTAATCAAAAGCGCTTGGTTTTTTGTACGCTGCTGGCGATTTTTTTTAACGAACTGGTCAGTATGACGGTGGCTGAACCTGAGTCACTGGGCTACTTAGACAGACTGCCTTCCCCTTTTTATTCAGCCATTATTTACTGGTACTTCATTCCATTACCTTTTCTTTACTACATTCGTTTTTTTATTTTTAAGTATTCAACGAAAAAGAGTATCCGTGTGGCGATTATTGGTCTGACCGACAATGGTCTGGCCGCAGAAACCGCGCTAATGAATGAATACGCCAATATCACATTAGATCTGGCCTTTTATGATGAGCGCGCCTTATCTCGCTGTGGCGATGTTGTTGATAAGGTTAAAAGCCCCTTTCGTGGTCCGGTGATCAATCTGGTCGAGGAAGCCAAGAAGGGAAACATAGACGAAATCTATATTGCTTTACCGATGGTTGCTTTACATCGCATTCGTCACTTTTTGGCCATGATGTCAGACACCACCGTAGATACCTATATTGTCCCTGACTTTTATACCTACAGTAACAACATGTCCAAGTTACGCTCCATCCACAATCTGCAAACTATCGGTATCTTTAGTTCACCGTTCGAAGGGGCGGGCTCGTTTATTAAGCGGGCGGAAGATTTGGTTCTTGGCAGCATCATTATGGTGATGATTTCCTCCCTGATGCTGGCGATTGCCATTGGTATCAAACTCACGTCCCGTGGGCCGGTTTTTTTCAAACAGGACCGCTATGGCTTGAGTGGGCAAAAAATTAAGGTCTGGAAGTTTCGTTCTATGCGCGTCATGGAGAATTCCGATACGGTTATTCAGGCCACTAAAAACGATCCGCGGGTAACCAAATTCGGGAGCTTTTTGCGCCGCACTTCGCTGGATGAACTTCCGCAATTTATTAATGTTTTGCAGGGAAGTATGTCGATTGTCGGTCCCAGACCTCATGCGGTTACGCATAATGAGCAGTACCGAAAACAGGTCGAAAATTACATGATTCGCCATAAAGTTAAGCCAGGGATCACTGGGCTTGCGCAGATCAACGGGTTCCGCGGGGAGATCGATGCGCTTTATAAGATGGAAAAAAGGGTTCAGTACGATATTGAGTACATTCAAAACTGGTCGTTATGGCTGGATATAAAAATTATTATTAAAACTATTTTCAAAGGATTTGTCGGTAAGAATGCATACTAAATTACTCGTTATTACCGGAATCGTGATATCGCAGTCCGCATGGGCTGATTTAACACCGAAATCACACATTGGCTTTGCGGGGATAGACTTCCAGGGCAAGGTCGCTGTGGACTATGGTTATAATGATAACGTGTCTTATCAGCCACATAGCAGCGATGCTATCGGTTCATCGTTTCAGAGTGCGGCGCCCGTTCTGAGCATGATTGGAGAGCGTGGTCAGGATAAGTATTTGCTGATGTACTCTGGGGATTATCGTAATTACTCAAGCGATTCTGCTGATAACTACAACGATCATTTTTTCCGTTTTAACGGTGCCTGGCGTTATGGACTCAAGCATGGCTTAACCCTCAATCTGGAGGATTCGCTTGGGCATGAATCCCGCGGTCGTGACATCACCGAGGGGTTTCTACCGAGTCAGTTTGAGCAGTATGGGATTAAATCTCCGCTGACGACGAATTTTATCAATAGCGAATTGCGCTACAGCTACGGTGCGCCTGATGGTCGCGGCAAAGCGGAACTGGCGTTGTTATACAAAAAACTGACTTTCGGTAACACCTCTGATGTTCGGGACAGCAGTGAGGACTTCTACAATTATATTCAGGAACAGGAATGGCATGAAAATAGCCTGATAGCGGAAGTTTTTGACCAATACTCATCCAGAACGCGCTTTCGCTATAGCTTTATTACTAACCAGCGTCGCTATGATAACAACTCAGATAAAGACACTAATGAGTATTATTTACTGTATGGCCTGAAGTCGCAGTTGACGGGGAAAACCAATGTCGACATGAATATTTCATGGCTGTATAAAACATTTGAAAACAACGCAAACTCGCATGATTTTAATGGTCTAAACTGGGACATAAAAGCGGAGTGGAAGCCGTTACAGCAGTCTGTTTTCACGGCCCACTCTGCGCAAAGCATTAAAGACCCATCGGAAGTTGGGGGATATATTTTAGTGACCCAGTATGGCCTTTCTTACCAGCATTTCTGGTTAGGCACTCGTTTTTCTACTTTATTGGACTACTCATTCACTTCGGAAGACTATAAAAAACAGAACAAGGATCGACATGATAAAGATGGCGTGTTTAGCGTCACCATGAGCTATGACTACACGCCGTCGGTTAATTTTGAGATTAAATATCAGATAGATACATTAAATTCGAATAAGGATACTGACTCGTTTTATATCGGTCCCAACGACAATCAGGAAGTCATTAGAACGTTGGGTTATGATAATTCTATGATTATGCTTAAAGCTAAGGTTCAGATCTAAAATGAAAATAATAGAACTGTGCGCGGTTTTGCTATTCAGTATCCTGTTGGTCGGATGCACAGCGTCCAGCCCGCGATTAATGGACGATCCTGCTACTGTTCAGCAGGATTACCGGCTTGGGGCGGGGGATACGGTCAATATCGCTGTTCATGGTCAACCCGATATGACGATGCGGTTTATTTTGGATAAGAGCGGGGAAATTAATTTCCCGTTTGTTGGTGCTCTTAAATTACAAGATAAAACCGTTGATCAAGTGACTAAAGAATTAACTCAACGCCTGACCGGAGATTATTTTACATCTCCAATGGTGACGGTGAGTATTGCCGAGTTCCGCAAATACTATGTTTCAGGTGAGGTAAAAAGTCCAAATGGCTTCGCCTATGAGCCAGGGCTTACCGTCGAGAAATCTATTGCGCAGGCGGGTGGATTTACAGATCGTGCTGACCGAAAAGATATCAACATTCGCCTGTCAGGGAGCAATCAGCTGCTTGAGAATGTCGATTTAACGCACTCTGTTCATCCTGGGGATGTCGTGATTATTGGCATGGGGTTCTTCTGACGATGAAACTATCAATAGTGGAAAACGGCAAAAAACGAGAAAGCAGTGTCGAATTCTCCCGCTTTGCCAAAGAGCTGAAAAAGAACGCCTGGAAAATCGCGCTGGCCGGTATCGTTGCCGGGGTCGTCGCGTATCCGTTAATCAGCATGATGTCCTCAAAGTATGTTTCAACGGCGACGGTGCTAATTAAGGCGCAGGCTGATAACGTTTCTCCGTTTCCACAGGTTGATGGTTTCGATTCAACACGCAGTGGTTACTACGAAACACAATATGCGTTGATGCATTCACGTATTGTGCTGGAGCAAGCCGTACGTGATATGAAGCTGGATGAAAACCCGGAGTTTACCGGGGAAAAAGCCGGTGCTCAGGGGGCTGATAGCAATGAAAGTCGGCAACTGAGAATGGAGCAAGCGCTGAAAACGTTATCGAAAAACCTGAATGTCATCGGTATTCGCACGACGAACCTGGCTTCCATTACCTATGAATCAACTTCGCCTCAGGTTGCGGCTGATATTGCCAACGGCGTCGCGCAGGCTTTCATCAACTATACGGTGGAGCAGAAACGTCTGAAGGTGGAGAAAGCTCGCGAACTGAATTTTGAAAAAATGGAAGAGATTCAGAAGTCGATAGCTAAGCAAAAAGACGAGATGGACAGCTATCTGAAAAATGCCGGGCTGCTGACCTTCCGCGGTATCGATGGTTTTGAAACCGAGCAGTTAAGTATCGTAACTAATCGCCTGGCCGATGCGACCCAGCGTCGGGTTGCCGCTGAATCCGTCTATAACGAGGTGAACGGGGGAGGAAAGTCCCTTGAGAGCGTTATCTCGCTGCCTTCGGTCTCTAACCACGCTCAGATCCAGGATTTGCGCATTGCGTTGATTCAGGCGCAACGAACGTTGTCCGAACAGCGTAAAGTCTATGGGCCAAAAAATCCCGCTATTTTAAAAGCCGAGGCCGATGTTCAGTCGATCCAAAGCCAGACCGGACGAGTGTTGGGCGAGCTGAAAGTCGGTTTACGTCAGCAATATCTGGCGGCGCTGGCGGACGAAAAAAACTATCAACAGCAAGTGATTGAGCAGAAAGAGATCTTCCAGAAAATGGCGTCAAAACGGGATGCCTGGAACAGTCAAAAGCTGTCGTTAGATAAAATGGAAGACCTGTATAAATCGCTTTATCAACGTACTCAGGAGCTGTCGCTGTCCGGCGTGAATGCCGATGCGGTGTTATACGACCCTGCGGTACCCGCGTTAAAACCGGCGAAACCGAATAAATCTTTATTGTTGCTGATGGTGGTCATGCTGGTGGTGGTGTTCAGCATCATGTATTTCATTGTCAAAGCGGCAATGGATAACTCAATCGGTACCCTTAGTCGCATGAAAAAACGGCTCAATGTTGTTCCGTTGGGTGAAATTCGTCGTTTTAGCGGAACCTCAGGGCGCGCACAGGTGCGGGACATGATCATGAAGAACCCGCTTAATGCCGATATTGTGCACGGTATCCGTACCCGGATTATGCTGGATAATCGACCTTTACAGACGCTCGCCGTGGCGTCGACGGAGCACGGCGATGGGCGTTCTTTGTTGGCGAATCTGTTAGCGAACTCTTTTAGTTTCGACCAGAAAACACTGCTTATTGATGCAGATTTCTTTAACACTGGTGGGCTCACATCCGAGCTGGCGTCAGCTACATCCGCAGGCTTAGCGGAACTGCTGCGCGGGGAGACAGAGCTTGAACAGGCGAGGATCAAACTCAGTGATAACCTCGACTTTATTCCACACGGCAAGAACACCATCTCATCTTTACTGATGCTGTCGTCGGAGCATGTTGAACTCTTAATGCGTGAGTTGAAATCGCATTATCAGCGCATCATTATTGATGTTGCTGCCGTGAATCAGAGCCAGGATGTTCAACTGATCAAACGTACCGTCGATGGCGTTGTTTTCATTGTGAAAGCCGGGGCGGGCTCCGCGGGACTAATCGCCAACGCGCTGGATAAGATCGAGGAAAATAACGGCGTGGTGATTGGTGCGGTGCTCAATGCAGTTGAAGAAAAGGATCTTGAGACGCAAGAGGGTCTGCGTTCACTGAACTTCAGTACCGATCAACTGATGGCAACGCCAGGCCGCGTATGAGTCTACTGAAGAGCGCTTCCACGATAGCCGGTTCATCAGTCATCTCGCAGTTGATTGGTGCACTGTCTATTTGGTTGATTTCACACAAGTACGATATGGCTGAAGTGGGACTTTATGCGCTCAACTACAGCATCGCCGTGGTGGGCGCTCAGGTGTGTACCTTTGCATCACAGCTGTTAATTCCTAAACAGCAGGATGACGAACTGGTGCAGAATGTTGTGTTTTGCCTGATCCAAAGCACGATCATTGCCTTACCGTATGCTGTGCTGACCGCGTGGCTGTTTCACCAGAACATTCTGTTTCTCTATTTGCTGACGCTGGCAACGGCGTGGGTTTTAATCTCGGAAAACCTGTCGCTACGCACGGCCAACTTTCGTTTTCTGATTTTCCAGCGTATTTCTGTCTCTGTGGTGGTATTACTTTCGGTTCTGGTTACGCACCATGTACAACTATTTTATTGGTCGTGGGCCTGTACGACGATGGTGCTGACCATAAGCTGTATTTTGCATTCGTTTGATATTCGTTCGGTGGCGGCCAGACATCTGCGGCCCACCAGTAATTGGCATTTTTTCAAACAGAATATTCATCACATTACCAAAGTGGGCAGCGCGGAAGTGCTGGCGATGGCCAGCAGCAATTTGCCTATTATGCTGATTAACTTTTGGTTCTCGGCGCTGACGGCGGGTTATTTTTCCGTGGTTAGCCGCTTTTGCCTGGCGCCGGTGGTGATCATCGGGAATGCGGTGCGCAATACTATTTTTTCTAAATGGTCTATCGACTTCAGAAATAATACCTTCAACTATCAGGAGTATACCAGGGTACGTATGCTATTGCTGGTACTAGGGGCTATCTGTACCCTTGGGGTTTTTATTTTCTATCCGATTGTGATGCGCCTCGGCTTTAGCGAAGACTGGATAAACTCCATTGAGACGTCACGCTACATGTTGCCCTATTTATTCCCGGCGCTGGCGATAAGCCCTCTGACGGTGATAGAGCTTATTTTTGGTTCCCATCGCTATTTTCTGCGTATCCAACTGGAACAGCTGGCGATTGTACTCTTCGCTTTTGTTGTGACGCCCTATTTTTATAAAGATTATGCAACGTCGGTCATCTTGTTTTCTTCACTGACATTTATTCGCTACGCCTTCATTTATCTGAAAATGAATAAGCGAGCCAATCTCCTGAAAGACAAGCCGGTGATACTATGACGCTGAATACCGGATACTATTTACAGGTTTATACCTTTGTCACGCTGATCCTGTGTGGCCTGGTGCAATACTTTACCGGCATGCAGTCAGTGCTGTGGATACCTTTTTTCCTGACCCTGTTGATGGTGGGATTATTGGTGATGCAGACGCGTGATGGCTCCTTACATCTGGATGCCCAGGAGACGATTGTCCTGGCGTTGTACTTTTCGTTTCTGGTGCTGGCTGGAGCATCGACGCTGATTCAGGGCGGGATCACCGTCGCGATTGTGGCATTTAAAAACGAAATTGCGCTGTCGCTGGTGATGATCTGTTTGCTGCTGGGCTTTTGCAGGGAATCACAGATTTACCGCGCAACGCGCTATCTGTATTGGGTGTTTTACGCGCAGATTCCGGTAATGATTTATCAGGTTTTACTGGTTGTTCCCCAGCGCGTTGCGGTGCGCGGCGAAGATGAGAAATGGGACTCCGTGGTTGGCACGTTTGGCGGTGACCCAATGGGAGGCGGGAATACTGCCGCAATGGGCCTGTTTTGCCTGTTAATTATGTTGTTAAAAGTCTCAGAATATAAGCATGGACTCACCACGTTCAAATCCATGGCGCTGCATATTGTTCTCGGTATCGGGTTATGCATCATTGGTGAAGTGAAGTTTGTCATCCTGCTATCGCCTATATTCCTGGCGTGGGTGTGGCTTTCACCGAGCTACGTCAAAGACGTTAGTAAGGTCAATCTGAAGACGTTGTTGGTTATTGTGGCGGGAATGCTGTTGCTTATTAGCCTGTCGATTGTGATCCTCGCGTACTATTATTCTACAGCGTTCGGTGGCGATCCATCGAAAAGCTCGTTAAGTATTTTTATCGACTCCTTAAGCTATATCTTTGATCCGAACTACATTATGTCTACCGGTGAATTAGGGCGCTTTACGACGTTCCTGTTCTGGTTGAAAAATAACGATCTGTGGGGGCTTTCAGGAACGTTATTTGGCTACGGACTCAATGCCACTAACAGTGGTAGTACGGTGTCGCCGGGCTTTTTGAATATTATCTACAACTTAATTCTCGACTCGACTTCCCTGAGTATGCTGCTGTGGGAAGTTGGGGTGATCGGCACGTTGCTCTTTATTAGCTTATTCATTTATATCCTGAAAGTTTGTCAGCCAAAGCCATTACTGACGCTTGAACAACTGGACCAGCAGGATCTCCAGTTATTGAGCTTTGCACCGGCGTTTAACGCTTTTGCTATCAGTTGCTTAATTAGCTTACCTTACAGCCAGATACTGATGATTACACCGATGTTACAATTCCTGTTCTATTTATCACTAGGATCAAGTTTAGTGATTCGTCGAACCGTCCTTCGCTGCGTAGGGTAATTGTATGGACCAAAAACCGTTTATTTCAGTGAGTATTAAAACACTCAATGAATCTAAATGTATTGAGAAGACGATTGACAGTATCCGTAAGCAGCTTATTGATTACCCACACAAAATTATTGTGGCAGATAGTCTGTCAACGGATAACACCCAACAGCTTGCGATCGATAAAGGGGTGACCGTAGTGTCCTTAACTGACCCTGGCGATCGCTGCTGTGGCGTCGGGCACCAGTTAGGTTATCTGTATAGTGAAGGGGAATATCTGCTGCTGATGGACGGCGACATGGAGCTGGAGGAGGACTTTGTGGATCAGGCCGTCGCGTTTTTGCAGGCCGAACCAGAATATGCAGGCGTTGCGGGAACCGTTGAAATGGACGATGCCGTAAACTATGAATTTAAATCGCGTAAGCAACGCATTAATAAAATCTATCCACTCGGGGATAGCGATCATCTGGGTGGCGGTGGGCTGTATCGTCGGTCGGCGATTGAAAAAATTGGTTATCTGACTAACCGTAATTTGCACGCGTATGAAGAGGCTGAACTGGGCCTGCGTTTAATCGAAGCAGGCTATAAACTGCGGCGTCTGGATATTCCTTACTTCAGCCATACGTCACATACGCTGCCGACGTTTAAGATGCTGGCGCGGCGCTGGACCAGTGGTTATTACCAGGCGCCAGGTGAGCTTTTGCGTTGTAGTTGGGGGAAGCCCTGGTTTTCCCAGTCATTCAACATCGTGAAGAATGAGGCGGTATTTGCGCTCTACCTTATTCTCTTATTTGTGGCGCTGCTCAGTTTAAATATCAATGTGTTTGCCGTTGCGCTTCTACCATTACTGGCGTTTGCTTTGTTGAAGATTGTGCAAAACCGCTCGTTAACAGATGGGCTGCAAAGCGTTATTAATTTAATCGTACGCTCAGCGGGGCTGATCAAAGGTATTTTTTATCCGGTACGCGATCCGCTGACTCCGCCTAACAGTAAAATCATTCATGAATAACCGGGGCAGGCGCCATGAAAGTATTATTGGTTAACAAGTTTTTTTTCATCAAAGGCGGCGCAGAAACAGTTTATTTTCAAGAGCGCGATATGCTGAAACAGGCCGGAGTGCGGGTTATTGATTTCTCTATGCAGCATGAGAATAATTTCCCCTCGGACTATGCGGATTATTTCGTCAGTAATGTGGACTACCACAAAGCGAGCAATCTGCTGGGTGGTATCAAAACGGCGGTTAACTTTATTCATAATTCGCAGGCCTGCAAAAGAATGCTGGCGCTATTAGAAAAAGAGCGCCCGGATATCGTCCATTTTCACAACATCTACCATCAGTTAACACCAGCGTTGATTAAAGTTGCGCGCAATTTTGGCTGCAAAACGGTGCTGACTGCGCATGACTATAAGATTGTGTGCCCCGCGTATTCCATGCTGCGCGACGGCAAGGTGTGTGATTCCTGTATTACCGGAACGGTTTTCAATGCCTTCAGATATCGTTGTCAGGAAGGTTCAGCCTCAAAAAGTTTACTGCTCTCCCTGGAGGCAACCTGGCAGTACATTGCACAAAACTATCAGGCACTGGATGTGATTGTTTCACCAAGCGTTTTTTTACGCGGTGTCTTGCTGCGCACGCTGCCAAATTCGCGCATTGATGTCATCGTCAATGGCGTTGATGACAGCCGTCCCCTGGCTGAAGTGAGCGATGAGGGCTATATGCTGTACTTTGGCCGTCTGAGCCGTGAAAAGGGCGTGGCAACGTTGTTGGCAGCGCATAAAAAAATGCAGAACAAAGCGCCGCTGAAAGTTGTGGGGCACGGTCCGTTGCATGATGAATTAGCCGCCAAATACCCTGATGTTGAGTTTTTAGGTTATGTGCAACAAGGGGAAGCCCTCGACAACCTTATTAAGCATGCGCGAGCGGTGATCCTGCCTTCAGAATGCTATGAAAACTGTTCTATGGCGATATTAGAAGCGATGTCCTTAGGCAAGCCGGTTATCGGGTCGCGCATCGGCGGTATACCGGAACAAATTCGTGACGGTATCGAAGGGATTTTATTCGAACCGGGCAATGCGCAGGAGTTAGCCAATGCGATGGATGCCCTGGCCGACTCGCCAGAGAAAGCGCGGGTCATGGGCTTACTTGGTCGTGCGCGGTTGAGTGAAAAATATGCGCTGAGTAAACATATGGATACCCTACAGGCGCTGTATAAAGAACTGCTGAGCAGGCCATAGTATGAGTAAAAAAATAACGGTTTTTGGAACACGTGGTATTCCCGATGTATTGGGCGGTGTGGAGACACACTGTCAGAATCTATATCCTGCCATTAAGCAGCAGTTCGACGTGGATATTTGCGTGATTGCTCGCTCGCCATATGTAAATTACAAACGATCGGTATATAAAAAAGTCGAAACCTACGCGCTGTGGGCACCCAAAAAGCGCTCGCTGGAAGCGATTGTCCATTCCGTTATAGCGGCGTTTAGGACACGTATCGACCATTCAGATATTGTGCATGTCCATGCTATCGGCCCTGGCCTTGTGATCCCACTCTTACGCGTGATGGGTAAGAAGGTGGTTTTTACCCACCATGGGCCCGATTACGATCGCCAGAAATGGGGATTTGTAGCCAAAAAAATATTGTTGCTGGGTGAGCGTTGGGCGGTGAGATATGCCAACGAAGTGATTGTGATTTCTGACGTTATTAATCAACTGATCCAGAAAAAACACGGTCGCTATGATGCGCATTTAATTCACAATGGCGTGAACGAGCCGCGGTTATTATCACAGCTCACCATCGACAATACGCTCTCCCGCTTTGGACTGCAGCCGAAAAACTACCTCGTGGTGGTTGGGCGGTTTGTGGAAGAAAAAGGGATGCATGATGCCATCGCCGCTTATCAACGCAGTGGTTTGACCATGCCGTTAGTGTTAATTGGCGATGCGGATCATCCGACCGAATACAGCGTGCGCCTCAAAAAGCTTGCCGCCGACACGCCAGGTGTTGTGATGACTGGTTTTTTACGTGGTGACGAACTTCAGGCGGTGTTTTCGCAGGCTAAATTGTTTGTGATGCCCTCATACCATGAAGGATTGCCCATTGCGCTGCTGGAGGCAATGTCATTTTCTCTTCCGGCCATCGTCAGTGATATTCCGGCTAACCTTGAAGTTCAACTGCCCGCCGAGGCCTATTTTAAGGTGGGAGATGTAACCGGTCTGGCTGAAAAATTAGGCCAAGGGGCAACAGCAAATAGCGTGGACTATGGTGTATATTTGCAAAACTACAATTGGCATGAAATCGCCAAAAAGACGGTTAACGTCTACCACTCCATTGATAAAGATATAGGTTAATTTTGACCAGTCCTCAAAATCGTCCTCCTGCCATCGAACGGTTTTACGCTCACCTTGATGAGCGGATAGCGGAGGAATTGACCCCTGAACAAAAAGAAGGGGTGGAAAAAGCGCTCCTTGCTACAACCCTGACTTCGCGGCATCAGATCGATATTCGCAGAAGCTTTCCTTTTTTCAGTAAGCGTTATTATCTGGTTTTTTTATTTGGCAGAGATTTACGCCGCCAGCATCGCCAGGAATCAACCCTGTCGAGAATGTTACTCACTTTTTTGCTGCTGATTGCCGTGCTATTCGTCACCTGCTGCATATTGCTGACGCTGTATATGATCAAATCCGCGTTAGGTATTGATGTGTTCCAAAATTTTCACGTAGGTATCTGGGACTGGTGGTTAAGCCTGAAAGACCGCTAGCGTTAACAAATTGGTGGAGGACGTCATTGCGATGAAGCGTAAATGGGTTTGTGCGTTGTTGAGCATGTTTTTCCCGCTGACGGTTATGGCCGCATTGACGACCGTCACCCCCAAAGCATTGACGGGCCCGTTAACCAATCCGGGGATTGGCGTGGCAAGTTTTCATCAGGGATACGGTGAAACGCTGGGGCTGGCGGACTATCCCAATACCGGATTTGAATACGAGCGTTTTTACTGGCGGGACCTGGAGCCAGTCGAAGGCCAGTACAATTTTGCGTTGGTGGATGATGCCTTCAAATACGCGGCGGCACATCGTCCTGCGATGAATGTCGGGCTACGATTTATGGCTCTGGCAGAGCCGGAAAGCGGTTCGCAAATTCCTGACTGGCTGATTAAAAAAGGCGTGAAAGGAACCTGGACGCCGGATAAAAAGACATTTGCCCCGGATTTAGACGATCCTCTGTTTATTCAATACAGTCAGCGTCTGTTGAACGCATTTGGTAAGCGCTACGATGGTAATGAGAATCTCGCGTTTGTTGATATTGGCATGGTGGGATCGTGGGGAGAATGGCATAACAGCAACTTCCCTAACCTGAAGCCATTACTGGAGCGATACACCACGGCGCAACTGGATCGCTACGTCGCGATGCACTTTTCTGCTTTTCCGGTGACGCCAAAAACCATGCTGATAAGCGGCGGTCAAAGTCTGGCGAATGCGGTGGCGCGTGGGGCTGGGTGGCGTGCGGACTGTTGGGGGGACCTGCGCGTATTTTCGGACTCCTGGAACCATATGGCTGATGATTACCCCCAGCGATTGCTGGCTGCGCAGCAGAGTTATTCAGGGTTTAACGATGCCTGGAAACGTGCGCCGGTGAGTCTGGAGATCTGCTCGTATATGCAGGACTGGAAGAACACCTTTCACTATACACGTTCTGAAGTGCAGGGGATTTTTGACTGGGCGGTCAAGCAGCACGCCAGTACCATTAACCTGAAATCGAGAACGATACCCAGCGACTATCGACCGATTGTCGACAATGCGCTGACCAAATTGGGCTATCGATTTCGCCTTGCGTCCCTGAGTCATGAGTCCGTGTGGGTCAGCGGGAAAACGCTGATATTGAACAGTACCTGGTACAATGAGGGTATCGCACCGATTTATCTGCCTTACATACTGGCATTCCGGGTCGTAGACAGCGCCAATAAGGTGGTGGCACAGGGGAATTCCGCGGAGGATATTCGCCGCTGGCTCCCCGGTAAGTATCAGGTCAGTTATGCGTTATCTATGCCAGGCCGACTGGCGAAAGGGCAATACGCGATTGAGGTTGCGATGCTGGATAAGTCGGGTGCGGCGAGAATTAACTTTGCCAATGAAGGGAAACAGAGCAGCGGCTGGTACCGGGTATCAACAATAACGGTACGCTAGTCAGACACAGCAGCGAGCCTGACGGTCAGGCTCGCTGCTGAGAACATTAAATTTGATACCCATTCGGGTTATTTTTTTGCCAGTTCCAGGTGTCACGCATCATTTCATCAAGGTTGTAGATGGCCTTCCAACCTAGCTCTTTGTATGCCAGCGATGGGTCAGACCAACATTCGGCAATATCTCCGGGTCTTCTGGCGACAAACTGATAGTTTATTTTTGTCTGCGCTGCTTTTTCAAATGCCTCAATCAGATTAATCACGGAATAACCGACACCGGTACCGAGATTAATCACCTTATAAGCCGCGCCTTTGCTCTGGCAATCCAGCGCGGCTAAATGACCGGTCGCCAGATCCATGACGTGAATATAATCACGCACACCGGTACCATCAGGGGTTGGATAATCATTACCGTACACCGACACGGTTTTCAGCTTACCAATCGCGACTTGGGAGATATACGGAACCAGGTTATTAGGGATACCGTTAGGATCTTCACCAATCCGACCCGATGGATGGGCGCCAACCGGGTTGAAATAGCGCAGGCAGGTAATGCGAAAATCGGGTTGTGCACGTGAGAAATCGGCCAGAATTTGTTCGACCATCAACTTAGACGTGCCGTACGGATTAGTGGTACCACCCGTGCGCGATTGCTCGCTCAGCGGCACGCTTTCTGGATTACCATATACCGTGGCAGATGAGCTAAAAATGAAACGATTAACGCCAGCGGCCAGCATCTCATCCAGTAAAACCAGCGTTCCGGTAACGTTGTTTTCATAGTAGGCGAGGGGCTCTTTTATCGACTCTGAAACCGATTTGAGTCCCGCAAAATGAATGACATCGGTGATGTTATGGTCGGCGAAAATGTTTTTTAATGCCTGCCTGTCGAGAACATCGGCGATATAGACAATGGGCTCTCTTCCGGTGAGTTCCGCGACCCTGTCCAGCGAGATTCTGCTGGCGTTCGCCAGATTATCGATGACTACGACATCATCGCCTCTTTCCAGTAGCGTTAACACAGTATGTGAACCAATATAACCTGCACCACCAGTGACAAGAATTGCCATACAGACTCCAGATAAACGGGGATTGATTCACGCCAGTACCATAGAGAACGCGTTATTGGTTACGTTTGGTAAGGTAATAGTTGCGATACCTCACCATGCATTTATAAGATATTTTTTTAAGTATAGATAAAAAGCTGAATTTGTTTATTTTTGTATCATAAACAATATAGTTATTTGAGAAGTTCAGCGTGTGGACGCCGTCACTGTGGTTGATCGACGAATTGATTTGTTCGATCAGAGTTTCAGCAAAATTAGCGTCGTTTAGTGTCACTAATTCTTTGATATAGATTGATTTTCCATAAGTTTTCGGCGTGCACTCCTGTGTAAGGAAGTACATTTTATTTTCGACCAGATAGGAGGCACCTGCACCTCGATGATGAGGATTGCTCACCTTCAATGAGGGGGTAATCCGCTGCCATTGTCCATAAATATGATCTGCTGAATGAATAATTATTTCGTTATCCATCGTTGTGGACAACAGATAACAGGTTTCATTAATTGAGATAAATACGTTGTCGGTTAATTTGGTATCAGAGATTAAAACTTTAACTTGCTTCCAGCGTGCAGGGAACTCAATTGACTGAAACAGTATTACCTCTTTTCTTTCTGAAGACTCGGGGATCATGAACAGTTGATCGTTGATATGTATCAGATAAGGGAATGACAAATGACACTTTAAGTCGTCAAAGCCTTCAAGCCTAATATCTTCAAGTTCAACCAGTTCACGGTCAAGAACGCGACATCGTAGCGTGCCTTTTGAGTTGCGGAAGCTAAGAGCTTCATAGAAAACATACAGTTTATCGTCTTTTTCAATCAGAAAAGGATCGGCCTGAAATGTATATTTCTTTTTTAACTGCTGCGCAGTGGATTTGCTTAATATCTCCAGAGTGTTGTCGGGGAATGAGTGTGTACCATTATCCTTAATAAGCATGATGTCCCACGACTCATGATAAAATAACTTATCCATTATTCTTTTTATTTTTGTTTGCATCTGCACCTGATCCTTTTTATCGCCTGCACCATGTATGAACAGCTGTTTGCGACTCAGTGAATGAGCCTGTCGCAATGTTGTATAAATGTGCGAAAACCGGCGTGGAACACCAGTGGCTACTTTAAAACTAGTCGCAAGCCCTTGTTTTGTCCACTAACAGAAATAGGGATAGGAGATGTCCAGAGCATCCTTGCTCCAGTGGGGGGAATTACTCGAAATGCACCTGCGGGTTATCTGCAAGGGAAACGTAGGTTTTGCTGTTTTTATCCAGGGTACGGATTTCACCGCTTTCGATGTCATACACCCAACCGTGCAGACGAAGCGCATTATTGCGCAGCCCAACCGCGACACAAGGATGCGTTTTAATGTTGTTAAGCTGTGCGATAACGTTCTCTTCCACCATGGCGTTAACTTTATCGATTGGGTTATCCCAGGTTTTTTTATCGACCACGGCTTTCGCGGCATCGGCATAGTGCAGCCAGTGAGCGACAGCGGGCATCGGATCCAGGGGCTGGCTATCGGCAATGGCTTTCATCGCGCCACAATTGGAGTGACCGCAGATGACGATATCCGTTACGCCAAGTGCGACAACCGCGTATTCGATGGTTGCGGATACACCACCCGGTTCCGGACCAAATGACGGTACGATATTACCGGCGTTGCGGATAACGAAAAGCTGTCCTGGATCTTGCTGAGTAACGAGTTCTGGTACCAGGCGGCTATCGGAACAGGAGATGAAAAGTGCCTTAGGATTCTGGCTGGATGCCAGGCTGCGGAAGAGTTCCTTGCGTTGAGGGAAAATCTCTTTTTGGAAGTTGAGGAAGCCCTCGATGATATGTTGCATAGCAGTGTCTCTTGTCTCTGTTTAAGCAGGTTATGATGAAGATCACACTTTCCAGTTTAACACCAGCCGACAGAAGGGAAAGACTTTATAGCAGTTCAGCAACATCTTTGGATAATTTTGCCCCACCGTGGCAGGGCAAATCGTGTGATATACGCTATGCGTTCTGCCATTTCTGGTATGCCGCTTTTAGCCTGTTCATCGCGTCTACCAGTACCGGGCGCGGGCAGCCAACGTTGAGTCTCATGTGCCCCTCTCCACCGGGACCGTATTGCGCCCCAGGTGACAGGCCAAGCCTGGCGTCATGCACAAAAAAAGCGCTTAGCTGCTCATCGCTGAGATCCATTTTTTCCGCATTCAGAAATAACAGATACGACGCGCCGCCATACACTATTGAGATCAAAGGACAGTGCTTTTCAATTTCACTTCTCACAAACGCTACATTGTCGGCCAGATAGGCCAATAATTTCTGGTGCCAGTCGGCGCAATGGGTAAAAGCGCTATAAATGGCCGCCTGCTGCAATGAATGCGTCTCGGCAAGGTAGCAGTTATCCAGAAAGTGGTAGAACTGATGGCGTAATTCATCATTCTTAATAATGGCGATTCCGCCCTGGATCGCCGCCGTATTGAAGGTCTTGCTGATGGAAGTAAGCACGATTGACCGACTATCTGGTGCTTCATCAACAGTAAAAAACGGCAAATGGCGCTTTCCTGGCAGGGTTAAATCACTATGCACTTCATCAGACAGAATGATGACGCCAGCCTGCTGGCAATAGTGGCTGATTTTTTCCAACGTTCCCCGCGACCACACCATTCCACCTGGATTATGCGGTGAAGGGAACAAAAACATTTTGCACTGCTTGAGTTTCTCGCTGAAATCATGCCAGTCAAATTCATAGTGCCCGTTTTTCTCAATGAGGCGCGTCTGAATCAAATTCCTACCGCTGGTGTTTACCAGATTAGGATAGGGATCATAGATTGGCGTACAGGTTAAAATATTATCGCCTGGACGGGTAAGCGCCATTAAAGAGAGTACGATAGTTTTTATAACACCGGGAATAAAATGTAACCAGTGTGCCTTGATATCGGCATCATACTGTTGTGCATACCAATGAATAACAGATTCTTTCCATTGTGGATAATCCAGGTTATAGCCTTGCACAGGCTGTGACACCACCGAACGCAGCGTGCTCATGATTGGCTCTGGTGTCGCAAAATCCATATCTGCAATCCACAGCGGTAATACATCGGTGGTACCGTACATCTGTTGTAATTGCCCGTATTTGCGACAATTAACATCCCTTGTGACAATATCATCAAACAAAGACATTGTTGACTCCTGGAAAGTCTCTGAAAATAGTGTAAGCAACGCAAAAGCGAAGAATGTTTATGTATATCTAATGGAAATATTTAATTTACCCTGGTGATAGCTAATATTTAGCTATTTAGTCGTTTATGATTTTTGCTCAACCATATTCTCAGTGGCTTCATTGGGCTCATATTTAGCAATGCCAATACCGGTTGCCGCCCACAGTAGGGCAAAGATGACACCGCTGTAACAGAGGATTGCCCAGGGCAAGTAATCAAGCGTGGCAACGCCCAGCATAGTGGCGCAATAAACGCCTGAGGCAGACCAGGGGATAATCGGTTCGACAACGGTTCCGGCATCTTCAGTGGTTCGCGAGAGGTTTTTTGCCGCAAGCCCTCGTTTTTTGTACTCCTCTTTAAAGGCATCACCGCACAGCAGCAACGGTAAGGTCCCATTTGCCGTGCAGGCACAGATGGTAAATGTCGTCACAATCGTGGTAGCCACCAGGCGGAATGTGGATTTAACGCCTTTTGTCAGCGCGTTTATCACGGTGTGCAACGAGCCTGTTGCACTCATTGCCCCGGCAAAGCTGAAGGCGCTGAAAACGGTAACGAAGCTGCTAAACATTGAAATAGCGCCGCCTCGCTCCAGTAAGCGGGAAACATCGGAAGACAGTGCCGGCAGATTATCTCCGGTAAGCATTGCGAGCTTAAAGCCACTGACCACGGATTCGCCGACAGAGGATGCCGTAAATTGCTGAAAGACTAACGCCAAAATCATTGAGACTATCGTAGATAAAAAGAGCATCGGAATGGGCGGTCTTTTTGACAGTGAGCCATATAAAACGATGATCGGCGGGAGTAGCAGCAGAATATTAAAGTGATAAATCTGACCAATAGAATTCATCAAGTTGGTAATGTTTTCTGGCGCGCTGGACGAGGCATCAATGCCCATGCCCATATAGCTGTAAACGACGCAGCAGATAATAAAACCCGGGCCGGTAGTCCACAGCAGGTGGCCGATATGCGAGTACAGGTTTACCCCGGCAGCCAGTGCAGCCATGTTGGTTGAATCAGAAACCGGTGAGAGCTTATCACCAAACCAGCAGCCTGAAACAATGGCACCAGCGGCAATGGGCAGCGAGACATTCAGACCAATCGCTACGCCAATCATGGCAATACCAACGGTCCCGATAGAACCCCAGGAGGTACCGGTGCATACTGAGATTAGTGCTCCCAGCATAAATGCCGAAATATAGAAATACTGCGGGTTAATCCACTTCAAACCATAATAAATCATCATTGGAATAGTGCCTGACACCATCCATGCGCCAATTAAGAAACCGATACTGGCGACAATTAATATGACCGGCAGCGCTTCAGATATTTTATTGCAAATAGATTGTAGAATGTCATCCCACGTGTAGCCGTGAGCGATGGCGATAAACGAGGCGGTTGCCGTTCCCATCAGGATCATGGGTTCAGCACGAATATTGAAGATAAAATATCCGATGCTAATCCCGCCCAGCATGACTACCATGGGTAAAACTGACCAAAAGAAAGACAATGGCTTTCTGTTATTGGCGGTGCAGTTATTTGATTCCATAATTCCATCCCAATCGTTAATGGTTGAACACGTCAAATAAATACCTGCTACAGGTCACTCATGTCTGAGCAACATAGTTGCCAGAGCTCATGGCTGAACCCTATTTTATTAACTGCTGCAGATTATCTTTTTTGACCTGCTATTCTGGTGCTTATATTTTAGTAGTAAGGTAAGAGAACGTTTGTTGAATAAATTACCCCTCGGCATAAGGTGAATGATATCGGCGTTGTTGACTCAATTTGCGATACTGCTGTGGCGGCATGCCGACGTATTTATGGAACGAGCTGTAGAATCGACTGCTGGAGCGAAATCCTGCAATTGTAGCGATATCCAGAATTGTTTTATCCGTATCGCTGAGTAAAGCCCGCACATGGTTAATGCGCATCGCGGTAATATACTGTTTCATCGTCAGTTGCATCACCCGGTGAAAAATACCCATCGCATAATTGGGATTGAGCTTTACGTGTTCGGCAATAGCATCGACAGTAAGCTGTTTGTCGCAGTTGGCGGCAATAAACTCCAGCATCTGGCTTACGTAAAACTGTGAATGCCGTGAAATACTGTTTTTCTGGGTGCGCGACGTTTTGTTACCCAGTACCGGCCGCCAGCCAGCGAGGCTAAAGCGCTTGAGCATTAGCGCGATTTCATCAATGGCTAACTGGCGAATTTGTTCGTTATCGCTATTGAGTTCATTCTGCCAACGCTGTACTTCAAACGCGCTCAGTTGCTGTGAAGCCAACGAAGTAATCACCATCCCGTGGGTCACGTGATTAATCAGCTCCCTGTCCAGCGGCCAGGACAAAAACAGATGCATCGGTAAGTTGAAGATGGCCATCTGTTTACAGTGCCCGGCATCCGTGAGTTGATGGGGAGTACAGGCCCAGAACAAGGTGATAAAACCCTGTTTGCTCTTCACCACTTCGTCATTAAAGAGATACTCCACATCACCATCAAATGGCACGTTCACCTCAACCTGGCCATGCCAGTGGCTGTAGGTCATAGCCAGCGGCGCCCGCAGTTCGACATCCATACGCTGATACTCGGAATAGAGCGCCAGCGGACTTCGCGACTTTTTCTCATAGCTGCGACACATATGGGGGTCGAGCGGCAGCTGCGGGGTACTTTTTGCCATTATGGTTGGGTTCCTGGATAGTGATTCCGGCCATGGGGTAACGCCAAAGCATGAACATAGCTTAACCGAAAAAAAACGTCGTTTTCTCTCCATTTTCGCGAAGTTATTCCCAAAAACTCAGATCCTGTGCCTGTCGCTTGCCGATCTGAGATAGCGGGAATGGCGAGCTGTAATCTCAAAAACGCTCAATCTGGGGAGCCCATGGCAAAGCAACATCGTTTATTTGCCCATAAATCGGAGTTGAAGCGATAGCCAGTATTCAGCGAATACCGTACATTTTTATTTGTATCCACAGCTTAAGGAATCATCATGTCCAGGCTCCGTACTTTGGCCGCGGCGGTAGTTGCCGTTGCTGCGATGACGATGTGTGCCACTCCTGTGTTGGCTAACCCCGGCAATGGCAACGGAAATGGTAACAGTGGCAATCATGGTAATAGCGGGAACAAGGGGAATAGTGGTCATAGCCAGAAAGGACACGCGGACCAAAAAAATAACGCACAATCAGAACAGCGTAAAAATTATGGTAAGCCGGACCATGTCGATAGTGACATCAGCTATAACGTGGCCAGGCAGTATGCCGTCACATACGGTCTAACGGGCTATAAGTCACTGCCTCCAGGTATTGCCAAAAATCTGGCGCGAGGAAAACCGCTTCCTCCGGGGATCGCCAGGAAGAGCGTTCCGCCATCAATGTTGAATCAACTTCCGTATTACCCGGGCTATGAATGGCAGGTTATTGGCGATAATCTGGTGCTGATTGCACTGAGCACGGCGATTGTCACCGCTGTTATTAATGGTGTGTTTGATTAAGTTTCAACGCCATGTCCAGACGAAAGGCCATGTTATTAACATGGCCTTTTTGTTGTGCATTATTCACTAAGGATCACCTGCATAATCAAAGAATTATATTTTGCACATTTCCTAGTTAATATCTGATAGTTCTGACATGGATCACAATCGCAGTTAAATAAGTTGGCTTGCCGTTGGAGCATCTCCATTATGTGCCTTTTCTTAACAAGGATTACGTTTTATGAACATTCGGCCTCTCCTCGCCTTCACTTTTATCGGAATATTGTGGGGTGCGGGATCTTCACAGGGACAAGCAAAAGAGTGGAATAAAGAACCTGTGGCTGTTTTACAGCAGGGTGCTGAGGCGGGGGATGCGCAGGCGCAGTTTGTGCTTGCAACCGTGTACTTAAAAGGGAAAGAGGTAGAGCAGAATTTCAGTAAAGGCAGCGAGTGGCTGACCAAATCGGCTGAGCAGGGTAATGCGAGTGCTCAGCATCTGCTTGCACTGATGTACTACGAGGGCAAAGGCGGCCTGAAAGATGACAAGAAAGCGGCCGAATGGTTTAGCAAAGCGGCGGCCCAGGGGAATGTCGATGCCCAATACTATCTCGGTGTGCTGTATTTCGAAGGTAAGGGCGTGCAGCAGAATGACAAGAACGCTGTTGAATGGCTGACCCGTGCGGCTGAGCAGGGCAATCTCGATGCGCGTTATCTGCTCGCCTTAGTCTACTTTGATGGTGAGGGCGCGCGCTGGTATGACGGTAAGGTCATTGAGTGGTTTGACAACGAAGTCGGAAAAGGCAATAAGCAGGCCGTCGAGTGGTTAAGCATTGCTGCCGAGCGCGGAAACTATCATGCCATTGAGTGGCTCCATCGTGCGGTTGAGAAGGGCAATCCTGACGCAAAGCGTTTCCTTGAAAGTAAGGCGTCGCTATTAGAGGGCTACAACACCGTTAAGTCATTGAGTAAAGCGGCTGAACGAGGGGATGCCAAAGCGCAGGGATTACTGGGCAGAAAGTACTTTGAAGGTGATGGTGTCGGTCTGGATACTGACAAAGCTTTCGCGCTGTTTAAACAGTCCGCCAGCAAAGGGGACGCGCTGGGCCAGAGCATGCTCGGCGCGATGTATTACCTTGGTGAGGGGGGGGGTGTGGCTCAGGACCACAAAAAAGCGTTTGAGCTGTTTAATCAGGCTGCTCTTCAAGGGGATATGCTGGCCGAGGGCATGCTTGGCATGATGTACGCAAAAGGAGAGGGAACGGCCCAGGACAGTAAAAAAGCGGTGGAGTGGCTGGAGAAAGCCGCGGCCCAGGGAGATGCAGGCTCGCAGAAAGATCTTGGCTTGATGTATTTAGAAGGTAATGGCGTCGCTCAGGATGATAAAAAAGCCGCTGAGTTGTTTGAACAGGCCGCAAGAAAGGGAAATGCAGAAGCTCAGGGGATGCTGGGAACCATGTACCTTGAAGGCAAAGGGGTAACTCAGGATTATGCTCAGGCGTATATCTGGAGTGCGGTGGCCTTTGCTAATGGGAATTCTGATGCACAAAATGGACTGGATAGCGCGCAGAAGAACCTGAATCCGACAGCCCTGAAAGAAGCTGACGATAAGGCCAGACGCTATTTCGAGCAGCATCGAAATCAATCGGCCCTGTAACGCACTCGGTTGCACAGTATGGTTTTACGTGAGCCTCTTCGTTAAGAGGGGGAGGTTCACAAACCGTACAGTTTTATTTTTCTATAGAGCGTGGCAATGCTGATCCCCAGTTCTGTCGCGGCTTGTTTTTTCCCCTCAACGCTTGAGCCGAATCGCTGGATGACGTTTTCGATAGCTTCCCTTTCCGCCTGTTTTCCTTTGCTGGCAAGCTGACGGGGTTGCGCGGTCATCGTCGTTTTCCTACCGTCAGCGGCGCTGAGCAGGTAAGGGGGAAGATGGCTGGCGTTGATCCCGGCGGCTTCTCCGCGCATCACAAAAATGTATTCGATCACGTTGCGTAATTCACGAATGTTGCCCGGCCAGTGCCAGGCATAAAGGCGGTTAATAACGTCATCAGGCAGTTTTTGCGGTGGTCGCTGGTAACTGACCGAGAACTCATCGGCAAAATACTGTGCGAGGACCGCGATATCAGCCCGGCGTTCACGCAGAGAAGGAAGTACCAGAGGGACCACGTTCAGCCGATAGAAAAGATCTTCGCGAAACTGATTATTCTCCACCATCGCATTAATGTTTTTGTTGGTCGCGGCAATAATGCGCACATCAATATTGATGGTGTTATTAGAGCCAACGCGGGTGATCGCCTTTTCCTGCAAGACCCTGAGCAGCTTGGCCTGCAGGTGCAACGGCATATCACCAATCTCATCCAGAAACAGGCTGCCGCCGTTGGCCAGTTCAAATTTTCCCATTCGTCCTTTGGGATCGGCCCCGCTGAATGCGCCACGAACATAACCAAACAGTTCGCTTTCCAGCAGTTGTTCGGGGATAGCCGCGCAGTTGATTGTCACGAAAGGCGCGGCTTTACGTGGACTGCTTTGGTGAATGGCAAAAGCCACGACCTCCTTCCCCGAGCCACTTTCCCCGGTGATGAGCACGCTGGCGTAACTGTTGGCGATTTTACCGATGGTGCTTCTGAGTTGCTCCATTGAGGGAGAGTGACCAATCAGTCGCACCTGCATGTCGGACTCATAAGGGGATGGAGTAAGGTTACTCAGGTAGTCGTGTGCATCACGAAAGATAACCATGGTTAAGCGATCGTTATCCTGCGAGGAGAGCGAAATTTGTTTGCACAGTACATGATGTTTCTGACCTTCAAGCGTCAGCCACGCTTCTTCATCGCCATACAGGCTATCCCCGGTTGTTTCAATGGTCAGTGGTAATCCCTGAACCTCACGGTTGAGGATGCGGTCGGCTGAATGATTGGCATGCCAGATAAGACCCTTGCCATCAATCGCCACCACGCCGCGGTCCATAGCATCGATCAGACGCCGAAATGCGCCAAGCGTTTCCTGCGCGCGTAAACGCTCCAGGCATTCAAAGACCTTACTGGAGATCATTACGGCGATTTGCTCAATAAAGGTGACAAATTTATCAATCTGGCTCAGTAACGTGTCACGCTGTGCCTGGGTTGAGCAAATAATCCCGATCACGCCAATCACGCGATTATTGAGAAAAATTGGTGCGTTCAAATCCAGCATTTCAGAACAGTAGTGGTGTTTTTCACATAACTGACACAGCGGATGCTCGCCGGGATTTTTGATCAGTACCGTTTCTCGCACCTGCAAAACGTGACGATAGATGTAGCCATTTTTGGCCACGTTCTCATTGAGCATATGCCGATATTTCCCGGTACCCGCGATGCGCATTAAAGATTCATCAATGATTTCAACGTCCGTGCCCGTTATGCCAGAAATAGCGTCGGCATAATTGCATATATCATCCTGAATATTGCTGAGTACTGAAATCATGGTACTTCTCCGGCAGTGTGTCGCATTTCTCAAGGAAAATGATAAATAGGCGAAGAAATGCAAAAATGATTTGCGAAAAATCAATCTATCACGCTGTTTTTGGATGTTTTTCTTATTTTATCTTCAGCGATCACACTATTTATCAGTAATGAGAATTTATCAAAATGAGGCGATAAACTGACGCCGTGATATTTTTTGGTGTCAATTTTTATTTCTATTTAATTTATTGAAATTAAAGCCTTTATTAAAATATTCATAAGAATTTACTCGGTTAATAAAAAGCTGGTAAGCATTTTGCTCTATTGCCAATACCGATAACGGAAATATCTCTGTATTGCACCGATTACAGGGAATGAAATACCAGGACAATGAGGTTTTATGATGCAGGAAAACTTATCATTTTTTATTAACCAGACACCGTTTACCGAACATCCGAACGCGCCGTTGGCACCGTTTAGCCGCCAGGAACTGGTAAAAGCGTTGAATTTTCATCGGTCTATTCCGGGTTACGCGCCGACGCCGCTGTATACGCTACCGGCGCTTTCACAAAAACTGGGCGTAAAAAATATCTACCTCAAAGATGAATCTCAGCGTTTTGGCCTGAAAGCCTTTAAAGCGCTGGGTGGCTCCTATGCGATGGCGTGCCATATCGCTGAATTAGTTGGTAAGGATATCAGCGAACTGCCGTTTGACGTGATGACCAGCGAAGAGGTACGCCACGATCTGCAAACCGTCACGTTTGCCACCACTACTGATGGCAACCACGGTCGCGGCGTGGCATGGATGGCGCGCCAACTGAAGCAAAACGCCGTGGTGTATATGCCGAAGGGCTCTTCGCAGCAACGTCTGACCTCTATCCGTAACGAAGGCGCTACCGCTGAGATCGTCGATATGAACTATGACGATGCGGTTCGTATGACCGCAGAACAGGCCGAAAAGTATGGCTGGATTGTGGTGCAGGATACCGCGTGGGAAGGATACGAAAAGATCCCGCAGTGGATTATGCAGGGCTACGGCACGCTAATGCTGGAGGCGATAGATCAGCTGCATCAGGTTGCGCCGACGCACATTTTTGTGCAGGCAGGCGTCGGCTCGTTTGCCGGAATGGTTCAGGGAATGGTGACGGCAGCCTGGGGGGAGAATCGCCCGAAAGTGATCGTCGCCGAAGCGTTAATTGCCGATTGCCTCTACCGCTCAGCCCGTTCGAAAGAGGGAGATGCCATTGCGGTGGGCGGTGATTTACAAACCGTGATGGCCGGTCTCGCCTGCGGTGAAGCGAACAGTATCGGCTGGAAATTGCTGCGCGATTATGCCAACGCATTTGCCTCCTGTCCTGATGAAGTTGCAGCGTTGGGCATGCGCATGTTGGGCAACCCGCTGGCAGGTGATCCACAGATTATTTCGGGTGAGTCAGGTGCGGTTACTACCGGTCTGCTGGCGCTGCTGATGACCTCGCCTGAACTGGCGCAAACGCGTGAGCAACTGGGGTTGGATGCGCACTCTCGTGTGCTGTTAGTCAGCACCGAAGGGGATACCGACCCGCAACAATATCTGGATATTGTCTGGGGCGGTCAGTACCCGGGCATCAACAAATAATTCCCTGATTGAGAGATATAACGGAGAAACCCATGTTATCTGCAAACCGCATTGAAGAAGTCATTAAAAACTGTCAGGCGCTGATCCAACAAAAAAGTTATTCCGGTCAGGAAGGGGAAGTGGTTAATGCCATAAAAACAATGATGCAGCATTACCAATTCGATGACATCCACGTTGATAAGTACGGCAACATTGTTGGCGGCATTGTCGGCAACCAGCCGGGGAAAACGCTGGTTCTCGATGGACATATCGATACCGTGCCGGTGAATGAAGAGAAGTGGTCCCGCAACCCATACGGCGGCGATATTGAAGATGGCAAAATTTATGGTCGCGGCACAACAGACATGAAAGGCGCCGTGGCGGCGATGATCTCCGCCGTGGGCTTTTTCGGTCAGGACAATCAGCGAAATTTTGCCGGGAAAATCTACGTTGCGTGCATCGTGCATGAAGAGTGTTTTGAAGGTATTGCTGCCCGCCTGGTCAGCGAGCGCTATAAGCCAGACTACGTGATCATCGGTGAAGCTTCCGAGTTAAACCTGAAAATTGGTCAGCGTGGCCGCGCTGAGATTGTGGTCGAAACCTTTGGTAAGCCCGCGCACTCCGCTAACCCACAGGCGGGGATTAATGCGGTGTACAAAATGGCGCAATTGATCGACAAAATTCGCACGATCACCCCGCCGACGCATCCGGTTCTGGGGCCTGGCATTCTGGAACTGACTGACATTAAATCTTCGCCGTACCCGGGAGCCTCGGTGGTACCGGATTACTGTCGCGCAACCTACGATCGCCGTTTGCTGGTGGGTGAAACCAAAGAAAGCGTGATTGCTCCGCTGGAAAATGCGCTTGCTGAACTTATTGCTCAGGATCCGCAGTTTAAGGCCCGAGTGTCCTACGCGGTGGGTCAGGAGTCTTGCTATACCGGCGCCACGATTGAGGGAGAGCGTTTCTTCCCCGGCTGGGTGTACGACGAGTCCGACGAATTCGTGCAGGCAGCGTTGGCGGGCGTTCGCGAGGCTGGCTTTAATCCAACCATTACGCAGTACTCATTTTGTACCAACGGTAGCCACTATGCGGGCGAAGCGGGAATCAAAACCATCGGCTTCGGTCCTTCACGAGAAAACCTGGCACACACCATTGATGAGTATATCGAGATCGATCAGTTAACCGGCTCAGCCAGCGGCTATTACAGCATCATCCAGACACTCTATCGCCAATAAAAATAAAGATAACCACCTCTTACCTTACAGGCGGTGTCGCTCAGCAGCACCGCCATGGAGAATAACGATGAAAACCATTTTCAAAAACGGAAATGTAATCGATGGGACAGGCAGTGAAGGCAGAATTGCCGATGTGATGGTTGATGAAGGACGTATTGTCGAAATCGGTCAAATTGAAGTTGGCATCAATGAACAGGTAATTGATGCAACAGGAAAAATTATTTGCCCTGGCTTTATTGATACCCATACGCACTCTGACCTGTCGGCCATTATTAACCCCGCGCTGTCGGCAAAAATTCGTCAGGGTATCACCACCGAACTGTTGGGCCAGGATGGCGTCGCCTTAGCACCGCTACCTGAAGAATATATTCCAGCCTGGCGTAAAAATATCGCCGGGCTGGACGGTGACACCGACAAAATTGACTGGAAGTATAAAAATACAGACGGTTATCTCAATCTGCTGGCATCGCGTCATCCGGCGACAAACCTCGCGTATTTAGTTCCTCATGGCAACGTGCGCATGGAAGCGATGGGTCTGGATGGTCGTCCTTCGACCCGTGAAGACGTGGCGAAGATGTGTGAAGTCCTTGAGCGGGAGCTAAAGGCTGGGGCATTTGGACTTTCCACTGGACTTATCTATATGCCTTGCGCCTTTGGTGATACTGCCGAAATGATTGAACTGTGTAAGGTCACGGCGAAATATGACGGGATCTTTGTGGTGCATCAGCGCAGTGAAGCTGACGATATTATCAACTCAACCCAGGAACTGATTGATATCGCCAAAGCCACTGGCGTCTGGCTACATATTTCGCATATGAAGGTTTGCGGCAAGAAAAACTGGGGGCTGATCGACCAGATGCTGGGCATGCTGGAACAGGCGCAGGAAGAGGGAATTCGTATCTCTTTCGACCAGTATCCGTATGTGGCGGGCAGTACGATGCTTGGCGTGATCCTGCCGCCCTGGGTTCACTCCGGTGGTACGGACAAATTACTTGAGCGTCTCGCCTCGCCCGAACTGCGCGCCAAAATGATTGATGATATTCAGCAGGGTATTCCTGGCTGGGATAACTTTATCGATTTTGCCGGTTTGGACCAGATTTTTGTCACCAGCGTAAAAACGGCAAAAAATCAGGATGCTGTCGGTTTGAACCTCGTCCAGTTGGGCGAGCTGCGCGGAAAAGATCCGTACAACGCCACCTTCGATCTGCTCTTTGAAGAGGAAAACGCCGTGGGGATGGTCGACTTCTACGGTACCGAAGAGCACGTGATTAAGTTTCTCTGTCGACCTGAGCAAAACGTCTGTACCGACGGCTTAATGGGGGCTGGCAAACCGCACCCGCGCGTGTTTGGCGCATTCCCTCGCGTACTCGGTAAATATGTCCGTGAAGAGGGATGTCTGAGCTGGGAAGCGGCAATCCGCAAGATGACGGGGAAACCTGCTGAAGTATTGGGTTTGCAGGATCGCGGACTGCTGAAGGTGGGTTATGCAGCGGATATTGTGATGTTCGATCCGAACACAATTACGGATAAAGGCACTTTTGTGGAACCCAATCAGTACCCGGAAGGGATTGAAATTGTCATGGTTAATGGGCGCATTGCCTTAATCAATGGCACGGAAAGTTATGCCTGTAGCGGTACGGTTATTAGAAAACAATATTAATAAATAACGCTAAACACGCATGGATCTATCGTGACTATTTATGGTCGCGGTAGATCACTACACCCTAAGGACATCACAATGAACCTACAAACGTCTTTACCTTCAGGTAAACCCAAGACCTGGAAAGCAAGATATACCGTCCTGACCCTGATCTGGCTGGCGTGGCTGCTCTCTTTTCTCGACAGAATGGTGATGAGCGTTTCGCTCCCTTATATTGGCAAAGATTTAAATCTTGATACGACTCAACAAGGTTTAATTATTAGCGCCTTTTTTATTGGTTATGCTGCGTTTCAAATTCCCGGTGGATTACTGGCGGATAAATTTGGCTCGCGCAAAATCATGGCCATTGGTATTGCATGGTGGTCTGTGTTCACCAGCTTAACCGGCGCTGTGCTGACGCTGCCGCTGATGTTAGCAGTACGATTCTTCTTTGGTATCGGTGAGGGATGTTTCCCGTCGGCCTCATGGAAGATGATATCAACCTATTTCCCGTCGAAAGAGCGTGGTCGCGCCACGGCGATTCAGTCAACGGTTAACACCTTAGGCCCAGCGCTGGCGGTAGTTGTGGCGGCAAGCATCATCGGGGCATTTGGTTGGCACATGGTTTTTATCGTGCTGGGTATTCCCGGTCTGTTTATCGCGGCAGGTATCTACTTATTTACGCGTGACAACCCGAAAGATCACCCTGCCATTACGCAGCAAGACCTGGCGGAGCTGGCTGCTGACGATCAGGGGAGCCTGCAAAACACCAGCGCTATCGCGTTTAAAGACGTACTCAAAATGCCAGTGCTCTGGCAAATGGCCAGTATCTGGTTTTTGTTTGATATCACCTTCTGGGGTTTTTCAACCTGGCTACCAAGCTACCTGATTACCGTACGAGAGTTTTCTCTGGCAAAGACCGGTGTCATGGCGGCCATTCCCTTCCTGTTCGGGGCAGGCGGAACATTATTAGGCGGTTATTGCTCAGACAAATTCAAACCCCAGCGTAAAACGCTGTATGTCGTAACCTCTGTTATTGCCGCGGGATTCCTGTATCTGACTTTCAGCGTGAGCAGTGCAGATATGGCGGTGGTTTATCAGTGTGTCTCAGCCCTGTTCATGTTCTTTGCCATGGCGACGTTCTGGGGCATTCTGATGGATACGATCCCGAGCAACATCATGGGGCGGGCATCCGGTATTGTTAACTTTGGCGGCCAGATGGCGGGGGTTGTATCAGCGCCTATCATCGGCTGGCTTATCCAAAGTAGTGGCGGAAGCTATAACAGCGCCTTTATCTTTATGATTGCTGCACTGTTGTGCTCAGCTGTCGTTACACTGACAGTCAAAAGCTCGCACGCAGTGGGAGCGTTGCCCAGTAAAGCCTGATTAATGTCTCTCTCTTGTGGCTCTGCTGTTCCAGAGCCACATTAAGGATGACGGAAATAAGTGATTTAGAGCCTATCCCATTAGGCTCTTAGTGGAAACTCAGGAATCGGTTTGAAAGAAATGCAGAGGATCTTTTAATCGTTTTCTCTAAGGAAAACAGTATAGGGTTTTGTAAACTACAAAAATGAGATGTTTTGTTATCTCTTTTATCTATAATAGGAAAGGGGTAAAAAACCTTATTTTTAGGGAAGCATTCTGTATAAATGCTCATATGGTTTAATACTTCGCTGTTCAATGGTTTGGCCTTGTTACATATCTCGTTGGCGAATGCGCTGCATTTGCTGCAATTACAACGACATGCAGAATAGTCAGTCGAGATGAGGGAATCATTATTGCCAATGTTAAATCCTAGCTTTCCTCGCCGGATATAAGCATCCATTATTCCACTGGCTTCATATTTTAGCAGTAATCCCTCCCGTTCACTCCGCGTTAAAGATGGCGATAATATATAACTCAGCAATAAGGTGGTTCTTTCATTTATGGATGGATATAGATTTAAATTGTTGATCTGTTTCGTCTTAATGATGAAATAGGACGCGATGACAAAGCCAAGGCATCGAGCGGTACTCATCTGCAGATCCCAGCTGTCTTTTTGTACGGTATATTCGTAAGTTACAGGCATGAGTGAATGTTCGTACGCTAGAAAGTCGGCAATAAACTCCATGGTCCTGATATACGGAAGTTGGTTGCCATTCATCTTGATGTATTGATGCTGGCAACACATCAAATGAACCAATTCATGAAAGAAAACGAAGTTCATAAAAGAGCGGGCGGTGTTAAGAGATACCTCTACTGAATGTATGTCAACGCGATTGGCTATAATACATAGCGCTGTATCGGCTAAGGCTGTGTGTTTAAATATGGAGGCAAGATCGAGACTGATGTTTAAGTTATATGTTCCTGCAACAATAATTACCCATGAATAGAATCTGTGATTAATTGCAATATATGCAATATCTTCGTGGATAACTATCTGGATTAATGGTTCATTTTCGTTCACAAAACCCCATACGGTTTTGTTCACCGGGATGAGAGAGTCTTTACCCAACCAGGCTTCGATCATCAAATCCAGCTCAGTAAATGAGTACCATGTAATATCGGTATCAATATTTTCAGGTGAACACCAGGATTGATAAGGCCATGCGTCAGGCATTGTGTCAGGGAATACAACATTGTTTAATGATTCTCGTATTTGATTCATTTTGCTATACGCCATCAATCAATTGCTTTGCTTACTACCAGAAGAGAAGCGTAACTTGCTGTTCTGGTAACCTATTTTTCTCCTTAGAATGTGAAAGTGGTGCTATTAACGTTGGCCGGTTTTTCTTCCCGCCAGGTTGTGCCAGTGTACGATCCCTCTGTGTTTACAGTTTCTCCAAAATTCAGGTTAGTAAAATTGTTATCACCCGAAAGTATGAAAAAATGCTCTATCTTATTTTTTATCAGCGCATCGATGTAACCTGGAAATTTGAATATGCGCTGTTTCTGCTTTATTTAAGCATAAAGACAAGTGTAGGATAATTTCATATAGAAATAAAATTAACAAAAAACTGTCGTAGGCAACGTATTGAAAAACAATATTTGTTTTTAATGTAAAGTTGCTGGCATAGAAATGTGCATAGGAATGTTCAACGTAAGCGGCCATTTGATGGCGGTTTTCCACCATGCCACCCTAACGGGAGGTTCGTCAAATGAGGGGCATTTTCCGTATTTTTACGGTTCTAATGCTTACTACGCTATTGATATTAATAACTTTGTTAAGAATGAACCCTAATAAATGAAAGGCATGTCCTACATGTGTAGGAATTTTCCTTTGTGTTGTGTTAATGATTTGATATTTACAAAGGTTCAAAGTTTAATTTTTGTAAATCGAAATGTTATTTTTATGATTTATTCATTCGGATTATGAAAAAATAATAAAATATACGCGTGGCTATGCTAGAATTTTCCTCTTAAAGTCTTGCGTTTATAAAACATAATATTGAAGACTCATCTGCTCTATAGCCATCGCCTCTCTTTATTTATCGGGATTCTTATACGCAATGAACGCGATAATCGTTGACGATCACCCATTGGCTCGCATTGCCATCCGCAACTTACTCGATACCAATGGTATCGCTGTGACCACCGAACTCGACAGTGGAGATCAAGTGGTTCAAACCGTTGAAAAAACCAAACCGGAGCTGTTGATTATCGATGTGGATATTCCGGGTATCAGTGGCATCGAAGTGCTGGAGCAGCTGAGAAAGCGGCACTATGCTGGTGTAATCATTATCATTTCAGCTAAAAATGAATTTTTTTACGGCAAACGTAGCGCCGAATACGGTGCTAACGGATTTGTGAGCAAAAAAGAAGGTATGAATAATATTCTTGCCGCAATCGAAGCAGCAAAAAATGGCTATAGCTATTTTCCCTTTTCCCTTGAGCATTTTACTGGTTCATCCGTCAGCGAGCAGGATAAGCTTGATACGTTGTCGAACCAGGAAATGAGAGTATTGCGTTATATCCTTAATGGCATGGATTACAGCACAATTGCCAGCAAAATGAATATTAGTAATAAAACGGTAAGTACCTATAAAAGCCGGTTGATGGAAAAATTAGATTGTTCATCATTAATGGAAATTTATGATTATGCGCAGAGAAATAAAATAGGATAGAGTAATGCTGGAACGCTTTTTTATTTTTTTGATGGTCATCTTTACCATCGGGTTGTCTACGGGTGTAAGCTCAGCTCGGCAAGTTGAGCTAAAAAGTAACTATAATACCTCAGTGCAAAATATCGGCTTGAACAGGGAAGAAACAAACTGGTTAGCGCATAAAAAAACCTTGGTTGTTGGCACCTGGTTACCGGAAGTCTCCCCCATTGTTTATCAAAATAGCGGTGAATATTATCGGGGCGTCAACGCGGATTACCTTGCGTTAATGCAAAAGAACCTCAATCTAAAAATCATTATAAAGCAGTATGATAATGAGCAAGAGGCGCTGGCCGCGCTCGCCAATAACGATGTTGATACGCTGATAACCCAACTGTCCCGACGCCAGGATGTTGGTGGAAATCTGTTGCGCACTTCGGCATTGCTGACCACGTGGCCGACGCTTGTAACATCGCTAAAAAACACTCTGCTGCCGCTGACCTCGAACCATCAGGTTAGCGTCGCGTGTGTACGGGATTGCCCTTTTCTCGATGTTATCCAGGGGGCTTTTCCTGAGGCTAAAGTCTCATTTTATGACGACGAGTATCAGGCTATGGCGTCGGTAGTGAATGGCGATAACCAATATTATATTGGTAACAATATCACCAGCAGTCATTGTATCTCTCGATACTTCTCACAATCACTGGTTATTACGCACTACTTTGATAAGCAAGAACAATATAATTATTTTGTCGTTAACGAAGATCAGCCTGTATTAAGAAATATTCTTGATGGTTTCATTACGTCAATCAGTAATGAAATTCATATGCAAGTCATGCAGAACTGGCTGAACCGCGGCAACCTTGCCTATCTGAATGCGCCTATTCCTTTCACCGATCAGGAAAAAGCGTGGTTGAAGAAAAAGCATGTTATCCGCATTTTAATCAACCCAGATTACTCGCCCTATACGCTGGTCGATCGCAGTGGTGAGTTACGCGGTATTATTGGTGATTTGCTGAATATTATTCATCTGCAAACGGGGCTCGATTTTGAACCCATTTTAGCTAGCTCTAAAAGTGAGCAGACAAAGCAAATAAGCGGCGAACAGTGGGATATGTATCCCACTATCACGCTAACTCATCAAAACCCGCCCAATTCGGCCTTTAGCGATCCGCTGATGAATGTGGCATTTGTGATGATCACTTCCCGTGAGGAAACCGCCGAATCGCTACTGGAGAAGCCGATACGCATTGCTTTGCCTGCCGGGCATGTGCTGGAAAGTGAGCTTAAGCAACGCTATCCGCAGGCCACCTGGGTGAATGCGGATACTGGCAGTGTTGCGATGGCCATGGTCAAGGAGGGCAGCGTTGATGCGGCAATCGCTACCGAATTGTCGGCAAGATTTATGGTCGATCATTACTACCAGAAAAATATGCACTTTTTTAGGCTTCCAGATATGCCTGGTGCGTCGGTAAGTTTTGCAATCTCTCCCCGCGAGCCGATGTTGAAGTCTGTTATGGATAAAGCGCTACAGGCCATACCGCCACGTGAAATTTTGCAGATGACGGAGAGGTGGTCGAAAATTTCCAATACGCAGGTCGATTTCTGGAGTCGATATAGCAAACAGTTCTATCAACTGGGGATATTCGCGCTGCTGCTGATAGCAATTAGCCTGATCTGGGGGATCTCACTCTCCCGTGAGGTAAATAAAAGGAAACAATCGCAGCGGCTACTGGAAGAGCAGCTTCATCTCAAAGAAGCATTATCTCAAGAACTGGAAAACGAAAAGAATAAAGCGATTGAAGCAACCAAGGCAAAAAGTCGCTTTCTGGCGAGTATGAGCCATGAATTACGTACTCCGGTAAGTTCGATTGTTGGCTTTGTGGAATTACTGTCGAGTTCAGAACTCAGCCCGGCACAGCGAAAAGAGGCGATTGCCCTTACCGGGGCGACGGCCCAGTCATTGCTTGGGCTGATCGGTAAGATTCTGGATGTGGATAAGATTGAGTCTGGTAAATACCAGGTTGTTCCTCAATGGACGGATCTCTCGCAACTCATTGAATTGCAGTGCCACTCTTTCGATGCCTTAGCCAGACAGAAAGGCATTACGCTTGCCTGTGTTAGTCAGTTGCCGGCGAACGAGCGGGTATTTGTCGATCAGCAGGCTTTGCGGCAAATTCTCACCAACCTGGTGGGTAATGCGTTGAAGTTTACCGAGCAGGGCAGCATTCATGTGACGGCCCGTTTGATGCCTGAGGGGGAGAATCACGGTACCCTGACTATTGCCATTAGCGACACCGGTTGCGGTATTAGTGAAGAGGAGCAGGCGGGGCTGTTTCAGCGTTACGCTCAGGGACGCTGCGGGCGTCAACAAACCGGTTCCGGTCTTGGGTTATTTATCTGCAAAGAACTGGTGACGTTGATGGGCGGCACGCTGGAGTTGATGAGCGTCCCGTTGCAAGGAACCACGTTTACCATAACGCTGCCGGTTGAAACAGCTCGACAGTCGATTGTATCGGATGGCGATGCGCCCGGTACTCTGTTACCGCTTCCGTGTCTGTCTATTTTGATAGCTGACGATAATCCAACCAATCGCCTGCTGCTCAAGCGACAGTTGAATGCCATTGGCTACAGCGTGGATGAAGCGTGTGATGGGGAGGAAGCAGAAGCCAAACTGGCGAAGAAATCGTACGATCTGCTGATAACTGATGTAAATATGCCGAAAAAAGACGGGTTTGATCTCGCGGCTTCGCTACGTCGTCAACAGCCGAATTTACAAATATGGGGACTGACGGCCAGCGCACTTCCACAGTCACGCGATCGATGCCTGCAAAATGGTATGAACTTGTGCCTGTTCAAGCCTGTGTCGATTCAGACACTGACCCATGAATTGAGTAAAATCGAAACCGGTTATGCGTCTCCTTGTACAATCCGGCATTTGAAATTCAATGTGTTGACGGAAAATACCGGCGGCGATCGCGCACTGATGAACGAGATTCTCGAGACATTTCGCGAGGCAACGCTGAATGATATACAAGCGGCTGAGAAAGCCGTTCTGCAAGATGAACCTCAGCTGTTTTTGCGAGCTCTTCACCGGTTGCATGGCTCGGCGCAAATTCTGGGTATCACTGCGCTACAGAACCTGTGCGAACCTTTCGAATCCAGACGGCATGACGAGCTTTCTCTGTCAGAACGCGAGGAGGCATTGCAGAAGATTATTGCTGTTATGCGGGAAATTGAGATTGAGATAGACAGTCTGATTAGCCATTAATCCCCCTGATCGGGTAGCTGTAGCTGCCCGATCAGGAGAGAAAGTCCTGGTTCAACACTCCGTAGTGCTGAGTACTACTGGCCTGCGCCGATCATCTCGCTATCGACCACAATGCCATCTTCAGCACCTTTTAACACAAGGTTTGCTTCATAGTATTTACCGGAAGTCAGCAGTTTTTGCGCGCTGGCAACGGCTTTACGAGTCTGATTCAGAGGCATCAGGTATTGGGTCTGAAGCACGCTGATACCAGCCAGTTGCAGAGTATCCACTGCACCTTTCCAGTCGCCTTTGGCCATTTTGCCATTCGCTGTTTTGATAGCGGATTCTTTGGCCGGAGTCGCAATATAGTCTTCTGACAGCGCGACCGTAGCGTTAATAACCACGTACTGATCGTCAATCATCTTGGCTTTAGGCGCAGCTTTTACAAATTTCGCCCAATCTTTGCTGTCGCCAGCCAGCAGGGAAGCCGCGTCATCGGTTAATTTTTTAGCGCTGTCAGGCTGTCCATGAAACAGGGCCAGACGAGCAAGCTGAATATCACGCATCGCATTTGCGCCTTGCACTGCGACCTGCATAACATCGGCAGCTTCTTTTTGTACATTTGCGGTAGCAGCTTGCGCCGGAGTGGTTGTGGTAGCAGTAGCAGCCATCACTGGTGCTGAACCCATCATGGTTGCAAGCACACCCGCAAGAATAATCTTTTTCATTACTTTCTCCTGAATAAATTTGGTATATGTCACCAAACGCAATAAGCATATTAAATAATGTTAAAGAGAGGAATCAGAGCCAAGATAGAATAATGACCGTTTAATCCTACAAGTGTCAGATGTCTGACATGTGTAGGAATATACGCATAGCGACATTCTCTTGTTCTTATATACGCTTCCTTAGTGGAAGTCTTATTATTCCACTGTAAGTAACATATGTTGAGTGAGTAATAATTCTTGTGTCAACAGGTTGCATTGCGTTTATATATAACGGAGGATGTATGTTTGTTTTTAATCAGCGTAGCCTGAGAGCGTTTAATGAAAAAACACTCGTTCATTATAAAAAGCACGCGACGATTATGGCGGTGTTGATGTTGATTTGTGGCATCTGCTGCTTGATTTATCCGATTGCTGCAGGTGTTTATTTAAGCTATGCAACCGGTTTTATGTTCCTGGTATGTGGTTTCTATTCTATTTATAGCCTGTTTAGTTCAGGTAAAAAGCAATTGAAAGCCAAATTTACCTATGCCTTTTTTGCTATCGCGTGGTTACTGCTGGGTTACTGTTTCCTCGTGAATCCTGTGATAGGCATGAATTCACTGGCAATGGTATTTTGCTGCCTGTTTATTCTGGGGGGGATTTTTCGTATCGCCTCTGGGGTCAAACTGTTCCGTAGTCCGGGTTATGGATGGAACATTTTTATTGGTATTTTTGACCTGCTTATTGCCGGCGTATGGCTGAATATGGATCCCGACAGATCGTATGTATTTACCTCAATTTTTATTGGTGTCGAGATGATCTTTAGTTCTTTAGCTTTTATCAGTCTGCGTAGAAATGCGACGCTGGTTAAAACTGATAAGCTCGCCGATAAAAATTAATGCTAACTCTGGAGCGCATAGTGAATATTAAAATGATGGTTTCTGCGGCTATTCTTGTGACCTCTGTTATGGCACCAATGACCCGTGCTTTGGCTACTCAGGCAACGGAAGCTGCGCCACAAGATATGACCTGTAAAGAATTTGTTGATATGAGTCAGCAATACAAGACGGCAATTGCCTTTGTGATTGTTAATAAAAATTCTGACTTTAAAGGCGATGATTATGTTCCCCTGCATGAGGTGGAAACGGAAGCTGTACCGAAAATGGTTAAAATGTGCCATCAGCATCCGAATACAAAACTGGGTGAACTGGCTGTAAATCTGAAAGGTTCCGGTCTGCACTATTGATTAACCGTTTTGATAGCCTGGCTTTAGTTAGAATTGACAACCTCTGTTCCTACCCTCAGTCGTTCCTTATAAAAAATCCGCGTAATGCTTACCCTGCTATCCACGAGAAACTCGCTGGATAGCCGTGCCCGCTAATAACCGTAGACCTGACAAACGAAGCCCCATCCCTGGGAATTTAATAATCTAAACCCAGGGATAGGGCAGGGGATCAACGTCGAGCTTTAAATCGCGCTAACGTATTTTCAACGAGGACAAAGAACACTGGAACAAAATAGATTGCCAGTACCGTCGCGGCCAGCATCCCTCCGATAACCCCCGTACCGACGGCATTTTGCGCACCAGAGCCCGCGCCGTTGCTTATTGCCAGCGGAATAACCCCCAGGATGAAGGCCAGTGAGGTCATCAGAATTGGACGTAAGCGCATTTGTGCGGCTTCCACCGCAGCCTCAAGCGGCGTTTTCCCTTCTTTCTGCATAATCTCGACGGCAAACTCGACGATCAGAATGGCGTTTTTAGCCGACAGCCCCATGGTGGTGAGCAGGCCGACCTGGAAATAAACATCATTGCTCAGGCCACGCAGATCGGTAGCCAGTAAAGCGCCGACCACCCCGATTGGCACAACCAGCATCACCGAGAACGGGATCGACCAGCTTTCATACAGTGCCGCCAGCGCCAGAAACACGACGATCAGCGAAATGCCGTACAGCATTGGTGCCTGGTTTGTGGATAGCGCCTCCTGATAAGACAGACCGGTCCAGGCATAGCCGACGCCTGCGGGCAGTTTATTAATCAGCGATGCCATAAATTTCATCGCATCACCGCTGCTTTTCCCTTCAACCGGCTGGCCCAGAATTTCCATTGCTGGTTGACCGTTGTAGCGTTCAAGGCGAGGAGAACCGTAGGTCCACTCGGTGGATGAGTAGGCGGAGAGCGGCGTCATGGAACCGGAGGCGTTACGTACGTACCAGTGGTTGATATTGTCCGGCAACATACGGAACGGCGTATCGGCCTGGACATACACTTTTTTTACGCGCCCCTGGTTCAGGAAATCATTGACATAGCGACTACCAAACGCGGTGGAGATGGTCTGATTAATATCCGATAACGCAACGCCCATAGCTTCAGCCTTTTTGGCGTTGACGTGAATGCGGAACATCGGTGTATCTTCCAGACCGTTCGGACGCACCCCGTCGACCTCACCGGAGGACTGGTTGGCCAAAGCCAGAAGCTGGTTCCGCGCCTGCATCATTTTTTCATGCCCAAGATTACCGTTATCCAGCAGCTCCATATCAAACCCTGATGCGGTGCCCAATTCTGCGACCGCCGGTAAATTGAACGGATAAACGACGGCATTATTAATGGTGCTTAAAGCCATCATTGCCCGGCGAATGATGGCGGTAACCGAGTTTTCTTCGCCAACACGTTCTGACCAGGGCTTCAGGCTGATAAACGCCAGACCGTTGTTTTGTCCCTGGCCGCTGAAACCAAATCCGCCGACGGTGAAAACAGAAGCAACGTTTTTCTGCTCTTTCGTCAGGTAGTAGTCGGTTATTTCCCCGAGCACTTTACTGGTGTTCACCATCGTTGAACCCGAAGGCAATTGTGCCGTGGTCATGAATACCCCCTGATCTTCTTCAGGCAGAAACGAGGTCGGAGTGCGTAAAAACAGCATAATCATGCCCGCGCCAATGACTAAATAGACGACCATATAACGGCCTGTGCGACGTAGCAGTCTACGGGTGCTGTCCGTGTAGTGCTGAGTGCATTTCTCCATGAAGTGATTGAAACGGGTAAACAGAAAATGTGTGTTTTCCTTTTCTCCTTCGTGGGATTTCAACAACATAGCGCAAAGTGCAGGCGTCAGGCTCATTGCCACAAATACCGACAGCAGCATGGAGGAGATTAAGGTGATGGAAAACTGACGGAAAATTTCACCCGTTGCCCCGCTCATAAACGCCATCGGCATAAATACGGCGGATAAAACGACGGCAATACCAACCAGCGCCCTCTGGAGCTGGCCCATTGCTTTGTGCGTTGCTGCTTTTGGAGACAAGTGCTCTTCAGCAATAATACGTTCTACGTTCTCAACCACCACGATGGCATCATCGACCAACAGCCCTATCGCCAGCACCATGCCAAACATCGTGAGCGTGTTAATCGAAAAACCGGCGACGTCGAGTATTGCAAAGGTTCCGAGGATAACCACCGGAACGGCGATAGTGGGGATAAGCGTCGCACGGAAACTCTGCAAAAACAGATACATGACGAGGAATACCAGAATGATTGCCTCGATCAAAGTATGAAAAACACCCTGAATCGAAATCTCGATAAACGGCGTGGTGTCATAGGGATAAACGGTTTTCATACTGGCCGGAAACCAGGCCGATAATCTGTTCAGCTCTTGTTTGACCGCCTGGGACGTTGCCAGGGCATTGGCACCAGCGGCAAGTTTAATCGCAATCCCGGCGGCGGGTTTGCCGTTGTAACGTGCAACCGTTGCATAATTTTCCGCACCCAACTCAATGCGTGCGACATCGCGCAGCAGAACCTGAGAACCATCTTGCTGAACTTTAAGGAAAATCTTGCCAAATTCATCGGTCGTTTGCAGACGCGTCTGAACGATTATCGACGCATTTAACTGCTGATCGGCTGACTGAGGCATGCCCCCCAACTGCCCGCCAGATATCTGATTATTCTGCACTTTGAGCTGGGTAATGACGTCCTCGGGAGTGAGGTTATACTTGTCGAGCTTTTGTGGATCCAACCAGATGCGCATGGCGTATTGCGAACCGAATAACTGTACGCTCCCCACCCCGGCAGTGCGGCTTAGCGGATCTTTAATGTTCGAGGCTACATAGTCGGCAATATCATATTGGCTCAGGCTGTTATTATCAGAGATAAAACCGGCAACCATTAAGATATTGCTACTGGATTTATCAACGCTGATCCCTTGCTGTTGTACTTCCTGTGGCAAGGAAGGCATCGCCAGCTGCAGTTTATTCTGTACCTGAACCTGCGCAATATCGGGTGACGTACCCGTTTTGAAGGTCAGGATAATCGAGGCATTACCTGCCGCATCGCTGGTGGATGACATATACATCAGGCCATCAAGACCATTCATATTCTGTTCAATCACCTGGGTGACGGAGTCTTCAACGGTCTTTGCGTCAGCCCCTGGGTAGGCAGCGCTGATGGTAATGGTTGGGGGCGCAATTTGTGGATATTGGGCGACAGGCAGGTTCATTATCGCGATACCGCCCGTAAACATCATGATAATAGCGAGCACCCAGGCGAAAACCGGGCGCTCAATAAAAAAGTTGGCCATGAAGAAAGTGTCCTTAATGCCTGAAATATTACTGTTCAGCTACCGTGTCAGGTGTGTTCAGTTTTGAAGGTAGGACCCGGGCTTTGATTCCCGGACGAATTCTTTGTAATCCGGACACAATGACCCGATCGCCAGGATGTAATCCCGCGGTCACTAACCATTGATTACCAACGGCCTTCACTGCGTTTATTTCACGCAGTTGCACTACGTTTTCCTGGTCAAGGATCAGCGCGGTGGCTTTTCCTTGCTCGTTATGCGTAATTCCTTGCTGGGGGACCATCAACACGTTTTGTTGACTGCCTTCGTCCAGCAACGCCGTGACATACATACCGGGTAAAATTTCACCTTCAGGATTGGGAAATACGGCGCGCAGGGTTACCGAACCGGTGGTCTCATCAACAGCGGGATCGGAAAACTCAAGCGTACCGGTATGGCGATAGGGCTTGCCGTTTTCCAGCATCAGTTCAACCGGAATTTTGCCTTGTTGCTGGGCGATTTGTCCGTTGGCTTTCTCTTCTTTCAGGCGTAAGAAGTCCTGTACTGACTGGGTTAAATCAACATAAATCGGATCTAATCTCTGAACGGTGACCAGCGCGTTTTCCTGATTGGCAGTAACCAGGGCACCCACGGTCACGGAAGATTTGCCGCTAATGCCATCAATGGGCGAGGTAACATTGGCGTATCGAAGATTGATGGTGGCTTGTTCAAGATCCGCTTTAGCGACGGCAACATTGGCTTGCGCTTCATTAAGCTGTGAACGCGTCGTGTCATAGTCCTGGCGGCTGATGTAATTAGATTTTATTAACGCTGACTGCCGATTGAGTGTCAGACGAACATTATTGGCGGTAGCCTGTGCCTTTGCCAACGCGCCTTTGGCTGAGTCCAGTCGTGCCTGCAGCGGGGCAGGATCAATTTGATACAGTGATTCTCCTTTGCTGACTTTATCGCCTTCAACAAAGTTGCGTTTTATGATGATCCCACCAACCTGAGGACGGATTTCGGCGATTTCGAACGCAAGCGCGCGACCCGGAAGTTCACTTTTAATATTTACTGAGGAGGGCGCTAAGGTAACAACGCCGACCTCGGGCTCCATGGCGGTTTTTACTGCAGGTTTATTATCGCAGGCGGTGATGATGACGCTACTAAAGAATAATGGTATCAACAGTAAGCATTTTCTGTTCATAGTAATCCCTGAATAATGTATAAACACAAATGTTCTTTTATTGCATGCAGGGTGGGGGAGTTGTCGGTAAATAACAAAAGATGGTCAGGCATGAGAAGGGTAAAGCCCATTTCTTCGCTAAAGAATTAGCGGTTAAAAATTATATGTAACAGGAAGAATGCATGTTAAGCGAAGGATCTCATGAAGCAGGATGGCGCAATAAGATAAACGCGGGGTGATGAGAAGGGGTGTTTGCCAACACCTGACTCCGGAATATAGTCGCGCCATCTTACCTCTGGGATTATTTCACTAGCTCCGGAGTTACCTGAGTGACTGTATTGGCGTAGTAAGGCGCTCCCCACATCGGCTCAGGCCAGAATGCGCCGTAACCATAATCCCACATGTTATAGGTGGTGTTGACAGACTCAGTTAAATGCCAAACCTGGATTCCTTGTAAATCAACTTTAACAAAGTTGTACGGGACTTTGTTGATGAATCCTGACTCATCTCCTTGAATTGTTCCCAAAATGGTCACGAAATGGTTTCTGTAGTTTACCGGATCGAGGAAACCTTTCTGCTGGGCAAGAATACGTCCCTGATAGCTCGCGTCTATTTGTGGCTTAGCAGAGTCGTTCAGTGGCAAAACGGCGATTTCCAGCAACGTATCATTTTTGGTGTTAATCACATTGATGACTTTACCACCAAAGCGAGCCTGTTGGCCGGTATATAAACCGGGCTGGTTATGCACGGAGATAAAGTTTTTTTGGATATCGGGTTGATTATTACCTTTGATATTCTCAGGAATGGAAGCACATGATGCCAGGGTGAAAGCAAGGGCAATAATCATCAACCCTTTTGTATTTTTCATTTTACTTTCCTGCTTAAAAAAGACAGGTCTATAGTAAACCTTTGCGTATTATTGTCAGCATGCGCATTGTTGATTATCTAATATTAATATAATTGTAGCTTATGGTAATAACGGATTGTATTTTATCTGGTCGCTGAATGAGGGCGATATTTTCAACGACCATGAAAGTAACGGCAGACATCACGGTTTCACGTCACGCTGGCGGGAATGTAATAAAGCGGAACGTCAATTTTTGCGGTGCTCATCACCCGACAGAATGACCGCGTTCATTACTCCCGTCACCCAGACGGTAAGCCAGCGCCACCACTAGCGACTGCACCAGGCACAGCGTCGCAGACTGGGATCGAAACGCGTCAACCTGCGCCTCTTTCACCACAAAGCAGAGATCGCTGAACGTGGCCAGCGGGCTTATCTGACTGTCGGTAATCACGATCTGGCGCGCGCCGGCATTGGCCGCAGTTTCGCTGACCATCACTGTTTCTTCCGCATAAGGCGAGAAGCTAATCGACACCACAATATCGTGCGCTTTGATGCGGTTAATCTGCTCGCGCAGCATTCCGCCCATTCCGTCGAGCAAAATAGGGCGACACTCAAGATGGCTCAGGGCGTAGGTGAGATAGGCCGCTACGCTAAACGAACGACGCAGACCTGCAATGTAAATGGTGTCGGCTTCTGCCAGCAATTGTACGGCGCGTTCCAGCATTTCAGGTTCGGCACGGGCTGCCAGCTGCTGGAGCGCCTGGGTATTCGAACGGGCGAACTCCTGCAGGATATCGAGTGGGGTTTCCGGTACGGCTTCGCTTTCCATCTCACGGAACATGCGCGCGCGGTCGCTGTAGCTGGCGGTTTCCTCTACCAGGTTCATACGAAACAGCTGTTTCATTTCGTTGAAGCCGGTGAAGTCAAAGGCGTTGGCGAAGCGGATCAGCGTAGAGGGTGGCACTCCGGCACGTTCAGCAATGACGGCAACCGTATCAAAGGCCACGCTATTGGTATTATCCAGCACATAGCGGGACACCTGCTGCAGCCTCTTACTCAGGCTATCGTAGCGATCGCGGATTTGCTGCTGCAGCTCGTTCAGGCTGGTTGCTGTTGTCATTTTACCTCCTGGTACATAGTTTTATGATTCTAAACGCAAAACCGCGTCTTTGAAATGTCACTCATTCATCTGGCTGTAAAAACGAAACAAAAGCTTCAGGCTTGTCGTCCGCTGAAACGTTATGCCAGTGCACGCTAATCATGCGATTCCGCTTGTTAACATAAAAACCCATCCTTGATCACATTAATCATTATTTATTTTATTTCAACTTAAAATGGAATGTTTGTTTCATATATAGTACACAGATAACAGTGTTCAGGTAACAGTCACGTATCAACAGCGAGAGGTTAAGGATGGAGACAGTAGCGAATTTTATCCACGGCGAATGTGTCACCGGTTCAGGCCAGCGCGTTCAGGCAATCTTCAACCCGGCCACCGGCGAGCAGATCCGCCAGGTGGTGATGAGTACGACACAGGAAACCGAGCAGGCCATTGCGGCAGCGCACGACGCATTCCCCGGTTGGGCGCGCCATTCTCCGTTAAAACGTGCGCGAGTGATGTTCCGCTTTAAGGCGCTGTTGGAAGAAAACATGGAGAGGCTGGCTCGCATCATCAGCGAAGAGCATGGCAAGGTATTCTCTGACGCAGTTGGTGAACTGACCCGCGGCCTGGAAGTGGTGGAGTTTGCCTGTGGCATCCCACATCTGCAAAAGGGCGAACACTCAGCCAACGTAGGGACCGGCGTCGATAGCCATTCGCTGATGCAACCGCTCGGGGTTTGCGTCGGGATCACGCCGTTTAACTTTCCGGCAATGGTACCGATGTGGATGTTCCCCATCGCGCTGGCAACCGGGAATACCTTCGTGCTGAAACCCTCAGAAAAAGACCCTTCTCTCGCCCTGGCTCTGGCCAAACTACTGCAAGACGCCGGATTGCCAGACGGCGTGTTCAACGTCGTGCAGGGGGACAAAGAGTCCGTTGACGTGCTGTTAACTGACCCGCGTGTGCAGGCCGTGAGCTTTGTCGGCTCTACGCCGATTGCGGAATACATTTATCAGACGGCATCGGCCCACGGTAAGCGTTGCCAGGCGTTAGGTGGCGCTAAAAATCACTGCATTTTAATGCCGGATGCCGACATGGATATGGCAACCAACGCCATTATGGGGGCCGCTTACGGCGCGGCGGGTGAACGCTGCATGGCGCTTTCGGTCGTGCTGGCGGTAGGGAATAAAACGGCAGATGAGCTGTGCTCGAGACTGGAAAAACAGATTGCGGCGCTGCGTGTCGGGCCTGGTCTTGACCAGACACCGGAAAATGAAATGGGGCCGCTTATCTCCTCTGTACACCGTAATAAAGTGCTCGGTTATATCGACAGTGGGGAATCGCAGGGGGCCAGCCTGCGCGTGGATGGTCGACGTTTTAGCGTTAAAGGCCATGAGCAGGGTTATTTTGTCGGGCCGACCCTGTTTGATAACGTCACGCCGGAGATGACCATTTATAAAGAAGAGATTTTTGGACCGGTGCTTTCTGTGGTGCGCGTAGCAGATTACAGCAGCGCGGTGGAACTGATTAACCGTCATGAATATGGTAATGGCACGGCAATTTTCACGCGTGACGGCGGCTGTGCGCGTCGCTTCTGCGAAGAAGTGCAGGCGGGCATGGTGGGCGTAAACGTTCCAATTCCGGTGCCGATGGCGTTCCACAGTTTTGGCGGCTGGAAGCGGTCCATTTTTGGTGCGCTGAACGTTCATGGTAACGATGGCGTGCGCTTCTACACCCGGATGAAAACCGTCACCGCACGCTGGCCGGAGATGCTGCAGGACACAGGGGCCGCGTTCTCCATGCCAACGCTGGGCTGACAGGAGGGTTTATGCAAACCGAACGTATGACCATGGCTCAGGCGCTGGTCAAATTCCTTAATCAACAATATATCTGTGTCGATGGCGTGGAAACGCCCTTTGTCGAGGGCGTCGCCACCATCTTTGGTCACGGTAACGTGCTTGGCATTGGCCAGGCGCTGGAGCAGGCACCCGGTCATTTGCAGGTGATGCAGGGATGTAATGAGCAGGGAATTGCGCACATGGCGACCGGATTCGCCAAACAGCATCGGCGCCAGCGTATTTTTGCCGTGACGTCATCGGTTGGGCCGGGAGCGGCAAACATGGTGACCGCCGCGGCAACCGCGACGGCGAACCGTATTCCGCTGCTGCTGTTGCCTGGCGATGTCTACGCCAGTCGTCAGCCGGACCCGGTATTGCAGCAAATTGAGCAATACCATGACCTTGGCATCAGTACCAACGACTGCTTCCGCCCGGTCTCGCGTTACTGGGACCGGATTAACCGCCCGGAGCAGTTAATGAGCGCGATGCTAAACGCGATGCGAACGCTTACTGACCCCGCAGATACTGGTGCCGTAACTATTTGCCTGCCACAGGATGTGCAGGGGGAAGCCTGGGACTATCCGCAGAGCTTCTTTGCGCGCCGCGTTCATTTGATCGAACGTCGACCACCCGACCCGCAGCGTCTGGCGATGGCGCGGGCGCTGATTGCCCGCAAACGCCGTCCGCTGGTGGTATGCGGCGGCGGGGTACGATATTCCGGCGCGCATGAGGCGTTTCGTACGTTTGTTGAAACGCTGCAACTGCCGTTTGCCGAAACTCAGGCCGGAAAGGGAGCGCTGGTTAGTGACCACCCACTTAACCTCGGAGGCATTGGGGTAACTGGAGGGATGGCAGCGAATCAGCTCGCACCGCAAGCCGATCTGGTGATCGGCATTGGTACGCGCCTCACCGACTTTACCACCGGTTCGAAAGCGCTGTTTTCTCATCCGGAGGTTGAGTTCCTGCTGCTGAACGTGGCGGAGTTTGACGCACTGAAGCTTGATGCCACTGCGCTTATCGCCGACGCCCGTACCGGGCTTACGGCATTAACTGAAACACTGAAAGACTACCGCAGCGATTGGGGGAAGGAGGTCGCTAAGGCGCAAGAGGCCTGGCGTGATGAGTGCCAACGTTTATGGGAGCGCGACTGGCGTCCCGACGACGAACCCGAAGTGGCTGGGCATCTTGACGCTCAGCTGGCGGAATATGGCAACACGCTAAACACCCGGTTGACCCAGACGAAGGTGCTGGGGCTTATCAATCAGCACATTGAAGATAACGCTATCGTCGTGGGGGCCGCCGGATCGCTACCTGGCGATTTACAGCGTATCTGGCAGGTCAAAACCCCGGACAGCTATCACCTGGAATACGGTTACTCCTGTATGGGCTATGAGATTGCGGCTGCTATTGGAGCCAGGCTGGCGAAGCCGCAGCAGCCGGTATATGCCATGGTGGGGGATGGCTCGTACATGATGCTGCATTCCGAACTACAAACCGCCGTCCAGGAGGGGATAAAAGTCACTATCCTGCTGTTTGATAACGCCAGCTTCGGGTGTATTAACAACCTTCAGATGGGGCATGGGATGGGGAGCTTCGGTACGGAAAACCGTCACCGTAATCCGCAAACCGGACGGTTGGATGGGCCGTTGGTGAAGGTCGATTTTGCTAAAAACGCGGAAAGCTACGGCTGTCGGGCATGGCGTGTACATGACGAGCAAAGCCTGCTGGCGGCGCTGGAAGCCTCGCGTGCGCATTCGGGACCTGTGCTGCTGGATATCAAAGTCCTGCCGAAAACCATGACCCACGACTATGCCTCCTGGTGGCGCACTGGCGATGCGCAGGTGGCAGAATCTCCGTCGGTGCGAAAAGCGGCTGAGCAGACGTTTGAGCAGGTGAAAAACGCACGTCAGTACTAAAAGCGATTAATGCCGGATGGCGCTGCGCTTATCGGGCCTACAGCGGATTCTACCCCCAGTCCGGATAAGTCGTTAGCGCTGTCATCCGGTAACCTGCGACAACGAAATTTTCATTTCATTTTCCTTTCTCTTCATCCATCGCCTCCTTCCTGAACGGAAGGGGGCCAATTCCTGCATCTTTCCTGTTGTTATGTTGTGATATTGATAACAGATTTTATCTCACTCATCTCAAAAGTGTTAACTTGCACCCAAAAACATAATTTTCACTATTTATAAAAATGAAATAAATGTTTTATTTAAAGGGTCGTTAGTTCATCGCATTCACCAACACCGGGAGCCGTTATGTTTAACATTGCTTTACTGGGCGCTGGCCGAATTGGCCAGGTACATGCAGCTAACATTGCCAGTCACAGTGCCACTACCCTCTGGTCCGTCGTCGACCCGAATCAGGAATTTGCCACCCGTCTTGCCACACAGTATCAGGCTCGTTTGCAAAGCCTGGATGAGGCGATGACGGACCCTAACGTTCACGCCGTGCTGATTGCCTCCGCGACCGATACCCATGCGGATTTGATTGAAATGGCCGCCCGCCACGGCAAAGCCATCTTCTGTGAAAAGCCGGTCCACCTGGATCTGGCCCGTGTACGCGACTGCCTGAAAGTAGTCAAAGAGTACGACGTACCGTTGTTTATCGGTTTCAACCGCCGCTTCGATCCACAGTTTCGCCGTGTGAAAACTGACGCACTGGCCGGGCGTATCGGAAAGCCGGAATCGCTGCTGATCATCTCCCGCGACCCGTCGCCGCCGCCTGCGGAATACGTGCGTGTGTCCGGCGGCATGTTCCGTGATATGACCATCCACGATTTTGATATGGCGCGCTTTATCATGGGCGAAGAGCCGGTTTCGGTGTATGCCCAGGGCAGCAATCTGGTGGATCCGGCGATTGGCGAAGCGGGCGATATCGATACCGCGTTCATCGTACTGAAATATGCCTCCGGCGCGATGGCGACCATTGTCAACAGCCGCCGTTCTTCTTACGGATACGATCAGCGCCTTGAGCTGCACGGCTCTGAAGGGCTGCTGTGCGCGGGCAACATTCTCGAAAATCAGGTGCAGCACTACGCGAAGACCGGCTGCACCAGCGCGTTACCTGAACATTTCTTCCTGCAGCGTTATAAATCGGCCTATGCCGCGGAATGGGAACACTTTGTTGCGGTACTGCGCGGCGAAGCGGTCCCTGATTGCAGCGGGGACGATGGCGAGCGTGCGCTGTATCTGGCGGATAAAGCGCTGGAGTCACTGCATAGCCAGCGTGAAGTTCTCCTCTGATTGTCACCACAACCTACCCTACACAGAGAGACATAATAATGAAAAAACTGATCTTAGCTGTCCTCATCGCCATGACATCCGGGGCAGCCATTGCTGAAAACGAGCAAATTGTTTTCAGTACGCCAAACCTGGCGATGCCATTTGAAGTTCACATGCAGCGCACGGCGGTGAAAGCCGCAAAAGAGATGGGCGTGAATTTACAGGTCCTGGACGGGCAGGGTAGCTCGCCAAAACAGGTCGCTGACCTGGAAAACGCCATAACTCGTGGCGCACAGGGCTTTATTGTTTCACCGAACGATGTCAACGCGGTGTCCAGCGCGGTAGATGAAATTCAGGATGCGAAACTGCCCGTTGTTACTCTCGACCGCTCCGTTGACAGCCAGAAAAAAGTGCCGCACTTCGGCGCGAACAACTACAAGGGCGGTCAGGCGATTGGCGACTTTGTCAAAACCAAATTCCCTGACGGGGCAGACATTATTCTGCTGACCGGCCAGCCAGGCTCCTCCTCCAACATTGAACGTACTAAAGGCATTCGCGACAGCCTGAAGGCGGGTGGTGAAAAGTACAAGATCGTTGCCGATCAGACCGGTAACTGGATGCGTTCTGAAGGGATGCGCATTGTCGAAAGCGTTCTGCCTTCGTTGCCGAAGCGTCCGCAGGTGATCCTCTCCGCTAACGACGATATGGCGTTGGGCGCGATTGAAGCGTTACAGGGACAAGGACTGAAACCGGGTGAAGTTCTGGTCACGGGCTTCGATGCCGTGCCGGAAGCACTGGCGCGTGTGCGCGATGGCTGGCTGGCAGTGACGGCGGATCAGCGTCCTGGCTTTGCGGTGAAAACGGCTATGAGCCAGTTGGTGAATAACGTCCGTGAGAAGACGGCGATCACCGGGGCTGACTACCCGCCAACGCTTATCACCAAAGAGAACCTGCAGCAGGCCGAGCGTATTAGTGAGGCCGGTAACTGATATGTCCGCAGCCGCCGCACAAGTGGCGGCTCTCTATGAGGAGGAGCAGACCGATGTCGCAACCCTTACTAAAAGTGACCGACCTGGCGAAAAGCTTTTCCGGCGTTTGGGCGCTGAGCAGCGCACAGCTGACTGTCGGAGCAGGCGAAATTCATGCGCTGTTAGGTGAGAACGGTGCCGGAAAATCGACCCTGCTGAAAGCGCTGGCGGGCGCACAGCCGCAAACACGCGGGGATATTTGGTTCAACGGCGAAACATTGCCGGTAGAAGACTCTCCGGTTGAGCGGCAGAACAAGGGCATTATCACGATTTATCAGGAATTTAATCTGCTGCCCAATATGACCGTCGCCGAGAATATGTTCCTCGGTCGCGAACCGCGCAAACGCAATCTGATTGTTGACGAAAAGGCGGTAAATCAGGAAGCGCAGGTGATTCTGGATTACCTGCAACTGAACGTTGCGCCAACCACGGCCGTGGCCCGACTGAGTGTGGCGCAGCAGCAAATGGTGGAAATTGCGCGAGCGCTGACGCTGAACGCAAAACTCATCATTATGGATGAACCTTCCGCCGCGCTGAGCGACAGCGAAGTAGAAAGCCTGCATCGTGTGGTGCGGGAACTTAAAGGGCGTGGCGTGAGCATTATCTACGTCACCCATCGCCTGCATGAAGTTTTTCAACTCTGCGACCAGTTCACTGTTTTCCAGGATGGACGATTCACCGGGAATGGCGCAGTTGCACAGACCACCGTAGAACAGCTGATCCGCCTGATGGTGGGGCGCGATGTGGCCTTTAATCGCCGTCCGGCCAGCGAAACTCACCATGAAGATAAACCTGTGCGTCTGGCGGTGAAGGGGCTTAGCCGCGAAAAACCGCCGCTGGATCCGCATGGTATCGCGCTGCACGACATTAGCTTTCACGTGCATGCTGGCGAAGTGTTAGGCATTGCCGGACTGGTGGGTGCCGGGCGCACCGAAGTGGCCCGCTGCCTGTTTGGCGCCGACAGTTTTACTTCCGGCAGCTTTGAACTTGATGGCGTGCCATATCAGCCGCGCGATCCGCTGTTTGCGCTGGATCAGGGGCTGGCGCTGGTACCGGAAGATCGTAAAAAAGAGGGCGCGGTGCTTGGGCTGTCGATCCGCGACAACCTGTCGCTCTCCAGCCTCTCGTCACTACTGCACTGGCGCTGGTTCGTGAATACCCGCAAAGAGGATGCCCTGATCGAGTCATACCGCCAGGCGCTGCAGATCAAAATGGTCAACAGCGCGCAAGAGGTGCGCAAGCTCTCCGGCGGGAACCAGCAAAAAGTGATCCTCGCGCGCTGCATGGCGCTTAATCCGCGAGTGTTGATCGTGGATGAACCAACGCGCGGCATCGATGTTGGCACCAAATCAGAAGTCCATCAGGTGCTGTTTGATATGGCGAAAAAGGGCGTGGCGGTGATCGTGATCTCCTCCGATCTGCCGGAAGTGATGGCGGTTTCCGATCGGATCATCACGCTAAGTGAAGGCCGGGTGACCGGCGAGATCCACGGCGACGACGCCAACGAAGAGCGGCTAATGACGATGATGGCCATCAACCACAACGCCCTGAATGCGGCATAACGGAGTGATTCATGACGCAGATTATTTCTAAAACGCAGGTTCCAGCCAAACGCGGCGGACGTCTTGATCCCATTGCCTTTTTTGAGCGCTTTGGGGTACTGATTTTCATGATCCTGCTGCTGATTTTCTTTCAGTTGCAGAACAGCAATTTTCTTTCTGAACGCAATATTTTCAACATTCTGACCGAAGTCTCCATCTACGGGATCATGGCCGTCGGTATGACGTTTGTCATTCTGACCGCCGGGATCGACCTCTCCGTAGGTTCTATTCTGGCAGTGTGCGCCATGACCGCGGCGTATGTGATTAAAGGGGACAACTTCACCACCGTCGACCCGAACGCCTGGGGCGGCATGAGCTGGCTGATTGGCCTTGGAATCTGTATGGCGATGGGCACTGCGATTGGTTTTCTGCATGGCCTCGGCGTGACCCGCCTGCGTCTGCCGCCGTTTATCGTCACCCTCGGCGGGATGACGATCTGGCGCGGCCTGACGCTGGTGATTAACGACGGCGCACCAATTGCCGGTTTCGACGCGGGATACCGCTGGTGGGGACGCGGCGAACTGCTTGGTATCTCCATTCCAATCTGGATATTCGCGCTGGTGGCGGTAGGCGGTTATCTGGCGCTACATAAAACCCGCTGGGGGCGCTTCGTGTACGCCATCGGCGGCAACCCGGAGGCGGCGCGTCTGGCAGGGGTTAACGTGAAGCGCGTGCTGGTGAGCGTCTACGTGTTAATTGGCTGTCTGGCAGGGCTGGCGGGCTTCATTCTCAGCGCGCGGTTGGGCAGTGCAGAAGCGGTCGCCGGGATCTCGTTTGAGCTGCGCGTTATCGCCTCGGTGGTCATTGGCGGTACCTCACTGATGGGCGGCTACGGGCGTATTGGCGGCACCATTATCGGCTCGATCATCATGGGCATCCTGATTAACGGTCTGGTGCTGATGAACGTCTCGGCTTACTACCAACAAATTATTACCGGCTTAATTATCGTTCTGGCGGTGGCGTTCGATACCTACGCCAAGAGCCGTCGCGGCGCATTGTGAGGATCATGATGAAAGAAGTTCGTATTGGATTGATTGGCACCGGGTATATCGGCAAGGCGCATGCCATCGCCTATGCCCAGGCCCCGACGGTGTTTAACCTGCGCGGCAAGCTGGTGCGCGAAATGGTGGCGGAAGTCTCTCCAGAGCTGGCCGCCGAGCGGGCGCAGGCGTTTGGCTTCAATCGCTCAACCGGAGACTGGCGTGCGCTGGTGGCTGACCCGGCCATTGATGTCGTGGATATCTGTTCTCCTAATCATCTGCACAAAGAGATGGCGCTGGAAGCGATTCGCCATGGCAAGCATGTGTACTCAGAAAAGCCGTTGGCGCTGAACGCCCACGACGCGCGTGAAATGGTTGAGGCTGCACAGCGGGCAGGAGTGAAAACGCTGGTGGGGTTCAACTATATGAAGAACCCAACGGCGCAGCTGGCGAAAGAGATCATTGAGCGCGGAGAAATTGGTGAGGTGATCCATTTCTACGGCACCCACAACGAAGACTACATGGCCGATCCGCTTGCGCCGATCCACTGGCATTGTTTTAAAGAGACCGCCGGACTTGGTGCGCTTGGCGATCTGGCGGCGCATATCGTCAATATGGCGCAGTACCTTGTTGGGGATATTCAGCAGGTCTGCGGCGACCTGAAGATCGTGGTGCCACAGCGTCCGGCGCAGGTCGGTTCCTCGCAAATGGTGACGGTAGAAAACGAAGATCAGGCCCACGCGATGGTGCGCTTTGCGGGCGGTGCGCAAGGGGTGATTGAAACCTCGCGCGTTGCCTGTGGCCGCAAGATGGGGTTGTCGTATGTGATTACCGGGACCAAAGGAACCATCAGTTTTACCCAAGAGCGCATGGCAGAGCTGAAGCTATATCTGCATGACGATCCGGTCAACCGCCAGGGGTTTCGCACTTTACTGGTTGGCCCGGCGCACCCGGACTACGGCGCGTTTTGCATGGGAGCCGGGCATGGTATCGGCTTTAACGACCAGAAAACTGTGGAAGTACGCGACCTGGTGGACGGCATTGCCGCTGATGCACCGATGTGGCCGGACTTTGAAGAGGGCTGGAAGGTGTCGCGCGTGCTTGACGCTATCGCACTCTCGCACCAGGAAGGCCGCTGGCTGAACGTGAACGACATTGTCTGAAGAGGTATCAACGTGGAAAAGCAGTTTGATGTGATATGCATGGGCCGCGTGGCGGTTGACCTCTACAGTCAGCAAATTGGCGCGCGCCTGGAAGATGTGTCGAGCTTTGCCAAATATCTTGGTGGTTCGTCCGGCAACGTGGCTTACGGCACGGCACGCCAGGGACTGCGTTCTTCAATGCTGGCGCGGGTTGGCGACGAACATATGGGCCGTTTCCTGCGTGAAGAATTAAACCAGGTAGGCTGCGATACCAGCCATCTGATCACTGATAAAGACCGCCTGACGGCGCTGGTGCTACTCGGCATTAAAGACCGGGACACCTTCCCACTGATTTTTTACCGTGATAACTGCGCGGATATGGCGATTACCGCCAGCGATGTTGATGAACAGTACATCGCTTCTGCTCGTTGTCTTGCCATCACCGGGACGCATCTTTCTCATCCGCAAACCCGCGAGGCGGTGTTGACGGCGCTCACTTACGCCCGGCGTCACGGCGTGCGTACGGCGCTGGATATCGATTATCGCCCGGTGCTGTGGGGACTTACTTCCTTAGGCGACGGCGAAACACGTTTTATCGCCGCCGATCAGGTCACCCGCCAGTTGCAGGAGGTGCTGCATCTTTTTGATGTAATTGTCGGCACCGAGGAGGAATTTCATATCGCGGGCGGCAGTACCGATACGCTGCAGGCGCTGTCGCAGGTTCGCGGCGTGAGTAACGCGACGCTGGTCTGCAAGCGCGGTGCGCTTGGCAGTTCGGTGTATACCGACGCGATCCCGGCCCGGCTGGACGATGGCCTGACGGTCACCGGCGTACGCGTAGAGGTGCTGAACGTGCTGGGGGCGGGGGATGCGTTTATGTCTGGTCTGCTGCGCGGCTATCTTAACGATGAAGGGTGGGAACAGGCGTGCCGCTATGCAAATGCCTGCGGCGCGCTGGTGGTATCACGTCACGGCTGTGCACCGGCGATGCCGAGCAAAGTTGAGCTTGATGATTATCTTTCTCGCGCTGCAGAGGTTCCACGTCCGGATCTCGATCCGCATCTCAACCATTTACATCGCGTGACGACTCGCCGCCGCACATGGCCGGAACTGTGCGTGATGGCCTTCGATCACCGTAGCCAACTGGAAGAGATGGCGTTGCAGTGCGGCGCGTCTTTGAAGCGTATTCCGGCATTGAAACAGCTTATTTTGCAGGCCAGCCGTGAAGCGGCCAACAGTGCCGGGCTGGAGGGCAAGGCCGGGCTGCTGTGCGATGGTACGTTTGGTCAGGATGCGCTGAATGCGATAACCGGAGAGGGCTGGTGGATAGGTCGCCCTATCGAACTGCCGGGGTCACGCCCGCTGGAGATGGAACACGGCAATATAGGCTCGCAGCTCATTAGTTGGCCGCAGGAACATGTGGTGAAGTGTCTGGTCTTTTTCCATCCGGAAGATGCCCACGCGTTGCGTCTGGAACAAGAACAAAAAATCGCTGAGGTGTACCGCGCCTGTTGCCAGTCCGGTCATGAGCTGCTGCTGGAGGTGATTTTACCGGCCAGTATGCCGCGCAGTGATGAACTGTATTTGCGCGCCATTTCCCGCTTCTACAACTTAGGGATCTACCCCGACTGGTGGAAACTCCCACCGCTGACGTCTGCTGGCTGGACGGCGTTGAGTGACATTATCGAACGGCGCGATCCGCACTGCCGTGGCGTGGTGATCCTGGGTCTGGACGCTCCGGCAGAGCAACTGCGTGCTGATTTTAAAGCGGCTGCGGGTCATGGGGTGGTGAAAGGATTTGCCGTGGGACGCACGCTGTTCGGCGACGCTTCCCGCGCGTGGTTGAAACACGATATTGACGATGCGCAGCTGGTGGCGCGCATTAAAGATAACTACCTGCAGCTTATCGCCTGGTGGCGCGAGCGCGGACAAGCATAATTCAGGAGAAGATGATGACGGTACAATTAGGTATTAATCCACTGACATGGACGAATGACGATCTTCCTTCACTGGGCGCTGAGACGTCGCTTGATACGTGTCTGAGCGAGGGCAAAGAGGCTGGATTTGCTGGTTTCGAACTGGGTAATAAATTCCCGCGCGAGGCGCGACTGCTCGGCCCCATTTTGCAGCGCCACGACCTGCAACTGGTTTCCGGCTGGTACTCCGGACGTCTGCTGGAACGCAGCGTGGAGGAGGAGATTGCCGCTGTGCAATCGCACCTGACGTTACTGCGCGAACTGGGAGCGAAGGTGCTGGTCTTTGCCGAAGTCAGTGGCTGCATTCACGGCGAGCAGCAGACGCCGGTACATCTGCGTCCGCGCTTCCCGCAAGAGCGCTGGCAAGAGTACGGTGAAAAACTCACCGAGTTTGCGCGCTACACCCAGCAGCAGGGGGTACAGATTGCCTATCACCACCACATGGGAACGGTGATTGAATCTGCTGAAGATGTGGATAATCTGATGACGAATACCGGTGATGAAGTTGGCTTGTTGCTCGATACCGGGCATTTGACCTTTGCGGGTGCCGATCCGTTAGCTGTGGCGCAGCGCTGGGCATCACGTATCAACCATGTTCACTGCAAAGACGTACGTGCCGACGTGCTGGCGGATGTCAAAAACCGCAAAACCAGCTTCCTCGATGCGGTGCTGAGCGGCGTCTTTACCGTGCCGGGAGATGGTTGCGTTGACTATCCGCCGATCATGGCCTTGCTGAAGGCGAACCAGTATCAGGGGTGGCTGGTGGTGGAGGCGGAGCAGGATCCAGCCATCGCGCATCCGCTGACGTATGCGCGTCTGGGCTATAACAACCTTAGCCGTCTGGCGCGGGATGCCGGGCTTATCTGAGGAGGTGATATGTCACGTTTATTATCACGTTGGCAGCAGCCGGACGCGCAAGGGTGTACGCAGTCAGTGACACCGGAAAGCGCCGGTTGGGGATATGTTGGCTTTAGAGCGTATGAACTGGAGGAAGGGCAGCAGCTTACGCTGCCCGCCGTCAGCGAAGAACGCTGCCTGGTACTGGTCGCCGGACGCGCGACCATCACCACGCCGGGCGCAACTTTTACGGATATCGGTGAGCGGATGAGCCCGTTCGAACGCATCAAACCGTGGGCGGTTTATGTCACTGCTGGTGAAACCATACAGGTTCAGGCGGTGACCAGACTGGAGCTGGCAGTCTGCGCTGCGCCGGGGAAAGGCACGCACCCAACACGGCTGATCGCACCTAAGGATATCGACGGGGAAGCGCGCGGCAAAGGTCACAACCAGCGCTACGTGCACAACATCTTACCGGAAGATAAACCCGCTGATAGCCTGCTGGTGGTGGAGGTGTGGACCAACGAAGGTTGTACCAGTTCTTACCCAAGCCATAAACATGACACAGATAATCCCCCGCAGGAAACCTATCTGGAGGAGACTTACTACCATCGCCTCAACCCGCCGCAGGGATTCTGTATGCAACGGGTGTACACCGACGACCGGTCACTTGACGAGTGTATGGCAGTCTATAACCGCGACGTGGTGATGGTGCCGAAAGGGTATCACCCGGTGGCAACCCTGGCGGGATATGACAGTTACTACCTTAACGTGATGGCCGGCCCGGTTCGCAAATGGATGTTTACCTGGGAAGATGAACATGCGTGGATTAACAGGGATTATCCGGTTGATAAGTAAGGTCATGAATGGCTTTGTTAAAAGTGAGTCGTTTTTTTCCCTCCTTTTGATGAGTAAAAGGGGGAAGAATGGGATGACGGTTGGCGCTATTTAAGTGCTCATTATTCTCATAGCTCGCCTGGCCATGAGAATAATGCAAGCGTCGATATATTTGAGGTTATGGCAGTTGCCGGGGTGCTCTCGAAAACACCCCGGCTATCTTTTGTTTATATCCCGATCAGGAATTTGGTTGATGGTTCTCAACTACCCAGACGGTGAGTACTTTTTCCAATGTTTTATCTCCCATCGTTGCCTTCGCTCTCACCCAACTTACACCGGCCGTATCCGTTCTCAGTTCAGAGTAAGCATTCCCTAACTTAAAGTTGGTTTTATCCGGCGTCATCGTAAAGGTTCCGCTACCGGGTTTGGCTTTGCTGCCTGCGCTAAATTCGACACTGCCGTTTAACGGGTTACCGAATTTATCCTGCAACCGGGCCATAAAGCCTACCGGCTCAAGGTTGGCAACGGCATAGCCAGGATCCTGCTCCAGAGTGAGTACTGGATTCTGGGCATCGGCATTCAGCGTTAGCGAAGCATTTGCCGAGACATTGCTACCGTGTTCAGCCAATGTGGCGGTCAGCGTGTAACGACCCGCCTTATTACCGTGGACATTTACAGTCGCAGTACCGGAACCATTGGTGGTGACAAGCGTATTGTCAATCACCAGAGGATCGCGTGGCGATGGGCCTGTAGCCGTAATTTTCAGCTTACGGTTGCTGACGCTGTTCCCTGATGTATCGGTCAGATGCAGGGTAAACGCCACGTTATCCACATCACTGACTACGGCGGATGTCGTTGACGGTTCGATCGTCAACGCGGCATTTTGCAGATCCGATACCACCTCAATCGCCTTACTCGCCGTAACGCGTTTACCCTCTTTGATGAAGGTTGCCTGCAATTGATAGTGCCCGGCTTCTGCGGCAATAAAGTTTGTTGATGCCATTCCTTTCTCATCCAATGTGAGTTCGGACTGGCCCAGTTTTAATCCACTGGCAGGGGAACTGGTCAGGTGCACGTCACCACTAAATGGGTTGTTTTCACCGTCGACAACCTGTACCTGAATTTCATGTGCCGCTGATGCGTTTGCCACAATGCTCTCAGACGGTGCGGTCATATTCAGCACTGCGCTGTTAATATCAGGTACGAATTCCAGGTCAACGCTTGAGGACTCAACGCTGTGCTGCCCATCTGTAACCCTGGCATTAACGGTGTAATGACCTGCCTTAACCGTAGTTAACGTTACCGTCGCGTAACCATCTTTATTGGTGGTGATTTTGTCCGGGTACACGAGCCCTTGTGGCGTTACGATAAGCTCCACTTTCTGTCCTTCAACCGACGCGGCGGTATTGTTGAGCATGATCTCAAGCGTGGCACCATCGCGACCGTTTGCTGCAATATTGGTGATTGCGCCATTGTCTTTGGCCGCCAGAGACAATGTTGCCCCCTCCATTGCAGAGGCAAATGTTACGCTTAGCGATGAGCTGATGTTCCCCGCGCTTAGCGTAATATCATAAGTTCCCGGCGTTGAACTGGTCAGTGAGAATCTTGCTTCACCTTTGGCATCGGTCTTCACAACGTTCTCCCCATTCGCGATCTTAACCTGTGGCGGTAACGCCAGAGTGACCGTGTATCCGGACAGCGGGTTCCCATAACGGTCGGTCAGGGTAACGACCGCGATATTACTCTGTTTGCCATCCGCCAGTGCATTGTCCTTGGTCAGGTTAAAAGCCTGCACCACCGGTTGCGTTTTGTCGGCAATCCAGTTGGCTTGTTTTTCCAGCCCAGAGAAATCATGTTTTTGTGACTTCACACCAATGCGTGTCGCCTGAGCCAGTTCAGACGTTGCCTTAGCGCTGTACACGCCGTCTTTCTCTTCTACTGCAGTAAAACGGACCTCGCCGCTGGCTGAAACTGCATAAAAACGTAAGCTGTCGTCGCCGGTGATGGCATTCCCGTCTTTATCTTTTGCTTCTAACGCCAGGCTAATCGGGTGTCCAACGACCTGCTCCATGGGCATTACCGTGAATGTCGATTTTGCCGCCTCTGCGGAAACCGCTTTTAGTTTCACCGTCAGGGTTTCTGTTTTACCCAGGACTTTAGCGGTGATGCGTGCCGTCCCCGCTGTTAAACCCGGCGTCAGCGTGGCGGTATACACCCCGGAGCGGGTTTCCTGCACTTCACCAAGTTTTGGAGCCTGTGCCGAACGCTCACGATTTCTCTGTGCGTCAGGCGTAAACGCTAAAGACAACTCAATGTCATGTGCAAGCCCTGTTAACGGATTACCATTGGTATCTTTAAGCACCAACGTAACCGGATGCTGTGACTTCCCGTCAGCCGCGATGATCGGTTGCTGCTCGCCGTTCAATGTAAAATCCATTGTGCCGACAGAGGCTGAACTCCCCGTCACCGTCACGTTCATCACCGCATAGTTAGAGACATTTCCTTTAACATCTCGTGCCGTTGCACCGATTTGCCAATGATTAGTGCCGCCTGGTGTATAAGCGGGTAACGTCAGTTGCCATGATGTGCCGCTACCGGAAATGCGTCCGCCAGCGGCGGTAAATGCGCTATCGTTCCACTCTACCGACTGAATGCCCCAGTGGGATTTATCCAGCGAAATAGTCACCGGAATAACGGCGCCACCTTCCCCCTGTACGCTTTCAGGCAGGCGGATTTTCAGAACCGATTTTTTGCGGTATTCCAGAACAATATTGTTATTTCGTTCGACAAAATCGTAGCGTCCGTGCTGAACTTCGCGCATTAACGCAACATTGTCGCTGTTCAACTGCTTCGCCAGCGGGATGCCGGGGCGATAGTTAATCTCTATGCCGAAGCGTGAATCATGAGTATTGCTCTGCCCCTGCTTGTGTTCAGCGGAAAGCGTAACTAGCGGAACCGGCGTATAGCTGATCCCGCCTGTAAAGGCGTACGGATTTTCCTGAAGATGATCGCTGCCAAAGAGGCCGACATTCTTGCCGTAATACTTTTCATATTTAAGCGATGCGCCCAGTTGCGGATACGATGGCAACCAACCTTGGGTATAGATATCCCATCCATCCGCCGGACGTTCCTGATAATCATCCAGATCGTGGGAATTCTTCCATTTTGATAATCTTAAATAAGCATTTGCGCCTGCGCGTAAATAATCTCGCCAATACTCAACGCCTGCACCCATACGTGCGTGATGACGACTTAAATCGTAGTCATAAAATAAGTTTGCGCCAAGCATTGAATTATCCGCCGTGAAGTAGCGATAACCCATACCGATATTAGTTTGGGTTCTGTCATCGGTACGGTGAAGCGATGTCTGGCTAAATAAAACATGCTGCTTTGTATCAACCCACGGATAAAGGAAATCGAACGCCGAATCTTTCAACGAGAAAGCGTCATCGACGTTGAGTTGAATACGCGCATTACCGTACTTCTGTAGCCACTCTACCACCTCCTTCGTTGCCTGTGCTGAGACGGTATTGGCAGCAAAACTGCCCGCATGGCCGTTTTCAATACTTCTGCCAGCCTGCGCGGCGAGAGAAGACAGGCCGCGCAGTTCTTGCTGTTCTGCGGCGGCCTGCGATGCCTTAACGGCTGACGCATGGCTGATGGTTGGCGTGAAGCTAAGAATGGCAGGATACAGAGCCTGCAAAGCGATTGTTGACCATGCGACAACCTTATTAACGGGGCCTGTTGCCCCATTGCTCCGCGAAATTTTCTTATTTGACATTTATAACTCCAATATCAATTAAAAAAATCAAAGGTTATTCCATGTACTGAACGGGATGCGTAATATATGTATTTAGTAGGAAAATTCAAGAGTTGTTCATGGAGAAGTTAACTGGATATTTTTACACTATGCGGCATTATGGGCTGGCTAACGATGTCGAACGTTTAAATGACGAATGTATTTAAAAAATACGTTTATTTTTATCGTGACGATTTTAAGCTTGTAGGGATATTATTTAACCATGGTCGTTCACTGTTAAATAAAAAGAGTTCTCAGGAAATTAATCTGCCTGTTCGTATTCAGCTATCATCACGTTCTCCGGATCTAAGTCTGGAACGTGTCAACACTTTCAGGACGGGGCAAAGAGCATAAAAAAGCCCGCATAAGCGGGCTTTTATGTCACTCGGGAGCCGCGGCTCCTTTGCGTATCTTTTTTGTCTCCTCACCGTCTGGTCGGTGTCCAACTGAGACTGCTAACTTCCTGTTATTGCTAGTGCTGTCCTGGCACTATCCAATCATGATTGGTGGAGCTGGCGGGAGTTGAACCCGCGTCCGAAATTCCTACATCCTCGGCACTACATGCTTAGTCAGTCTTTACATTCGCCTGGCACCTGCGGACAGACACGCCACTACCAGACTAGCCTGATTAGTTTTAACGCTTCAACCCCAGGCAGGGCCTCCACGCGATCTCTTTTGGGTTTGACCTCTCTTTGATCCCCGTCTTAAGAGCGGAAGCTAGGGAGAGAGGGCTCAGAGCAGGTTATTAAGCTGCTAAAGCGTAGTTTTCGTCGTTTGCGACTATTTTTTTGCGGCTTTTTACGAGGCCAACCGCCCCTCGGCATGCACCTTGGGTTTCGCGAATCCCGTCGAATCCAGAATCAGCCCCAATGTGTTAGAGCAAGTATAACAGACTTGTGACACGCGTGACCAGCCCCCGCAACCCCTAATCCTCAAGGATTTAGCGCTCGCGCAGCGCTTCTTTTGCGCGATTAAACGGTTTGATTAAATAGTCGACGATGGTTTTTTCACCTGTTTTTATATCCACTGTGGCAATCATGCCCGGTACTATGGAGAAATGGCGTCCCAGTTTGTTCTGTAAGAAGTCCTGATGTGTGCGGATAAACACGCGGTAATAGAAGATTTCAGGTTTCACTTTGTCCTGAATGGTGTCCGGAGAGATGGTTTCGACTACGCCTTCCAGGCCGCCGTAAATGGCGTAGTCATAGGCGGTAATCTTCACCAGCGCCCGTTGTCCAGGATGGATGAACGCGATATCACGCGGCGACAAGCGAGTTTCTATCAGCAGATGATCGTCCAGCGGCACAATCTCCATCATCTCGCCATTAGGCGGGATTACGCCGCCAATGGTGGTGACCTGGATGTTTTTCACGATACCGCGCATCGGCGCGCGAACGGTCAGACGGGTGACGGAATCCTCGCGTCCTTTCAAAATAGCCGCCAGCATGTCCACTTCGGCGTTAGCTTTTGACAGCGCTTCCCGCGCCTGCACGAAATATTGCGAGCGCAGGTCGGTGATTTTTAATCCCAGATCGCTTTTTTGTCGTTGCAGGCGCAGCACTTCTACGTGGCTGGCGGCACCGCTTTTCTCCAGCCGTTGGGTGATGGCCAGTTCTTTATTTACTGAGACCAGTGCATCCTGAAGTTCTGCCATTGAATCCGCAAGCTGCGCGCGACGGCTTTTATACAGACGAGTTTCGGAGGCGATGAGATCCGGCCAGGCGCGCAGTGAATCGGGAAAGACCAGCGGCAGATCGTTAACTTCGGCATTAAGCCTTGCGCTGGAAGCCAATGAGGCGCGATAACGGGCTGCGCTCTCCCCAACATTGGACTCAGAACGGGTGGGGTCGAGGCGGGCGACTATTTGATTGGCCTGCACTTTATCTCCCTCGCGTACCGTAAGCTCGGCGAGAATGCCGCCATCCAGCGACTGCAAGACTTGCTCTCGCGAGCTGGGGATCACTTTCCCGCTGCCGGTTGAGACTTCATCCAGCTTGCCGAAATATGCCCAGATACCCAGGACGGCAAACAGCAGCGTGCTGAGCAGAATAATACGGCTGGCCCCGGAAAAACGGTGCTCGCGGCGGATATCGAGGTCGTCCATGGCGGCATCATGCGGATTGGTTTTCATTTTTCCACTCCCGACCGTGAGTTGGGGCGGGTGCCCGGCTCGCATTTAATGCCTGCGCTTTCGGGGCATCCATAACCAGTTGGCCTTCTTTTAATACCACCACGCGTTCGACCAGCTCCAGAACCGGTACGCGATGAGTGGCGACAATCAATGTGCGGTTGCCCAGCCACTGGTTCAGGCGCTGAATAAACTCCCGCTCGGTATGTTCATCCAGCGAGGCGCTGGGTTCGTCGAGCAGCACGATATTGGGCGATCGCAGCAGCATTCTTGCCAGCAGGATCGACTGCCGTTGTCCACCGGACAAACCGTTGCCGCCCTCCATAATGGGATGTGCCAGCCCTTTGGCGAGTTGTTTAACGAAAGCCGCCGCGCCGCTGACCTCCAGTGCTTCGAAGATCTGCGCGTCGCTGGCGTGCGGTGCGCCGAGGGTCAGATTCTCGCGCAGGGTGCCGAAAAACAGCCGCGCGTTCTGGCTAAGAAAACCGATGTTGCGGCGTAAATCAGCCATATCGATCTGCGACAGACTCAGGTTGTCGAGCCGGACATCGCCCTGGATAATCTCCACACCGCCCGCCATGGCCTGCAGCAGGGTTGATTTCCCGGCACCGTTACGCCCGAGGATTGCCACGCGCTCGCCGGGCATGACCTCCAGGCGCGAGATGCGCAGCGGAACGCGCTGATCGTCGCTGTGGTAGCGAAAGTGTGCGTTCTCAAACAGATAATGGCCGTGAAAAATCTCCTGATGCACCCGGTCTTCGTCGTACTGCGTTTCGGTGGGAAGCTGCATGATGCTGTCTAACCCCATCTTCGCCGCCTTGACCTGTTGCCAGCGGGCCAGCACGCCGCACAGATTTGCCATTGGGGCAATCATTCTGGAACCGAGCATCGAAGCGGCCACCACGGCGCCGGTGGTCATCGTGCCTTCAATGACCATCGGCGCGCCGAACATAATGATCGCGGCGTAGACCAGGCTTTGTACCGACATGCCCCAGCCAATCAGCCCCTGAGTCAGCCTGCGCGTGCGCAGCCCGGACTCTCCGGTAATGCGGATGTAGCTGTTCCACTGCTGTAAAAAGCGGTTTTCCGCCTGCATCAGCTTGATGTCTTCCAGCCCCTGAACGCTCTCGACCAGCACCGCGTTGCGCAGGGTGGATTCATGGGCAGCCTGGTTGGCGAGCACCGCCAGCTTCTTCTGTAACAGCAAACCGGGCAGGATCATCAGCAGGGCCGCGACGGGCGCTATCCATGCCAGCGGCGGGGCGATAAAAGCCAGCACTACGATAAACAAAAAGAAAAACGGCAGATCGACAATGGTCGACATGGTCGAGGAGGTGATCATCTCGCGAACCTGTTCCAGCTCGCGCAGTTGAGAAATGAAGCTCCCCGTCGAGCGGGGGACGGCGCTGTTGCGCAGGCGCAATGCATGGCTGAACACGCGATCGGAAATGCGCATATCGGCGCGTTTGCCGAGCAGGTCCATTATGTGGGTACGCGCTTCGCGCAGCAAAAAGCCAAACAGCACCGCCACCAGAACGCCAGTGGAGAGAACATACAGCGTTGGATAAGACTGGGCGGGGATCACCCGGTCATAAACCTGCATGGAAAAGATAATCCCGGCGAGCGACAGAACGTTAATCAGAAAGGCGGCAATCATGACCGGCAGATAAGGACTAATGTCTTTTAACACCAGTTCGCGCATCCAGTCGGGCTTGAAGCGCGAAATATAGCGGTCTACCCGACTGTCCTTCAGCGCCGACAGCGGGCGCATCGCGGTAATACTCACGATCTCCGGCAGAAGCTCTGCGACCGTGAGCCGGTTACGCTGGCCCTCTTCGGCGATGATAAACACATCCAGTGCATCTTCGCCGTTGAAATGTTCTATCACCATTAGCTGGCCGTCGCGCAGTTCCGCCACCACCGGCAGACGCCACTGACCGAATACCTGCGTGGCGGTATTCAGCGCATGAAATGACAGTCCCGCCTGACGCGCCAGTTGCGACAGGGCTGTGGCCCGGCTTTTTCCCGCAAACCACGGGGCGTTGGCCTGGATTGCGCCGGGAGAACAGGCCACGCGATAGTGATTGGCAATATGCGTCATCGCCTGCGCCCACTGGCTAAGAGCGTGTTCGCTAATCGCATCTTTTGCATGTGAATCGAGGTCGCTCATAGCTTGATCTCCACCGATTGAATGCTGCGATTATTTAAGGCGAACGCCTGGCGAAGCGAGCCAGTGTTATAGAGGCAGTTCAGCTGGAGCTGGCGCAGCTGGTTTTGAGTCTGGAGTTCCGCAAAACGGGCCTGATACACCTCTTGCTCGGCGTTAAGTACGTCGAGCAGCGGGCGCGAACCGAGGTCCAGATACTGCTGTTGATAAAGCTCGCGCGTTTGTTCACTCAGTCGCTGCTGGCGGCGCAGAATCTGCAGGGCGGTGGCGAGGCTCATTGCCTGGCTGCGGGACTCCAGTAATTTTTGTCGTACTTCGAGTCGGGTGCGCTGGATGGAGTATTGTGCAGACTCTACCGCATGGCTGGCGGCGTTGCGCCTGGCGGTGAGTCCGCCCCCCTGATACAGCGGCATCTCAACTTTTACCCACGTGGAGTACTGGGTTTTGTCGAGCACCTCATGGCTGGGGTATTTGTCGTTGAGATAATGCTGAACCGACGGTTCCAAGGAGATGGTGGGCGTCATCTGCGCGTTGGCGTAATCGAGATTTGCCTGTGCCACATTCGCTTGCGCCCAGGCCGCCAGAACCGCGGGAACCAGTTTATCTTCCGGTTTGACCACATCGCAGCTGCTGTCCAGTTTGGCCGGGAATTCGTTGCTGATGCCGTTAAGTGAGTTCCAGCCGAGGTAACTCATCAATGTGGCCTTACTACTGTCGAGATTGGCCTGATACTGCGCCAGCTGAGAACGTGCAGACTCGATACGCGCATCGGTTTGCACCACGTCGGACAGCGAGGTTGCCCCTTCATCATTGCGTTGTCGGGTCAGTCGACCAATGTCGTTTAAGGCGGTGAGCTGTTCTTCGGCGGCGTCCACCATTTGCTGCCACGTCTGCACCTGGACTATCGCGTTGGCGGTTGCGTGGGCGATGGTATCAATACTGAGTAACACATTCGCCTGCTGTTGTGCGGCTCCGGCGGTCTCGGCGCGGACCTGGCTTGCCACTTTGCCGAAGTCGTACAGCATTTGTGACACCGAAATAACCAGCGCCGGGCTAAAGCCGTGGTCGGTATAGGTATTGCTGTAACCGTTATTCATTCCGGCAGAAACCTGCGGGTAATATTTCGATTTCGCCACGTCGATCTGTTCGTTTTGCGAAAGCAGTTTGCCGATCGATTCACGAATAGAAGGATGCCAGCTCACGGCACGACTTACCGCGTCGTTGAGCATCAGGTTGCCGGGGGCGGCAGCGCTCAGCGGCAGATCGGCAACCGCGCCGTCCAGCGAGGGAAGCATCTGGCTGGTGGCCAGTCCTTCCGGCGTAATAATTTGCGGTTCATCTTCGGCATTCACCCGCAGGGTACAGAGCGTTAATGCCAGAAGTAATGCAACAGGCGCGACATTTCTCATAGTTTATCCCTTACAAAATACGGCAGCGACGACTGTTATTGCCCCGGACGTCATGGCATCCGGGGCTGTAGTTATGGCGCTTTAACGCATTGCGTTAACGTCAGGGCACGATGTGATTTTGTTGCACCAGCTCATCGAGCGTGGTGTGTACGTTCTCCAGCGTTATGAGATTGGTTGAGTGATATGTGTTGCCCGTACCGTCGCGGTCGATGGCAATCACCGTGTTGTTACCGCTGGTGGTTACGGTGAGGTAGTTGCCGAGCGTAGCGTTCTGCCCGTTCCAGCCCACCAGCAGGTCGCCGATATCGATTTTGTCACCCTGGGCCAGTGAGAAGTTGGTCCAGGTGTCGGTAGCACCATTGCTAATGTTGCCGCCGGTAGCGTCGTTGGCGTTGAGCAGGTGATAAATCAGCGTATCGCCGTAGGCGCTGCCAGTCAGGCGATCGGCATCGACGGTACTCACCACTTGCGGATTCATATTGATGGTCAGCGTAGCGGTATCGGTATGGCCATTCTGGTCGTTAAGGGTGTAGGTAAATGTCTCTTTGGTGACGATGGTGGAGAGCGAGACATCGCTGTTGAGGGCATAGGTGTAATGACCATCAATGCCAATGGTCAGTTTGCCGTACAACCCGTTAATGATGGCGCTGGTCGTGCTACTCAGCGGATCAAGCGTGACGGTACTGCCGCCCGTGCCGTTCACCGTCAGCAAGGTATGCACGCTGGCAATATGGTCTCCGTCATAAATATTGCCGGTGACACTGTTCGCTGTGGAAGTCTCGAAGTTTTGCAGGTCGATTATCGTACCTTTCACGCTGGGGGTGATGGTGATATTCCCCAGCCCCAGCCCCCCGACGCTTCCGGTATAGTCGAGGCGATAGTTGCCGGGGTGCAGTACGATCCCGCTCAAGGCTATATCGATATTGCCACCAACCAGCAATCCGCCATTGAAAGAGTTACCGGCAATCTTGATGTTGTTGCTGTCATACAGCGCCCAGGTGACGGTCAGCCCGCCCAGCGTCAGACCTGACGCGACGTTAAAATGCAGTATGGCGTTTTGCACCGCCGTTCCCGTAGCGATTTCAATGACGCCAGTACCACTTTTTGAGGTGGGTGAAAGGAGTTGGGCACTCCAGCTGGCGTTCCCGACGCTGTCGTCGGTAAACGACCGGGAAGTATCCGCCTGGGTACTAACCGCCATCGTGCTGCTGACGTCATTTACTGCATCCAGCGCCTGTGGGGTTGGTTTGATATTCAGCGATGCACTGCCGGTATCGCCGTTTGGCGCTTTGACCTTATACACGAAACTGTCCGGCGTATTGATACCGTCTGCGCCCAGTCCGCTTCTCAGCGTGTAGGTGTAGTTCCCTTTCGCATCAATAGTCAGCGTGCCGTACTGCCCGTTAATGGTGGTTGTACCCGTTCCGTTTATGGTGACACCGTTAACTTCGGTGATAACGGTATTGGCCGGAGCCGAGTCGTTGACCAGCAGGTTTCCATTGGTTGTCGCACTCAGGCTGTCGACGGCGTAGGTGTGATCGGCCTGTATATTCAGGGTATAGCTGGTCAGCAGCGTCAGACCGCCGGAGGCGTTAAGCAGGAACAGATAGTCACCGCCAGGCAGGGTGATGGTGTAATCCGTTGAGCTACCTCCTAGCAGCGCCGTGACCCAGTTGGGCTTCACGCGGAACTGCTCATACTGCTGAATGGACTCGTTGAAGCGATAAACATAGAGGTCAAAACCGCCAACCGTGACGCCGAGAACGCTGGCCTTGACGGTCAGCGTGCGGGTTGCGCCATCATCCACATTAAATTTGATCGGATTGGTTAAACCGTTAACCAGACTGACATCCAGCACATTACCCAGTCCGATGTTGGCGAGGGTGAAGCCGGTTTGCTGTGATGTGCCATGATCAACCGCGATGACCTGCGTCCCGTAAGTCAGCGCAGCCACATCGTCTGCCGCGGTTACCGTACTGGTGGTTGGCGCCTGACCGAGCGTTACCACCAGTTTTGCCGAGGAGTGATCGCTGCCATGTGTCAGCGTGTAGGTGAAACTTTCAGAACGGCCATACACCGAGATTGACGTATCGGTCAGGGTATAGGTGTAGCTACCGTTCTGATTGATATGCAGGATGCCGTATTTCCCCTGCACATCAATGCCGCCCGACGGGATGTTCACGACGTTGCCGTTACCGTCGGTGATGGCGGTAACCAGCGTGCCGGAAGGGGCATTATCCTGCCCGTTGGCGGGATCGATATCGGTGATGATATTGCCAGACTCAGTAGTACCGCCGGTGATGGTTCCTGCGCTGGCTTTTACCACTGAGACATCAAGGCTGGTGTATGCCCCGGTCGCCAGCAGGTTGGTGTTGTAGCTGACCACGCGGTAATCACCACCAGTCAGTCCGCTGTAATTGAGCGTTACGCCTGAGGCGCCCAGAGTGAGGAGGCTGGCAAAGTCTGGTTTCCCGGTATCCACCACCGTCACCCAGGCATTCAGCGCGGTGTCAAAGCGCTGGATGACGACTTCAAGTGTGTTTAACAGCGACAGCACCACGCCGGTCGCTGCGGCATTGATTGTAATGGATCCGCTGCCGCCAGAAGCGATGCTGAAATTCACGCTTGCCGTATCGTTCCCCAGCACGTTGGCGACATTTCCCAGCGCATTGACCAACAGGAAACCATAATCGCTTTGATGCTCGGTGCTGACGGTGACATCGGTTTGTAGCGGCAGGCTGGTGATATTGTCTTCAGCCAGCAGCGGCAATACTGGTGCGAGAGCGCTTGTCGGCGATGAGGTATTTCCCGCCGCATCGGTCGCCGTGGCGGACAGCGACTGCCCTTCAATCTGGCGAACCGGCAGGTTGACGCTGTAGACACCGCTGCTGTTGGCGATTGCCGTCACGCTGGTGCCGCCGGGCAGAGAAATGGTGACCGTGCTTCCCGCTTCGGCGACGCCGCTGACGGTACCGCCATCGGCGCTGATCAGGAGCGTTGGCGCGGTCGGTGGCGTGGTGTCCACGATCACGCTGAACGAACCGGACAACCCACTTGCGCCGTTGGCGTTGGTTGCCGTGGCGGTAAACGCATGGTTACCTTCGCTGAGTGCACCGGATGGGGTAAAGCTCCAGACCCCGTTACCGTCTGCGGTCGTGAAGCCCATTAGCACGCCGTTGTTGTACAGATTGATGACGGCGTTAGCCTGCGCCGTTCCGCTGAGCGTTGGCAGGGTGTCATTGGTGGTTTTACCGGGAGCGACGGGTCCCATGATAGTGCCGACGTCATCGAGCACGCTGGCAATAACAGGCGCAGGTGGTACGCCGGTAAACGGTGCCAGCACGTTACCCGCCGTACCGATGTTGCCTGCGGCATCCTGTGCGCTGACCATCAGAGTTTGCCCACTGATTTGCGGTGGGTTCAGAGTGAAGGTGAAATTACCGGAGGCGTTGGCGGTTGCCGTGCCGAGCACCGTTCCGCCGCTGGAGGTAATAATGACCGTGCTGTTTGGTTCGGCAACGCCGGTGAGCGCGGTGCCGTTGGCGTTTACCGCCAGCCCGGTTGGGATACCCGGGGCAACGGTATCGACCACGATCGCTGCCGCAGACGATATGCCACTGGTATTACCCGCACTGTCCGTTGCAGTGATGGTAAACGAGTGGGTACCTTGTGCCAACGCGGTAGTCGGGGTGTAGCTCCAGTTGCCGCTGCCGTCCGCCGTTACGCTGGTGACAAAGCTGCCGTTATCATAAATATCAACTCGCGCGTTGGCTTCCGTGATGCCGTTTAACGTTGGGCGCGCGTCGTTGGTCGGCTGATTGCTGCCAATCGGCCCGGTGTTTGGCCCGACATCGTCAATAATGCTGCTGATTGAAGGTTGCGTCGGCGCCGTGGTGTCAACCACCACGCTAAAGCCTGCCGTCGCGCCGCTGGTGTTGCCCGCCGCATCAGTGGCGGTGACTGTGAAGGTGTGCGATCCATTAGCCAGCGGTGTGGTTGGGGTAAACGACCAACTGTTATTGCTTTGCACCAGCGCGGTACCCAACAGGGTGCTTCCGTCATAGATGCTGATGGTGCTGCCTGCCTCGGCGGTGCCGTTCAGCGTCGGGCGTGCATCGTTGGTCAACTGTCCGTTGCTGAGCGCTGCATTGAACACGCCGCCTGCAATATCATCCACCACCGAGACCAGCAGCGGGACGGATGGTGCAATGGTGTCGACATTAATCGTAAACCCGTCTGAGACAGGGCCCACGTTCCCGGCGGCGTCGGTGGCGATGGCGGTAAACACATGCTGACCGTTGCCAAGTGTGGTGGTCAGATATTCCCAGGTGCCGTCTATCGTCGCAGTCACCGTTGCCAGCAGCGCGCCATTATCGTAGATGGCTACCCGGGCACCGGCTTCCGCTGAACCGCTGAGTACGGGACGGGTGTCGTTGGTAAAGGCTCCGTTCGATAGCGTTCCGGTTCCCGGCTGCACGTCATCAAACGCCTGGATAATCGTTGGCGCAAGCGGGGCGACGGTATCAACAACGATGTTAAATCCCGCAGACGTCGGGCTGACGTTTCCAGCCGCGTCGGTGGCTGTTACCGTCAGCGCGTGGTTACCGTTGCCAAGTTGGGTTCCCGGTGTGAAGGTCCAGGCGCCCGTACCATCCGCTGTGGTAAAGCCGATAAACGATCCGTTATCGTAAATTCTCACCGTGGAATTGGCTTCAGCCGTACCGCTAAGCGTCGGGAGTGGATCGTTCGTGGCCTGACCGTTGTTCAGATTTCCAATCAGCGGGCCGACATCATCTGCAACCTGAGTAATCACTGGTGCTGTCGGTGCCAGAGTATCGACGGTGTAGGTAAAGCCACCAGAAGGCAGGCTGGTATTGCCTGCGCTATCTGTAGCCGTGACGGTCAGAGTATGCTGGCCGTTACCCAATGCCGCGGAGGGCGTAAAACTCCAGCTTCCGCCTGCGCCGACGATGGTGGTGCCAATGGGCTGACCATCGCTCAGGACGGTAATCGTCGCGCCAATTTCACCGGTACCGCTGAGCGCCGGGCGACTTTCGTTGCTGATTTGCCCGTTGGAGATAGGCCCGGTTGTCGGCGCAGTATTGTCCTGCACCGAACTGATGACCGGTATTGACGGGGCAATAGAGTCCAGCTCAATAGTAAACGATGATGATACTCCGCCTGTGTTTCCCGCCTGATCTGTGGCAACGACGGTGAAATTATGTTGCCCCTGTCCCAGCGGAGCATCCGGAGTGAAGCTCCAGTTACCTGACTCGTCCACCTGAGTTGTACCTATTTCAGCGCCGTTATCACGGATCGTGATGATGGCGCCAATCTCGCCTTTGCCGTTCAGGGTAGGCTGCGCATCGTTTGTAAGCTGTCCGTTGGTCAGCGCGGTATTGCCGGGCTGATCGTCAATTACTGAGGTAATGCTCGGTGCGGCTGGCGCCAGCGTGTCGACGACGACCACAAATGGTGGCGTTGTCGGGCTAATGTTACCCGCGTTATCTGTAACGCTGGCAGTCAGCGAGTGGCTTCCTTCTCCGAGAGCAGGGGCAGGCGTAAAGCTCCAGTTGCCATTTTCGTCGCTGGTGGTTGTGCCGATTACCGTGCCATTATCACGGATGGTAACAACCGAATCCGCCTCGGTAACGCCAGCAAGCGTTGGGGTATTATCATTGGTCAACTGCCCGGAGGTCAGGGGCTGGATCGTACCAACGTTGTCCGTGACCGTCACAATAGATGGCGCATTCGGTACCAGGGTATCGACAATGATCCGGAAATCACTGGATGGATCTCCCTGGTTGCCAGCGGCGTCCGTTGCGCGGGCGGTAAAGAGATGATCGCCTTCTCCCAGCGGTGCTGTCGGGGTAAAGCTCCAGAATCCGTTACTGTTTACGGTCGTTGTGGCATAAGCGACACCGTTATCGTAGAGGGTAATGGTTGCCCCGGGTTCGCCAGTTCCGTTGAGCGTCGGACGTGAATCATTTGTAATTTGCCCTTTATCCAACGATCCAGTGCCGGGGGCAACATCGTCGATAATGCTGGTGATCGTTGGCGCTTGCGGTGCCGTCGTGTCGATGGTGATAGCGTAGTTGGGTGACTGACCGCTGGGTATGCCACCGACGGTTTGCGACACAGTGAAGTTATAAGTTGCACCGTTAGTTAGTGGGGCGGGTAACTGATAACTCCATGCGCCAGAAACAACGTCGGCTATTACCGATGGAACTTGCAAAACACCATTTACATAAATATTAACAGTCGCTCCTGCAGTGGCAGTCCCTTGCAGCAGTGGTAAGGTGTCATTGGTGGTTTTACCGTTGCCAATCACCCCCATGATGGGCGCGATGTCATCAACGATCTCAAGCGTTGGTGGATGAGGAACGCTGGAGGTAGCAGCGCTAAACGTTGTCGGGTCGCTTTGATTTCCGGCGGGATCCTGAGCGATGGCGTTGAGCGCCTGACCGGTTGTTTGCGCTGGCGAAATTGTGACAGCGAAGTTACCTGAATCGTCAGCGATCCCTTGGCCGAGGATCGAAGTACCGCTGCGAATGATGACGGTACTGCCTGGATCGGCAGAGCCGCTAACCAGCGTACCGTTCGGGTCTACGCTGGTAACCGTAGGCGTTGCAGGCGGCAGGGTATCGACAATCAACGTCAGCGGGTTATCTGCTGCCAGTGAGTTACCTGCGTCATCCACGGCGCCGAAAGTCAGTGTGTGAGTGATATTGGACGTGAGGGGGACATCCACACTCCAACTGCCGTTAGCAGCAACGGTAGCTGTCGCAATGGCGATGGGATTGTTACCATCGAAAATCAAAACCGTACTGCCCGGTGTGCCGGTACCGCTAATGGTTGGCGTTGTATCGTCCGTGACGCTGCCGCTGGTTAGCGAACCGGTAAAGACGCCAACGTTATCCTGGATATCCGTGACCTGCGGCAACGTTAACTTCGTGTTGTTAACCGTAAACGAAATGCTGTTTGAATTGTCGCTGACGTTACCTGCGGGGTCTGTTGCGGTAGCGCTTAATGTGTAGCTCCCGTTTGCCAGCGCAGTCCCGGGGGTAATACTCCAGGTACCGCCTGCCACCGTTGCAGTACCGATCACCGTACCGCCGTTATACAGAGTGATGATGTCTCCATTGACACCTGTACCACGAATGGTTGGCGTGGTGTCATCGGTCACGGCGTTGGGTGCAAGGTCACCCATGATATCGCCGACGTTATCATTGGCGGCGATAATCACCGGCGGCGCAGACGGCGTCGTGTCGATGTTCAGTGTTATAGCTGTTGATGGCTGGCTGACGTTGCCTGCAGGATCGGTTGCGGTGAGGGTTACCTGGTAAGTACCTGGAGTAACCGGTGCTGGCGGAGTAAAGCTCCAGGTTCCGTCTGCACCTACTGTTGCGGTTCCCTGTAAAGGGGGAGTGCCGTTCAGATAAACGGTAATCAAATCCCCGACATTCCCCGTGCCGCTAAAGGTTGGCGTGGTATCGTTGGTGTTGCCGTTAGTGACCACACCCGTTACCGGAGCCACATTGTCGGTAATGATTGGCGCGGCTGGTTGTGCGGGAGGCGTATTGTCTACCGTCAGGGTAAAGCCGGCTGATGGGATCCCCGTGTTGCCCGCGACGTCGGTCGCCGTGGCGGTGAATTTATGCGACCCGTCGGCGAGTGAGGTTGGGGTAAATGTCCAGGTGCCGTCTGGTTGTACGGTGACGGTGCCAATAGGACCACCATTATCATAAATCGTAATCTTCGCGCCGGGCTCGCCGGTTCCGGAGAGTTCGGGATTCGAGCTCTTGGTACTGCTGCCGTTATTCAGCGTTTGTAGGTTTGTCCCAATCAGACCTTCTGCGGAGCTGATAACCGGGGCTGCTGGTGGAGTGGTATCAATCGTTAGCGTAAAGTTTCCGGCATTGCTGGCGTTGCCTGCAACGTCCGTGGCAATAGCGGATAAATTGTGTGTTCCTTCACTGAGCGGTTGGTCGAGTTGAATACTCCAGGTGCCTCCGGGCAAAACAGTCGTGCTTCCAATTGGCGTAGCTCCATCATAAAGAGTGATCTTAGAACCGTCTGTTCCGGTTCCTTTCAGCTCTGGCAAGGTATCGTTTGAACGGCTTCCGGTAGGCAGATCGATCGGTGCATTCCCAACGTCGTCGGTAGCAGCCAAAATGACAGGAGCGCCTGGCGGTTGGGTATCTACGGTAACGCTGACCACTGTGGGTGAGGTGATGACATTACCGGCGGCATCAGTTGCCGATACCGTAAACTGATGGGTGCGATCGCTGAGCACCTGATTCCCCGGAACGGTATAACTCCAGGTACCCGAGCTGTCGACAAGAATAACCGTCAATAACTGAATGCCATCGTACAGGTTTACCAGTGAACCTGGCTCACCGGTACCCGAGATGGTTGGCGTATTGTCGTTGGTGACCCAACCGTTATTTGCAACGCTGCCCGTAATGCTGCCAACGTCATCGTTAACCAACGTTATCACTGGAACAGTTGGCGCAATTGTATCGACAATTATTTTCCAGCTTGCCGCGCTGCTGGTGTTATTCGCGGCGTCTGTGGAGGTCACCGTGAAGATGTGAGCGCCCTCGCTTAGCGCCGAGACTGGCGTATAGTTCCAGTTACCGTTGATATCAGCGACAACGGTCGTCAGCAGGGTGCCGTTATCGTAAATTTTGACCTGAGAACCTGCTTCGGCGGTGCCTTCCAGCTTAGGTTTGCTATCGTTGGTGACATCGCCGTTATTGAGAGGGCCCTGATACATGGGCTGGTCATCCGTCACGGCGGTGATGATGGGCGTTCCAGGGGCGGTAATATCCGGAGCCACCGCGGAAGTTGGCTGACTCTCGTTATTGCTACTGTCCGTTGCGGTAACTTTTACCGTTTCGCCGTTCATTTTCGACGGCGTAATCGACACCGTGAAGTTGCCGCCGCTGTCGGCCTGGCCTGTGCCGATCTGAATACCATTGCTGTCTTTTACAGTGACGGTGCTTCCCGCTTCAGCATGTCCGCTTACAGAACCACCGTCCCCGGCGACGGTGACGCCGGTTGGCGCGTCAGGCGCCGTGGTATCCGGGGCGGTAATCGCGCTGTTGCCGCTGGTATTGCCAGCAGCATCCGTCGCGTTGGCGACAAGATGTTCTCCGTTGGTCTGCGGCGGAACCAGCGTGGCGGTGAATTCTCCGTTCGAGCCGGCGGTTACTGTTCCAATTATCGCGCCACCAGGATCCAGAATATGTACCGTACTGTTGGGTTCCGCCATGCCGGTAACCTGATCGCCTGTAGGATTAATCACCAGATTAGCTGGCGGCAGCGGGGCCGTGATGTCTGGCGCGAGCGCGGTTTCCGGTAGGCTTGGGTTCCCGGCAGGATCGGTGGCGATAGCGGTAATGGTTTCACCATTGGTCTGAGGCGGGTTAATGGTGATGGTAAATGAGCCATCCGTTCCGGCGACGCCGCTGCCGATCTGAAGACCGTTATTATTATTGATGGTCACGGTACTTCCTGGTTCGGCTGTACCGGTGACGACAGAGCCGTCGGCAGATACGTTCAGATCGTCCGGCGCTGACGGTGGCTGAGTATCGATAGTGATATTGAATGCCGCTGACGTTCCTCCCGTGCCCAGGTGGTTGGTTGCTGTGGTGGTGAAGGAGTATGAGTCGTCCTGCAAGTTGGTGTTGGAGGTCCAGGTCCAGTTGCCGCTGGAATCGGCAAGCACGCTTACAACAAGCGCGCCGTTGTTATAAATGTTAACCGTGCTGTTGGCGTCTGCGGTACCCGAGATCGTAGGCGTTGGGTCGTTGGTGGCCTGATTATTGTTCAATGGCCCAGTTGAGGGGGTAACATCATCCACAATGCTGATGATAACAGGCACGCCCGGGTAGCCAGAGTTGGTGGCATTGAAGGACGTGTCTGGCCCGACGTTGCCTGCCTGGTCCTGAATCTTCGCGATCAGCGCTTCACCGTGCGTCTGTGAAGGTGAAATCGCGATGACGAAATTGCCGGTTTGATCAACGGTAGTTGAACCCAAAACCTGATTATTACTACCGATGATAATGACCTGGCTTCCTACCTCAGCACTACCGGTTACCTCGGTGCCTTGCAGGTTTACGGAGGAAATGACCGCGCCTTCAGGCGGGGTAGTATCGATGGTGAATGTCGGTACACTCGTTTCCGCGCTCACGTTACCCGCATCGTCAGTTTGCGTCAGCGTCAGATTATGAACACCGTCGCTAAGCGGCGTGTCAGGTGTAAACGTCCAGTTACCATTGTCATCCACCTGAACCATGCCAATCAGAATGCCATTATCAGAAATGCTGATGTAAGAGCCCGCTTCACCAGTGCCTGTGAGTGTTGGCGTGGCATCGTCGGTTACACCGTTATTACCTATCAAGCCTTTAATGGAACCTGAATCGTCAGTTACTTCTGTGACCACAGGGGCGTCGGGGGCAAGCGTATCGACAATAATCTCCCAACTGTCCGACATGTCGCTGCTGCCCGTACCGTCTGATGCACTGACGGTAAACTTGTGGGTACCGTCTGCGAGTGGAGAGGATGGCGTAAACGACCAGTTGCCGTTGGCATCGATAGTGACCTGGCCTATTTCGACGCCGTTATCAAAAATATGCAATGTGGCATTTGCGGGGCCGGTGCCCTGGAGAGTAGGCGTATTATCGTTGGTGGATTCCTGCTGATTAACAGGGCCAGTAATCAGCTCCTGGTTATCGATTACGCTGGTGATAACGGGTACGTCAGGCATGTTAGGGGTTGTTGTTGGCGGTGAACCACCATCCCCATTACCACCGTTGCCATTACCGTTGCCATTTCCGCCATTTCCGTTGCCGGCGTTATTATCACTCCCGCCGCCACCACCGCCGCCACCTCCACCGCCCGCCGCGAGGCCAATTCCGCCTGCGACCGCGATCCCACCAAGAACCCACGGCCAGACGGCGCCGCCTTCATGGCTTCCCTCGGCAGTCATTAGCGGAGTGAGATCGTCCAGATGCTGGAAATGGAATGCCCCATCAGTATCCTGAACCCACCACAGCGCGCCATTACTGTCTTCCAGAACAAGCTGGTTTTGCGCATCACCTTTTCCGACATAGAAGTTCTTAAGGGTGATGGTTTCACCTGAGCGGAGTGTGACAACCAGATCCTGATTCACGCGAGTCAGTTGACTTACCTCCTCACGTGACACCGACAGTTTCACGATAGAAGGCGAACTGAGCGTAACTTCAGAGGATTCAACATTTGTGGAAACGCCAGTTAATTTTGATACAACGGCGAGTAGACGCATATGTTCACTCCTGATGGCATGTCGGGAGTATTAATCCGCAACAGCGCGCTGGGAAAATGAGCAGACAGGGGCCCCGTTCACCATAAAGATGAATTTACACAGGTAATTACATTGATTAGGTCATGCAGAGGTTCATTTACTTATCAAATACGTTCGGGCCCTGTTAGCTGAATAGTTCTTTCGTATTAGATGATATAGTCAGAAAGAATGTATTCTGCAACTTATCCATATTAAAAATATATTTAGCTAATTGAAAAGTATACTTTCCGGTGTGTGTTTAATGATTTGTTTTTGGTTAACTTGTTGTATTTAAAGATTTTGTATTTTAATCGAAATGAGAGGTGATATAATAAACAACAGTAATAATAGTGTTATTAAATAAGTTTGAATATAGGTGGCATGGTCTTGAAGTTTTATTTTATTAGACTATGGGGCGCTACGGTAATGCCAGGGGAGTTTATTTCATACCTGAACGATTCAGCACAAATAAACCATAAACCTGATGAATGTATTGAGTGGGTTTCAATAACTAAAAAATAAGAACCAGTCTCAGGATGAGAGACTGGTCACAGGAGAATAGCGTTTAGCGACCAGCATTTTTCATAATACGCGCTTTATCTAACTGCCATTCGCGTTCTTTCACATCGGAGCGCTTGTCGTGCTGTTTCTTACCTTTCGCGACGCCAATTTTCACTTTGCACCAGGCATTTTTCCAGTACAGTGAAAGCGCAACAACGGTATAACCGTCACGATTCATTCGACCATACAGGGAGTCGAGCTCACGTTGGTTTAACAACAGCTTACGGGTACGGGTGGGGTCACATACCACATGCGTTGAGGCAACAGCCATTGGCGTGAAGTTGGCGCCAAACAGGAACGCTTCGCCGTCTTTAAGGATGACGTAGCTGTCGCCGATGTTAGCTTTACCCGCCCGCAGGGATTTGACTTCCCAACCTTGCAGAGCGAGTCCTGCTTCGAATTCTTCTTCAATAAAGTATTCGTGTCGTGCGCGCTTGTTAAGCGCGATTGTGGCTGAGCCAGGTTTGTGTGCTTTTTTCTTCGTCATAATGCCGCTCAGTATAGGTAATCTGGAATCGAAAAACACCCCATTTCATCCAGCGGGGCGCAAGGCGCTATCTTAGCACGAGTTAGGCTATAGCGTTTTTTTTAGCGGGGGATAAATGGTATTATTTGTGTGATTGATATTGATGGAAATTGTTATGCCTCAGATTAGCCGGACCGCTTTAGTACCTTACAGTGCGGAACAGATGTATCAGCTAGTGAATGATGTTAAATCCTATCCCCAGTTTTTACCGGGATGCACCGGTAGCCGTGTGCTGGAGTCGACTCCGGGACAGATGACCGCAGCGGTGGATGTCTCGAAAGCAGGGATTAGCAAAACGTTCACCACGCGCAATCAATTGACCAGTAACCAGAGCATCCTGATGCATCTGGTCGACGGACCGTTCAAGAAACTCATTGGCGGATGGAAGTTTACGCCACTGAGTCATGAAGCGTGCCGCATTGAATTTCATCTCGATTTTGAGTTTACCAATAAGTTAATCGAGCTGGCATTTGGTCGTATCTTTAAAGAGCTGGCTTCAAACATGGTGCAGGCCTTCACGGTCCGCGCGAAAGAGGTTTACAGTGTCAGCGTCAGCTAAAATTGTCGTTGAAGTGGCGTATGCGCTGCCCGAGAAACAGTATCTACAGCGTGTGACGCTGCAACAGGGCGCTACGGTGGAAGAGGCTATCCGAGCTTCCGGGCTGCTGGAATTACGTACCGATATCGATCTCAGCAAAAATAAAGTGGGCATTTACAGCCGTCCGGTAAAGCTTGCTGATGTTCTCCAGGACGGTGATAGGGTGGAAATTTACCGGCCACTGATTGCCGATCCGAAAGAGCTGCGCAGACAGCGAGCAGAGAAATCTGCTAAAAAATAGCAGACAATAAAAAAGGTGCTCATTGAGCACCTTTTTTTGATCTGTTAATCCTACTTGTTGTCGGTCAAAGCAGGTTTGTTATCAATGTTCGTCAAAATGCCGCTGCTGTTAAAGGTCAGCGTCAGTGTTTGCTGGGTTACGCCTTCATGACCAGGTTGCTGACGGAACACATAAAACCAGGTGTTAGTGCCAAAAGGATCGGACATCATTGGTGTACCCAGAGCATAAGCAACCTGCTGTTGCGTCATACCCGTGCGCACTTTTGCGACATCGGTAGGTGTCAGATAATTTCCCTGGTTGATGTCAGGGCGGTAAACCACTCGCTCCAGAGTGGAACAGCCTGCAGTCAACATCAGTAGTACTGCTGCAGCAGCAGTCAGCGTTTTACAGCGCATAGTGATTTGATTCCTTTTCGGGCCCGAGCAGTACGCGGCTCATATGTAATATGCCGATGATAATAGACCTTTCACCACTTTAAAACCTTTTGCTGTCGGGTCGGTCGGCGATTTTATGTTGAACTCAGACCTTAACAAGGTAAAAAAGTTTATGCCGCCAGCAGTTCTTTTGCATTTGCGAGGGTATTGCGCGTTACTTCGCTACCGCCAAGCAGGCGGGCTAATTCCTGCAGGCGAGCGCGTTTATCAAGCGGCTGCATGTGTGTTTCGGTCATCGCGCCATCCGTTTCTTTGCTGACGTAGAAGTGTTGATGACCACAGCCAGCAACCTGCGGCAAGTGAGTAACGCACATTACCTGAGTTGACTCGCCCAACTGACGCAGCATTTTTCCCACTACCGCAGCAGTCGGGCCGCTGATACCGACATCCACTTCATCGAAAATCAGCGCCGGTGTTTCCATTTTGCGTGCGGTAATAACCTGAATAGCCAGTGCAATGCGCGACAGTTCCCCACCGGAAGCGACTTTCGCAATCGGCTGCAACGGCTGGCCTGGGTTAGTGGTCACTTTAAACTCTACGCGATCGGCACCGTCTGCGCTCAGATGATGTTCCTCAAATTTTACATCAATGCAAAAGACACCGTGCGGCATTGAGAGAGTATGCATGCTCTCTGTAATCAGTTGTCCCAGCTCCTGAGCATAATGCTGGCGCTGTTTGTGCAGCATTTTTGCCGTTTCCAGAGCCTGCTGGTGGTGATTGCTCACCGCCAGGGTTAAGGTTTCGAGCGAGTCGGCCTGATCGTCTAACTGCTGTTGTTCATCCAGCAATGACTGATAGAACTGTGGCAGCGCTTCAGGGGCAACATGATGCTTGCGGGCCAATGAGATTTGTTTGGAAATACGCTGTTCAAGTTCGAACAAACGGTTAGGGTCCAAATCCAGACGATCGCAATAGTGGCGCAGCTCGTCGCTGGCTTCGCTGAGTTGGATCGTGGCCTCTTCCAGCATATCCAGGATACCGGAAAGTTTGCCGTCCATGCCTGCCAGTTCAGTGACCAGCTGCTTTGCAGTGTACAGCTGGCTTTGCAGGTTGATGTCTTCGCCATCCGCCAGGATAGCCAGCGCCTGTTGGCTGGTGGTGAGCAATTGCCCGCTGTTAGCCAGACGCTTGTACTCTTCATCAATTTGCTCAAATTCACCCGGCTGCGGGTTGAATTCGTTCAGTTCTTTTAACTGGTATTGCAACAGTTCCGCCCGGGCTGTTCGTTCCTGACTCTGTTGTTGATAATGCGCCAGGTCACGGCAGCTTTGGTGCCACAGCTGGTAGCGCGCAGCCATTTCCTGAGTCAGGGACGCTTCATTGGCGTAACCATCCAGCAGAGACTTTTGGTGTTCTGATTTTGTCAGGAGCTGATGCGCATGCTGACCGTGGATTTGAATAAGCAACTGGCCCAGCTCGCGCAGCTGTGACAACGGTACGGCAGTGCCGTTAATGAAGCCGCGTGAACGTCCATCGCTGCTGATAACACGACGCAGCAAACATTCACGGCCTTCCTCAAGCTGGTTTTCTTCCAGCCAGCGCAGAGCCGCGGGGGTGTCTTTTAAGGCGAATCGTGCGCAGAGGTCGGCTCGCGTGGCGCCTGCACGTACCATGTCGGCGTCTGCGCGTCCGCCCAGGCACAAACCGAGAGCATCAATCGCAATGGACTTACCCGCACCGGTTTCACCGGTAATAACGGTCATTCCGTTCTGGAAATCGATCTCAAGTTCACGAACGATAGCAAAATTGCTGATGGTCAGTTGTGCCAACATAGCTGTTTTCCTGTATGAAAAACCATAACTGTAATTACATACAGTATAAACTGGTTTTTTATACAGTAAAGAGGTTGGCGTTAAATTAGAATAATTTTTTTGACCAGCCTAGTTTAGTGCTTAATGTGTTGAAATAGCTGTAATCTTTTGGGTGTATCAGGTTCAGATGATAATCACAGCGGCGAATTAATACGTCTTCACCTTCCTGTATAGGCAGGGCGATCTGGCTGTCGCAACTGATTTCCAGATCGTTACGGCGATGAGAGAAGCGCAGGCGAATGGTGCTGCTACTGTTGATCACCAGCGGTCGTGCGGAAAGTGTATGCGGGAACATCGGGACCAGCGTAATAGCATCCAGCGAAGGCGTCAGGATCGGACCTCCGGCAGAGAGCGAATAGGCGGTAGAGCCGGTCGGTGTGGAAATAATCAAGCCGTCCGAACGCTGGGAGAAGGCAAAAATTTCATCGATATAGACTTCAAATTCAATCATGTGCGCCACTTTTCCGGGGTGCAACACAACTTCATTGATCGCAGTGCTAATACGCTTCTGGCAATCCTGTTGGCACACCTGGGCTTCAAGTAAAAAGCGCTTTTCGCTGATGTAGTGGCCTTCCAGCACGTCAGCTAACTGTTGTTGAGCATTGTCTGGGTCAAGGTCGGTCAGAAAACCGAGATTACCGCGGTTAATGCCAATAACCTTGATGTCATAACGTGCCAGGGTGCGTGCGGCGCCCAGCATATTGCCGTCGCCGCCGACTACCACGGCGAGGTCTGCCTGCTGGCCAATCTCTGCGAGCGTACCGGTTTTCACATTTTTCAGCTGCAGCTCGTGGGCGATTTGTTGCTCAACGATAACCTCATAACCTTTGGCGCACAGCCAACGGTAGAGCATTTCATGTGTGGTCAGTGCAGTGGGGTGACGTGGATGCCCCACAATGCCAATACACTTGAAATGTTTGTTCATTTTCTCGAGGTCCTTGTAACGAAGATTAGTGACAATGTGAGTACTTCCCTTGAATCCCTGAATCTGATCCCCATAATAAGCCAAGTTAGCGAGATGAATGCGAAAAAAACGCGGAGAAATTCATGAGTAGTAAAGAACAGAAAACGCCTGAGGGGCAAGCCCCGGAAGAAATTATCATGGATCAGCACGAAGAAGTTGAGGCGGTTGAACCAGACGCTTCTGCTGAGCAGGTGGATCCGCGCGATGAAAAAATTGCGAATCTGGAAGCTCAGCTTGCTGAAGCCGAAACGCGCGAGCGCGACAGCGTGTTGCGTATCAAAGCGGAAATGGAAAACCTGCGTCGTCGTACCGAACTGGACGTAGAAAAAGCGCATAAGTTTGCACTGGAAAAATTCGTCAACGAACTGCTGCCGGTGCTGGATAGCCTGGACCGTGCGCTGGAAGTTGCGGACAAAGGCAATGACGCTATGGCGGCTATGGTCGAAGGTATTGAGCTGACCCGTAAGTCAATGCTGGATGTCGTGGCGAAGTTTGGCGTACAGGTGGTTGCAGATATCGACGTGCCGATGGACCCGAACGTGCACCAGGCGATTGCAATGGTAGAGTCTGATGACGTTGCTGCCGGTAATGTGCTGATGGTTATGCAGAAAGGCTATACCCTGAACGGACGTACCATCCGTGCGGCGATGGTCTCTGTGGCGAAAGCCAAAGGCTAATTAGCCTCAGACCGGGTAATGCTGATGCGCTACCCGGTCTGGATTACTCTCACTGGTCCGATACGCTTTCCCGCAGCGGTTTGACGGGCAACACCTGCACCTGTTTAATCATATTGTCCTGCACGTCGAGAATATCGATATCGTACTGCCCAATACGCACACGTGTGCCGGCAACCGGGATCTCTTCCAGCGCTTCAAGAATAATACCGTTCACGGTACGTGCGTCATCTTCCGGCAGGTGCCAGTTAAACGCCTTATTGATTTCACGAACGTTGGCGCTACCGTCAATGATCACCGAACCGTCATTCTGCGGTGTGACTTCTTCGGCAAGCGTCGGTGACATTGAGGTCGTGAAGTCACCAACAATCTCTTCCAGAATATCCTCGACCGTAACCAGTCCTTGAATATCGCCATATTCATTAACGACCAGGCCCACTTTCTTCTTATTGCGCTGAAATTTAATGAGCTGGGTGCTGAGTGGTGTGCCTTCCGGAACGTAATAAATTTCGTCGGCGGCGCGTAACATGGTCTCTTTGGTGAACTCTTTTTTCTCGGCCATCAATCGCCAGGCTTCACGTACGCGCAGCATACTGATGGCATCGTCGAGCGAGTCGCGATACAGCACAATACGACCGTGCGGGGAGTGCGAAAGCTGACGCACGATTGATTTCCAGTCATCGTTAATATCAATGCCGATGATTTCATTACGCGGGATCATGATGTCATCGACGCTGACTTTTTCCAGATCCAGCACTGACAGCAGCATATCCTGGTTACGGCGTGAGATTTGCGAGCGCGATTCATTCACCAGCGTTCGCAGTTCATCTTTACTCAGCGAACCGCTCACTACGATATCCGTTTTGATGCCCATCATGCGCATCAGCAGCCGCGTGATGGTGTTGAGTAGCCATACCAAGGGCATCATCAGAATCTGCAGGGGAGCCAGCAGGACGCTGCTTGGATAGGCGACTTTTTCCGGATACAGCGCGGCAATCGTCTTTGGTAATACTTCGGCAAAAACCAGTACTACAAACGTCAGTACCCCGGTGGCAATGGCGACGCCAGCATCGCCATACAGGCGCATACCGACAATGGTGCCGAGTGCGGAGGCCAGAATGTTCACCAGATTATTACCGATGAGCACCAGGCTTATCAGGCGATCCGGCTTGCGAAGTAACTTTTCAACGCGTTTTGCCTGGCGATTTCCCTGTTTGGCCCGATGGCGTAGGCGGTAGCGATTCAGGGTCATCATTCCGGTTTCAGAACCGGAAAAATAGGCGGAAATGACCACCATGATGAGGAGCGTGATAATGAGCGTGGTGGTGGAGATGTGTTCCACGTAGGGTTCCTTAAAGATTTAACTCACGAACTGCTGCAGGATACGGCTGCCGAAATAGGCCAGCGTCAGAATGCCTGCGCCTGCGACGTTAAACCATACGACGCGACGTCCGCGCCAACCTTCATGGTAATGTCCCCACAACAGAACGATATAGACAAACCATGCCACGATAGAGAGAACGGCTTTATCAATGTTCTCGGTACTGAACAGGTTATGCATGTAAAACAGGCCAGTGCACAGGGTGAGCGTCAGCAGAACCACGCCAATTTGGGTGATATGAAACATCTTCCGCTCAATACTCATCAGTGGCGGCATCTCATTGCTGAAGGCCAGTTTCTTGTTTTTCAGTTGGTAATCGATCCATGCCAACTGTAGCGCGTAGAGCGCGGCGATAATCAGCGTGGCGTAAGCGAACAGTGATAGCCCGATGTGAATCATCATGCCTGGCGTAGCTTCGAGATGGGTGATGAACTCGTTAGGCATAAATGTGGCGAAGGCCAGGTTTATCAGCGCAAAGGCGTAGACAATGGGCAGCAATAGCCAGCCACGATTGCGGGACGCGACGATGGTCATTACCGTACAGATCATCAGGCTTACCAGCGAGCCGACGTTCAACAGACTCAGGTTTTGTCCGCTTTCACCGCCGGGTAGGATACGCGCTTCCAGGGCGATAGCATGGCTTACCAGCGCAACGACCGCAGAGAGAATAGCCATACGCCGCCAGCCGCTGTTTTTTTGCAGCAGAGCGGGAATAATCAGCGCGAGGCTGACTGAGTAGGCGACAAGGGCGAGCAGAGCAAAAACGGGCATATAGGTGTCGACAGTTGGCCAGTGATAAAGAAAAGCAGTATAGCGTTACGTGACCGCTGCTCCAACCGTTGCATAACAACAAAGGCGGCTTCATGTTATACTGCGACAAATTTCTGTTGATGTGTCGCTGTCGCGACCGACCGTTTCCACCCCAGGCGAGAGACAATGTTTGATAATTTAACCGATCGTTTGTCGCGCACGCTGCGCAATATCAGTGGCCGTGGACGCCTTACTGAAGACAACGTTAAAGAGACGCTGCGCGAAGTGCGCATGGCGCTGCTGGAGGCTGACGTAGCGCTGCCGGTAGTGCGTGAGTTTATCAATCGCGTAAAAGAGAAAGCGGTTGGTCATGAAGTTAACAAAAGCCTGACGCCGGGTCAGGAGTTCGTCAAGATTGTCCGTAACGAACTGGTTGCGGCAATGGGCGAAGAAAACCAGACTCTGAATCTGGCTGCACAGCCGCCAGCCGTGGTGCTGATGGCGGGCCTGCAGGGTGCGGGTAAAACGACCAGCGTCGGTAAGCTGGGTAAATTCCTGCGCGAGAAGCACAAGAAGAAAGTGCTGGTGGTCTCTGCGGACGTTTATCGCCCGGCGGCGATCAAACAGCTGGAAACGCTGGCCGAGCAGGTCGGTGTCGACTTCTTCCCGTCGGATGTCGGCCAGAAGCCGGTCGATATCGTTAACGCCGCGCTGAAAGAAGCCAAACTCAAATTCTACGACGTGCTGCTGGTGGATACCGCCGGTCGTCTGCACGTTGACGAAGCGATGATGGACGAAATCAAACAGGTCCACGCTTCTATCAAGCCGGTAGAAACGCTGTTTGTGGTCGACGCCATGACCGGTCAGGATGCCGCGAATACCGCAAAAGCCTTTAACGAAGCGCTGCCGTTAACCGGCGTAGTGCTGACAAAAGTTGATGGTGATGCCCGTGGCGGTGCGGCGCTCTCTATTCGTCATATTACCGGTAAGCCGATTAAATTCCTCGGCGTCGGCGAGAAAACCGAAGCACTGGAGCCGTTCCATCCGGACAGGATTGCTTCGCGCATTCTCGGCATGGGCGACGTGCTGTCGCTGATCGAAGATATCGAAAGCAAGGTTGACCGCGCGCAGGCAGAAAAATTAGCCAGCAAGCTGAAAAAAGGCGATGGATTCGATCTCAACGATTTCCTTGAACAGCTCAACCAGATGAAAAACATGGGCGGTATGGCAAGCCTGATGGGCAAGCTGCCGGGCATGGGTCAGATCCCTGACAATGTGAAATCGCAGATGGACGATAAAGTGCTGGTGCGTATGGAAGCCATCATCAACTCGATGACGATGAAAGAACGCGCTAAGCCGGAAATTATCAAAGGTTCCCGCAAACGCCGTATCGCTGCCGGTTGCGGTATGCAGGTACAGGACGTAAACCGCCTTCTGAAACAGTTCGACGACATGCAGCGCATGATGAAGAAAATGAAGAAGGGCGGAATGGCGAAGATGATGCGTGGTATGAAGGGGATGATGCCCCCAGGATTCCCAGGCCGCTAATCGGCCTGGCTTGTTTGCCATTTCGGCACCGGGGTGTGCTCGCCATCCTCACGTACTGCGTGTACGCTCCGGTGGCTGCGCGCACGCCGGCGCCGAACTGATGGCACCGCCAACGGCCTTTTATAGCAGAGTTATCAACTGCTGATTGCATTTTCCCCAGAAATCAGTAAAATTTTCGGGCTTTTAATATGACACCCGGGCTCCGTTCCTCGATGGGGCCTGGGTGTTTTATTCACACAAGAGGATGTTATGGTTACTATTCGTTTAGCTCGTCACGGCGCTAAAAAGCGTCCGTTCTACCAGGTTGTTGTTACCGACAGCCGTAATGCACGCAACGGTCGCTTCATCGAGCGCGTTGGCTTCTTTAACCCAATCGCTAGCGAAAAAGAAGAAGGCACTCGCCTGGATCTGGATCGCATCGCTCACTGGGTTGGCCAGGGCGCGACTATTTCTGATCGCGTAGCTACGCTGATCAAAGCAGTAAACAAAGCAGCTTAATCTGTCACGGTGGTCATGATGAGCAAGCAACTCGCCGCACAGGCTCCTGTGGAACCCATCGTTTTGGGGAAAATGGGGTCTTCTTACGGTATCCGTGGTTGGCTCAGAGTGTTTTCTTCCACTGAAGACGCCGAAAGCATTTTTGACTATCAGCCCTGGTTTATCCAGAAGGCGGGTCAGTGGCAGCAAGTACAGCTGGAAAGCTGGAAGCACCACAATCAGGATCTGATCATCAAGCTGAAAGGCGTTGACGATCGTGATTCGGCGAATCTACTGACTAATTGCGAAATTGTCGTGGATTCCTCGCAGTTGCCAGCGCTGGAAGATGGTTCCTACTACTGGAAAGACCTTATGGGCTGCCAGGTAGTGACTACTGAAGGCTACGATCTCGGTAAAGTCGTCGATATGATGGAAACCGGTTCGAATGACGTCATCGTCATCAAGGCAAACCTGAAAGATGCGTTTGGTATCAAGGAACGTCTTGTGCCGTTCCTCGATGGGCAGGTTATCAAGAAAGTCGATCTCGCTACTCGTACTATCGAAGTAGATTGGGATCCTGGTTTTTAAACCACCGGATAAACGGTAAAAGTCGGCGTTATGGGGATTGGCTTGTGTTTATAGGTATCGTTAGCCTGTTTCCAGAAATGTTCCGCGCAATTACCGATTACGGGGTAACTGGCCGGGCAGTAAAAAATGGCCTGCTGAACATCCAGAGTTGGAGTCCTCGTGACTTTACTCATGACCGGCACCGTACCGTGGACGATCGTCCTTACGGCGGCGGACCGGGGATGTTAATGATGGTGCAACCTTTACGGGACGCCATTCATGCAGCAAAAGCTGCGGCTGGTGAAGGCGCAAAGGTGATTTATCTGTCACCTCAGGGACGCAAGCTTGATCAAGCGGGCGTTAGCGAACTGGCCACGAATCAAAAGCTGATTCTGGTATGTGGTCGCTATGAAGGAATAGATGAGCGCGTGATTCAAACCGAAATTGACGAAGAATGGTCAATCGGCGATTACGTACTCAGCGGTGGTGAGTTACCAGCAATGACGCTGATCGACTCCGTTTCCCGGTTTATTCCGGGAGTTCTGGGTCATGAAGCTTCGGCAATCGAAGATTCTTTTGCTGATGGGTTGCTGGATTGCCCGCACTATACCCGACCTGAAGTGTTAGAGCAGATGGAAGTACCGGCAGTGTTACTGTCGGGGAACCACGCTGAGATACGTCGCTGGCGTTTGAAACAGTCGCTGGGCCGGACCTGGCTTAGAAGACCTGAACTTCTGGAAAACCTGGCTCTGACTGAAGAGCAAGCAAGGTTGCTGGCGGAGTTCAAAAAGGAACACGCACAACAGCAACATAAACATGATGGGCAGGCGTAAGCCCCCAATATCAGTTTACCCAGGATAAGAGATTAAATTATGAGCAACATTATTAAGCAACTTGAACAAGAACAGATGAAGCAGGACGTACCTTCCTTCCGTCCGGGTGATACCGTGGAAGTGAAAGTATGGGTTGTTGAAGGTTCCAAAAAACGTCTGCAGGCATTCGAGGGCGTGGTTATCGCTATTCGTAACCGCGGTCTGCACTCTGCATTCACTGTTCGTAAAATTTCCAACGGCGAAGGCGTTGAGCGTGTCTTCCAGACTCACTCTCCGGTAGTTGACAGCATTGCTGTTAAACGTCGTGGTGCTGTTCGTAAAGCTAAACTGTACTACCTGCGTGAGCGCACTGGTAAGTCTGCTCGTATCAAAGAGCGTCTTAACTAAGAACGCTTTCACGCTACATCCAAAGCGTGTTAGAAAACAAGGGGTTAGCCAATGGCTAACCCCTTTTTTGTTGATTATGTCCATAAAATGCCCACGACTTTATGGACAGTGACCACCATACATAAAAAAACACCCGCAACGGCGGGGGTTTTATCAGTAGTTCATATGGCATTGCCCGCCTGTGCTCGGGTGTGGTGGGGCGGCACATACCTTCTGCGGGATCGCAATTGAACGGACAAATGTTTCATGAGTGATGAATGTATGACCGCATTCGATGTTCTGACACTGGTTGTAACGTTCCTTCGTCTTCTCCGAAACCTGAAAGCTGCTACGCGTGTGTGCGGTGTATCCGCACAGCGGGCAATTCATCATTTTGCGAATCTCCATCTTAAATATTTAAGATATGATAACCAAAATGCGTGATTTATTGAATTAAAACTAACAGAATCGTCATTCCATCTCTAAATCTTCAATTTTTACTTCCAGTTCGAGCGCTGTCGTGAACCCACTGTCATTGATGCTATTTGTGACCGTTGTGATAATCCATGCCGCATCGTCGATCTGTTGCTTAAACCCGGTTACCTTGACGGGTAATTCAGGGAATAAATCAGCACGACCTTTAGCGAGCTGGATGGAGAACGAGGCAACTCCCCGTTGTATGCGCTCCCATTCAGCTTTTGCTCTTCGTTCTGCGTAAAAGCGGCTGGAATACTGCTTACTGATCACAAGTACATTTTCATCAGAACCTACAAGGTACTCCCCTTGCTTTGGTTCCGGTGCTTTTGTTGTTTTGGCTCTGGGTTTATAGCGCCGGCGCGTAACCTTCACCTTTTCTTTTTTCTTAGGTTCCCGGGTGTTTAACCAGTTGGTTTGCACTCCGGTATACGCCCCACGGTCTGCCAGGCTAAAACGATGCCCGTCGCCAACAGATCGGGTTATGGTCATCACCGGCAAAGGTTTCCCGCTGGCTGTTTTACCCTGTCCCTGTCGAATGAAAAGAAGGCTGCCATTTTTAATTGCAGCAATGGCACCGTACTCTTTAGCCAGACGCATCAGGAAGCTACCATCAGATTCATTGGTCTGGTCGAAATGCTCCACCTGTTTTGTTTCCAGCTCTTTCCCCAGTGCTGCAGTGAGCTTATGCCTGGCAGCAATTTCATTGACCACGGCGCCAACAGTGGTTTCATGCCATGAACGTTCACGTTTGATATTCAATGTTTCTCTGAAATCTGCGCTACGGCCACGAACAGTCAACCTGTCCGGGCTCCCGCTATGCTCCACTTCATCTACTGTAAACTCCCCTTTAACGATTAAAGGTTCATTTCTCCAGCCCAGAGCCAGCGACAGCACAGCTCCGCGACGCGGCAGTTGCAGCAGGCCATCAGAGTCATCCAGCTCTATGTCCAGCTGATCAGCTTCAAATCCGCGATTATCAGTATGCGTCAGTGAAATCAGACGCTTTTCAAGTGACGTGGTAATGTCGTTATCATCCAGCGAAACCCTGAATGCCGGAATCAGCGCTGAGCCTGTCACCATGCTAAAGTCCGTCATGACAACAACCCTCCCACTTCATTTAATGCGCTATCTTTGAGTTCAATTAGCTGACCCCTCATATCACCCAACATCGAAGCCAGCGATTCATCAATACGTTTGAGGGTGATTGTAAATTCAATTTTGCGTGGTGATCCGTCACTGAAAAATTCACTTTTTGTCTGGTTAATGCTTTCGATGACAAACATGCCGTAAATCATCCCGGTACCTTCAAGCAACGGCCAGCCTTTACCTGTTTCAGCCATCGTCTGTAGCGTCAGCATTGAGAAGGTTGAACCTGTGATAAATGGCATCAACACTCCTGACAGAGTTATCGTATCGGTATCAGGCCCCAAAAACTGTAACACCGGACGAAATCCAACACGGCTGTTGCTGGCATGTCGCCATTGTTGCTGCAATTGCAGCTCCTGATATGGCACGGTTTTCAACATAAAAACAAAAAAACCCAATGTCATCATCATGAGTCATATCCCCCCTGGTCTCTGAAACTACTGCGGGATCTGGCCGCCGCCTTACGGTTTAGCTCATCTAACTGTCGTGCAACTTCGCGGGCAATATCAGCCGGGCTTTGGGCTGGCGCTGGATGAATGTTAATCACGACTGGTGGCAGCGTCCCCGTTCCTGTAGTGCCTCCGCTCTGATAATCAGGCTGCGCATTATCACGATATTCCTGAACCGGCAGACTGAATGGATGCAGCGGTTTAGCCGCTACAGGTGTAGTCAGACTGCCAAATGCCAGCGCTGTGGCACCCGCCAGCGCGGCAGTGCGGCGGCGGCTGGTAATATTAGCTGGGCCATTGACCAGTTCAGGACCATTTTCCCCCACAATTCCCAGCTGTCCGCGTGGTATGTATCCCCCTGAATCAAACATTGGAATGCCATAAGGCCTGGCGCTCCACGCCACCGGATTGCCCGCACTACCAACTGTAGCGGCAGGCAATTTTGCCGATGCTGCCTGAGCATTAACGATCCCCAGTTTTTCCAGTAACCACGACACGCCAGATTTGAGTGTATCCAGCGGACTCATAACCATGGCCAGGCCGTCAGCGAGAAACTGTCCAAATCGCTTACCCATATTTGCCGCATTATCCAGTTCTGCAGCAGTGGACTTCACCGGTGTCAGCAGATCACCAAACCAGCCAAACAGAGCTTTTACCTGATCGGCAATCCAGCCAAACACAGGTTGCAATGGAGCAAAAGCGGCCAGAATAGGCGCTGCTGCTGCACTAAAACCCTCAACGACCCCACCCAGAAACGCGGTGATTGGCTGCCAGTATTTCCAGATAACGAGAGCAACACCGGCCAGAGCAGCAATAACCAGTGCGACAGGCGATAACAGTAACCCCATAGCACCACCAATGAAGGTCAGTCCCGAGCGAACCAGATTCATTGGTGACAGCAGAAACGACAGCGCCCCACCTAAGCGGCTGACTGCAGAGATCACTGTGGGGATAAGTCTGATACCGAGTGTCTGTATGCTCAGTTTCATCACAGCCAACGGACCGATAACAGCGGCGACACCGATCATCACAGTTCCGAGTGCCACAGCCATTGCAGCCAATGCTGCAACAATTTTCATGATGGTTGCGGTCAATTGAGGATTCTGCTCCACCCAAAGTCGAATTGATCTGATGACCGGCTGAATATTGCGCATAATCTCCATCAGGGGCGGGCGCAGTGATTCACCCAGGCCACTCATCGCGTTTTCAGCTCCTGCCTTAGTCAGCATCCACTGCGCTGAGAGTGAGTCCTTATTGATGTCTGACTCTTTCTGCATAGAACCTTTTGCAACCTGACCCTGCGTAAGTTCAAGCTGGCGTCGCAATTCAGGGAGATTGTTGGCAAGTTTGGCGGCGGCGGGACCAAATTCTTTACCGAAAATCTGCATCAGAAGTGGGGTTTGCATGTAATCCGGTAATTTTTTTGCCTGCTCAAGAACCTGAATAATGGTCCCCATGGAATCCTTGACCATGGATTTTTGCAGCTTCAGAGGGTCAAGTTTTAGAGTAGCAATACCTTCCCGAAATGATTTAGCACCAGTAGTCGCGCTGGATAACGCACGCACCATTGCGTTTGCGGAAGTGGCTGCAACCTCCGCACCTGTTCCCAATGATAGCAACGTGGAACCCAGTGCGGCAGCGTTCTGATAATTCAGCTTATCAGCGTAACCGCCCATGCGCTGCAGCACATCAATGATGTCCGCACCTTTGGACATCGCGTTATCGTCAAGGTAGTTGATAACATCGCCGAGTTGCTCAATGTTGCTGATTGGGACTTTATAGAGCTGCGCAATTTTACCCAGGCTTTCAGCCAGCTGGTCAGCGGGTAGCTCAAACGCCACTGACGCTTTTGCTGACGTGGCAGCAAAATCCAGTAACTGCTTTTTCTGCTCTGGCCAAGATGTCGCAGTGGCACCAATCCCCATGCGGGCACCACCTTCAACGAGCGCCGCATAGTCTACGGCTCCGTTTTGCATCGGCAGTTGTTCACTGGCACTTTTGATAGCGGCCTGCATCTCATAAAACTGCGCCGTCCGGTTTCCGCTGGCATCACGCAGGCCGTTTACCTGCTTGGCGACCCCTTTCATTGCGTCTTCCAGGCTTGCGTAATCCTTAATTGCGGCAACGACCGGCGCTCCCATCGCAACGCCCGCGCCAGTCATGGCAGCCCCGGCTCCGGCAACCCTGTCGCGAACTTCCAGTGATTTACTGTACTGATTGCGGGCTTCGGTCATCTTCCGCTGCTGTTCTCCGGCACGACGCAGCCTTGCCTCCTGCTCGGCTAACTGGCGGTTATAGCGTTCGGTTTCACGCGTAATACGCGCGGTGGCGCTGGCTCCGTCATTTGCAGAAATCCCTGCCCGGTAGAGTTCAGCGCGAACCTGAGCGGTGCGCGTCTGTAGCTTACCCTGACGTTCTTCCAGTCGCTGAACAGCAAGGCGTTGCTTCTCCAGTGCCAGAATCTGACGCTGCGACGGTGGACCTGATGCGCCCAGCTCCTGATTCATCAGACTGGCTTTCTGGCGGGCATAGTTGAGGCGCTCCCCCAGTTTCTGGTTTTCAGCCTGGAGTTTTTTGAACCCGTCGAGTTTAGCGGTTGTCTGGTTGAGCTGGTTTAAGGCATCGCGGGATTGTTTGACCGACGCGGCCAGCTCCTGTGTGCTGGCGCGCGCCTGTTTAAAAGGGCGGGTGAGTTTGTCGATCGCACTCATTACGACCTGCAAACGCAGGTTACGGTCATTCATCTGTGGCGGCTCCGCTTCGCATGATTGCTTTATGCCGCCACGCCAGAACCTCCGTCAGTGACATTTCACCGGTTACAGCGGGCGGCCAGTGAAAGATGGTGGCGATGTCCGCCACCAGGTCTTCAATTGTCAGTTCTGCGGGGAATCCGACATCACCGACTTCGGCAACAAAAAAGTGACTAACTCCACCGAAAGTTGCAGAAGGTCGCCTGGCTCCATCAGCATAATTTCAGTTTTTGACAATGTCGGGGTGGTTACACGTGGCAGTACGGTCATCATGGATTCCACATCCATATCCAGCAGTGCCTGCAAACGGGTACCGCGCAACGCGCCAGAGTTGGGCTTACGCACAGTCACCTCTGTTACGGTGGTATTGCCACGGTGCAGAGGGGTATCCAGAGTAATGGTTGCCTCCGTTTTTGGCGGGCGTACAGATTCGGTAATCGCAATATCATCTTTCATGGTGTCATCCGTTTAAATCAGAAATAGGGTTCGGGCGCAGCGTTCGCGCCCGTGGTGATTACAGACCGATGGCTGCCCGGTGTGCTTCCATCAAGTCCTTGCCATCAACGATCCAGACCATGTTGATGAGGTCCACTTCATAGACCACTTCACCATTGATGGTCAGCTTGGCGTACGTGTTGGTGCATGACACCTTGGTCGTTGAGCTGTCACCCTGCTTGAACTCCCCTGAGTCCAGTTCTTTATGGCGACCACGGGTCACCAGTTCCAGCGCCTGCACTTCAGCAGTGTCATCGCGCTGGATTGATGCCGTGAAACGCAGCATCACGCCGTCTGCGGTCACGGTGCCCATCTGCTTAAACAGCAGTGCTTCTGTACCGCCGATGGTAAATTCGGTATCGAGAGCGCCATCATCCAGACCCAGGCTGATATCCACCGCACCTGGCATACCGCCGCCCCGGTACTTCTCAAATTTCTGGGTCAGCTTCGGCAGCGTGAGGGACTCAACAATTCCCACCCAGTTAATCCCGTTGTTAAACAGGTTCAGATATTTCACTTTACGTGGCAGAGCCATGTATTACCCCTTAGCGTTAGCCTGGCTGGTGAAGTCCATCAGATAGCTGTCCGTGATGCGCTGGCGCAGCATCAGATTTTCCAGCGGTGGAACCGGCGTGTAATCGTAGTCAATGGTGAGCTTCCCGGCTTTCAGCGTGTCTTTGCTGTTGGCGCCATCGCTGATCCATGCCTCACCGCCCAGAAGGTATCCCTGAGTCACCAGTTCACGCAGTTTTGCATTGATACCCTCGACAATGTCGCGGGCCAGAGATGGCGTCAGTGTCTGGTCCATTGCCCAGAAATGCGCTTCGGCCATTGTGTCCATAAGCACCTGAGCGGTGCGGGTGTAACACTCAAACTGGAACAGCGGATCGGCGCTCAGTGTGCGAACGCCCCAGAAACGGAAACCGTCGCGGCGGATAAGTGTCGTCACATCCTTACCGTTGAGCAGCCCGGCGTCAGTATTCGGGTCCTGCAAATCCCAGAACACCTCTTTTGAAATGCCGGTGACCCCCTGAACAGGTACGTTTGACAGGCACTTGTGCCATCCCGTCTGTTCATCGACCAGCGCACGCAGACCAAGTGCACGCGCTGTCGCCCAGGTTGTCTCTTCTGCACTGGTGCTGGTATCCCAGCTCAGGAAATCAGGCCAGATGAGCATTCCCTCGCGGTCACCGAAGTTGTCGCGGTAATTCATCGCTTCGACGACAGAGGCACAATTCCAGGCAGAAATATAAGCAAAGCCGCGTAATTTTTTCGCGGTGGCGATCAGTTCAGCCGCGACCGGCTGGCTGTCCAGACCCGGAGCACCCAGAATTCGTGGCTTAACATTAAGTTTTTGCTGGGCTGTCAGCAGTGCTTTCAGTCCGGTCGGAGAGGTGACAGCAGGTGTTGCTGCCGCACCATTTTTTACCACCGGGGTATGTGCAGCATCCAGACCCAGCAACGGCCCCAGATCGATTTCACTGACTACCGCCTGCGCAACACCAATGGCCGAGTTCGCGCCAGTGCTGCCGGATGTCACAATAAATTTCCCGGCAGCCTGATCCCATGCCACAGTGGCACCCGTCAGTTTTGCGGTCACTGCGGCGGCTACAGCAGCAAGATCAGCGGATGCAGAGAAGTCCAGGCCGGTGATGGTCTTGAGAGCGCCATCAATGGTCAACTTCAGTGAGCCGTTTTTAACGGCATTAAAACGGGCAATTTGTTTTTCGGCTGAGGTCAGCGCCGGGCTGGACAGGGTGCCTGCGGTCGCCGGATCGTTACCACTCGCCGCCACACCTGCCACGGCAACCGGTGCATGAGCAGTATCAAGGCCGAGCAACGGGCCAGTATCTGTCACTGCATTGACTGTCATCGCCACGCTGAGCATGGAGTGAATGCCGGTGGTAGATGATTCCAGAACAAAACGGGTTCCGTTCCACGTGAGTGTTGCACCCGTCAGTTTTGACGTGATGGCGGATGCAACCGCTGCCATATTGGCTGCATCAGTTCCGCTGGCGATAGCCGAAAGGTCGATATCATTAAAGGTCTTCACTACGCCATCGATACTGGCTTTGAGAATACCCTTTTGCACGGCTTTAAATTTAGCAAACGTCAGCTCTGCAGCAGTCAGTGCGGAACCGGTCAGAGTAGCTGATGTGGCAGGTGTTGCTGCAATGGCCACGGCAGAGCCGATGACATTGCTGGTTGTATCAGCATCAGTTGACCCTGTGGCCACACGAACGACAACGACAACAGGGCTGGTCTGGTCATTAATGGCACTCAGAGATTTATACAGCGTCCCCTGGCGACCGGCTTTCGCCATCGCTGTGGTCAGATTGGTGATCAGGACGGGTTTATCTAACGGGAAAAAATCAGAATCAGCATCATCGGAGGTACAGACCATACCGATAATGCCAGTTGAAATGGTGCGAATAGTGCGCGTACCTTCGTTGATTTCGATGACGCGGGCACCGTGATGATAATCCTGTGGCATGCAGTGGCTCTCCTCATGAGGTTACCACTGCATGTTGCGGCCAAATCCTGCTACCTTCACGTTCCTGCCATTGTGCCACCGTCCACACAATATCCAGAAAAAAGCCTCACTATGGAGGCTTCGACAATTCTACAAAAGGTTCCTATTCTGCTGGAATATCTGGCCACGCCGGGTTTGCTGTATCTACGCGCATCAATAACACGCGATATTTTTTCCAGGCGGCGAGCGCTGTGATTTCCGATGCAGTCGCGATATCAGCATCAACCGCGTCCTGTCGCCACGCAATTTCTGAATCAGCTGCGTTTTTTAATGCCAGTTTTTTGGCGTCAGCATCTGCCCTCAGTTGTTCCGGGGTTGGCGGTGGCACATCAACCCAGCAAGGCATTCCGTCTGCTCCAGATGCGCGGGTTTTCCCAGCCGGCGGTAGCGCGGTAAACTCATTAAACACCGCATCATCAACTTCAATAGCATCTGACAAATCCCAGTCGGCGCGGTCGTACAGTTCACGTTTTACTAACTCAAAAAACGCGTTATTTTTTGCTGAATAAATATAATTTTTCATCAGTACCCCAGGGCAAAATAAACGCCAGATGTATAGTTCGCTGACCCTGCAAAACGGGCAACAAATCGGTCCCGTTGGAGGGTGGAGTTATTAACGGCAATGTACATTGCATTGCCTGTTCCCGGCTCGTAATCCGCTGTAGCGAACACGCGCAGACATTTGCTGGGAAACGGGGTTTGAAACGGCGTTGTAATATCCTGAGAAGTGGTAGGAGCTGCAATAGCACCCCACTTCAGTATGAACATGCCAGTTCCAGTGCTGGAATCGGGAAGTGCCTTTTCACCAGTCCCTGCAATCGTTGACGCGAACAAATCCATTCCAGGTAGTTGCCCATTCACGCTCCCGACATCACGCGTAGCTGCCGATTTCAGGGACAAATACGCCCGCAGGCCTGCGTCATTTTTTCCTGACAGTCCTGTCAGCGTGGCATCAAGTGGTTGTTTACCTGCTAATGCATTAATGACCGTTGTCGAAAAATGCGGGTCATTCCCCAGCGCCTCAGCAAGCTCATTAAGGGTATCCAGTGCGGCTGGCGATGAGTCTACAAGGGATGATATCGCCGCTGAAATTACGGAAGGTACGCCAAGGTATTGCAGAATTTCAGTGTCACTGTGGTTAGCAAAATATGTCAACTGCGTTGACAGTGGTTGCTTTGCTGCAAGAGCTATATCTAATCCAAGGTATTGCAGAACGGCCGCAGCATCTCCCTTGCCAAGCATGGTACGGATAAACGCCGACAGGTCTGCCGTTGCCATCTGGTCTGTACCGGTGAAATATGGCAGCTTGTTTGCACCATTTACCAATCCTGCCAGTGAAGTCAGGGTTGCATCCAGTGGCTGCTTATTTGCCAGCGCGTTGGTCATGGTGGTGGCAAAGTTCGGATCGTTACCGAGTGCCGCTGCCAGCTCGCCCAACGTATCGAGCACTGCTGGGGATGAATTCACCAGACGTGCGAGTGCGGCCACCACAAATGCAGTGGTCGCCAGTTGCGTAGAGTTGGTATCGGATGGCGCAGTTGGTGCAGTAGGCGTTCCTGTCAACGCCGGGCTGGCTGTCGGCGCTTTGGTTGTGACTGCATCCATCACAGTCTTTACCGCTTTTGGTGTCGCAGCCTTCGCTTCGGATACGCTGTCTGTTTCACTGCTGAGCTGCGTAAACCCCTTATCCGTCAGCGTGGCATCCGGGTGCTTTCGTGATTTTTCATGGTCACTGAGCTTACTGTCAACGTAATCCTGCGTTGCCATCACAGTGCTGCTGTCCATCGTGATAGTTACCGCAGTGACATCACTTACAGCTATCACCATTCGAATGACCTGCTTACGGCCAGCACCTTCACTCAACGATGGTTTGTAGGTTTCCGCCATATTTCCGACAGCAAGCAGGGTGCCCGCGGCGTCATAAAGCGCCATTTCACGCATCCAGAAACCGCCCTTATCCGGTGGAATAATGAGTTCTGCGATGATATTTTTCGGGTTACTGGCATCAATACTGGCGGTGTTAAGTGCTGCACGGTATACCTCTTTGACCAGCGCAGCCTGTGCCGGGTCTGGCGTGGGCAAGGTGCCATTTCCGTCACCTACTGCCATACGGGCGTTACTGTCCAGCACGATGCTACCTGTTCCTGCCAGAACGGCGGCAATTTTAGCGGCACCGACTGTGGTAATGACTGTTTTGAATTTTGGCATGTTGTTACCCTGGATAAACCGTAATTATGTCGCCGTCGTAAATAGCTCCTCCCGTGAACAACCAGCCCGGGGTTTCCTGAACGATACTGATTGAGCAGTGGCGGCTGACGGGTTTCACGTCGCTTATAAGCCTGTCCATTTCCGCATTCATATCCGGCGTCATTCCGTCTTCCGGTACGCCAATATCCAGTTCGAATGAACCCGCTGTCGTGTTGCTTTCCCACCATTCGGTTACGGAAATAATGCGTCCGAGCGGAGCAATTGCACTGCGTATTGCTGCGATAGTGCCTTTACGGCGGTGGATGAAAAAGGCATCTGCTACCGCCTTGCGCTTAACGTTCTCCGCCCATTTCTCATCCCAGCGGTCAACCGAAAAGGCCCACGCCAGATACGGGAGAAAAACAACAGGACAGGTCCACGGATTCCACAAATCACGCAGGGGGACGCTGATATCGCTGATACCTGCGCATGTTTGCGCCAGGCGACGTTCAAGTGCAGATGAACCAGGTGGAAGCAGACTATTCATCCGTTCCCCCGATAGTGACTGTGGATGCGGTGCAGTAGGCAGCTTTTGTTTTGTCCAGAACGACGTCTGCTGTCGGCGCGGTCAGTTCAACACGCTGCACACCCTCCACATGCAGGGCGCCATAAATAGCCGACAACCTGATATCCCGCCCAAGTCTTGACTGTGCCTGGATATAACTTTGCAGGCGAGCAATTGCCGCCGCCTTAATCGGTTCGGCTTCCGGTCCAGGGTAGAGGTATAACTTTGCGTCAATGGTGTAATTAACGATAGTGGCTGACTGGACGGTAACCCGATCAGCCACCGGACGAATATTCTCATCATTCAGCGCACTGTTTACGGCAGCAATCAGGTCTGATGGCGCTGTGCCATCACCCTCCCTGGACAGAACCGTAATCGTTACGTTGGCCGGAGAAGGGCTGGTCGCTGAAGCATCCGCCACACGTCCATCAGCACTGCGGGCGTGAAATTCATAGGCTGCAGACGGTCCGGCCACACTCATTCCCTCAAATGCGGCGGGTATGCGCTGACGCAAATCACTGTCGTCTTCCATGACGGCATTAACTGGCGGTATCGCATTGAGGTCTTCTGGGGTAATTATCAGTCGCTTAACATTACAGTTAGCGGCTAACTGGTCCAGATCAGAACCCAGTGAATAGGCCACCATGACTGCCTGCGCGGCTTCATTTACCCGCTGGCGCAGCAGAATTTCCCGGTAAACATTTTCCTGCAACAGTTTCACCACCGGCTCAGATTCCAGTTCCAGAGTGGCTGCAGCGGCGGCACGTTCCTCGGGCGGATATAACGCGATGAAATCAGCCTTACGCTGGGCAAGCAGGGTTTCAAACACCGGAACATCCACTACCTGCGGTGGCGGAAGCTGTGACAAATCAACGGCATTCATGATGCTACTCCCAGTCCGACAGAAATATTCACAGGCGAACCATCAACGCGGGAGCCGGTCAGATCCACTGTCATGGTTCCATCCATTGCGCTGGCAATCTGGATTTTATTCAGCCTGATGCGCGGCTCCCACCGACAAATTGCGCCATAGGTCGCCGCCATCATCTGCAGGCGAAGAGCATCATTCTGTGGGCGGTCGATAAGCTCCGGGATCAGCGAACCATAATCACGGCGTACAAGCCGACTGCCAACCGGCGTTATCAGAATGTCACGTACAGACTGGCGCACATGGTCAAGTTCGGTCATGCGTTTACCGTTCTGTTGATTCATGCCGAGATAAAGCATCAGACAGGCCCTCCTGATTCATCAGTGCCGGATTTCACATTGCTGTGTTTATGGGTGTGCAGAACTTTTCCGTTTGAAGACAGCTCACCATCACTGTGGGAAATATTGCCTTTCATGGTTCCGCCTTTTTGCACCTCAAGCGTGCCGGTGATGAGCTTGTTCGTGCAGACAACCTCCGGCGTATCCAGGGTGATCCGCGTGGCAGCTTTAACCATCACCACGGGAACGGTGGCAGTGATGGATTCTGATGCGGTTACACTGGCGGTTTTAATGCCGCTGACGGAAAGTGCGCTGGTTTGCGGCTCATACTCAATAACTGCCCCATCAGGAAACGTGATGTGCAGAGCTTCAGCAGAGGCTGAGGGGGCGGGATGGTCATCGGAAAAAATACCCGGCAACACAAATGCAGTGGTCAGATCGCCGCCAATGCTCAGCAGCAGAACCTGCTCATCAACTGATGGCGCCCACCACGTGCGAGAGCGACCGGCGCGGGTCGTAAGCCAGTTCAGCCAGGTAGTCTGTAGTTCGCCCGTCTGTACCCGACACAACCCGCGAGTGAGATCGACCTCAAGAATCGTTCCGGTGCGGATAATGTTGGTAAGCAGGCGATAAATTTCAGTCAGATTTGAGTTCATTAGCTTATAGTTCGCGGAACTACGTGCAAATGAAAGTGTGATCTATTGTATGAAAGACAATACAATACGCTTAATTGCTTTGGTTCATGTCTGGTTGGGACTCTTTTCTACAGGTTGATAACGTGAAAAAACTGCTATTAATCAATAAGGCATTAATGATTTTAGTATTTCTGTTGATATTTTTTGCTGTTGCTGATTTTTTGTACGTGCTTTTAAATCACTACACAAGCACCCCTGCGTTTACAGGTACAGCAAGTGATATTATCATTGCCGCAACAAATAGTGCTTTGGTATGCATCGCAATATTTGCTTATAGAAAGTTTTTTAAAGAACGAATTTATGAAAAAGCAGTTAATAAAATAGATGACTTATTGATTAATCTTGATATGGCAATATCAGAAATTGAGGGGGTTTATATTGAACTAGTTACAATAAATGCCTATTATCCTAGTGGTAATTTCAACTCGGATACATTTAAAAAATACCTTGATGACTACAAAGATAAAACACAAAAAGGGCTTGCTTATAGTTATCTTGCAAGCTCTAACTCTTCCACACTTAATCGTTGGCGAGTAGAATATAAAACTGAGTATCGTAACGATCTGACATTTTTAATTAGTGAATGTTTTGAGTTGTATATGATGCAGACCTCAATCTATATTTCGTTAACTGATTGCATTTCAGAAGCTAGTGGGAATAAAAAAAATAATGCCTGATCTTGATTTTATAGCGTTATTCTCTCAGTTTAAGGAACGAAGATCTGTTTTGCTTGCATCTCATGATAAATTAAAGAACATTCCTGCTGACGAGATTTTTTCTTTATATTAGTGTGATTTTTAAACACCATCCTCTTTTAATTGAGAATGGTGTTTAAATCATTCCCTAGTTAACCAAGAAATAACTTGATATTCAATATGTTGCATGTCTGCTTGGGTAAATCCAAGTAGCTGACGTGATGGATACTGCACTTCCACATTTGGACGTATGCGATCCTTCAGTCCGTACTGGTGAACCTGCGCGATACGCTGTACCTGTGGGGTAAAGTAAACAGCGGCTCCGTCAGCAGTTGACTGCGCCAGCAGGTAACGACCCGACGCCAGTTTTTTAAACATCCTCGTCTGTCGCGTTATGGTCTTTGTCCTGATACGCGCTGTTTTCATCTCAATAAACCGGTCAATATCGCGTTTATAGAATGAGCGTACAGCGCTGCGTTCGATATCATAGCCGGTGATCATGTCTCCCCGGCGTCCCTTTCGAGACTGCCAGTTTTTAAGATTGCGCACTTCTCCACGCCAGAGAAAGCGCATACCCTGCTGGACAGTGATAAATCTGGCTTTACGCCTGGTAAATGCGGTTCCGTCCGGGTTTTTCTGTGCCTCAATGCGTTTTATCTGCGTACGGCGCAGGTCGCGGGCAATTTCACGGGCAAGCTGCCGACGACTACGACCGGTCAGCTTCTCCAGCAGGGCTACCAGTGCGCGGTCAACATTCAGTGCATCATTTTGCTGTGAGCCAGTAATCATCGCGCCACTCCGGGGTTTCTGGTTCAGGAACGGCACAGACCACCATGTTTTCACCGGATGGCGATACCAGGATGCGTTCCGTCAGTTTCAGGTCGATACTCAGATCGCAGGTGCCGTTATTGAGGATCACCGCTTCAAACGAAATGCTGCTGTTTCGCAGTTCGGGATTGGCCATGACCTCCGGCTGATGTTCACGCATCCATGCAAGAACCGTTGCCATCAGCAGGTTCTGATCACCGGCAAAGTCAGTCACCATCACATTCAGGGTGTAACGATATTCCCAGGATAATGACGGTGCCAGCGTACTGACCAGACTTCCGTCATCGACAAAAATATGCAGATTGTCTGGGTTCTCGCGGAGATGGCTTATCGCTTCAGTCAGCGTTCGGCGCAGTGATTCTGGCTTTTTCATGCTGTTGCTCCTGACAGTCCACAATCATATCGACACGTGCGGCACACTGCGCCCAGGCATTACCGGCTACATCCACTTCAGCCCGTAAATCACCGTTTGTTTCCGGCTGACTTGCTGGCAGCGTGCAGCGGGTTATCGCCGGACAGGTAAGCGTGATAACCCGCAGCGCCGGTGATGGCGGGGCGCTGTTGCAGCCGGATAACATCATCAGGGAGGCGAGTATCAGCCCAGCGTTTAACTTCAGGATTTTCATTGATAAGCTCCTTTATTTTCTGGTCTCGACTGGCGACTGCCGCAGTCAGCTCCGCATTGCGCTGTTGCAGCCTGAGTTGCAGGCTGTCATTGGCGCGCGCCATCAGGTCAACGGCCAGTAGCTGGCCTGTCTTGTCTGAGAGCTGCTGGTTAAGTGTCCCAATGTCCCGATCCTGCTGGGAAATAACGGTATTGCGTTTATGCAACTGCCAGCCAAGAACAGCTGAAAGCGCAATGACAGCTATCATTGCTACACTGAGGATTCGCGACATAGTGGATTACCTGTCAGCAACAGAAATACCGAACGCAGGAAACGAAAACTCAGCATTGCTGCCAGATAACACAACGAGGTCGATAATTGCCCGGCATTGAGTAAGCATGCAGTTATTAGCGCTGTCACTACCACGAAGCGCAACTGGTTGCGCAATCTGACCTTAACATCAAGACCAAAAGCCTTTCGGGCAATATCCGAAAAGCCTGTTTTCCCGGCGTGTTTCCACAGAATCTGACAGGCAAAACCAACACAAACCAATGTCGCGCAGACACCGACGCCAAACCATGCCCAGATGGCAACAACTGTCGTGGCGAAACTATGCGGGTACATAAACCCCAGTGAAATCATCACCAGTAACGAAATATCAAAAATCCACTTAAACCATTTTTTCATTTTTCTGCCCCTTTTAAACACCAGTCCCGTTCCCGCATACGGCGGTTCTCAAGTCCCGTGCTCCTGACACCATTGACATAAATCCAGCGAGGTAGCTGATCACATGCTTGCCACCACTGCTGACGGTTAACAAATGCCACCATCGTTGAACGGCATATCGCTCCCGTTCCAACGTTAAAACTCAGACTGACAAGCGCATCCCAGACATTCTGTGGTGGCCTGACAGACAGGCAGGCATCAAGCCTTTTTTCTACCAGCAACACATCGCTGATCAGATTGTCAGCAGCCTGCCGTTCGGTTATGGATTTTCCAGGCTTCACCCCGGCTGTATGGCCAATTCCGCTGGTCCAGACCCCGGCACTGCATTTGTATGGTTCAAGCCGACACCCTTCAAAATCGGCAATGAGTGCCAGCCCCTCTGGTGACGTTCGCAATAGCTGGTAATCCGGCATCAGTGCAGCCAGAGCCAGCACTACGCCGACAATGCAGCGTTTAACGGTTTGCGCGTTCATAGACCTCCTGGCTGATTTGCCCTTTTGCCAGTAGCTGGAAGGTTTTGCGGCGGTAATACGTACTCACCGCAAACATCCCCACCCCGAGGGCCATACCCACTGCGGCCGCCGCATCCTGAATGGACCATCCACCCAGCCAGGCAAGAAATACCGCTATCCAGTACACAATGAAGGCCGTGACTTTTTCGATTGTCATGGTCAGTCCCAAAGCTGTACGGTCTGGGCGATGGCTGCCGGTGCAACGTCCGGCAGCTCAATCTCCATACCGTGGGGTAAAACAGGGCCAATATCTGCCAGCCCCGGATTTGCAGCCAGTACGCGTTCGGTCAATCCCTGAGTACGGCCATAATGCCGCCAGCAAAGGGCATCGACCGTGTCATACTGCTGCGCCCGTACTTTCATCAGATAAGCTCCACCGTCATACGTGGTTTATCCTGCAACCGGCTGAGTGACCAGTTAACATCCCTCCACAAATCGTCCACAGTGGTAACCAGTTCATCCGCTTTTTTGTTACCACTGCCTGTGGCATCAAAATCACGGTAACGCTCGGTCAGCGTGGCTTTTGTCCAGCACCAGACCGCGCGACGGTATAACTGCAGGCGCTGGCTTTCTCCGTCGATTTCATCAGCAGGAACTTCAGCGAGCGAGGCATAACCCGCTGACACCTGCCGCAGCCTGAAGTCATGTAACTCGGCATTCACTTCCGCAATAGCGGTGAGTACCGCCTGCCTCAGTCGTGCCGGAGTCACCGTGCCGTCAGTGCGCATTTCTGCCCGAAACTCAGTAATGTCGAGGTCTGGCCAGAACGGGGTATTGGTGATGATGTCTTTCCCGCTGTCCGGTGCCTGCTCTGGTGTAACAAATTTCATCGCTTGCATGGCTCCCCCTTATAGTTGGGCGGTGGACGGGGTTTTGATGCGGCTACAGCCTGTCGCCACCCCGTGCCGCCCCGCGCGGGTGCACGTCCTGTCAGCCATTGCTGGCGTTACGCAACTGACGGGTCAGCTGCTCAATGTCTTTTTTCACACCACACCGATTGTCCAGCTCCAGCGCCCGGTTCAGGTGGTTCATGGCTGCCACGGCCTGATCGTTATCACGCAGCGCATATCCCAAAGCCTTATGCAGTCGCGCTCGTGACTGATCTGGCATGTCGTGAGCATCAACCAGATCCAGCGCCTGCGTCAGCAAAGCCGCACTGAAAGGTTGCTTTGCCACGAACGCCCGCTGTGCGGCATCAGCAAACTCTTCTGCAATCGCGGTGGCGGTGGTGCGGTTGTAACGTGCTGGCAGTACCCACCCGTATTTCAGGGCATGGCGACCAATATCCAGCGCGCCGGTGTAGTCACCGGCATCAATACGCCAGATCAGGATGTGCATGACCACATCGTCCTGGCCTGAACCGTCACCCGTCAGAATCCCGGTCACCCAGGGTTCATATTTCGGGAGAATTTCGCGTTTAAGCTCAGCTTTTCTTTCAGTGGACTGCACCCCTTTCAGGCGGCGCAAATCCTCCGACAGTTGCAACAGCATCTGGTTATAACCGCTAAGAGGCTGCTGATGACTGCCCTTTCGGGCAGTCAGTTCAGCTTCAACCCGCAGGCGGTGTGCACGTGCGGGAGAAGTCATTACGTTGTGCTCCAGTCGGTTTTAACCTTGATATTTTCGATCAGCGCCACACCGCGGTAATCCTCGATCACATACGCCTCATTGACCGATTCGAAGTTCTCAATACGGTCTCGTTTCGGGTTGTCGATCACTGCACGGCGGCGGGTACCTTCCTGCCAGTAGATTGACAAGTTATCCAGGCGGGTGATTAACAGTGTGCCAGTCGGGAAGAATGGCGCACGGATTACCTGGAGGCCGCCCATACGTTTCTGGCTGATAATCAGATCGGCGGCCAGCGCCTCGGTATTAGCCTGCTGCTGATTGACAATCGGGAAATACTTGTCGGCCAGCATGTCACGGCCACAGACCACAACCAGCCCGTCATCGTCCTGATAAACCTCATCAACCAGTTCGTTGACACCGTCCATCACCAGCGCGTCGAGGTTCTCGTAATCCCCTTTTTTGCCGATGTGGATCTCATTGCGCTGAGTACCCGCATTGGTCACGCTGTCCATAACATGTGCAGCAGCATTGACGCGAATGTTCTCCAGCCAGCCAGTGTTCACATCCTGAAGCTTCGGGTTGGTGGTGCGGTTTGAGGTGGCGGCGCGGCTGGTACCGTTAAAACCGATCATCAGGCGGTCCAGAGCCTGACGTTTCACGATGGCATCACGAATACGAACCTGGAAGTCCTGGAACTTCGCCCACATGTCGAGCTTTGTGTATGGCAGCGCGGTGTCGAAGTTGGTTTGCGTACATTTATACGCTACGCCAGTAAGGTCTGTCGGATCGGTCGGGGTGCGGTCTTTACTGGTCGTATCGGTGGTACCTGCGATAGTCGTACCGACACCCAGCCCCAGCGGCTGCCCGTCCTGTTCAGCCACAGGCACCACGTTGACCATGGTCAGAAATGCAGATGACTGCTGAATCAAATCCTCCAGCGTCTGGGCAACTGATGGAGTAGCGGTGAAACGGGATGTCACATCATCGATAGCGACGTCGTTCAGTTTTGCCACCTGCGTCAGATAGGCATTGTATTTAAAGCGGGTCTCTTTTTTCATTTGTGCAGATGCTCCATCAGCAGTTGGTAAGTTCGCTTGCGCCCGGCTTACCACCAGTCGCAAACTTACGGCGTTCAGGGTTATTGTCCTGGGTGGACAATTCCTGGCGCAGGGTAGCCAGTTCGTCCTGGGTGGCAGACAGTTGCTCTCCCAGTTTCTTTACCTGGGTAGCGAATCCGGTGATCGTTTTTTCCTGTTCCCCAACCTTCGTGAACAGGTTCTGATGCTCTTCTGCAACCAGGCCAACAGCCTTATGCACATCACCAAAACGGGCATCATCAGAAGTTTGTTTCCCTGCAAAGAGTTCTTTAATGACCGAGAACAGCGACGGTTTTGGGTCGGCGGCATCTTCGAATTCAATCAGGGTTTCTTCTGCGGCAGAAAAGAGGTTTCCGGCATCCAGTTTGCGGGAGGCCAACGGGTTACGGCTTGCGCCAGCGCTGAACTGCAGGATTTCGGTACCGAGGCTTGCGGGGTCATCGGTGACGGCCAGACCAACCAGATAGGCTTCGCCGGTATCAGCAAACTCCGGGTTAACTTCCATTGAGGTGAAAAGCTTCTGCATTTTCGCCGTCATGGCCACAAGGTCATCAGTCGGGGTGATCGTGGCATATAACGCCATTTTCCCGGCCAGTGCGCCTTCGGTGATTTCTTCGGCTTCCAGCTTTTCCACGATGCCATAACGCCGGAACGGGCTGTCAGCGGTGTAACCTTTGATGTGCTCCATGTTAATGGTGGCGGTATACGTGGCGGGGTCATAATTCGCGGCCATCTGGGTTAACCAGTTGCGCTCAATCTTGCGCCCGTCAGTGGTGGCACCTTCAACACCAATACGGAAACGCTTTGCTTTCTTTGCCATTGTTCAGGCTCCGGTTTGTCGTCAGAGCCTTTATGTTTGCGGTCGCCGCAGTCTGAGACAACGCACTGCCATTGTGCCAGTGCTGGCACAACAGGGGGAGGCAGAAAGGGAGCGCGGCGGGCCGTAGTCTGACGGCATGACAACGACACCTGTAAACCCGGACCTCGACCCCCGCCGTCAGGCTATGTTCCTGTACTTTCAGGGGTTACGCATTGCCCGCATTGCTGAAATGCTGGGAGAGAAGCCTGCAACCGTACACAGCTGGAAGAAGCGAGACAAGTGGAGCAGTTACGGACCACTGGATCAAATGCAGCTCACCACGGCGGCACGGTACTGTCAGCTCGTAATGAAATCCGCAAAGGAAGGGCGAGACTATAAAGAGATCGACCTGCTGGCGCGCCAGGCTGAGCGGCATGCCCGCATCGGGAAATATAACAACGGTGGCAACGAAGCTGACCTCAATCCGAACGTGGCCAATCGCAACAGCGGCACCCGCAAGCCCCCTGAAAAGAACGTTTTCAGTGATGAGCAAATAGAAAAGCTGCAGGAGATTTTTCACGATTCTCTGTTTGATTATCAGCGCACCTGGTGGGACGCGGGTAATAAACACCGTATTCGCAACGTGCTCAAGTCCCGTCAGATCGGTGCAACATTCTACTTTGCCCGCGAAGCACTACTGGATGCGCTGACCACCGGCCGCAACCAGATTTTTTTGTCTGCCAGTAAAGCCCAGGCGCATGTCTTCAAAACATACATACTGGAGTTTGCGCGCGAAGTTGGGGTGGAGCTGAAAGGCGACCCGATGACGCTGAGCAACGGTGCCAGCCTGTATTTTCTCGGTACCAACGCCCGTACTGCACAGAGCTATCACGGCAATCTGTATCTGGATGAATACTTCTGGATACCCAAGTTCCTTGAACTGCGAAAAGTGGCATCAGGGATGGCTTTGCATAAAAAATGGCGCCAGACCTATTTTTCCACTCCGTCCAGCCTGACTCACAGTGCATATCCGTTCTGGTCAGGTGCGCTCTATAACCGTGGGCGCGCCAAATCAGACCGTGTTGATATCGACCTGACTCATACACATTTAGCTCGTGGCATTCTGTGCCCGGATGGGCAGTACCGCCAGATTGTTACTGTGGAGGATGCGGTCAACGGTGGCTGTAATCTGTTTGACCTCGACCAGCTGCGCCTCGAATACAGCCCGGATGAATACCAGAACCTGCTGATGTGTGACTTTATCGACGATCTGGCGTCGATATTTCCGCTGGCTGATTTGCAGGCATGCATGGTGGACAGCTGGGAAGTGTGGGACGACTTTGAACCGCTGATGGTTCGCCCGTTTGGCTGGCGTCCTGTATGGATTGGTTATGACCCGGCCAAGGGGACGCAAAATGGCGACAGTGCCGGATGCGTGGTGATCGCCCCTCCGATTGTTCCCGGTGGCAAGTTCCGCATTCTTGAACGTCATCAGTGGCGCGGTCTGGACTTTCGTGCACAGGCTGCAGCCATTGAGAACCTGACCAAACAATACAACGTGACCTATATCGGGATTGACTCGACCGGCGTTGGCCATGGTGTATATGAAAGTGTGAAAGGCTTTTTCCCAGCAGCGCGTGAATTTGTGTACAACCCGAATGTGAAAAACGCCCTGGTGCTGAAAGCCTACGACATTATCAGTCACCGCCGTCTGGAGTTTGATGCAGGTCACACCGATATTGCCCAGTCATTTATGGCCATTCGCAGATCCACCACCGCCAGTGGTAACCGCCCGACCTATGAAGCCAGCCGTAGTGAGGAAGCCAGTCACGCCGACCTGGCATGGGCAACCATGCACGCATTATTCAACGAACCGCTGGAAGGAATTACCGCCAGTAATACCAATATCGTGGAGATTTTTTGATGGGCAAGCGTAAAAACAGCAAGCCAGCACAGCTGCGCACTCAACCGGAACAGACACGCGCTGAGGCTTTTTCATTTGGCGATCCGGTGCCGGTGCTGGACCGTCGCGAGATGCTCGACTATCTGGAATGTGCGCAGATGGATCGCTGGTATGAACCGCCAATCAGCTTTGAAGGTCTGGCGCGTACATTCCGTGCCGCCGTGCATCACAGCTCTGCGTTGTTCGTAAAACGTAATATTCTGGCGTCTACATTCATTCCCCATAAGCTGCTGAGCCAGCAGGCATTCAGCCGTTTTGCTCTGGACTTTCTGGTATTTGGCAATGCCTATCTTGAGCGCCGCACCAACCGTCTTGGACAGACGCTGTCACTTGAACCGACACTGGCCAAATTTACACGCCGCGGTATCGACTTTAATACCTACTGGTTTGTGCAGTATGGCTTTGGTACCGAACCCTATCAGTTTGAAACCGGTAAGGTATTCCACCTGATGGAGCCTGATCTCAATCAGGAAGTATATGGCCTTCCTGAGTACCTCAGCTCTATTCCCTCCACGTTGCTGAATGAGTCGGCCACGCTGTTTCGGCGGAAATATTATCTCAATGGCTCACATGCCGGATTCATTATGTATATGAGCGACCCGGCGCAGAATCAGTCTGATGTCGATAACATTCGCGAAGCGCTGCGCCAGTCAAAGGGACCCGGCAACTTTCGCAACCTGTTCATGTATTCGCCGAACGGGAAAAAGGATGGTATCCAAATCATCCCACTGTCAGAGGTAGCGGCTAAAGATGAGTTCCTTAATATCAAGAACGTATCGCGCGATGACATGCTGGCTGCCCACCGCGTGCCACCGCAGATGATGGGCATCATTCCACAGAACGCTGGCGGGTTTGGTGATGTTGGTAAAGCGAGCGTCGTGTTTGTGCGTAACGAACTGACCACACTGCAACTGCGAATGGCAGAACTGAACGAATGGTTGGGTGAGGATGTGATCCGGTTTAGTCCCTATAGCTTGGATGCTCTGATGGGTGACAATCCCATCGTGATTAATATGCCCACAGCGTAAGCATTTCACCCTGTTCTCACCGCCCACTGGGCGGTTTTTTTATGCCTACACTCATCAGCGCTCCTCAGCGCAACGCTGTGCGCCTCACCCAAACCCTGACCATTCTCTCATCCTGCACACCGACACCACGACAGCGAAGCGCAGCGGCAGCCTGCCACCGCCTTTTTGCCCCTCCGGCAGGGCTAAAACAGCGCGCGCGCAATCGTAGCCCCGCCACGCCTGCCCGCTTCATGTAATAGTTTTCATGCATGTGCCTGATATAAGCAAAAGCCCGCCATTACTGGCGGGCTACTGGTAAAACGATCCTCAAACGATCATGCGCATTCATGCAGCATAGACATGCACTGGTCATGGACCGTCAATAGGTGAGGGGATACTGGCCTGTTGGTGTTGGGACTCTGACATTTTTTCCTGCATAAGAAAGTTATTGGCGATGTAAATGATGGATTCCAGCGCTAACGTATTTTCATCCTGGACCTTGCTCACCATAACCGCATTCTCGGCTACCGACCTGACACAGGCCATAATCTTTTGCGCACTATCACCTTCAGACACATAACCCCCTCTATGCTTTGCTATCAACAATATCAATCAACCGACAGGCGAACGGCCCCACATAAAGCCAATTTACCAAATTGCTCAAAAAACCTAATAGGTTTGCCGGAAGAAAGTTAGAACTAATTTGGGCAGTTCATAAATTTTACTTCAAAGCACTGTATAAATAAACAGTAATATTCATTTGAAACAAGTATGCACAAAAACGCGATAGTTAATCAAGGGCATTTATCTCACTGATATTGAATAATTTTTCTCTTTACCAATGTGTAAAAAACGATCGTTATATTTAACACCTCACATGTGGCAAAAGTGACGAAGTTAACTATTTGATTCAGGCTTCTTTCACAGTCAGATAATCAAAATTGACGACACGCAATGTCAATTATGCATGCCTGGATGTGAAGCAAAAGGGGTGACAGGTTGGAATAATGTTGATTGCCTCCGTTTACTAATTAATCGCTTTAATAGATCGATGGTATGAAATTGATCGTTAAAAACGATCATGCAATGACAAAAAAGCCCCCTAAGGGTCTTATTGGATACATTACTTTCGTGACATGTCACAGTAATAACTTCGTCAGATGCCAGCCATTCGTTACCCAGCATTGTGAATCACCCTGCATGCAGCAATTATCAACAGGCAGAGTATCGCCGCATTTCCCGCACTGGTTGGCGCTGATTGATTTGATACGACCACGAACGCGCGCATCATCCTGGCGAATGAGCATCGCAATGTATTCAGCCATTTCATACGGCGCACGACCAGGGCGACGGGCGGCGCAGTTCCGCGCCAGCATCTCCAGTTCCTGCTCGTCCATCACCAGTTCAATCTTGCGTTCGCCAGCGGCAGACTGACGGGCACGTTGAGCTGCTTTACGCTCCGCTGCGGATTTAGCCATTGATATTCACCTTGATAGCGAACACTTTCACAGGCTCGGTACCGAAGTGAGGGTGTGTAATTACCTTGATTTCATACCCGTCATACGGGATATCAATCCGGCGACTGGCGTCATCTTTTCGCGGGTATCCTCTGGTGATGATCAGTCTGTCATAGTCCTTGCCGTGGATGCGGCGACCCCAGTATGGATTCACCAGTCGATACTCTTCGACTTTCTCTCCACGCTTCATCTGGTCGAAGTATTCACCGTTAACTGCCAGTTGCAGGTTAGCCACGCTTCACCTCCCGCGGCGGTGCTGATGCGAGAATGGCGGCGCGGCAGGCGTTATGACCTTGCGCAAAGCTTTTTTGATAAAGATTCATGTCGTCAGAAATAGCCATTTCATCAGGCATTAATGGCGCTGGCTGGGCAGAGTAGAGCGGAATATCCTTCCCAAATCCATGAGGACTCTTCCACATCCAGATATCATTATCGGCAGACCGCAATTCTTCTGCGTCGGTATATCCAACAGGCTCAGAACTATCAGCCTTGCGGGACGCCTGTAATGCTTCACATAACGCTAAAATTGTTGATGCCGCTGAGGTTTCATCTACCGTTGCACCGCCGTCATTGAGTACGCTGTTAGCGTCATCAATCCATACTTCAAGCTGTCTGTCTGTGATTTGGTTGTTAGTTGTCATTTACCAGTCCCCGCCCTGAACGGTCAACTTTGCCGCCGATAGTGCCATTAATTCATTATTTGGTGCAGCACCGCGCCCGCTATGTGACTCCCCCAACAATAGCGCGAACCCATCGCCGCCAGTTGTGTAATACCTTGCATCCGGGTAACTCTCTCGTACTTCTTCAAGAAGTTTTGCAAGTGCAGCTTCCAGACGGTGAAAGCGGCGATATGCCGTAGGAACCTTGTCAGAAAGCAAGTCATAGGCATCTTCGTTACCTTCGGCGATGCGTTCTTTTACTTCTTCTGTGTTCATTCTGTTATTGGTATTGGTTGTCATGGGTTAGTCCTCAGCCTGTTGTGCTTTCATTTGTCTATTCCTTTGTAACGATATGAAGTCCCCAGCCGTTCAAGCCAGGTATTGATGGTTGTCATGTTGGATTTAGGGGCCTTGCCCCGGATTCGATAGAGAGTGCCGTCACTGGTGGATTCGTAGAACACGCCATCTAGTGCGATTTTTTGGCCAGAAAGAAGCAGGCCTATTTCCGTTTCCCCAATATCCCAGCCAATTGACTGAGCAAAATCGCGGATTTTTTCTGCCGGTTGTCCATGTTGATAGCGCCGTTCTGTGGAAAATGCACGTTCTTTACGGCTCCGTTCTGAAGCTGAAACCTCATCAGATAAACGTCTGGCGATGAGTTTCTTCTCTTTACGGCTCAGAGAGCTGAGATCAAGGCTTTCAATATTGAGTTCTGCCGTTTTTTCCACCGTTCGCGGCTCCCGCGTACAGTTATTGACAGAACTCCGAGGGGCGGCTGCGCCGCCTGAAAAATCAACGTCAAAACCAGATGAGTCATTGTTTTGCCGTTTCGGGACAATTTTGTATTTTGTGGTGCGGGTGTAGATCTGCGAACCGGCACCTACAACAGGAGAGTAAAGGCCGGATATTTTTGAAACATCATCACCATAAATGTTGCCGTTTTCGGTAACTTCATAGCAAAGACGTACTCGGAGCTTGTCTCGGGAAACCAGCGGACCGCCCTGGGCATTTACATATAGATCCCATGCACTACCATCAGCTGCCTGTCGCACAGGTTCAATCTCAGGGTGCAATACCAACTCACGGTTACCCAGGCGGCGGAGTTCACGCCATACTGTTACCGGCGCACCACCGATCTGCTGGAACTGGCGAATAGACCAGCGTGATGACCATGCGCTAACGCGGCGAGCCATCTCTTTCAGTGGCTTCCCGGTTTCGTCATCCAGTTCATCATCAAGCTGGAAACCATCAATGTTCTTTGAGATGTATTTCGCGATATAACCGGTGGCGCTGCCTTTTTCCTTATCTATTGGCTTCATTTCAAAGCGATTTTCTTCCGCACCTGGCTCGTTTCCATCCTCCTGCATGGCATACCCCCGGAATATAGAGGTAGCCATTTCAATGTTCTCTGGCAGCATAAACAGCAGCAAATGCCAGTGCGGGGTTTCATCATGGTGAGGCTCTGCAACGCGGAAGCCAAACACCCGAATTCCGTGACGTAACCACGCAGCACGTGTACGCGCCCAGACTTTGCAGAGATATTTTTGAGTATCGCGTGGTGACACTCCTGAATATTTATTATTGCGACGACCGTCGTACTGCATGGAATGGAACTTCGATGGTGCGGTCAGGGTGAAAAAGGCACCTGCGAGGTTTTTCTCATTCGCAATATCTTCAAATCCTCGCATTCTGGCCATAAGCTCGCGGCGACGGTTTGCTGGATTGGCAACACTTCCGGCCACTTTGTCGATTAGCGATATGCGCTCGCCAGTGTCTTCATCCTCCAGTTCATACGCTTTCAGAAACTCGCGGTTAGCTTTCTTCTGCGCCGTCCATTCCTGAAGGCAGGGATCACTGCAATATGCAGCGGCTTTTTTATGGACATAACCAGCAGCAATCATCAGATGCTCACGCCAGCGCGCATGTATGCGGCGAAGGCGATTTAGCCACCATTGAGGCGACTGCAGACGAGCGACTGCATTTAATGCCTCTTCGCCTTCCAGTTCTTCCTTGCAATAGGCTGACCAGCATGGAATCGGAGTATTGAGATGGGACGCCAGAAACCCTATGCGGCCATAGCCGGATAGGGCAGAAAAGTGCGGATCTGAGGTTCGTTTTAACTGAAAATCACACTCGCGCATAAACTCGCTGCAAAGAACATCAGCAAGACTATGTGCCAGTCGTTTTAGCTCCCGCTTTCCTGACCACAATAAACGCCAGAATTGGTCTCGCAATGGCATCAAGACCGCAGGGAAATTACCCCTCGGCAGGTACTGTTCGTTAACCTGATCGATGCGGCTCAATACATAACGTTCAAAGGTATTAAGCAGCCAGGCATCAGCTGCTTTTTTACCTTTACGGTCTACTTGCTCCAGCTTCTGTGCATATGTACGTCGTACGAAATGGGGCAGAGCAGCCAGACGGCGGCGAACCGCCCGGCAACGGTCCTGCTTTTCGTCTGTTTCTGCCAGTTCGGCAATCGTAAGGAATTTGCGATTGCCTTCTGGCGTGAGATACATAATTCCGCGTGGTGTATCAGTGTACTCATAACCACTAATTGCAGGCCGCGGCGCATTCCAGGTATAAGCTAAATCACTCATGCTTTGACCGCTGCTATAGTGCCAGTGCCAAAATCAAAAGAGATCGGTACAGGCTGTGGGTGGTACCGAGACACTGCAATGATTTCTTTAGCAGTTTTACTATCTCCAGATGCGACACCAATGCTGCGTTTCGCCATAAGAGAATGAATTGCAAAGTTCCGGTATAAAGAACGAGCCAGTGATGTATCACTGTTAGACACAACTACCCCGTGACCATCGAAAGCCAACTGATCCAGAATACTGGCCAGCCGATACTGTTCGTCTTTAGAAAATCCATCAGTGTGGTATTTGGTAAAAGTACCGTCATAAGGCGGGTCGCAGTAGACCACATCACCGGCTTTAGCCATCGCCAGCGTTTCTTCGTAACTGGCACAGATAAAAGTGGCGCGCTGTGCCTTCTCTGCAAATGCGCGGATCTCGCTCTCAGGGAAGTACGGTTCTTTATAGTGCCCATAAGGGACATTGAACATTCCCTGTGAGTTGTAACGGCACATACCGCGGTATCCGAAGCGGTTCAGATACAGGAAGTAAACCGCTCGCCAGAGATTATTCATTTCTGTTGACGAGTTAAAATCCTGGCGGGCTATGTAATAGGCAGTTTCATCATTTGAAGAAACAAAAAAATCCTGCGCAAATTTAACAAAAGTATCGCAATCATCTTTCACCTGGCGATACAGATTAATCAGATCGGGATTGATATCTGCAATCAGATAAGCCGGGTAATCAGTTGCCATCATGACTGCGCAAGAACCCGCGAAAGGTTCAATCAAACGCAGACCAGCAGGGAGGCGCTTAATCAGCTTTGGCATAATGGCTGTTTTGTTGCCAGCCCATTTCAGCATGGTGCTCAAATGACACCCCCTGTGTAATGCTTACCCTTCAGTTCATCAATTTCTTTGCACGTAACGCACAGATCACAGCCCGGTACCGCTATGCGGCGTGCTTCTGGGATAGCTGCGCCACAGCTTTCACAGTGGAATGAAGAAACCGCAGCGTTGTGGCTGCGGGCGTTGTGAATGTTTCGCTGGAGAGTTTCCTCAACACGCTGCTGTACGAGGTCCATTGAGTCAGCCATCAGTGGATCTCCTGCGCTTCGTTGGTGATGATTACGGCCTCAAGGCGAAGAAGCTCTGCCGCTTCCTTTCCGTTCAGCCCACCTTTGGTGATGAACACAGCCAGTTTTTCCAAACGAGCAGCCATAACATCAGCACGGCCACGGCGTTCTTCCAGTCTTGCGTCGGTCAGCAACTGGTTAATTCCTGCATCATCAAAACCAGTTTTTGTTTTACGAACTTCAATATTGCGCATAGTGCTTTCTCCTGAATTTGGGCAAAACGATGCCCGGCGGGTTTACGCCAGTTAATTTCTGTTTATTAATTAGCTATAGCCGAAGACGCGGGGTGCTTTACTTTTGAGCTGGGAAATCATTTCGTCCTGCAGGTTCTGGCGGAACTCTTTGCAGCACTCCCAGTTAGGATCAACGCGGAAAATCTCACCTGCACGAGTTTTGATTTCGAAACCATCTTCCATATTGGGGATGACCGCCCCAAGAATAATTCTCAGTTCATCGCGCGACATGTTTCACTCCTTTCAAAATAAAACGAGCAATACGAATAATTAAATGAGCTGACTTATTAGCCTTTTTTGATTTCAGTCCATTTAATAATTCAGACTGATTGTGGCTTGGATGCCAGCGTTTACCCTCAGTGCAAATCCAACCATGGCCGTACTGCATGCCTGGGCTTTCTTTAACAAGCAGTGATGCAAAAGATGGTGCGTTGTCCATGGTCACCTCAGAGCAGACCGAAAGAAGCACCGAGACCAGTTACGGTATCGACAGCGCTTGTCATTGCCGGATGAGACTGAAGACGTGCATGTAATGAAACGGCTGTCAGCGCCAAACAGCGAGTAGCTGAATTAATGCTTTCGATTGCCAGGCGGCGACCTGCTGCTGTTCCGGTTTCCCCACTAATGGCAGCACCAGCGACTTTCCCCAGGTCAGCAGTTGCGCCCATGACGTAATGCGGAATTTTCTCTTTTGCCACTTCATTCAGTGGGACGCACGGCAGGCAATGAAGCTGTGCCAGCAGACCATCAACAATGGTCGGATCTTCGGTGATGTCAGTCAGTGAACAGATTTCTAACGCAGTCAGCTGATGGGGCTGATCCGGGTTGAGCTTATTACGCAAGGTCTGCACATTCATTCCGAGCTGGGTGGCAAGCTGCGTCATGTTGTGCTTTGCTGCGAACGTGCGGCATGCCTCTTCAAAGCATGGATGTTTGGAAACTTGATAATCAAACATTGTCTGCCCCCTGTTAACTTACATAATTAAGTTGATTAAGCAGCAATGTATTTGCAGTTGAGACCCTGCTGAAGCAGGCGGCCACGAAAAGCGACCATATTAATACGAGCGGCACCACCTTGTTTTTTGCGTGGAACAAGAAGCAGATCGCCGTCTTTAACCATGGCCTTCACTGTGCTCAGGCTATAGCCATACATTTCGGCAAAGTCTTCATAGCTCATCACATCTACACCTGATGGGATTGCAATTTGAGTGGTCATGTTGGATTATCTCCGGTTATCAGTTTATTTAGTGCATTGACGTTCATTGACGTGCATTTGTTTTGATTTTGAGAATATATACAACCCAATTGGGTTATGCAAGCGTCTCAAATGCAAATTTAGAGGTATGTGTGGGCGAAAAAACTTCACAAGCAAAAGATGTTTTAGAAAGAATCCTTAGTTCTTATGGGTTTAACTCGCGTCAGCAGTATTCAGAAGTCGTCGGTGTGCCACTTGGAACGATAGGCAATTGGATTAGTAGAGGCAGCATACCTGGCGACTATGTCATTAGGTGCGTTCTCGATACAGGAGAGGACCTGAGCTGGCTCCTGACTGGGGAACTTAAAAAATCAAGTTCAAAGGTGGTTGACCCGACCTTACCCAAAGGAAGAGAACTTTATGAAAAGATAATGAGTAACGGTGGTAAGCCGGTTGTAACCCGCATGCTAAGTGCTTATGGATTTTCCATGCAGAAAGAACTTGGCGACCTATTGGGCATTTCCTCGGGGACGATGTCAGCATGGGTTAGGCGAGAGTATTTTCCTGGCGATGTCGTTGTTTCCTGCGCTCTCGAAACCGGAGCGTCTCTTCGATGGCTTGCAACTGGCGAGGGAGATAAATATGCGCTAGACATAGACCATCCATACCCTATAAGTAATGATGAATTTGAAATTATTAAAATAAAGAAAAAGAGATTAATGGACGGGCTACTTGTAGATAGTGGGCATACATTAATAGATAAGGATACTTTTGGTTTTATTAACTCAGAAGATATATGCATTATTGATAATTATGCTACCTATTATGTCGATTTTACGAATACCACTTTGAGTGATGGAATCCGATTAATAGATATAGATGGTTATAAGTCATTTTACTCAGTGATTAGAAAGCCTGGTAATAAACTAATTCTACGCAGCAGCAGCAATCCGAGCATACCTGACATTGAATGTGACGCTAGTTCTGTTGAAAGTGTTGGGGCAATAAAACACACATTACTCCATCATGTGCGATAAAAGGAATTTAGTATGCGACATTTGATTTTAATAGCATTGGCAACGGCTTCATTCTCAGCAATTGCAGAACCCGAGCAATTCAAGTCCGTTGCTCAGTTGATGGACTCTTATCAGGACTTCAGAGACTATAAAGATTATCCCGGATTCAAGGTGCTAAGTGAGAAACCATTACATATTCAGGTTTCCCCTGCCGTTCTTGAAAACAGTAGCGCGGAACAAATTAAAACAGATATACAAAAAGCCTCAGTTTATGCAGTTTACAGATCCCTCTATCAAACCCCAGCTACCAGCATCAAGGTTACTGTAATACCCTTATCAATAAACTTGGATACTCACGAAATGAAGTATCTCAAATCCGAAATAATTGATTTTACAACTACGAAAAAGCAAGCCGTCAGTCTCGCCAAAAAATATGGAAATATTACTAATGAAGAAGATGTAATTACAGCATCTGGAGATTGGACTCTAAAATTCCAAAATTGCTGCTATTTAGAATCTGGTAAACCAGGGGTAGCGGTTTTCTCTAAAGAATTAACTAATCAAAAGTAATTATAAGGAATTACAATGAAAGCATTTGGTGTATTATTCTCGATTCTGGTTTTTAGCAGCTTTGCTCATGCACAAAAAGTTCCTAATGCCATAGTTGAAAGCCTTACAGGTCTTCGCATAGAAAAAATAGATTTAAACGAAAAGGCGCTTAAGGTTGTTTATTTAGACGAAAAAATAAGCGATTTAATGGCTATTAGCGCTGCTCATTCCATATGTGGCACACGGTATTTAACCCCTAAAGGTTTTAATGATGACGCAATCGAAGTCGTCAAGGTTTACAATCATTGGGAAATGCAAGGGTATGAATTTAAATTAAATGGTAAGGCCTGCGATGAACTTGGAAAACTTGCCAGTGATGACTATAACGATGCAATTAGAAAAATAATGACCCCCCTATAAGGTGAGTGATTTTATGATGATTTTATCAAACGCAAAGAAATTTATACTAGCCGCGATTGGCGTCATGTTTATAGTTTCACCATTAGCTCAAGCTAAAAATTACCCTTGCTCAAAATCAAAAGGCGGGGTCTCTCATTGTACAGCAGATGGCAAGTTTGTTTGCAACGACGGTAGCGTTAGTCGCTCTAAGAAAAAGTGCTCTTAAAAATATGGCTATAAAGAAATTATCTTCTGGCGAATGGTTATGCGATTTCCGTGTAGATGGCGCGGAAAGCCGCCGTATTCGTAAAAAATTCGACACGAAGGGAGAGGCTTTAGCATATGAACAGCATTACAGAGATGAAGCGCAGAACAAGCCATGGTTGGGTGAGAAGGAAGACCGCAGACGTTTGAGTGAATTGATTAAGTTGTGGCATGACTTGCATGGCCAGTCACTTACGGCGAGTAAGTCTCGCTTGGCCAAATTGCATATTGTCTGTCGCGGGCTTGGCGACCCTATAGCATCCCAGCTAACAGCAAAGGATTTTGCGCATTACAGGGATCGTCGACTGAAGGGGGAGATTGATAACGGATATCATGCAAACCCGGAGAAATGGATCGCCAAACCAATTACGGTAAACCGAGAGCAACAATACCTTGATGCAGTTTTCAACGAGCTGAAGCGACTCGGAGAATGGAAACTTCCTAATCCATTAGAAAGCGTCAGGGTGTTTAAAGAGGCTGAAAAAGAAATGTCGTGGCTTACCGAGCCACAGATTAACGAGCTGCTAAAGGCGTGTGAATCTTATGGCAAAACTTACCTGACAAGGATTGTTAAAGTTTGCCTGACCACTGGAGCAAGATGGAGCGAAGCCGAACGTTTAACACGTTCGCAATTATCACCTAATAAGCTCACCTTTACCAAAACGAAAGGCAAGAAGAATCGCACGGTACCGATCCCTCAATGGTTATATGACGAACTCTCACCTTTGCAAGGAAAGCTGTTTCACCCTTGCTATCAGGAGTTCAAAAAAATGCTGGCACTTACAAAAATTGAACTCGCTGAGGGGCAAAAGACTCACGTTCTCCGGCACACATTCGCCAGCCATTTTATGATGAACGGTGGAAACATTCTCGTTCTTCAACGAATCCTTGGTCATGCTAACATTCGTGAAACAATGCGTTATGCGCATTTTGCGCCGGACCATCTGGAAGAAGCCGTGACCCTGAATCCGCTGGCTAACTATATGTCCACATAATGTCCATATGGGATGTTCGCCATAGTCTTTGATTGAACTAATGATGCAATTAACTTACTGTAAAATATATAAAATGTATATTTATCAATATGGTTGAATAAAAGCGTCTTAACTAAGATTCGCGCAAGCGACATCCTGTTAGAAAAGGGCTGGCCGAAAGGCTGGCCCTTTTTTTATCCCGACGTTTACTCTTTTGTTCTTTATGGCAATGGAAGGACTGCGCGGCGCGCAGCCAATTGGGGGATGATTATGGTGTCGTGATCACGACAGCCACGCGGCGGTTTTCAGCGCGACCTTTTGATGTCTGGTTGCTGGCAATGGGATATTTCTTCCCGAGTCCCTGAGTAGTCAGGTTGGTGCGGGGAATATTAGCGCCCTGCGCCCAGGCATCGGCAACGACATTAGCGCGTTTGAGTGACAGAGCTTCGTTATAGCTGTCTTCACCGTAGTTATCAGTATGACCATCCAGGCGAGCATGATTAAGCCCGGTAGCTGCCAGTTTGGATGCCATTTCCTTGATCTGTTTTTCACTTTCAGGTCGGAGTTTATAGTCATTTTTGTCAAACAGGATAGTGTCAGACAGGCCGAGAGACCAGTCTCCTGATGCTTCAGTAAATCCGTATGATTTCATGGCTGCAATTTGCTCTGGGGTAAATTTTCCCTGAGGTGCCTGACAGCCAGCCAGAATCAGTAAAAGCAGAAGAAACGGGGATAATAAACGTTTTAGCATGTGTGTAATTCCTTATTTTTTAATAATGCGTTCAGAACGCAAATGTTTAGCCTGATACATATTTTGATCGGCAAGTTCTTGTAATTTTTCGGCAGAGGCATGTTCCCACGTCAGCGCAAACCCAATGCTGAGCGTCATGCTTGCCAGATGACCATTATGCAGGTCAAAAGGTCGGTTAAACTCTTGTGACAGTGCCGCGCAGATCCGCTGAACCTCATATTCAGAATGAACGCTGTACAGCACCATGGCGAACTCATCGCCGCCAAGTCTGTATGGGTAATGGCGACTCCCCCCAAACTCGGATAACCTTTTTGCGACTTCAATCAGGACCCGATCCCCCGCTGCGTGGCCCCAGGTATCATTAATAAATTTAAAATTGTCGCCATCAAGGAATAACAATGCCGAGCTGCTGTGGGCGGCATCATCATTCATTAAGGCATTAATACTGCTGCGAAATGCGGCGCGATTTGCCAGACCCGTCAGAGGATCATGTAGTGCAGTACGCAACAGCTGAGCGTTTTTTGCCTGCAGTTTAAGTTGCCACTCCTCCATCTCGTCCAGCAGACTATTAAAGTCCAGGGCAAAGAGATGAAACTCTTCAATGCGTTCTTCTGATACCCGCCGTGAAAAGTTACGGTTGGTACGAACATCATGTACCACCTCGGTAATGTTTTGCAGCGCATCCACAACACCATTGTGTAAATAGCGAGTGAGCATTAATGCAATTCCGGATGCCAACAGAATGCACCCGGTAAGAACGGCCAGCGACAAATAGATGAAATGACTGATAACGCTATCGCGCGCAGTCAATCGTACTTCACCGATGACGTTGCCATTGTGCAAAATCGGCTGAGTGACCGGTTGTGGGAACAGCCAGTGGCTGATCATCCCGCTAATCTTTTCAGTGGTATCCTGCGCGTTATAGCGCCAGGTGGCGATCACCTTCTGGTTTTTATTACGAACTTCTGCAACGGAAAATTGCCCCTGCTGACCCAGTGCCGCCAGCGTTTCAGTTGCTGCAACACTATCAGAAAAGACTAATGCAGCTTCGAGCGTACGGGTCATGGTAGCGGCAGTCAGATCCAGATTCTTTTGCGCATACTGTCTTAATGCCAGCACGGAAGAAATGCTGAGCAGCAGCCAGATCAGCATCATGGTTACCAGAACGCTGATTATGCTGATACGCCGTAATGTTCGCTTAAACGTCGGGCGTGCTATGGGAGAATGGCCCTTATCCATGCTTATTATTCCGTGCAAGCATCAATACGTCTGGACTGACCCTTACGCCGCTGCGTGAAAGGGAATCCATATTTACGGAAAATCTCACATCTTCGTCTTTAATTATGAGGCAAAAGGCGCTGCCAATAACGCATTCAGGGTTCTGTTCAGCAATTAATAACAATGCCTTAGTCGGATATTTATTCTTTAATTCCACCTGATAAGTAGGGGATTCTTTTCCAAAATAAAAACCGTCACACTGCGAAACTAATATTTCTTGTTCCGTACGGATGATGACGGGAAGATAGGGTAATGCGCCTGCACTGGTATCTTTCAGGACACTGGAAAAACGCGATGAAGAGAAAATACACAGTTTTGGGGGCCCGGAAAGTGCAGGCCAGCGTGTATAACTGACGATGCCGGAAACCATAGCGCGTACCGATTTTGCTTCTTCCGTAACGCTTTGGGCATACAGCGGTAATCCGGTCAGGAGCAGTGCCAGTAGAAGTATGAGTCGGTAAGAATAGCTCATGAATAGTTACCTACCAGCGTTTGCTGTAAAACGTCGAAATACATTCAAGATTGTTTGCAACAAAATAACATTATTTTCCTAAGCCGTCATTATTCCTGGAATAATGCTATTGGTGATTTAAGTTAAATCCTAATGGTTTATAAAATATAAACCATTGTTTAATTTAACCTTATCGAGGCAGCACCCTCGTTTGCCCCTTGCTGCCAGGCGCTGTGTAACTGGTCAACATTTTCGACAGTATCGCAACTGGGCGGAAAAGTTTTCCCGGTCAGGCCTCTGGCATAAACAAAATCCTGCTGGCAGGTTTTACGTTGTCCCTCGGCGTAACCCTTAAGGTATTCCGTACGATCGACGTCGGGGTCATTGTAGTTGTCGGCAAGCGTTTCATTATCTTTAACGGCATAACCCGAAATGGCATCTTGTATCCCGGCGTCGTACCAGTCGGTACCAGTCCAGGTAGGGGCATGGGTGTAGGGGTCTATCTGACATCCGCTAAGAAGTAATAGAAACAAGATGCTGATGAGTTGCTTCATTGCCTGTGCTCCTTCATTTTTTTAAGCATAGTGGATCTGAAAATTCGGTGGTGTAAATTTAAATGTACATTTGAAAGGGCTATTTTTGCCTTGAAATAACATCATGTAAATTAAAATTTACGGATTGTGGATTGAAATCTTTACCTGTTGTGATATCGTTATTTCCTCCTCGCTGAGGATCAACTATCGCAAACGAGCTAAACAGGATCACCATCATGCAAAAAGACGCGCTGAACAACGTACATATTACCGACGAACAGGTTCTGATGACTCCGGAGCAGCTGAAAGCTGAATTTCCGCTGAGCCAAGAGCAAGAGGCGCAAATCACCCAGTCGCGTAAAACCATCTCAGATATTATCTCCGGTCGCGATCCGCGCCTGCTGGTCGTATGTGGCCCATGCTCCATTCACGATCCTGAAATGGCGATTGAGTATGCTCGTCGATTTAAAGCCCTTGCCGCAGAGGTCAGCGATAGCCTCTACCTGGTGATGCGCGTCTATTTTGAAAAACCCCGTACCACTGTCGGCTGGAAAGGGTTAATTAACGATCCTCATATGGATGGCTCTTTTGATGTTGAAGCAGGTCTGAAAATTGCGCGTCAGCTGCTGCTTGAACTGGTAAATATGGGACTGCCGCTGGCAACTGAAGCGCTGGATCCAAATAGCCCGCAATACCTGGGCGATCTGTTTAGCTGGTCCGCAATCGGTGCCCGTACTACGGAATCGCAGACTCACCGTGAAATGGCTTCCGGTCTTTCGATGCCGGTTGGCTTTAAGAATGGTACCGACGGTAGCCTGGCGACCGCCATTAACGCCATGCGTGCGGCTGCGCAGTCGCACCGCTTTGTCGGTATTAACCAGGCCGGGCAGGTTGCACTGCTGCAAACACAGGGGAATCCGGACGGTCACGTGATCTTGCGCGGGGGTAAAGCGCCGAACTACAGCCCGGCAGATGTCGCCCAGTGCGAAAAAGAGATGGAGCAGGCGGGACTACGACCTTCTCTGATGGTAGATTGCAGTCATGGTAATTCCAATAAAGATTACCGCCGTCAGCCAGCCGTGGCTGAATCCGTGATTGCACAAATCAAAGATGGCAATCGCTCGATCATTGGCTTGATGATTGAAAGTAATATTCACGAAGGCAACCAGTCTTCCGAACAGCCGCGCAGCGAAATGAAATACGGCGTATCCGTAACTGACGCCTGCATTAGCTGGGAAATGACGGATGCGCTGCTGCGTGAAATTAGCCAGGATTTAAACGGCCAGCTGTCGGCGCGTGTAGCATAAGAGGTTGGTTATGGTTGCTGAATTGACCGCATTACGCGATCAAATTGATGAAGTCGACAAGGCGTTGCTGGATTTACTGGCACGCCGCCTGGAGCTGGTTGCCGAAGTAGGTGAAGTAAAAAGCCGCTTTGGGCTGCCGATCTACGTGCCGGAGCGGGAAGCCTCTATGCTGGCCTCTCGCCGGGCGGAAGCGGAAGCCCTTGGCGTGCCGCCGGACCTGATTGAAGATGTGCTACGCCGCGTTATGCGTGAGTCCTACTCCAGTGAGAACGACAAAGGGTTTAAAACGCTTTGTCCTTCTCTGCGGCCGGTGGTGATTGTCGGCGGCGGCGGTCAGATGGGGCGTCTGTTCGAAAAAATGCTCACCCTGTCAGGTTACCAGGTGCGGATCCTGGAACAGCAGGACTGGGATCGCGCGCCGGAGATCGTCTCTGATGCTGGCATGGTGATCGTCAGCGTGCCGATCCACGTCACCGAGCAGGTGATCGCCAAACTACCGCGTCTGCCGTCTGACTGCATCCTGGTGGATCTGGCTTCGGTGAAAAATGGTCCTTTACAGGCGATGCTGGCTGCACATGATGGCCCGGTGGTGGGGTTACACCCAATGTTTGGTCCGGACAGCGGCAGTCTGGCCAAGCAGGTCGTCGTTTGGTGTGACGGACGTCAGCCGGAAGCTTATCAGTGGTTTCTGGAACAGATTCAGGTATGGGGTGCGCGACTGCATCGGATCAGCGCCGTTGAACATGACCAGAACATGGCGTTTATTCAGGCACTGCGTCACTTTGCGACCTTTGCTTACGGTCTGCATTTAGCGGAAGAGAACGTTCAACTGGAGCAGCTGCTGGCACTCTCTTCGCCGATTTACCGCCTTGAACTGGCGATGGTTGGCCGTCTGTTTGCCCAGGATCCGCAGCTCTATGCTGATATTATTATGTCGTCTGAGAGCAACCTTGCGCTGATTAAACGCTACTACCAACGTTTTGGCGAGGCAATAGGTTTGCTGGAGCAGGGCGATAAGCAAGCGTTTATCGACAGCTTCCGTAAGGTGGAGCATTGGTTTGGCGATTATGCGAAACGCTTCCAGAGTGAAAGCCGTACTTTGTTACGCCAGGCGAATGACAGCCGTCCTTAATTAAGATGCCGGATGGCGGGTTTGCCTTATCCGGCCTTCAAAAATCGTATGAACCGTAGGCCGGATAAGCGTAGCGCCATCCGGCATTGCCAAACGTTAGCTCGGATCGACTGGCACCACGTTCTCACTTGGATAGCATCCCAGTACTTTCATCGAACGCGTAATCTCACCCAGCTCTTTCAATGCTTTTTGCATCTGGGGCGACTCCAGGTTGGCCTGGATATCAAGATAAAACATCTCTTCCCACGGATTGCCGTGAATCGGGCGTGACTCCAGTTTAGTCATAATCAGATTATGGTTACGCAGTACCAGCAGCGCCTCAACCAGCGCACCGGCTTGTTGCCCCGTCGCCATCAACAGGGTTGTTTTTGCCGGAACCTGATCGGAAACATTGATTGCTTTGCGTGCCAGCACCACGAAGCGGGTGATGTTTTGCGACTGGTTAGCCTCAATATGCTCGAGAACCTGCAATCCATACAGTACGCCTCCGGCTTCGCTCCCCAGGGCCGCCACGCGCGGTGAGTTAGCCTGCGCAACTTTTTCCATCGCCGCAGAGGTGCTTTCAGTGTACTCAATCTTCCAGTGCGGGTAGCGATTCAGGAATTTGCTGCACTGCTGGAACGGCTGCGGATGGCTATATACCGTTTCAATAGTCTCAAGATCCGTCGTGCCAGACACCAGTACACAGTGGTCTATCGTAATGGTCATCTCGCCAACGATAGACAGGCTGGTGTGCTGCAGCAGGTCGTAAACGTCGTTAATCCCACCGGAGCTGGTGTTTTCAATCGGTACCACAGCATAGTCAGCCTGTCCGGTTTCGACCTGATTAAAGATATCGGCAAATTTTGCGCAGCCGCTTTCAATAAATTGTTCAAAATGGCGGGCAGCGTACTGACGTGCGGCGAGATGGGAATATGACCCTTTTGGCCCAAGGAAGGCCACGCGCGCGGAGTGTGGGTTAATTTTGTTCAGGTGCTGCTGGAGCAGAGCCTGTTGAGTCAGGACGGAATCTTCGATTATGAGCTGGAACAGGCGAGTAATGTAGTGAGCGTCAAGATGATGTGCTTTGCCAAGCTGAATGAGTCGGTCCAAAAGGTCACGTTCACGATCGATATCACGAACCGGACGATGCGAAAGCAGTTTGGCTTTACCAACTTCTACGGCCAGTCCACGTCGCTCAGCTAGCAGGGCCAGTAATTTTTCATCCAGCGTGCTGATCTTATCGCGCAGCGCCAGCAATGGGTTTTCCGATGTCATAGTGTTGCCTTTCTTGTTATCAATAAAAAAGGCCTCCCGTTGTGGGAGGCCTTATTGTTCGTCTTCGCATTCTTTATCACACGACGAAACGCCTCCCATTCAGGGGAAGGTAAAAAAGAATGCGAAGAAGAACGGGACAAGTTTCATGTAATTTTCCTTTGGCTACGTCAGTAAAGTACCCGTACTGTTTTCACCCTGTCAACAAAAAACGCGCCCGAAGGCGCGTTGGCGATACACTCAATGTAAGGGACTACTCTTCTTCTGCTTCGACGAAGTTGGCGTCTTTGACTGAAGTTGTTGCACGACGGGCTTCGCCTTTGTGCTGCACTTTATTGAGCTGCCGTTCCAGCTTGTTGATCAAATCGTTAATTGCGGTGTACATATCCTCGTGTTTTGCGCTGGCGACCAGATGTCCGTTCGGTGTATTGATGGTGGCATCAGCAATGAAACCCTGTGGCTCCTTAGACAGAATGATATGTGGATTAATCAGATGAGTTTGCCATTTTTCTAGTTTGGCGAGACGGTCTGCGACATGCTGGCGAATTGCCGGAGTAATTTCCATTTGTTTACTGGTAATGTTCATTGTCATAAATTTTACCTCTTGTCTTTCCCGTCTTGGTGATTCCAGCATACCGTTCCTAATGTCAAAATGTGTGATCTAAATCACATTATTTTGTCGCTTTTTGTCAAGAAAACCTTTTTGTGAGGCACCGCAGGAACAGGCGATTTTTTACTTGAGGAATACCTGAAAGCAGGCCATATTTGATGGGATGCGTCGGAGCTAAACCGCTTCAGTTGTGGCGTTAACGGATAAAAAAACGGCAGCCCTTGGGCTGCCGTTTTGCATTCTGAGGCAAATCAGGTATTGCTGCTGTTGGCGGCAATGATTTTCGCGACTTTTTCTGCCTGCGCATTCATCTGCATCTGGCGATAAGCGTTTTCCATCAACGGCAGGGCATTACGTGTTGCCTGGGTATCCGGGTAGTCGCGCAGCATGCCTTCCACACGGTTTACCACGGCAACCCATGCGCCGCGGGCAGTGTAGTATTCTGCAACGGAGTATTCATACTTCGCCAGGCGGTCTTTCAGGAACACCAGACGTTTGGTGGCATCAGTGGTGTACTGGCTATTCGGATACCCACGCACCAGTTTGGAAAAGTCATTAAACGCAGCTCGGGCATGTTGCGGATCGCGATCGCTACGATCAACACCAAAGAATCCTTGCAGTGCGCTATCATCCAACGCCATATTGGTCAGGCCACGCATATACATGACATAATCAATGTTAGGGTGTGTCGGGTTAAGACGGATAAAACGATCGATGGCAGCCTGAGCAAGTGGCAGATCGGCGTTTTTGTAGTAGGCGTAGATGAGATCTAATTGCACCTGCTGAGAATACGGTCCAAATGGATAACGGTTATCCAACGCTTCCAATTGCGTTATTGCCTGTTTCCAGTTACCGTCCTGCAGCTTTTGCTGAGCAGTCGCGTAGATTTCATTTGGCGGATTATCGGGCACCTCTTCCTTTGAACCAGAGCAACCCGCCAAAAACAGGCTCAACGTGGCTGCTGCCACCAGATATTTCATGCGCGTCATGACGTTTTGACTTTCCTCAAAATGTAATACGGGAGATTCTCTGTTCCTGCTCCCGGTTAAGACCAGCTACAATAGCACACTATATTAAACGGCAAAGCCGTAAAACCCAACGTTAAACGAAGAAGCAGTTTATGGCACAACGAGTAGAACTCACCGCAACAGTCTCCGAAAATCAGCTCGGTCAACGCTTAGATCAGGCTTTGGCCGAATTGTTCCCTGATTATTCGCGATCGCGCATAAAAGAATGGATCCTCGACCAGCGCGTACTGGTAAATGACCAACTTTGCGATAAACCGAAAGAAAAAGTGTTGGGTGGAGAGCGTGTCTCCATCAATGCAGAAATTGATGAAGAGGTTCGTTTTGAACCTCAGGATATCCCACTGGATATCGTTTATGAAGATGACGACATTCTTGTCATTAACAAACCCCGTGACCTTGTAGTGCATCCGGGCGCCGGGAATCCTGATGGTACGGTATTGAATGCGTTACTGCATTACTACCCGCCAATCGCGGATGTTCCTCGTGCAGGTATCGTGCACCGTCTGGATAAAGACACGACCGGATTAATGGTGGTGGCAAAAACGGTTCCGGCGCAAACACGTTTGGTGGAGTCGTTGCAGCTGCGCGAAATTACCCGTGAGTACGAAGCCGTGGCAATTGGTCACATGACTGCTGGCGGAACCGTTGAGGAACCGATTAGCCGTCACCCGACCAAGCGTACGCACATGGCGGTACACCCAATGGGGAAACCGGCGGTAACGCACTATCGCATTATGGAACACTTCCGTGTGCACACGCGTCTGCGGTTGCGTCTGGAAACCGGACGTACGCACCAGATCCGCGTGCACATGGCACATATCACTCATCCGCTGGTGGGCGATCAGGTTTACGGCGGTCGTCCACGTCCACCGAAAGGCGCTTCTGACGAATTTATCTCCGTACTGCGTAAGTTCGACCGTCAAGCGCTGCACGCGACCATGCTGCGTTTGTATCACCCGATTTCCGGTATCGAAATGGAATGGCATGCGCCGATCCCACAAGATATGGTGCAGTTGATTGAAGTGATGCGCGCTGATTTCGAAGAACATAAGGATGATATTGCCTGGCTATGAGTAAGCTAATTGTCCCGCAGTGGCCGATACCGCAAGGTGTCGCGGCGTATAGTTCTACCCGTATTGGCGGAGTTAGTATGCCGCCTTACGATTCGCTGAATCTGGGCGCCCATTGCGGCGATAACCCGGAACATGTTGAAGAGAACCGCAAACGTCTGTTTGCTGCGGGCAATCTGCCGTCAAAGCCAGTCTGGCTGGAGCAGGTCCACGGTAAGGATGTCCTGAAACTGACCGGCGAGCCTTACGCCTGCAAACGCGCAGATGCGTCGTACAGCAACATGCCGGGTACCGTGTGTGCGGTGATGACCGCTGATTGTTTGCCGGTGTTGTTTTGCAACCGTGCTGGAACCGAAGTTGCTGCGGCCCATGCGGGTTGGCGCGGATTATGCGCCGGCGTGCTGGAAGAAACGGTGGCGTGTTTTGCCGACAAACCTGAAAACATTATTGCCTGGCTAGGCCCGGCGATAGGTCCAAACGCGTTTGAAGTTGGACCAGAAGTCCGCGAGGCGTTCATGACGAAAGATCCGCAAGCGGACCTCGCATTTGTACCGCGTGGCGACAAGTATCTGGCGGATATCTACCAGCTTGCGCGCCAGCGTCTGTCCAGTGTCGGGGTAGAGAACATCCACGGCGGCGACCGTTGCACCTTCAGCGAAAGTGAGACGTTCTTCTCTTATCGTCGCGACAATACCACGGGTCGTATGGCAAGTTTTATTTGGCTGATATAACCTAAAGAATCAAGACGATCCGGTACGTGTAATTTTCTTTTCACATAATTCAGGTCATTCACCTTGAATAATTGAGGGATGACCTCATTTAATCTCCAGTAGCAATTTTGACCTGTTATGGGAGGAGTTATGCGTCTGGATCGTCTTACTAATAAATTCCAGCTTGCTCTTGCCGATGCCCAGTCACTCGCATTGGGGCACGACAATCAATTCATCGAACCACTTCATCTAATGAGCGCCTTGCTGAATCAGGAAGGGGGATCGGTACGTCCTTTATTAACGTCTGCTGGCATTAATGCTGGCCAGTTACGTACAGCCATTGACCAGGCGTTGAGCCGTTTGCCACAGGTAGAAGGTACCGGTGGCGATGTGCAGCCTTCTCAGGAACTGGTGCGTGTACTGAATCTTTGCGACAAGCTGGCGCAAAAACGTGGGGACAACTTTATTTCGTCAGAACTGTTCGTTCTGGCGGCGCTTGAGTCACGCGGTACGCTGACCGACTTATTAAAATCAGCAGGCGCGACGACCGCCAATATCACTCAGGCAATTGAACAAATGCGTGGAGGTGAAAGCGTGAATGACCAGGGGGCTGAAGACCAACGTCAGGCCTTGAAAAAATATACCGTCGATCTGACCGAACGTGCCGAACAGGGCAAACTCGATCCGGTCATCGGCCGTGATGAAGAAATTCGCCGTACCATTCAGGTGCTGCAACGTCGTACTAAAAATAACCCGGTGTTAATCGGTGAACCCGGTGTCGGTAAAACCGCCATCGTTGAAGGGCTGGCCCAACGCATCATCAATGGTGAAGTGCCGGAAGGCTTAAAAGGCCGTCGTGTACTGGCGCTGGATATGGGCGCGCTGGTTGCTGGGGCCAAATATCGTGGTGAGTTCGAAGAACGTTTAAAAGGTGTGCTGAACGATCTCTCGAAACAGGAAGGCAACGTCATTCTGTTTATCGACGAATTGCATACCATGGTTGGGGCGGGTAAAGCCGATGGCGCAATGGACGCCGGGAACATGCTGAAACCAGCACTGGCTCGCGGGGAACTGCACTGCGTAGGCGCAACAACGCTTGATGAGTATCGCCAGTACATCGAAAAAGATGCGGCGCTGGAACGTCGTTTCCAGAAAGTGTTTGTGGCTGAACCTTCAGTGGAAGACACCATCGCAATCTTGCGTGGCCTGAAAGAACGTTATGAACTGCACCATCATGTGCAGATTACTGACCCGGCGATTGTTGCGGCTGCTACGCTGTCTCATCGATATATTGCCGATCGTCAGTTGCCGGATAAAGCTATCGACCTTATTGACGAAGCGGCATCCAGCATTCGTATGCAGATTGACTCCAAGCCGGAGGAACTCGACAGACTCGACCGCCGTATTATCCAGCTCAAACTGGAACAGCAGGCATTAATGAAAGAGTCTGATGAGGCAAGTAAAAAACGTCTCGATATGCTCAACGAAGAGCTGGACGACAAAGAACGCCAGTATTCTGAGTTAGAGGAAGAGTGGAAAGCTGAAAAAGCTTCCCTCTCGGGAACGCAAACTATCAAGGCTGAGCTGGAGCAGGCAAAAATCGCCATCGAACAGGCGCGCCGCGTTGGCGACCTGGCGCGGATGTCTGAACTGCAGTACGGCAAAATTCCTGAACTGGAAAAACAACTGGAAGCAGCCACCCAGTCTGAAGGTAAAACCATGCGTCTGCTGCGTAATAAAGTTACGGATGCAGAAATTGCTGAGGTGCTGGCGCGCTGGACCGGGATCCCAGTTGCTCGCATGCTGGAAGGCGAACGAGAAAAACTGTTGCGTATGGAGCAGGAGCTGCACAGCCGCGTGATTGGTCAGAACGAAGCGGTGGAAGCCGTTTCTAATGCCATCCGTCGTAGCCGCGCGGGCTTGTCCGATCCGAATCGTCCGATTGGTTCATTCCTGTTCCTTGGTCCAACCGGTGTCGGTAAAACCGAACTGTGCAAAGCGCTGGCAAACTTTATGTTCGACAGTGACGATGCAATGGTGCGTATCGATATGTCCGAGTTTATGGAGAAACACTCCGTGTCTCGTCTGGTCGGGGCACCTCCGGGATATGTCGGTTATGAAGAGGGTGGTTACCTGACGGAAGCAGTACGTCGTCGTCCTTACTCCGTCATCTTGTTGGATGAAGTGGAGAAAGCACACCCGGATGTGTTCAACATTCTGCTGCAGGTGCTTGACGATGGTCGTTTGACTGACGGACAGGGGAGAACGGTCGACTTCCGTAATACGGTTGTCATCATGACCTCGAACCTGGGGTCCGATCTGATCCAGGAACGCTTCGGCGAGTTGGATTACGGTCACATGAAAGATATGGTGCTGGGCGTCGTGAGCCACAACTTCCGCCCGGAATTCATCAACCGTATAGATGAGGTTGTTGTATTCCATCCGTTGGGTGAGCAGCATATTGCTTCTATTGCTCAGATCCAGTTGCAGCGTCTGTACAAACGTCTGGAAGAGCGTGGCTATGAAATCCATATTTCTGACGAGGCGCTTAAACTGCTGAGCGCGAATGGTTACGATCCGGTGTATGGCGCGCGTCCATTGAAACGTGCTATCCAGCAGCAGATCGAAAACCCGCTGGCGCAGCAAATTCTGTCTGGTGAACTGATTCCGGGCAAAACGATTCGTCTGGAAGTGAATGACGATCGCATAGTGGCAGTGCAGTAAGTCACAAAACAACAATAAACGGGCCCTGCGGGGCTCGTTTTTGTTTAAAAACCAGGCAGAAATGGACATATTGATTGAAAAGTAATCGCTTGATAAGTTTTTTATATTTTTAACTTGTCAGCCTGAAATAACTCCCTATAATGCGCCTCCACTGACACGGAACAACGGATTACAAGCCGCCGGGTCAGCGGGG
>NZ_JAOWHL010000037.1:0-99730 GCF_030332645.1 Citrobacter sp. Cpo091
TCGGTCACCACCAGGCCGGTAAAGGTCCTGCCGTTCACCGCCACCGCAACGTTATCGCCCGGCTGTGCATCCCCGGTCACCGCCCCGCTAATCAGCGTCGGCATCCGCGATTCACTGCGGTTCACGACATTATCCCCTGCCACGGTATCAATGCTGATGGCGTTGGCCGCCTGGGTGTCCAGCACCACGGTGCGGTGCGTCACGGCAGTGGCTTCATTGCCTACCGCGTCATGGCTTACCAGCGTCACCTGTACATCGTTAGCCCCCTCTTTGAGAGTTGCGGAAGGCACAACGATTTCATAGCGTAGCTGGCCATGATCGTCGAAAACCGTGCCGTGAAACGCTTTGCCCTGAATGGTCAACGTAACCGGATCACCCGCTTTCGCATCACCGCTGGCAATGCCAGAAATAATGGTCGGCATACGAGACTCATTAGCGTTGACGACATCATCATTCGCCACCGTTTCAATGGTCACGGCATTTTGCGCATACAGGTCGTTATTGACGTGATGATCCGTGGAAACAATGGTGGTGTTTCCTGCGTCGTCAGTAGAAGTTAATGTGGCGTGAATGTTCGGGTCATGCAGTAACCCCTGGGTCAGTACCGGGATGGTATAAGTCAGAGTCCCATTTCCGGGGTCGGTAACAACACCGGTATATTCTTTACCATCAACCAATAAAGTAACGATATCGCCGGGTTTAGTATCGCCGCCGACCGACCCGTGGATCAGGGTTTGCGGTTGACGCGACTCTTCGTAGTTAATGAGGTTATCCGGCGTGACGTTATCAACGGTAATGTCGATGTGTGGTCCGGTAATATCAATCAGCGCATGATCAAAACTTTCTGCCGTTCGTCCCGTCACATCGGTGGCTATTGCCACCACTGTTACATTTCCCGGGACCAGTCCCCCCAGATCGGTATCAATATTCCAGTGCCCGTTGCTCACCGGAACAGTAACGGTGAATGTGTTTTTTTGGCTATCGGTGAAGGTGAGTGTGATGTGATTTTGATTACTGGTGCCGCTTAAATGGGTCTGATGGAATTCGCTTTTGTTAATGAAACCGTCGTTGCCGGCAAACTCGGTAATTTGTACCTCAGGCGGGAAAACACTCGCGGAAACTGCGGTAACTCCCCCTATCGGCAGATTGATATCCCAGTTCGGGCTTCCCAGGCCTTTGGTGTTAAAACCTGCTGTCGGATCAACCACCTGCCCGGTCAATTCAAGCTGAACCAGAGTGTGCCCCCCGCCGCCACCTTCTAATGTTACCGGTGCTTCATTACCCGCCGCGGTGGCTTCCAGCACCTGCGTCGGGTCAGCGCCATCGGCAATGGCCTTTTGTGCGGCGGCAATATCCTGAGCACTACTTTCCGGATGATGGCTGACCTGTAGCCCGTGCTCACCCCAATGGCTATTACGGCCTATATCCAGCGTTTTTCCGTCTGGTAAAGAGATACTTACCGCGCCGCTGGCACCGGTCACAATTTCTTCACCGCTATATACCCTGTCGCCTTCATGAACCAGTCGTTGTGCACCATTGGCATCAACTACGTAAACCTGTCCAATAATTGCTTTGATCACACCGAGTAATTTGCTCACCGTAACCTCACTTAATTACCATCATTATTTTTATAAACTCGTTAATACATTAACGAACAAATATCACATTCAATTAATGTAAACATTAATATCTCAATGTAGAAAAAAACACATTTTATAGAATGCAATTACATGAGACTTGACTGGCAAATGAATATAATAAAAAATAACCAAAAATAAAACACGATGTGACAAAACATGTCGCTGAATAGCTGATTACAGCCATCAATTAAGACAATTCATATTTGTTAATTAATATAACGTGTTTGTAAAAATGGATGATAGCGACGACACCTGGATGTCATAACCGTGAGATATAGGGCATTCATGTCATGAAGAAGTTTTTAGTTTTTCTGCTTTCATGTTTTTCAATAAATGCAGTAAACGCAGAAGACTTACAAAATACCGTTAAAGATGCATTAGCGAATCATCCTGAAGTTAATGCTGCAATAAATAGCCGTTATTCCTCGGAGCAAGATCTGCGGGCGGCACAAGGTGGCTATTTGCCATCACTGAATTTAAATGCCGAGGCCGGGCGCAAAAATGTTGATGATGCAACTACCCGCGCTGCAGGACGCAATAACGGTCTGACTCAATCACCTAACGAGGCGACTATCAGCCTCGAGCAGAATGTGTTTAACGGCTTTGCGACCAACAGCGAAGTGGCGCGACAAAAAGCGACCGTTGACTCACGCGCCTATGGTGTGATGAACACCAGTGAAAGCACCGCTTATGCGGTGATTCAGGCCTATTTCGACGTGCTGCAACGCGAAGAGTTTGTGCGCCTTGCTGAAGACGATCTGGCGAACCACGAGCGCATTTACGACCAGATAAAACTGCGTACCGATCAGGGCGTTGGGCGCTCCGGGGATTTTATGCAGGCCGAAGCGCGTCTGGCGCAGGCGCGAAACAACCTGCTGACCGAGCAAACTAACCTTGAAGACGCGAAAACCACCTTTGTCAGCGTGACGGGCATGGATCCGCAGGGCTTAAGCCAGCCAGAGAGCATTGACTCTCAGCTGCCAACCTCGCTGGAAGATGCCAAAAGTCGGATGGAAAAAAATAATCCATTACTGAAGTCTGCCAATGCGGATATCGAAGCTGCGCACCAGCAGTATGAATCGTCGAAATCCACCTTCTATCCACGTGTGGACGTTGAGCTTTCCCGCGGGATTAGCAACAACACCGATACCACCAGCGCACACACCGAAGAGTGGGAAGCGATGGTCAAACTGCATTACAACCTGTACCAGGGCGGCAGCGACAAAGCCAACATGAACTCCCGCGCTTATCTGCACAAGCAGGCTCAGGATGTACGTAATAACACGCTGCGCCAGCTGAATCAGGAGCTACGCCTGGCCTGGACCGCACTGCAAAACGCTCGCGCCCAGCTTCCTTCGGCGGAAGAATATGCCGACCGCAGTGTCAAAGTGCGCACGGCTTATCAGGATCAATTTAGTCTTGGCGAGCGTACGCTGCTGGATTTACTCGATAGTGAAAATGAAGTGTTCTCCTCTAAACGCCGTCTTGTTGAATTACGTTATCTGGCCATGACCAGTGGCTATCGTATTAGCGAACGCACCGGGGAATTAATGAATATTTTAAAAATCACACCGCCGCCTTCGGGGCAACCGGTAGATTCAGCAGAAGAAAATAGCTTACCGGAACTTCATTAATAATTATTAATCCCCAATAAATCCCTGACCTGCACGCTTATAATTAGCTTGCTATTATTTAATAGTGCACGGTCAGAATGGTTGCGAAAATGAGTGCACAAGCCGAATTATTAAATGACGTCCCTGAGAATTACGCTACCCCTAATTCTCAACATCACGACCCACGTAGCCATAATGACGACCCGTTATTAGATAGCTTACTGATTCTGTGTTCTCTGCATGGTAAACCGGCGAGTCGTTCAACATTAAGCAGTGGCCTGCCATTAGAAAACGATCGGCTCACGCTAAATATATTTCCACGCGCGGCAGCAAGGGCCGGTTTAAAGGCGCGAGTCGTCACGCGCACGCTCGATAAAATTCCGGCAATGTCTCTGCCTGCTGTCTTGTTATTGAACGCAGGGGGAACCGGGGTGTTGTTGGCATGGAACGATGACGGCAGCGCCCGCTTTATGCCCAGCGAAAGCGAAGGTGGGGAAATTTGCGTTGATGCCGCCACGCTTGAGCAAAACTATGCGGGCAAAGTCATTTTTGCGCATCCGCGCCACGAATTCGATTTGCAGGCAGAGGCCTTTCTGCCGCGTACCAAATCCTGGTTTAAAGACACGCTGAAGCTGTCGCGTTTTCTGTATATGGATGCGGTATTGGCCAGTCTGTTAATCAACCTGATTGCGCTCGGCACACCGCTCTTTACCATGAATGTGTATGACCGCGTCGTGCCAAACCAGGCAACGGTCACACTATGGGTGCTGGCAGTCGGCATCTGCCTGGCTTTTGTCTTTGATCTGATTTTAAAAATGCTGCGCGGTATCTGCCTTGATATTGCAGGTAAGAAAAGCGATCTCATCATCTCTTCAACCCTGTTTGAGCGCATTGTCGGTATGGAGATGAAAGAGCGCCCGGCGCGCGTGGGCAGCTTTGCACAAAACATTCACGAGTTTCAGTCACTGCGTGATTTCCTCTCATCCCTCACTTTGACGACAATTATCGATTTGCCCTTCACCCTGTTGCTGCTGATTGTTATTGGCATTATCGGCGGCGCGCTGGCATGGATCCCGGTACTGACATTACCGATTGCCCTGTTGTGCAGTTGGGCACTACAAAAGCCGGTCAACGCTGCGGTGGCAAAAACCATGAATCTCGCCAGCGAACGCCAGGCGCTACTGATTGAAACCCTGAGCAGTCTGGATGCCATCAAAGTGAATAATGCCCAAAGCGAACGCCAGTTCCAGTGGGAACAAACACTGGGCAGCCTGAGCCGTCTCGAACTGCGGGTGAAAACCTTGTCCAGCCTGGCCAGCAACCTCACCGGCTGGTTCCAGCAAATTTCAGGCGTGGTGATGATCATCGTCGGGGTGTACATGATTATCGACGGCAAACTGAGTATGGGTGGCTTGATCGCCTGCTACATGCTTAACGGCCGGGCACTCATGCCGCTGGGTCAGCTCACCGGCCTTATCGCCCGCTATCAGCAGGCGAAACTGACCATCAAAAATACTGAGAAAATGATGTCGCTGACGCAGGAGCGCCGTGCGGATGAAAACCCGCTCAAGCGTGAACAGTTACAGGGCAGCATTGAATTTCGCGATGTGGATTTCAGCTACCCGGAGCAACAAAACCTGTCGCTGCACAAAATTAACCTGACCATTCAGCCCGGCGAGCGCATCGGCATTATCGGGCGCAGCGGTTCCGGTAAAAGTTCGCTGAGTAAACTAATCGTCAATTTATACCAGCCGAGCGCCGGGAACCTGCTGATCGATGGTATCGACTCTCGTCAGCTGGATGTGAACGATCTGCGCCACAGCATCGGCTACGTGCCACAGGACATCCAGCTATTCAACGGCACGCTGCGCGATAACCTGCTGTGCGGAGCGCGCTATGTCGATGACGAAACGATGCTGCGAGCGGCAGAACTGGCTGGCGTCAACGAATTCGCACGCCTGCATCCCGACGGCTATAACCTGCAGGTCGGCGAACGCGGCTCCCAGCTTTCCGGTGGGCAACGGCAGGCGGTGGCGCTCGCGCGTGCACTGTTGCTTGATCCCCCTCTCCTGCTACTGGATGAACCCACCAGTTCAATGGACAACACCAGCGAAGAGAAGATCAAACACGCGCTGGCCCCCTGTATTGCGGGAAAAACGTTATTACTGGTCACGCACCGCGCTTCCATGCTGTCGCTGGTTGACCGTCTGATTATTGTTGATAAAGGTCGCATCATCGCAGACGGTCCGAAAGGGGTAGTGATGGATGCGTTGAAAAAGGGGCAAATTAATGCGTCTCGCTGATCTCCTGACTCGTGCCCGCAGTCACATGCAGCACTATTTTCGCGGTCGTGATGAAAATCAAACCGACAGTATTAATGAGGTTAGCCAGGCCATAATTGATGATGCCCCAAGAGTGATACGACTGACGTTGTGGGTGATCCTCGCGCTGGTGGTGCTGTCCTTCATCTGGGCTGGTTTTGCAAAAATTGATGAAGTGACACGCGGTGAAGGCAAAGCGATCCCTTCATCAAAACTGCAAAAAATCCAGAACCTGGAAGGGGGAATTGTCACCGAGCTGTACGTGCATGAAGGGCAAATCGTTAACGCCGGAACTCCACTACTGCACCTAGATGACACGCGCTTCGCCTCCAACGTGGGTGAAACTGAAGCCGACAAACTCGGTCTGCGCGCCAAGGTAGAACGCCTGACGGCGGAAGTTGAAAACCGGGACTTTGTGATTTCACCCGAGATAGCCAGCCAGGCGCCGGAAGTCGCCCGGGGAGAAACCGAGCTGTACAACAGCCGCCGGGAACAATTTCACAACGAAATTTCCGGGCTCGAAGAACAGCTGGTGCAGAAAAAACAGGAACTGCGCGACTTTGACTCAAAGGAGGATCAGTTTAAGCACAGCCTCGGGTTAATCCGTCAGGAAATCAAAATGTCCGAGCCGCTGCTCGCTTCAGGCGCCATTTCAAAAGTCGAACTGTTGCGACTGCGTCGTACCGAAGTGGAAACCGCCGGGCAGCTCAATTCTATTAGCCTGTCGCTGCCCAAGGCTACGTCAGAAATTAAAGAGATTGAGAATAAAATCGGTGAAAGCCGTGGCCGTTTCCAGAGCGATGCGCTGGCCCAACTCAATGAAGCTCGCACCAATCTGAGTAAAACCCAGGCAAGCGTTAAAGCACTGGAGGATCGGGTGAACCGTACCATGGTCACCTCACCGGTGCGGGGTATCGTCCAGCAGGTGATGGTGAATACTATCGGCGGCGTCATTCAACCGGGCAGCGATCTGGTGGAAATCGTTCCGCTGGATGACAAACTGTTAATCGAAGCCAAAATCCAGCCGCGCGATATCGCCTTCCTCCATCCGGGTCAACATGCGATGGTGAAATTTACCGCTTACGATTACACCATCTATGGCGGTCTGCAAGGCGAAGTAGTGCAGATAAGCCCGGACACCGTTACCGATAAGCAGGGGCGAAGCTTTTATATTGTGCGTTTGCAGACGGATAAAAATTACCTGGGAACAAAAGAGCATCCGATGCTGATCATTCCCGGCATGGTGGCGAGCGTCGATATTCTCACCGGCAAGAAAACGATTCTGAGCTACCTGTTAAAACCGATTATTCGCGCACGCGCGGAAGCACTCAGAGAACGTTGATCGGTTGCGCTCCCTTACATTTTGCCGGGGAGCGCATGAATTTATAACGGCGTGCAAAAAGAGAGCTTTCCACGATTCAGGGTGATTTTCCCGTCATTAACCAGCTCCTGTAACACCTTATGGATGGCACTACGTGAAATATGGTTACGGGTCAAAATAAAAGTATACACGGATGTTTTCTCGCGAACCTCTGGCTCCATCGACCAGATATATTTTACGTGTTCAATAATCTGCTCACGAATAGTACGGTGCGACTGCAACGCTTCACGCTGAAAATAACGTTGAAGATGATGCGTTAAGATATCAAACGCCTGCTTCCATAAGTTTTTGGTCGTAAACAGGTGATCGGCATTTTGTACGCTCATCGCCCACATTTCACAATCGGTATCACAACGCAAATAGTGGCCAGCCACTTCCGTACGCATTTGTGGCAGGCCGAGAATAGCAGGTGCAGAAATACTCACGGTGACTAAATCGTTTTCCACACGATAAACAGAGACAGTCCCTTTCTCCAGAAATAAGATTTGTCCATCGGTCTTCAAATCAATACGCTGACGTTTTTTACGTAACGACAGCCAGGCATTATCCGACTTCTTCATTTCATCGCCAACGAGCACTACAGCATTTTCAATTTCTTTCTGGAACATGGGACTCTCTACCGCAAATTATGGCTTAGTCAAAAAGATGGTTAAATTTACTCGGCACTAAAAATAAATGTCAGCTCGCAAACAAGCTGACATTTATTCCCATCTACATCTACCACCGGCATTCCCTGGTGCCATTGACGCGTTAAGGTTCATGCTGTTTTCGCGTGGTGGTGTCAGGCAGTATATGGCGCTGTCCATAAAGAATTAATGGCAATCATCTTTGTCGACATTTTTTCATCTTTCTGTTCTTTGCAGAGTAGCCAAAAAGATGCAATCAATTGATTTTAATGGGTTTTATTTTCATTAAAAAGTTATCATTCTTGTTATATCATGATACCAAATTGCAACACTTCGCGGTTCTCGCTGTGGAATCAGGTCCATGCTGGTGGTCTTTATAGGCTCAGTGGTATCATGACTAAACAACCACCAGACGCATCATCAAGAGTAGAGACAATATGTCTGAGACTGGCAATGTCAGTTATCTGATTGAAAATAAAATAATATTTACCCCAGCCACACAATGTCTGGCGCGGGTAGATCACCCCAATCAGCGGATAAAACTCAAACACTCAGCGTCGTTATGTCTTTTATTACTTATTCAACATCGCGGGCAAGTGGTTTCTCAAAACGAATTACTGGAATTCGGTTGGGGTAAAAATCACCGGCAGGTGAGTTTCAACGCCTTTTATCAAAGCATTCTCTCGTTGCGTAAAAGCTTACTGCAGCTGGAGCTTGAACAACCGCTGATCACAACGATCCCCCGCAAAGGGCTGATCATTCAAGAAGAGTTTGATATTCAGGTCATTGAAACACCGGAGGAGAACTCTGCTTCTGCTGAAGAATCCTTAGCGCCAGATGCCACCATTGAGGAATTTTTGGCTGACACACCGCGTCAACCTTTGATAACGGCTGCAGAAACAGTAATGTTGGCACTTACCCTGATAATTTGTGTGCTTATATTATATCCGTGGCAAGCCAGCGATGATTATTTCTCCGGCTATATCGCTGCGGATAAAGCACCCACTGGCTGTCAGTATTATTTCAATAACGATGCCAGTAATTTCTCCCGGCATACCGCGTTTATCGACAAAAACCCAGGACTGTGTCAGAGCCATAAATTTATCTATATCACGACCTATCCTGAGTCTAAGAAACTGTCCGTACTGGTGTGTCGCTCACCGATAAAAGCCAGGCAAGAAAATGCCTGTCAGTCGGTATATTACCCACGGTATGATAGCTAATGAACTTATATCCCCGAACTTCCCGCATCCAGACAGGTATTATCCTGCTGTTTTGTTTTGCTGCGCTTATTCTTACTGTCGTCTATCGGTACAGTAAGAACAATGGCGAGTTACATGATCTCACCTGCCGCTCCGCCATCGAAATTGTACGCAATACAAGCTCGTTCCGAGGGATTATTGATATTAAAACCGGGGGCAGTAAAGGTATTGTGAATATTGATGGTATTATCAAAGATGCCGAAAATAATGAGCAAACCGTGCAACGCATGGTACTTTTTACACAATCCAGCTACGGCTCAAGCCCGGTTTGGATTTCACAGAAAATCCAAATTTCCAATCGCGAAACAGCTCCCGCCAGCCTTATTCAGGAACTCCTCCCCGATTTTTTCCTGACCAACACCAGTGTATCCAACGTCGATTTTTTTGCGCTGAACAGCGAGACATACCTGATTACCAAAGAGGGGATCCCCTATCTGTACTGCCAGAATTATGCTTTGCCGGAAAATCAATAATCCGTCAGCACCCTGGCGGTAAAACCTACGGATGAATCTCGGTCGTTGTCGGTGATAAGATAGACCATTCAGGTCGAGCCAACGCTCGTCGTTACTGCCCATCAGGCGGCTTTCGAATGACAAATTTGTGGGTTTATGTGAGTTTCCAGGGGCTCACGTGAGACTGCCCAGGTCCCCAAAAAGATTAAAAAAAGAGCAAAAGCGATATGAAAGAGTCACTTGATACGGACTTCACGAACCACACCCCAATGATGCATTGGTGTGAACACACTGATTAATAACGTTTATTTTTCACTAAATTATAAAAGCTATATTTTAACCTACACTTTCTTAAATATCTGATTTTACGATTATTATTTGCAGTCCTCATCCAGCGTTATAATCCCTCTGTTTTTCCATCCCTCAATAACACAGGGCATCTCCATGAGCCGATATCGGCTGGTCGATGTCATCCCAGATGACGGCCCAACTGACCTGTAATACGCCGAAAATGGCGCTCTGGCGGCGGAAACGTCCCGAAAATGTCATCGTTCATACGGACCGTGGCGGTCAGTACTGTTCAGCGGATTACCAGGCGCTGCTGAAGCGGTATAATCTGCGCGGTAGCATGAATGTAAAGGCTGATGTTACGATAATTCCTGCGTGGAAAGCTTATTTCACTCGCTGAAAGTGGAATGTGTTCACGGAGAACACTTTGCCAGCCGGGAAATCATACGAACGGCAGTGTTTAATTATATCGAGTGTGATCACAATCGCTGGCATCGGCACAGTGCGTGCAGCGGTCTCAGCCCGGAACAATTTGAAAACGAAAATATCGCTTAGGTCCGTGTCCACATTAGGCGGGTAGGATCAGAGATTTTGCTATGAAGACACAGTAGCGCAAATATGCTGCTCTTTTAGATCAGAGCATTAACTCATTTCCTCTCGTGTAAATTGCATGTAGTAACATACCTCATCATCATAACAAATCGAAAATAAACATTTTTATTCGAATGAGGGATGACATGCCTCTTAAATCATAGAAAGTCAAGTTACGTGATTATGATCAAACTATAGAATGCCCCCACTAACCGACACTGCTTTTAATCTTTAGTAAAAGTTGGTTATTTTCACAGCCAATGTAAAGAGTTATCATAACACTATAAATTACACATAGTAGGGATATCAATAATGGATATTGAAGATAAAAAAAGAGCATATGTTTTAGTCAAAGAAGTTCTTCCTTTAGCATGCGAGAAAATTAATATTTTTTGCGAAAGGGTTTTGAGGACCCGAGGTGCAAAAATTGGAAGCGGCATGGGAGGGCTGCTTGAAGCTTTATGGGGTTATGAAATCAATAATACTCTGCGTGAAACAGGTCATTCTTTCTTTGAAATGGCATGGTTTCCATCCCATCAATATCATGATTTCGCTTGTGTGGGTTCAAGTACATTATGGAATTCGTCAGATAAAACTGGAGAGTATTTTCGTGTAGAAGCAAAATCGATGAATGCTGGAGCTGATGAGTCTAAGGCACATTTTGATGTACTTTACTCCGAGCTAGATGATTTTGATGCTCTACTGGTGTTGGTGTGGAATTGGAAAAAAATTGATCAATTTCATTATTGCCCGCAAATAGTAGATGTTTTTTTTGGGGAAGCTAAGTCATTAACGATCATTAGAGATCAATTACATATTGCAAGAGGCGGCTCTTTCGTTAATCCTGCACATTGCCCGGATAATTGTTCTCCATTTTCTTGTCAACATGAAGGAGAACCACTTAACGAGCAGGGTAAGAGGGAAAGGATTAGCGGCCCACAAAATACTCGCCCATCTGATAATGTATCCTATGCTGCAAATTTTGGTGGGTTAGTAAGGATGCTCAAAACAAGAGGACCTGAAGCAAAAAAAATATTCCGACGTCTTCGTGTAGCAAATAGCGTGATTAATGATTATATTAGTTTTATTCATCGGAACTTTCCCAATGAAGAGTGTAATCACTTCTCAACATCGGAATTAAGAGATGCAGCTGAAAAGTTAGGAATTAGAACACTCGGCATGTCAAAAAATGACATGTATTTACGAATAAGAGAACATAATAATTATCAAGATGCCTTAAGATATTTATGGCCTGAGTCCGATTTAACTAATTAAATTCTTCAATAAATAAATCTCGCCTATCGAACAATTGATGGCGAGATTAAATTAAGTTATCACATCCAAGTATAGAATGTTAATAACAATAACTCACATATCAGTTTCATCATTAATTATCTTTTTCTCAATAAAAGCATTGAACTCTAAAGAAATTGTTTTTTTCAATTTATTAATTTTATCTTCATACGAGTTGATAATTTCTCTTTTCCTAAGCAATCGATTAGAAATTTCAACCTGCATATTTAGCGGAGGAAAAGGAACCTTAAGCTCTAAAAATTCCTGTACATTTAGCCGAGGTAAAGTCGCACCTGAGGTCATTGACATAACGTGCTCTGATACATATTTAGACAAAAGCAGCTCTCTCAAATATACTGGATTTATTAATTTCAGATTAGGGATGAGAACTATAATTTCACTAGAACAAATTCCATCAATATCTTTATCTACGAGCAAGCATTTATTCAAATTTGGTCTCAGCTTACCGTATAGTACATCACCAGAGTAAAAGACCCTGCTTCGAGATTTAATATCAAATCCAACCTTTTTTATATCACCTATTAACTCTCCATCATTTTGAGAAATATTTTCTAACCCTATATAGTTATATTTTTTTTCGGGAAAATCAAAAGGGTTGATAGATTCCTTTCTTAGCGTGACCAGATTATATAAAGCTGTCATCTCAAAATCGGAATGAGTTGAACAAATGTCTTTCACAAGCAAAAAACTCTCGACATTCCACCGCGGCGACGATGTTAATTCCTCCTCGGATACTATACTAAATAACATTACCAGCCCTCCCTCTGAAGATGATCTTTTAATTGTTCTTTCATTTCAATAAATTCAACACTATTAATATCATCAGGAGAATGATTAAACCTCCCCATAAATGTTTTTGCTTCTTTTTTAACTTTAGATTTTTTTTGTAAAAATATAATACTTGTTTTAACGTTAGCACCATATGGCGTAAACGTTTCGGGCGGTAAACTTATAATGGCACTTATAATTGCCGTCCTATTTAACCACTCACGAACATATTTTGTTTGAGTATTAACCAAAATACCATCTGGAATAACAATTACTAATTTCCCACCAGGCTTTAGAAATTGAATTGACCTCTCAACCCCTAAAATCTCAAGCGGGATAGTTTTCTTTTCTTTCGAGAGGAAAAAATCATCGAGAAATAAAAGACTTTCTTTTCCCAATAGAGATCCGAAAGGAGGATTGGTTAAAACATAATCAAATGATTCGGGTTTTATATTATTATAGTTGACGAATGGTAAAAGAGAATCATTGCATTCAATATTTACCTCTTCACTCCCACTTAATTTAAAATCAGTACTGGCTACTCTAGCAATTCGCTCACTTTTTTCTATACCAAAATATTTTTCATGTATTTTTTTTAAATGATATGAATCACTATAATTCTCACAAACGAATCTCATTGATTCAGTTAAAAAATGACCTGAACCACAAAAAGGATCTAATATATAATCATGCGGTGTAGGCCTCACACATTCAATAATAAACTTAACAATTGGCAACGGTGTAAAATATTGCCCCATACCTGCACGAACTGATGGTAGGAAAAGATTCTGAAAAGCCCGACCTTTAATATCAAATGGTGTTTTGGTAAAATTGTATTTTTGAAGGAGCTCCACGACTTTATATACAGAAGAAGGAGATAGCTTTATCTTTTTATCATAATTACTTTCTTTGCCATTTCCATTTAAAAAACAACCTTGCATTTCAATTATATTATTATAAAGATCAGTAGTACTATTATAGATATACGTTTGGAAATTTAAAACTTCATCACCAATACGATCTTTCTCATCCATAATTTTAATTTGAATTATTTTACATAATTCGTCAAGGGCCTCATCTGCATGCATACCATCGATATCACGAATGAACGAATGGGCTTGAAAAAAAATAGCCTCTGCTGAATTTGGAAGCAACATCAATTGCGAATACTTTAAAGACCTTTTATTGATTAAAGACATATTCACCTTACTATTTTGTATTCAAAATAATCACAAAAACATAATAACCAATAAAAAATAAAAAAACAAGACCTACAGTCATAAAAAACAAGTTAACATGTCTATACCAGGCATATGTTTTTATGACGAAGGACATAAAAAATATAGGGAAAGGTATTATTCCACACTATTTGTCCCCAATCATGTAATCGCTACGGATAATCCAGACATCTTAGAGTCATTTAAAATGGCTTAAAGAGAGCAGTCAACAAGTGGTAAACATTATCGGTGCTTATATTTCCGCTATTATTCAGCGAAAAAAAAATCACTCAACACAAATGGCATCACGATCGTTAAACTCACGCAGTAATAGTCAAGGTTAATGTCTGTGACGATTTTACCTTGCATCGACTCAAGATCGCAGAGGATTTATTACCCTCAACTATTCGACATCACATAAATCATGAAAATCATCTTTTCTTGCCGAGACAAAATAATTTTCAACATGAAAATTTTAATTCTGCCTCAATATGGATCTGGTATAATTCCCCATCAAGTAAAGCAATGTTTAATTCACCGGCTGTTAAATATCCCCCAACTCGAAAGCGCTGGCTGATAATATATTCCTCGACTGCTATACCAGTCAAAAATGCCAGCAATCAGTTCGGTTGTTTTCACCATATATAGACAGCGATTAAGCCACAGCGTGGTTAATAACCTCCACCAGAAAGCGTAATAGTGTGGTAAACTGCGTTCCCTGGTCTGATCACGGCCTCAAGGTACTATGCTCAAGTTCATCACGCAACCTCTTCTCCCTCACTGCAGCCGACAGGTGATGACTGTTATGGTTATTAACATTAACCAAGTACCTTTCAAAGGCCATAGTGAGTTCACCAATAGGGGAATCCCCTCAGACAGGCTGTGTCCCGTAACTGTTTTTCGTATAGTTCGACATGGCATACATGTGCAAAAACGCGTTTAAGCGATAAAACCGCCTCTAAAATGCTCTGTTTTCAACCAAAAGTCACATTTTGAAGGGTTCCTACAGTACTTTTTGTTTTGTAGTGAGGTTAAGGAACACACCATAGCTGATAACCTCCTCTAATGTTTTTTCTCAATCAAAAGATATGGATGAGACCAGTCAGTTACCTCTTCGTAGGAAACAAACCCATCGTGCTCCAGTGCACAAACGCCCTTATGGCTGATGACGTACCCATATACAGCTTGGCTTTCCAGTCCCTGTAACATGTGCGACAACAATTTTCGGCGCATCACATCCGACTTCCAGCGTTTACGCGTTGCCATATCTTTGTAGATGATATTGAAGGGCTGGCCTACCGCGTTGGTAACGCATTTACCGTAACGATTGGTTTTAGCTGTGCCTTCATAATGATCCAGCAATAAAGCCAGATCATTTCTTAAAGGTTTCAGAAGACATTTCCAGCGTTTCAGTACTTGTTCAGCCTCTGCCTCACCTAATTCACGATTCAACAAGCGTCTTGTGCTGGATCTAAGTGATAGGGTAACAACACCAGCATTGAATACACTGGAAAACCGAAATTGCTTAACCAGCTCTTCCGCAACGCGCAGTACCCGGCAGATATAGCTCGTTTCAAGTACTTCAAGGCTCTTTGCTGACACACCGACAGACCACAGCTCATGTCGCAGTATCTCAAGCTGGCACCCTTTGATATCATAATTGACACCACGCGCCAGACATGTCCACTTCATGTCAGACGGCAGGCTCTGAAAGCCTGTACCAACTTCAAAGGATCTCCCGCCAATGTACGCAGTTTTATACGATTGCCTGTAAGCCACCGTTAACGGTGAGTCTTTCACCAGCTCCACGCCTGTTTCAGCAAGTCTAGAGAGAAAATTGAAAATGAATATTTTGTTCTTCGTAGTGGGATTCTCGTTATAGTAATCCAGCAGTGCATCCAGATTGATTTCAAGCGGCTCAAGATTGTTCCAGACCCCCACTACTAATTCCCTGAAAGCAGCGTTAGGGATATCGCGTTTAGACTGCTCATGTTTGGCACGCTGCCCACGATCAATGGCAATCCCAATCAGTTCATCAAATGAGTAACTTTTACGCTTGGTGAAAATGTCAGTCAGATAATGGTAACGATCCTGACGGCTAAGGTATGCCTCGCGGTCGTTGCCAAATAACTTACGCAGAAAAAGTTGAGAAACAGCATATTCCCGGCAAGAGCTTTGAGCATTGGAATACCCGGTTAGTTTGATAATCCCCGTGCTTGCCAGTACCTCCATTGCACGCTCATTGGTCGGCCCACTTTTCTTGAAAACTCCAGGGAGTTTCGCCCTACCCAGCTCAAAGGGTACTGGCACAGAATAAGACCATTTTTTATTCACCTTAATCTTTGCTTTTTTCCTGTTCTTACGACTACAGGTAGCGACACAAATAACGTGCTGAAGAAATACTGCAATATTACGATAAAAAGGGCGCCGTAGGCCTGGCAAACCATTATAAGGAATACTGAAAACAACTTCTTTGAAATAATCCAGCGTTGAATCCGTGACAAGAATATTGTTGCACGTAATGTATGGCTTCATAATTCACCTGTATATAAAGATCAAAGCCCCATGCCCTGACCCCATTTATTTACAACTGAATTACTCAAAACCTTTCGTGAACCCAACAAGGTTCAGATGGTTATTAGATGATAATAATATTGGAGGCTGGAGCCTCATGATAGCTGATACTGGATAATGGCTATAGTATGTAATGACATATATATAATAATACAGCAACAGACCGTATATATAACCCTGCAGATGCAGCTATATACCTTGCAGACGAAAATAGCGAATAAATATCAGCTCAGCCAGAATGGGATTAGCGGATATGCAAAATATTACCGGTTTATTAAAGCTGAAACTCACGGCCCGTGCTATTGAACAACAGTGGGGCGCATGTTATTTTCTGAACTTCATCGCTTTGAAATCTTTAAATCGCTTAAAACCGGTAATCCTTATAAACTCAGGTTATGGGGAAAATGATCTCAGTCTTTCCCCTGTTATTGCACAAGGTAAGGCTATTGGGCTAAACCCGGGCGGTAGTTAACAGGTCTGTCGTATCAAACCTGGGCGGTTTAAAACCATCTTTTTACAGAATTCTGGTTTCATACACTGTCCATTTCCACGACACCCAACAAACGGCATCCCTGCCGCAACACTATTATCCCTGTTTCTGACGCAATTGAAGCCACTTCAGACGAAGGTTGTATTGCCAGTACTGCGGCTGCGCAAGAATCCCAAGCTTATCCAGCACAGGCGGCAACATAGCCCAGATAGCCTCTGAGTCGAACAACTGGATACGGTAACGCGCCATGAGTTTATCAACGCGCTTGTCAGCAGCTTTTTTCGTTGGGCTGACCTGCTTACCATTTATAGTCGCTGACGGCTTGTACTTTGCTCTGGCTACCGGATAAGAGACATATTCACGTAGTAAGCGGGCGAACTTGGGTTCAAGCATCGGATCTGCCAGCGCGTCATGATCATAAAAAGCCAGCTTAGCAATCAGGTTCTCCATATTATGCAGGTTGTTCAGCATTAGTTTTTGCTTGCCAGGAGACAAACGCAATTCCAGACGCAGAAACCGCCGGAACTGGTGCTCATCAAGAACAAGAACCGTTTGCTCGTACCTCTTCTGAGTACTTATCTCCGGTGCATCAACCTTTTCGTATACGGAGGCCACAATGGTCGTAGACCCCAGCCTTAATCCTTCTTGTTCACCATGTAAATCATTAAAATCGCCCCTCCTGACCCCAGACAACCCAATGAAATAATCATGGAGTTTCATGCCAACCACATCCAGTGCGTAGTGGATAGTTGTTACCCAGGCATTGCGCAAGCCGCGATACAGGAACTTACCTATGCGCCCCTTACGCCCCAGCCACACAAACAAATCCGTTATCCGTTGCGAAGAGTAGTGCTGGGGACTGAATTCCATTCGCTGAAATCCGCGTTGCCTACTGGTTGGGTCAAAATGGATCACCAGCAGTATGGGGTGATTACGCGTTGTACCTTTCAGTCGAATTTCCACTACCTGGCGATAATGTCCATCGCACTCATCCCTGCCAGCAGGCCGAACTTCTATCAGATAGTCATCACCTGAAACAAGGCCAAGCAAACGCTGTTTGAGTACAAGATTTTTCTTCCAGTCATGCATATCCGTTACCCATGCCAGTTTGTCTACACCTCCATACATAGACTGGCCTGCACCATTAACTCCCAGAGGAACTTTGTCAGTTAAAGATGTCACCCGTTCACGATTAAATTGCTGCTTCATATTCTGTTCCAATAGTTCATAGCAGCAACAGTGATCACTCATGCACATGCAGGTACCATCACTGTTACTGTTTATATAGTTGGTATGTCAGGGGTGGAATGAGGCTTACAGAGCACGTGTATTGCTAAGCCCGCGTGACTGAATCCAGCGTTGAATTTCATGTAACTCCCACCCCACAGCCCGACCACCATCGCCAGTGAGCTTTTTGGATGAGGGAAAATCCCCTTTTGATATGAGTCGGTACATCGTGGCGGCGGAAATCCCGGTCAGATGAAGAACTTCTTTTTTACGGAGAATACGGTTGGTGTTCATGCTTGTGCTCCTTTGAGCTGCTTCAGGAGCGGGGTTATTTACAAGCATGAAAAAGCGTGACGATTGGCTTGCGGATGGCCTTAACAGGCCTGAATCAGCCTTCCTTACAAAATTCCTTCGCTATAAAACGAATTAATGCCACCAAAAACCTTCTTGAAAACGCGCGGCTTTCCTTGAGGCTCAATGATGGTAAAATAACCAGTAATTAAATTAACTGGAGAAGGAAATGAGGGAACCCAGTAAAAAAGCAGATGCGGTATGCCATCGTGAGCGCATGAGTCGTAACGAGACATTTGAACTCCTGCAGAAGAAGCTCTATCTCGGGAGGGACACCCGGCATAAGTTGTCACTGATTGCCAAAAAATTGACGGGTGACGGGTTTAATCCACATACAATCGACGGGGAAAAAGCCGCTCATGTCATAAGCACTTGCGTAAGCCACATGTACAACGAGCTCTTTGACGATAATGAGGAAAACTCTGTCGAAGGCCTTGAGGAACACCACAAAATTGCCGCAGCAACATGTCAGATATCCATGGATATTTACGCGGTTTATCAGCGCATCAGAGGTCGCTTCGACAAGTTATATTTCACAGGCGCGACTGATAAGGAAAGGTACGATTCAGTTGCAGAAAAACTCAACGAATGTGAAGTCAAAAAGCCCAAGCTAAAAGCACTGTCCGCTGGCCCAAAATGGACGCGAAGTGATGTAGCCTGGATATGTAACCCTGCGAATATTAACGAGTGCATTGAACGAAAAAACAAGAAACATGCGCCCCTGAAACTAACCAGGAATGCCGCTGAGTTGTAGGGTTGAAAGCGATCGTCCTTAGTCCCCCAAGGGCTCTGCTCTTACATTAGCAAAAAACATAAAGCCAACTCGTCGGGTTTAAGCAATGAATGCCAATAAATGCTACCTCGTGCAGAGCCCTTGGGGGACAAGGGGTTGGCGTTTTTTTTTCGATTTCTTTGCCTTTTCTACGCTTATCTGAGTTATTTCCCATCTGTCGTTTCGTTGCTACTCTTTATTGGGCTACGAACACAGGGTGGAAGCGCTATGGATACTGCTTTACTTGCGTCTCTTGATGGTGAAGGAAAGAAAAAGCTGGAGCGGGCAATCGCAACGCTACAGGGTGATGTGAATGCTGCTTCGGGCGTATTGTATGTTGATCCAAAGCTCAGACTTGAGTACTCACGTCGCATCAAAGCCATGTCTGACGATCTCTACGCCAAAGCTTCACGCGGGATCATTAGCTGGGAAAAAGCCGCAGAGGAAGCTAACCAGACGCGCAACCTTCTGATGGAGCTTATCCGCTACCGAAGCACACCTGTTGGCAAAGCACTGGCGCAAAAAATGAAGGCGCAGGGCAAGACGCTCAATGAGCTGATAGCCTATAAAACAAAGGCGTTGTACGGCGACAAAGTTAACTTTAATAATCTTTCTGTTTCACAGAAAAACGCGGTTTACAGCGCCGTGGTGCAATCGGCTGGTAAATCCAACCTCGAAGTAAATATCAAAATGCAGCGTTTGTCAGGTGCCGGACGTGGATTGATATTCCTTTCTCTTGCAGTAGCTGTCTACCAGATCTATGAAGCTGAGGATAGAGTTCTAGAGACTCAACGGCAGCTTGCCATCAGTAGCGCCGGGATTGCAGGTGCGTGGGGAGGAGGAGCGCTGGCGGGACTGATGTGTGGTCCTGGCGCACCTGTTTGCGTTGTTATTGGTGCTTTTGTTGGCGGTGCGATTGCCGCATGGGAAATCAGCGGATTCTGGGACTAACTATGTTTAAGCAGCTCGACAACGTAGCACTTATGCTCAGGGAAGAACCTACACCGACATCAATGGGAAAATATGAAGTCCTGATTGCTGGAAAAGGTACGGGCATTATGGTTCCAGTACAGGTGATAGAAGCTGCTGTTCAGGTTGATGATAAACGCATCCTGTTATTTCTTACCGATGACGTTCCCTATGAAGAAGCGCTTAAAATCGCACTGCTCGACCTGAAAGAGGGTGTGAAAGAGATACTGACGTTGGGTGGCGCATATCTGACAGGATCGTTTACGGACCTGAACATACAACCTAATGCAGTTGAATTCAGCTTTATTGGCGATACAACCTGGCGGGTTGAAATACCAGCGACGCCCTTTATGAAACTCCCGTTCATCGGCGATCCACGGGGCGTTTCGCGTCCACCGGCATTGAAGCATTATATTAAAATCACCGCCAGTCCCGCACCTGCACGCTTCGACGGGAGCCGCTAATTATTGAGTAAGAGAAGGGAGTGTTCTAGTAGCACTGTATCCGTCGGCTGGCACTGACTTTTACCTTATCCACACGGCAGTCATAGCGGGTAGTCGTGGATATGTCGCTGTGCCCTGCCAGCTGGCGTACAGTGTTAATATCCACGCCCTGCTCTAGCAAGCGCGTAATGAAGGTCCTGCGCATGTCGTGCGGAGTAAAACGCGCTATGCCTGCATTATGCTGTAATTGCTCCAGGATGCCGGTTAAACCGGTTGTTGTCAGAGCATGGCTGACACCCTTGCCGTTGCGCTGAACACGGTTAAACAATGCATCCCCGGCCTCTTTCTCGCCACAGGCTTTTAACCATGCGCGGATGGCTTTATCTACCGCTGCCGCAACGTGTATCTCACGGTATTTACGCCCCTTCCCCTGCCTGACTGTAAGGATGCCATTGTCATAGTCCCGGCGCTCAAGGCTGACCAGTTCCCCGGCCCGCAAACCCGCACCGCAAAGCGTCATTACAATGGCGGCATCACGACAACGGCGGATACGTTGCGGATGCTGTTTAGAGGCCTGAATGAGTGCACGCACGTCTTCCCGGCTGAGTGCCCTTCCCTTGCGCGGGTTGTCGCCATTGACGCGCTTAACTGCCCGGATACGGGCAAGTGTGTCCGCCTCCAGGCAATTAAGGTTAAAGGCCGTCTGCGCGATGCCCCGGAGTGCTGACAGCGCCATGTTGACCGACGACACGGCGTAACCGCCATCCAGCAGTGCCGCACGTACTTTAGCGACGGCGGCGAAGCTAAGTTGCTCCCAGGGGTAGCTGGCTGCTTCCGCACCGCGTTTGAGTATGCTGGCGCTGCGGTTTAACAAGCTGGTGATACCTCGCCGTCCCGATGGCGCAAGACCGCTGATATAGGCGTCCAGCATGGTGGTTTCCACCACCGGTGCGACCTGGCGCAGCGCAGCCCTGCTCATGCGGCTGACCTGTTATAACATGTATTAAACCAGGTAACTGTCTGCATCACACCAGCCCTCGCTCAGCCAAGGACACCGTCTCAGTCCCGGCCACTATAAAATGATCCAGTAACCTCACATCGAGCATTTCCAGAAGCCCCTGCAATCTTTTAGTCATCTGGATATCGCACTTGCTGGGTTCAGGCTCACCGCTGGGGTGGTTATGGACAAGGATGATAGCGGCGGCGTTATGCTTGAGTACCCGCTTAATAACCTCCCGGGGGTGAACGCTGACCGTATTTAACGATCCCCGGAACAGAATTTCGCGGTGCAGCAACTGGTTCTGGTTATCGAGCAGGATGATGCCAAACTCTTCGTGTTCCAGCAGGGCCATTTCGTACATCACACACCGCCTTACATCATCAGGGGAGCAAAGTTGAATACCTGGCTGGTAGTACCGGCTGATGATGTCGCGGGCACGGTCAAGGATGCGGGTTTCACGAAGGGTAAACGTCGTCATATTCAGAACTCCCGTTCGATAAAGTAAATGGCTTCGGGAAACAACTGGCGGCGGGTCACGCCAGTACGTAAGGAGAAGGCTTTGCGGGGCATGGTGGTTCGCCCATTGCTGTCGAAGAACCAGAGCGTTTCTTCGTCCATTTTGGTGATAAGGGACCAGTGAAACTGGTCGCTGAGCATAATCAGGCGGGAGTGGTCTGTTACTGCCAGGAACCCCCTCATTTCACTGAAAACTCGCCCTTCCACAAGACCGCGACTTTCATCGAAAGGTTTGTAGATTTTGACCGGAAACTGGCGGTTGTAGTGACCTTTCTGGAGTACCTGCTTAATCAGCCAGTCGAGCCGGTTTTCATCTATCCCGTCAGCTAACCATTCATGTAATGGCCACCGTTGCTGGTAGACCAGGAAAAGCCGGTTCATGAGTGGTCTGCGCTTCACCCTGCCGTCGTAGAGCCAGCTCAGCATGTTGACCAGACAGTACGCGCCACAAAGACTATCAAGCTCCCCTTGTACTGACGCGTGTATCCCTCTGTTTGCAGTCACAGATCATATCTCCGTTGTAATAATGGGTAATCAGTGCGGTGGGATTAGCTTTCCCAGATAACCGTGGGGGCGTAGATATTCAGGAAGTGATAGTGGACAAAGTTACGCTGCCAGAGAGCAAAGATGTCGCGCCCGTCCCCTGGTGGTAAATCACCGGTATAGGACAAGAAGACATACCGCTGGCTCCAGCTAATATCGATCTCTTTTTCGAGTTCCGGGTCTATGCCCATATATTTGAAGTCAGTGATATAATCGAAATACCATTCATCATTGCGGGAAACAAGCCTTATTTCGACAGGATGGAAGCCACCATTTTCAAAGCTATAATTGACATCCTTGAATAATAAGGTGATAGCATAGTTATTGGGCTTGAGAGGCGGTTTCTTGCAGATTTCAGAGAAAATAATATTAATCAGTTCCTGACTTACGGGCATAGATAGCCCTTCCTGACGGATAATATTCATCATGTTTATTCCGGTAAATATACGTTGGTATTGATGACTCAAACAACTAATTATTCATAACCCGTACTGACTCTTTAGACGACAGACGTCCTCCCGTCACAAGGGATATAAAATAAAATGCTAAGTTGGAAATCAGCTTGAGTATCAGCCACTGAATAATATGACACTATCCAGTAATGACATTTTACCAGGAATATACTTTCAATGCAAATAGTTTCAATTGGGAACTAATTTTAATGTGGTTTTGTGAATTCATCTAAAAAATGGATAAGGCTTTTCTTTTTAGAGCTATCCAACTTATTCCAGACTTGATCGAGACGCTGTTTTAATTCGGCATCAAGTCCAGCCACAAAGTTAGACGGCATATTAGAAACGTTTAAACCCTCCATGCAATCAATAAAGAACCAGCTTATTGGAGTTTTTAAGGCAACGGCAATTTTAACTAAATGAGCAACGTTGATCTTATTAGTTCCTCGCTCGTAGCGAGAGAGTTGCTGCTGAGAAATATCAATAGTCTCTGCGAGATCGGCTGCAGTTAGCCCAGCTTCCTTACGTCTGGTCTGAATACGCTGCCCTACCAACTTATCAGCTGAATCTGCTACCAGTTTAACCATCATTTGATCTCCAGAACGTCCATAAGAGGAAGTCTGGGGCTTTTTTACTCTTGCATGAACATCACCAATGGACATAAAATCGATGAAATACTCACTTATAGACTATTAAAGGCTATAACTGAGCAATCAAGTGGTGCCAAAATCACCATTAGCTGAATCTTCGAACAAAGGTGGCCTGAAAAGGGGAACACTGTGGCAACCACTATTACTGAGATAACGGACTGCTTTGAGTACTTTTTCAGCTCTCTTTACCGGCGCGAATTTGTCAAAACATTGCGTCTGAATGAATGTAGCGAGCGTGAACTACTGCCATTAGTGCGTTGCTATTTACTGGGCTGGTTTGCGGATAACGTCTCGCCGGAAGTAAAAAGCAAACCACCAGGAACGGTATCCGGGCATGGCTTCATTGATTTTGTCATTGACGATGTGGCCGTTGAGTTTGCCGTCCGTAAGCCAACTGCGGCTCGTTCCAATGTCTCCGCAACCGTTAATAGCACTGAGGTGAAGAAACTGATGAAGCACAACGGCAAAGCCCTGCTTGTCCTGTTTGACTTCTCAGATACTCCCTATTCAGAAGAACAGATCGAATCCTTTCGCAACTGGCCATCTCTCGGTCGTGGGAATCATCGCAAATCAGCTTTCAACGTAGTGTATTTCTTTGTGGAAAAACGCAGGCCGCTGGCACTGGGGAAAATCACCAAAAACATTCGTATCAACTAACAAGGAATTTAATGATGAAAAGAACAGTTTTTGCGTTAGTACTGACAACCTTAGCCCTCCCGGCAATCGCAGCTCAATACGCTAAGCCCGGTGCAGTTTTAACGCTAAAGCCAGGGAACGGTAATGCGGAGTTTAGCATCAACGCATCAACCAAAGATGGGTCAGGGACTTGCAACATGGAAGGTACAGCACAACAAATCGCTGCAGGCGAGAATCAGAAACGCCGTTGGGTCTGGAATGATAGTTCCAGCCAGTGTGTTACCGTGCTCAGTGAGATGAATAATGGAAAAACCAGCGTGATGACTCGTGGTTGTGAAGGATACTGCGGGGCTTCTGCGGCGGGCTTAATGGATGGTCAATACAACAAAAAGTAAAATACAACCATTTTTGAATTGAAGAGAAACAATGAATGAAATTGAACATACTTCTGGTGCTGGCAGCAGCAAGTTTAATGGCCGGTTGCGGTGATAAGACACCCAAATGCAACAGCGATGATGCTAAGAATCTGGTCGTTGATATAGCGCGAAAAACGATAGAGAAAGGGATGACACTGGATAAGGATGTGCAGATTTCTGTTGAAAACGTCAGGACGGTAAGCCATGAGTCAAGCCTTGACGTTTATCAGTGCGCGGCTGATCTGGCATTCACAAAACCTGGGGCGCAGCAGTCATTGCCAATAACTTACCGGATACAAAAAACTGACGATGGTAAAGGACAGTTTTATATTAATGTATCAGGATTATAATCACTGAATAACATTCTGGTTCCTTTTGGGTGAAGTAATTCATGCTTTATCCCAAAAGGAAACTCCATGAAAAAGATCATCACACTTACCATTGTAGCTATTATCGCATTTAGTTGGTTAATTACACACAATACAGCTGAGCCAGAAAAAGTTCCTCCTGCTAATGTTCCCTTTATTGTTAAATCTAACGTACCTGGCATGTGCATGGTCAGCACCATTACAACAACTGCCGGTATCAATAAAAATTTACCCAACGTAGAGTGCAAAGTACAAACATTCTCGGTTAATTAAGTTCATCGACCTCATGCAACTGCTTATAGCAAATTAAACCATGACTATAAGCAAGTCCACTTTAATTAAAAAGCTGTGATGCTTTATAAATTAACTCCAGACAAGCCCACCTTGAAAATATTTTAAACCTTATTATTTTCGTTCAATAAAGTCTTCTACCGTTCCAATGGCGATACTTTGATAAATATCTATTTGATAATCAATTAGTTCTTCAATTGTGATATCCAACCCGTCGTCTTTATGTGGTTTCGACTTGGGATTGTGATCTCCCAATAATTTTTCATTATAAGTTACCCCCAACGGCGATAATACCTTCCTGATTTGAGAATATGGTATTTGATTTAGCCCCATACTATCCCATAAAGCCACTCCAATCCCCTGCGTTTTTAGTGATGCTATATCGATATTTAAAAAATAATTAACTGGCTTATGGGATACTATAAACCCTAACTGAATTAGATCGTAAAGTTCAGTTAAGACAACGATCTGCTCTGCTGTAGTTTTTCCTGCCTCAAACTTCACCTGAGGAATATGCAAAATGCACTCTCTTTCCTTGTCCATAAAACCGGCCAATAAGCAATATTGATTATAAGATAATCTGTTGGCAAAATTTAGAAAGGAAGACATCTGTTGTAACGATATCTTTTCGTTAAAACACATCGATGCATATAAGTTACCAATATATTTTATTTTTTGCTGCTCATATGTGTTTTTTGCTACAGTTATTATTCCCTCTAGCATTTCTACTGATTTTGACTCTTTACTTCTATTCCCTTGCTCTCCAAAAAAACCATCATTCCTGACAGGAAGCATATCAACTTCTATAAACCTCTCAGCCCTCTTTGCTGCTATAGATACAACTGAAACAACTCGTTCAACTTCTATTTTAGACAAACTCCGAGTAGCCCAATCAAATAAAACAGTTGATAAAAATCCGCCTGCAGCCCCCGGCAGCACACCACCACCGCCGATACCAGACACCCCGCCAGCAATAGTCCCACTAACTATTGCGACAAGCGGTTTAGCAACTTGTTGCAGTCTCCTTTTTAATAAATCCTGTTTAGATTTTATTTTATTTTTCATTTTAATATCCCTTTATGTCATTTTTAACAATTTTCATACTAAAGTAAATCCCACAACAGCTAGCAACTCATTTAGCTTAATGGTAATTCAGACGCTGTTGAAATGCGGTCATTTAGCAGCTCCAACACATGTTCAACATCACGGCTGTCCGTCGCTATCTGAAAATAATCATTTTCTTGGAAGTGAAAAATGTCTCTAAGCGTGGTGCCAATTTGTAGATCAATTTCCTTTGTAGGTAATATTGTTCTTATGATGAATTGGTTGCGTTCTGCGATAATGCTGAATTCAGGCCATCCCTCATCAGTCTGAAGGCAAATCAGTCTGATATAAGGGCAGAAGGCAGTGCCTACTGCGGTCATATAAGTTATATTTAAATTGTTAAAATCTTGAAATTTATCCCTAAGTTTCTGATAAAGGCAGAATGTGAGCAACTCGGCATGTTCACCATTAAGTTGGCTGCGCTTTAGTATGTAAACCTTCTCGTTAGACTCAACGCGAAGGGCTCGAGCTTCACAAAACTTGATGACTGCCGGCGTACCGACGATCAATCGTCGCCAATCCTCACTCAGGGGCGCACTAGAAATGACATCTTCCAGTTGATTCGACAAGTCAATATGTGGATTCATTCGGTCCCACAGATTTTTCAGCAGACCACGTTTTCCCTCAGAGCGTAAGAATCGCTTCCAGCTGGCTTCATCATCTGCACGATCAACTAAGAAGGACTGATTTTTTCCCTTTGGCAGTAAGCAGTCCCCCAAACTCAACAGAGCCCGCAGCCAATAGTACGCACCTAATTCCTTTAAGCCAACATTCGAAAAGGTAGCATGAGCCCAGTTCCAGTAGTGCTCAAAGGCATGCTGGAGCTCAAGATGTTGGTCAGCGGTCCAGTCACAGGGAGCTACCATTTTAAACTGGTCCGCTACACCTGAGTACTCTATTAGGAAGTCAATTTGTCCAGCAAAGTATCCATGTACCTCCGCGGTTTGGATAAGAGGCCCCCACCCTTCATGGGCTAGCATCAATGCACACTTGATGCGCTCCTCGTTAATTTGAAGCCTATTGAAGCCATCCACAGAGTTGTCGGGATTCGCTAGATACTCCAAAATACTATCTGCATGAATCAAAAGTGCATTCACACTTTCGATGCTACGCCGGAAATCATCTACCCGGTTATAGGTAGTATTCACTGACAGATTTTTGATAACTCTCATCCAGTGATGGAATGCCTCTGGCCCAGGCTTGCCCTTATGTTTGTGGAGATAGCCCACATAGGCCGCGAACTGCACCGCTTCGCTATAGCTTAGGGAGGTGAAGTACGGACTAATAATTTTTCCTAGTATGGATGACTCATTAAAGAACTGATCGTTTAGCAACCCCGTGTACAATCTATTTTTTTCTGCGTGTAACGTATCCAGCAAATAAATAAGCGACGTAGAAAAACGCTCATCAAGCCAATCTCGGTGATGGTAGTCTTGGAATAACAATGTGCTATATAGATTGCGCAACAGCTCGGTATCTTTATTGAATGCTTCTCCCCCTGAGTCTCGCGTTACCAAAGCCACCACCCTAAACAAGCGAAGGAAAGCTTGATCAAATAGGTTGCTTTCTTTGTCACGAAATTGCCAGAATAAGTCCCCCCAATGCGTGTCCAGTTGGATGGACACGTATTCATGGATGGGAAATGAGCTGTCACCAATATAAAACCTGCGATCTACAAACTTAGTTTTAAGCAACTGCTCATAACGAGCCTTGAAGTTTTCGAACTCAGTGAGAGGCTTTCCCCGGGCATTCATCTTGATGTAAAGGTCATCCGAGAGGCCAAAGTCATGCAGACCTAGGAGTTGAAATGTGACAGCTGGACGAGCTTCGTCTACCAGTCTAGCGAATAAGTTCGAATGAGTTGCAAAGCGCTCATGGATGGCGTCCATCATGCCTTGAACAGACTGGATAGAGGGGTCGCGTAGCCAGCTTCGGAAAAACCAAGGTTGATCGCATACAATGTCCGCAAGCGAAACCACCTCGTCCACACCTTCGGTTGGACGATACACCACCAACTGGTCAAAAAAGTCATTACTACTAGGCCGAACTCCGTAGCGGAAACGAGACTTTCCCTCTGCCACGAACAATGCTGTAAATTCTTCCCAGGCGCTATCGCGCCATGCCAAATACCAATGAAGCAGAAACAAGGTGGTCAAACGCTGCTGCCCGTCCAAAGGTAGGAACTGTGTCTTTCCTTGGAATTCTTCAACACTGCCATAAATAAAATCTAAATTTAGCGGCAAGCTGACGTCATGAGCGGGCTTGAGCAGAGCATCTTCCAGTGCGGCAAGGAAAGTATCACGAACCTCTTGCTCATCAGGCCGGCCTTGGGCGTAGTCACGCTGAATAATCGGGATTTGGATATGTGTATGCTGTTGCAGCAGCTGAATATAGGTGATTTGTTGGCCTAGGTTCATTGAATTTCCCTTTTACTGCCGCAGAAAAAGTGGGTGAGTGTATCCAGCATGGCTATTTCGTAAGCTTCTCGGTCATGCTCAGCCCAGAACAGAGCATTGCCCACCTGGGGGCTGTAGCATTTCAGGAAAATGTTGCGAGTGCACAGCGGCACAAAGATACCGGCCTGATCTAGGGATAGTAATCTCTGGCGCTTTACCGCAAACACAGCATTGCCGTAACTGCGGTTGGTATGTTCATCCAGCAGAGTCAGATTGCACAAACCATGCTCTTCCTCCCACTCCCCCGCTTCGGAAAAAAACTCCAGCACTCTGTCATACAGTTCGTCAAACACTTCCGGAAGCTTAGAGGCTGCTTGGTCAACTAAGTTGATCTTAATCTCTTCGTGTAAAGCATTATTCGAGCCTTGCGTAGCCAGAAATCTAAGGCAATGTTCCAGCCAAGTCCTTTGCGCATCCGTACGGCCAGGCCTGTCATCGCTAACGGAGCGAATATGCTCGATATCCCAGCACTGGGTCTTGAAACTGTCGAACTGGAAACGCAAATTTGAGCGCACATCTTGCAACAAGGTTGAGAGGTTGAATAGAAGCAGCCAAGCACGAATGCGGCCGTGGCTCGACTTACGATCGTAGCTAAGTCCATCCATATGTGTAGACAGGCGCTCTCGTACAACCTCCTCGCTCACAGGAACAGACAGCGCATCACCTGTCACGAGGTGGAAGATCTTACAACGCAAAGTCAGCTCGAAACTGCTCTTAGTCGTGCCTTGCGCCAGTTTGCGGATATCGTTGATTCCGACACGTTGATGAACCAGAAAACCCACCATATGGAAGAGCCTACGATCCTCAAACCATTCTTCTAACTGCAGGAAGCTGGACTTAATGCGTGCCCACTCGTCTTCAACGCTAGCACCGGATGCCTTGAGTCGCCCATTGACATGATGAAATGTTGCATAGGTGTCATACTGCCATAACTGCGATAAACCGTCTTCTTGCGCGACCAGTTCAAACAATAGGCCAATGCGGTTCTGGGCAGGAGCTGGCTTGTTGCTTATGAAGTACCAAAAAGCATCGTTTTGGAGGGCTTTTTCCAGCTGGTCCCATTCGTAGGCTATGCGTAACTGAGCGCTTGTGGGATCAGCACTGGCACCGGTGCTTCTACGCAGAAACAGCGCGCGGATAAGTTCGTCTGATGTTAGCGGTATCTTACCTACATTCAGCCTAGTGAAAGCCTCAACCGGATGATCTCCTTCTGCCAATTCGAACCAGATGAGCTTGACCTGGTTTATTATCGCAGCCTTGATCGTTTCCACCTCACTCTCGTGTCGAGCAAACCAGTCCTCTATGGTCTGCATAGCTAGATAAAGATGAAAATAGTCAGCGTTAGTCTCCGCCAGTTCAGAGGAAGGCTGTTCTAAAAAGGCCGGCAGTTTGGGGCGAGTTTCATAATCCAGCTTATAGAGTGGCTGACGGAAGCGCTCAGCCAACCGTTCGTTAAAGTGACGAAGGATCAACAAAAGTGTGGTCAGCCGTTGCTGACCATCTACTACCTCCCAGTCCCCTTGTGGCCGCGATTTGATTACTAAGGGCTGTAAGCAGTAGAACTCCTGAGGCTGAGGGTTGGGTCGCTGAGTGAACTCGTGGATGTCATCCAAAAGCTGGGTTATCTGGAACGAGGACCAACGGTACCCTCTCTGGTAGGCTGGGATGAAAAAGCGTTGGGGCCGTCCATCTGCAAGGAAAGTGCGTAGTTCATGAACGGTTTTCAATTGAATTTGTTGTGTCGCCATATCAAACGGGGCCTCTAAGGCAATAGTTTTTGGCTAATGTTTTACTCTCTGCAAGCTCGAATTTTTATAGTCACATAAGAGCGCACCCAAATGCTCAAAAACAAGGATTCATCGACTGTTTAAAATTAACCTATTAAAGTCGGAACAGTATTTTTTGAAGGTGCAGTTTAAATTTTAACTTTGTCTAAATAATCAGCCCACACCTGCAACCACGTCCGGCACTCAGCATCATACTTATACAAATTATAAATCCCCTCAACACCACCGCGCGTATGCCCCAATATGGCCTCAGCCACCTCATTTGGACATTGCAAACGTGATAGTCCTGTCCGCACTGTACGACGCAGATCGTGCGGCGTCCAATGAGGTATATCAAGCATTTGACCGCTTTCACGTAAACGCCATGAGTTTTCAGTTAGGTACTTCTGCTGGATTGGCTTCTTAGTAGCCTGAGAAGGAAATAGGTATTTGTCAGAGGTAAGGCGTAGTACTTTGAGAAAGTCGATCGCTTGATCCGATCACTGAACGTAACGCTCTGTCCCTGTCTTGGTTTCTCTAAGATGAATGGTGCCTTTTTCAAGATCAACATCCTTCCATGCCATATTGCAGACTTCACCGGTACGACACCCGGTCCAGAGGGTCAGACGTAATACGTTTTTGATCGTTGGCGTATAAGCAGAGCCCGGAAGCCATTTAAGGAATTTAGCAAGCTCGTCCTCGCTCAGTACTCTTGTTCCTCGTCCGTTTGTGAGCTTAATTCTGGTCTGTCGTAAGCTGGATTTTGCTAACAACGCCGGATTCGCAAAACTGTCATCAAAGCGCCCAAGCCCAATTGCAAATTCATATGCGAGTGAAAGCTCCCTCAGTACATTACCAGCCTGTACAGTAGCACCTCGAGTTACAATGCCATTGATTAAATTAATGACATCCTGGCGCGTAATCTCAGCAGCATTTCGGGTTCCTAAGCTTTTAACGGCGTCACCATAGAGAGTACGACGAACCTCAGCTTGCCCTTTCGGCTTTCTGGCGCCGGGGGAATAACCTTCCCGTCCTTCGTTTTACGATCCTCAATACGCTCGGTAAGATACAATTCAACTAATCCCTGTATGGTCAATTCAGGGATCTTAGCCTGTTCAGCTTCAATCGCACGCAGGAGCTTATCTTGCTTAAGCACTGACGCAGGGCATCGACCCTCCTGTCGGAGGAGCTTTAATTCGTTGAGTTTAAGACGTGCAGCAGCAAGAGAAGTCTGCGGGAAGTTACCGATTTTGACCTGGGCAAGTTTGCCCGTCAGAGGGCTGGTGTAACGATAGAAGAAAGATTTGACGCCTGTAGCCCCACACGTAACTCGTAAGCCTCTGTTTTCGCCAACATCAGCCCGATCTTTATCGCCAAGCCTCATCATTTCTACCGCTTTAAACGAAAGTGGCTTTCCCTCTTGTTTTCCTGCCATAAAGACTCCGTTATCATGCTCCCTACGCATTTATGAAACGAAATGTAGGTTGTGCTGTATGTAGTCATATTTTACCAGGCTATAGGTTGGCAAGCTACACTTTAACCTACATTTAAATGTAGGATTTCATGAGATCCAATGAGACAACGTGAAACTCAATGACAACAACAAATATCACTAACTCATTAAAATTTAAGAACATGGACATCATAAACTGATGAGTACACTAGAGAATTTCGACGCCCACACCCCAATGATGCAGCAGTATCTCAAGCTGAAAGCCCAGCACCCGGAGATACTGTTGTTTTACCGCATGGGCGACTTTTACGAACTGTTTTATGACGATGCGAAACGTGCGTCTCAGCTGCTTGATATTTCCCTGACCAAACGCGGCGCGTCTGCGGGCGAGCCAATCCCGATGGCGGGCATTCCTCACCATGCGGTAGAAAACTACCTCGCCAAGCTGGTCAACCAGGGTGAATCCGTCGCTATTTGTGAACAGATTGGCGATCCGGCGACCAGCAAAGGTCCGGTCGAGCGCAAAGTGGTGCGTATCGTCACGCCAGGCACCATCAGTGATGAAGCGCTGTTACAGGAACGCCAGGACAACCTGCTGGCCGCTATCTGGCAGGACAGTAAAGGTTATGGTTACGCAACGCTGGATATCAGCTCCGGGCGTTTTCGTGTTAGCGAACCCGCCGACCGCGAGACCATGGCCGCAGAATTGCAGCGCACCAATCCCGCTGAACTGTTGTATGCCGAAGATTTCGCTGAAACCTCACTGATTGAGGGACGTCGCGGATTACGTCGTCGTCCACTATGGGAATTTGAAATCGATACCGCTCGCCAGCAGCTAAACCTGCAGTTTGGCACGCGGGATCTGATTGGCTTTGGCGTAGAAAACGCCCCGCGTGGATTATGCGCGGCTGGCTGCCTGCTGCAATACGTAAAAGATACCCAGCGTACCTCGCTGCCGCATATTCGTTCCATCACCATGGAACGTCAGCAGGACAGCATCATTATGGATGCCGCCACGCGCCGCAATCTGGAAATTACCCAGAACCTGGCGGGCGGCGTTGAAAACACGCTGGCTTCAGTACTCGACTGCACCGTGACGCCGATGGGCAGCCGTATGCTCAAACGCTGGCTGCATATGCCGGTCCGTGACACCAGAGTCCTCACTGAGCGCCAACAGACCATCGGCGCGCTACAGGATTCCACCGGTGAATTGCAACCTGTGCTGCGTCAGGTCGGCGATCTTGAACGTATCCTTGCACGTCTGGCCCTGCGTACCGCGCGCCCGCGCGATCTGGCCCGTATGCGTCATGCATTCCAGCAATTACCGGAACTGCGCGCACAACTGGAAAGCGTAGACAGTGCTCCCGTACAGATGCTGCGCGAGAAAATGGGTGAGTTTGCTGAGCTGCGTGAACTGCTGGAACGTGCCGTAGTGGAAGCTCCACCTGTGCTGGTTCGCGACGGTGGCGTCATCGCCCCCGGCTATAACGAAGAACTGGACGAGTGGCGAGCGCTGGCTGATGGCGCAACTGACTATCTGGACAGACTGGAAATCCGTGAGCGCGAGCGCACCGGCCTTGATACGCTGAAGGTTGGGTTTAACGCCGTTCACGGCTACTACATTCAGATCAGTCGCGGGCAAAGTCATCTGGCGCCGATTAACTATGTGCGTCGCCAGACGCTGAAAAATGCCGAACGCTACATTATTCCGGAGCTGAAAGAGTACGAAGACAAAGTTCTGACATCAAAAGGCAAAGCGCTGGCGCTGGAAAAACAGCTGTACGATGAGCTGTTCGACATGCTGCTGCCGCACCTGGCTGATTTGCAACAAAGCGCCAGCGCGCTGGCAGAACTGGACGTACTGGTCAACCTCGCAGAACGCGCTTATACCCTGAATTACACCTGCCCGACCTTCACCGACAAGCCTGGTATTCGTATTACCGAGGGACGTCATCCGGTGGTTGAACAGGTGCTGACCGAGCCGTTTATCGCCAACCCACTTAACCTCTCGCCTCAGCGACGGATGCTGATTATCACCGGCCCGAACATGGGGGGTAAAAGTACCTATATGCGCCAGACTGCGTTAATTGCGCTGCTGGCCTACATCGGCAGCTACGTTCCGGCGCAAAAAGTGGAGATCGGGCCTATCGACCGCATCTTTACCCGCGTGGGCGCGGCGGATGATCTGGCCTCCGGTCGTTCCACCTTCATGGTAGAAATGACCGAAACCGCCAACATTCTGCATAACGCCACCGAGAACAGCCTGGTGCTGATGGATGAGATTGGACGCGGCACCTCCACCTACGACGGCCTGTCGCTGGCGTGGGCGTGCGCGGAAAATCTGGCCAATAAAATCAAAGCATTAACGTTGTTTGCCACCCACTATTTCGAACTGACTCAGTTACCGGAGAAAATGGAAGGCGTCGCGAATGTGCATCTGGATGCGTTAGAGCACGGCGATACCATCGCCTTCATGCACAGCGTACAGGATGGTGCGGCGAGCAAGAGCTATGGTCTGGCAGTAGCTGCCCTGGCAGGTGTACCAAAAGAGGTTATTAAACGCGCGCGGCAAAAACTTCGCGAACTGGAAAGCATCGCGCCGAATGTTGCTGCAACTCAGGTCGACGGCACGCAGATGTCGCTCCTGTCAGCTCCGGAAGAAACGTCGCCCGCCGTTGAAGCACTGGAAAATCTCGACCCGGATTCGCTAACGCCTCGCCAGGCGCTGGAGTGGATCTACCGGTTGAAGAGTCTGGTGTAACGCCGTAATGCCCGATGGTGATACGCTTATCGGGCCTATAAAATATCACTATATGTAGGCCGGGTAAGGCAAAGCCGCACCCGGCGTGTTGATTAGCGCTTATCTTCTGCCAGCAGCGGTGGAATACTCGGCACCATCGGTGCGTCATCAATATCCTTCTGCGTCATGCGAAACGCTTGCGGGTAGTGCTCGCGGCTGGTACGGCGTAGCGGCTCAGTATCACGCCAGGTGTATAGACAATGCTGGCACTGATATACCGTCCAGATACCTTTTACCGGCGAGTTTGCCATCATTTCAATATGTTCATCGGCACAACGTGGACAAATCATCTGCTACTCCTTATTTACGGTTGGCCAGCATGGCGGTCAGTTTTTCTGCCCAGGCTTTCGTTTCCGGTAAATCACATACCGGCTGGCTGTAGTGCCCACGGTTATCCGGCGCAACCGGCGTGGTCGCATCAATAATTAACTTGTCGGTAATCCCCGCCGGACTGGAACCCGGATCAAGCTCCAGCACCGACATATTCGGCAATTGCACCAGATCGCCCGCCGGATTGACCTTCGAAGACAGCGCCCACATCACCTGCGGCAGGTTGAACGGATCTACATCCTCATCAACCATAATCACCATTTTCACGTAACCCAGGCCATGCGGCGTCGTCATTGCGCGCAGCCCCACCGCGCGGGCAAAGCCACCGTAGCGTTTTTTGGTGGAGATAATCGCCAGCAAACCGTGGGTATACATGGCATTCACCGCCTGCACTTCCGGGAATTCGGCTTTCAACTGTTGATAAAGCGGTACGCAGGTTGCCGGCCCCATCAGGTAGTCAATCTCCGTCCACGGCATCCCCAGATACAGCGATTCAAAAATAGGTTTGGTGCGATAAGAGACTTTATCGATACGCACGACCGTCATATTACGTCCACCGGAATAGTGCCCGGTAAACTCGCCAAACGGCCCTTCGATTTCACGCTTACGACCTTCAATGACCCCTTCGAGGATCACTTCTGAACCCCATGGCACGTCAAAGCCGGTGAGCGGCGCGGTAGCGATCGGATACGGGCTTTCACGCAGTGCTCCCGCCATTTCGTATTCCGACTGATCGTACTTCAGCGGCGTGGCCCCCATCAGGGTGATGATCGGATCGTTACCCAGCGTGATGGCAATCGGCAGATCTTCACCACGCTCTTCGGCTTTATGCAGGTGCAGCGCGATATCGTGCATCGGCACCGGCTGCAGGCCAAGCTTGCGTTTACCCTTCACTTCCATACGATAAATGCCGACGTTCTGTTTGCCAAAGTTGTCCGGATCCAGCGGATCGCGCGACACCACGCAGGCTTTGTCAAGATAGAAACCGCCGTCGCCATCGTTCAGGCGAAACAGCGGCAGAATATCAAACAGGTTGATCTCATCACCATCAACACAGTTTTCAGCCCACGCCGGATTGGCGCGACGCTCCGGCGTAACCGGAAATTTATCCCAACGGCGGATAAACTCATCAATCTGTTTTTTCACCGGGGTATTTGGCGGCAGACCTAAAGAGATGGCGTGATTCTGCCACGAACCAATAGTGTTCATCGCCACGCGGGCATCGGTAAAACCACGAATATTGTCAAACCACAGCGCTGGCGCACCGTCCCCAATGCGCCCGGTCGCATTGGCTGCCGCAGCCAGATCCGGCTCGGCGTTAACTTCTTCACTGATTTTCAGCAATTGCCCCTGGTCATCCAGCGCCTGTAAAAAGCTGCGCAAATCATCAAATGCCATTATTCATTCTCCTGTGAAAAATTCTGCGCCTGCCGTAAACCCTGCCAGCGACGGGCGTTGGGGTGTTCCAGACCAAACTGATCGAGCACACGCGCAACGATATGCTGAGTGATGTCATCGACCGTTTGCGGGTGGTTGTAATACGCGGGCATCGGCGGGACCATCGCCACGCCCATGCGGGAAAGTGCGAGCATGTTTTCCAGATGAATCGTGCTAAGCGGCATTTCACGCGGAACCAGAACCAGCTTGCGCCCTTCTTTCAGCACCACATCAGCAGCGCGCCCCACCAGCCCTTCCGCGTAGCCTGCACGAATACCGGCCAGGGTTTTCATACTGCAGGGGATAATGATCATGCCGTCAGTACGAAACGATCCAGAGGAGATGGTTGCCGACTGGTCCGCCGGGTTGTGGCAATAATCGGCCAACGCAGACACATCACGGACGCTGTACGGCGTTTCCAGTTCAATAGTGGTTTTGGCCCACTTTGACAGCACCAGATGGGTTTCCACCTCGGGCATTTCCCGCAGCGCCTGCAATAGCGACACACCAAGGGGCGCACCGGTTGCCCCGGTCATTCCGACAATCAGTCTCATTTAGTCTCTCGATTTTTGTTCGCGTACGAACATTTTGATTAAAATACTCTCACATAACATTTCGGGCAAGGTCATCGAGCACAGATCGCTAAAGCCGCAATTGTTAAAAAAAGATGCGTAACCCGCTATGATAGAGACTGACAGGAATTCCGGAGCGCTCATGCCGTTACGAAATAAAGCATTTCACCTTTTACGTCAGCTCTTCCAGCAGCATACGTCCCGCTGGCAACATGAATTACCGGTTCTGACCAAACCACAGTATGCGGTGATGCGCGCCATTGCTGAACGTCCCGGCATTGAGCAGGTTGACCTGACCGAAGCCGCAGTCTGTACCAAGGCAACCCTTGCGGAAATGCTGAGCCGAATGGAAAAACGGGAGCTGGTCAGGCGTGAACATGACCCGGCAGATAAGCGTCGACGGTTTGTTTATTTGACCGCGCAAGGAGAAGCATTACTGGCCAGCGCAACTCCGTTAGGCGATAGCGTGGATGATGAGTTTCTGGGCAGACTTAGCGAAGAAGAACGCGAGCAGTTCACACGTCTGGTGCGTAAGATGATGAACTAATCTGCCGGATGGCGACATAAATGTCTTATCCGGCCTACAAAGTCCTGCTCCCCGTAGGCCTGATAAACGCAGTGCCATCAGGCAACAAACATAGAAAAAGGCCAGTCCCAATGAGACTGGCCTTTCTTGATAGAACTTGTGCTTACTCGCGGAAAAGCGCTTCGATATTCAGTCCCTGAGTCTGCAGGATTTCACGCAGACGACGCAGACCTTCAACCTGAATCTGGCGAACACGTTCACGGGTGAGACCAATTTCACGGCCCACATCTTCCAGTGTCGCAGCTTCGTACCCCAGCAGACCAAAACGACGTGCCAGCACTTCACGCTGTTTGGCGTTCAGTTCGAACAGCCATTTGACGATGCTCTGTTTCATATCATCGTCTTGCGTGGTGTCTTCCGGGCCGTTTTCCTTTTCATCGGCCAGAATATCCAGCAACGCTTTTTCGGAATCGCCACCCAGCGGGGTGTCTACCGAGGTAATACGCTCGTTGAGTCGGAGCATACGGCTGACGTCATCAACCGGTTTATCCAGTTGTTCAGCAATCTCTTCTGCGCTCGGTTCGTGGTCCAGTTTATGCGACAACTCACGCGCGGTACGCAGATAGACGTTCAGCTCTTTTACAATATGAATCGGCAGTCGGATCGTACGGGTTTGGTTCATAATCGCCCGTTCGATCGTCTGGCGGATCCACCAGGTTGCGTATGTTGAGAAGCGGAACCCGCGTTCCGGGTCAAACTTCTCGACTGCACGGATCAGTCCCAGATTGCCCTCTTCAATCAGGTCCAGCAATGCCAGACCACGATTGCCATAACGACGAGCAATTTTCACCACCAGACGCAGGTTACTTTCAATCATGCGACGGCGGGATGCGACATCCCCACGCAGTGCGCGACGCGCAAAATAAACTTCTTCTTCGGCTGTTAACAGTGGTGAATAACCAATCTCACCAAGGTAAAGCTGAGTCGCGTCCAACACACGCTGTGTGGCCCCCTGCGATAACAGCTCTTCTTCAGCCAGGTCGTTATCACTGGGTTCCTCTTCACTCAAGGCTTTTTCATCAAAAGCCTCTACTCCGTTCTCATCAAATTCCGCATCTTCATTTAAATCATGAACTTTCAGCGTATTCTGACTCATAAAGGTGGCTCCTACCCGTGATCCCTAACGGAACTAGCACGTGAAAGCCTGGTTCCGCCGAATTATCGCTGCGGTAAATAGCGCAGCGGGTTTACGGATTTCCCCTTGTAACGAATTTCAAAATGCAAGCGTGTTGAACTGGTTCCGGTGCTACCCATGGTAGCTATTTTCTGCCCCGCCTTGATTTCTTGTTGTTCCCGGACCAGCATTGTATCGTTATGGGCGTAGGCACTCAGGTAATCATCGTTATGTTTGATGATAATAAGATTACCGTAACCGCGCAGTGCGTTACCGGCATATACGACGCGTCCATCTGCGGTCGCGACAATAGCCTGTCCTTTACTGCCTGCAATATCGATCCCTTTATTGCCACCTTCAGTAGCCGCGAAGTTTTCGATTACTTTGCCGTCAGTCGGCCAGCGCCAGGTAGAGATTGGCGAGCTGGTTGACGTTGAGCTTGCAGTTGATTCGGTTGCGCTAACTGCTGGAGCCGTTACAGGCGCTGTGACAACGGTCCCAGCAGGCTTGTTGTTCGGCAACATTTTATTAGCACTTTGTTCACCTGAATCCTCAGAATACGTAATTGTTGGTTTCGAAGCAACAGCAACGGTGGAATTTTGTGCAGGGTTGGTCACAACTCCTTGCTGTGCTGCATCCGCCTGGGTGATGGCATTCCCACCAGTAATCGGTGTACCCGACGCGTTGCCCACTTGCAGAGTTTGACCGACATTCAGGCCATACGGGGCCGGAACGTTATTGCGTTGTGCGAGATCACGGAAATCGTTCCCGGTAATCCAGGCGATATAGAAAAGGGTATCGCCTTTCTTAACAGTATAGGTACTGCCGCCCGTATAGCTACCTTTCGGAATGTTCCCATACTTACGGTTGTACACAATACGACCGTTTTCCATCTGAACAGGCTGTTCCGCGACAGGCTGGATCTGTGTTGACTGTGTGGTCGGACGCTGCACCGGCTGGATCTGTGGCGTTTGCTGTACTGTCGACGTCGAGCCCATTTTTGGTGGAGGCGTAATCAGCATGCCGGAATTGGTGTTCGTTGATGCACCGCCATCAACGGAACTGACCGGTGCAGGTGGATTCGAGGTATTTGAACAACCTGCCAGCCATAATGAAACCAGTGACAATGCCGCAATGCGGCGAACGGTAAATTTGTGGCTTCCCGCGCTCATTTATCCCCCAGGAAAATTTGGTTAAAACCAGTGACGTAATCACCGTGCAAGGCATCGGACTGGGCACTGGAAACGTGACCACGATACGCTTACTAATTCCAGAATATCCAGGAAAACTCCAGGTATTCATTGCCTGTATCTACGCAAGCTCCCCTTTTACTAAGGGAACGAAACGTACGGCCTCCACGGTATCGATAATAAATTCGCCTCCCCGACGACGCACCCGTTTCAGAAACTGGTGCTCGTCGCCCACGGGTAAGACGAGAATGCCGCCTTCATCCAACTGCATCATTAGCGCAGTTGGGATCTCAGGCGGCGCTGCCGTAACAATGATAGCGTCAAACGGGGCTCGCGCTTGCCAGCCCTGCCATCCATCACCATGACGGGTAGAAACATTATGTAAATCAAGCTGTTTAAGTCGACGACGCGCCTGCCACTGCAAACCTTTAATGCGCTCAACAGAGCACACATGATGCACCAGGTGCGCCAGAATCGCCGTTTGGTAGCCAGAGCCGGTACCAATTTCCAGCACCCGGGACTGCGGCGTTAACTCAAGCAGCTCGGTCATCCGCGCAACCATATAGGGCTGCGAAATCGTCTGCCCCTGACCAATCGGCAGGGCAATATTGTCCCAGGCCTTATGTTCAAACGCCTCATCAATGAATTTTTCGCGCGGCACGGCGGCAAGTGCATCGAGAACAAGCTCATCTCTGATGCCCTGCGCACGTAATTGTTCAAGAAGAGTGTGTACGCGTCTGCTTACCATTGCGTGTCGGCTCCCACGCTGTCTAACCAGTCAGAAACAACTTCATGCGCGCCGTAGGCGGTTAAATCGACATGCAGCGGCGTAATGGAAACATAGCCTTCATCGACAGCGGCAAAATCAGTATCCGGTCCAGCGTCGCACTTTTCGCCCGGCGGCCCGATCCAGTACAGCGTATTACCGCGCGGGTCCTGCTGTGGGATCACCTGATCCGCAGGATGGCGGCTACCGCAGCGGGTGACGCGGATACCTTTAATCTGATCCAGCGGTAAATCCGGCACGTTGATATTCAAAATGCGCCCGGTGCGCAGCGGTTCGCGACTCAGCGCCCGTAAGATACGGCAGGTTACTGCGGCAGCAGTATCGTAGTGTTTATGCCCATCAAGTGAGACCGCCAGCGCAGGAAAGCCCAGGTGACGACCTTCCATCGCCGCCGCAACGGTACCGGAATAGATAACATCATCGCCCAGATTAGGACCTGCGTTAATACCAGACACGACAATGTCCGGACGCGGACGCATTAATGCGTTCACGCCCAGATAGACGCAATCGGTAGGTGTACCCATTTGTACGGCGATATCACCGTTATCATAGGTGAACGTGCGAAGTGAGGATTCCAGCGTCAGCGAGTTAGACGCGCCACTGCGGTTACGATCCGGGGCAACCACCTGTACGTCAGCAAACTCACGCAGCGCTTTCGCCAGCGTTTGTATACCGGGTGCGTGGACCCCATCATCGTTACTCAGCAATATACGCATAATCACCCATTGTGTTAATAAGTTCCCTTACAACACTGGTGGCGAAGCTACCTGCCGGTAGCCAGAAACGTAACTCAACGGTTACGTCATCCCACCAGTTCCAGCTTAATTGTTGTGGATACAGCAACATAGCACGACGCGATGCGTCGACTTTCTCGCGCAACAACAGCGACTGCAGCGCGGTTTCATCAGCAATAGCGGCTTCTTCAAACGCCAGTGCGTCGCGCTGAGTTCCCCACTCACCGCTGCCCGGTAATGCTGCTGTAATCATCAATTCTTTATCATCGACGCGACGCTGTAATTCGGTCTGTTCTTCCTGCGTGGCGACAAACCAACTTCCGCGTCCCGACAATTGTAGCGCATCGCCGTCAACAACTTGATTAAAGTCTGTTTTTTTCAAGCGTTCACTGACTATCTGATTAAACAACGCACTACGGGCCGCCGACAACCAAAAACTGCGCTTATTGCGATCGCGCACCGGCGCATCGCTTTGCGCCCAACGCAGCGCCCCTTGCAGGTTGCTGCCGCCAATACCAAAACGCTGAGCGCCAAAATAGTTCGGTACGCCGCGCTCGCTAATCGCCTGCAAACGCGCTTCAACGTCATTTCGCTCGCTCACTTCACGCAGCACCAGCGTAAATTCGTTGCCTTTCAGCGCCCCTAAACGCAGCTTACGCTTGTGGCGCGCGTACTCCAGCACTTTACAGCCTTCAAGCTCAAATTTGCTTAAATCAGGCATCGCATTGCCGGGTACGCGCGCGCACAGCCACTGTTCCGTGACCGCATGCTTATCTTTCTGCCCGGCAAAGCTCACTTCGCGGGCATGAATTTTCAGGAACTTCGCCAGCGCGTCAGCCACAAAACGGGTATTACAGCCGTTTTTCAAAATGCGCACCAGAACGTGCTCGCCTTCGCCATCCGGTTCGAAGCCTAAATCTTCGACGACGACAAAGTCTTCCGGATTCGCTTTCAGGACGCCATGGCCCAGTGGTTTGCCATGGAGATACGTCAGATCTTCAAACGCAGTCATTTCGTTGCCTTAAGGAGTAGCGCCACCGCTTCACAGGCAATCCCTTCCCCACGCCCGGTAAAACCGAGTTTTTCCGTGGTGGTCGCTTTCACGTTAACATCATCCATATGGCAGCCGAGATCTTCGGCAATAAACACGCGCATTTGCGGAATGTGCGGCAGCATCTTCGGCGCCTGAGCAATAATCGTCACATCCACATTACCAAGCGTATAGCCTTTGGCCTGAATACGCCGCCAGGCTTCTCGCAATAATTCACGACTATCTGCACCTTTAAAGGCCGGGTCGGTGTCCGGGAAGAGTTTACCGATATCCCCCAGCGCAGCCGCGCCCAGCAGTGCATCGGTTAACGCGTGTAACGCCACGTCGCCATCAGAATGCGCCAGCAATCCTTTTTCATACGGGATGCGCACACCACCAATGATAATTGGGCCAACTCCGCCAAAAGCGTGTACGTCGAAACCGTGTCCAATTCGCATTATGCCTTCTCCTGATATACACAACATCTCCAGGCAGCCTGAAGAATGATGTATCTAGATAGTTCGGGTCAGATAAAATTCCGCCAGCGCCAGGTCTTCCGGGCGGGTGACTTTGATGTTGTCAGCGCGTCCTTCGACCAGCAGCGGATGAAAACCGCAATATTCAAGCGCCGAGGCTTCGTCCGTAATGGTTGCGCCTTCGTTTAGCGCACGGGTCAGACAGTCATGCAACAGCTCGCGAGGGAAAAACTGCGGCGTCAACGCATGCCATAAATCGGTGCGATCGACCGTATGGGCGATGTCTGTTCGGCCCGGCTCCGCGCGTTTCATCGTGTCGCGCACCGGCGCGGCAAGGATCCCACCGATGCGGCTGGTTTCACTTATTGCCAGCAAACGAGATAAATCTTCCTGATGCAGGCACGGACGCGCGGCATCATGCACCAGTACCCAACTGGCCTCACCTGCGGCTTGCAAACCAGCAAGGACAGAATCGGCACGCTCGTTGCCACCATCCACCACGGTAATTTGCGGGTGCGCTGCGAGTGGAAGTTGGGCAAAGCGACTGTCGCCTGGGCTAATAGCGATGACGACTCGCGTCACCCGGGGATGAGCCAGCAGCGCATCAACCGAGTGTTCGAGAATGGTTTTATTGCCAATAGAGAGGTACTGCTTAGGACACTCTGTTTGCATTCGGCGGCCAAACCCGGCAGCCGGCACCACGGCGCAAACGTCCATTAAAGTGGCTGCCATGTTAAATCCCTGGACGGTTTATCGATTGTTTTGCCCTGCAGTCTGAGCGCGTTTAGACGCGTCAGGCACCAGACGATAAAAGGTTTCGCCTGGCTTAGTCATACTGAGTTCGTTACGCGCGCGCTCTTCGATAGCCTCTTGCCCGCCATTGAGATCGTCAATTTCGGCAAAAAGCTGATCGTTACGCGCTTTCAGTTTCGCGTTTGTAGCTTGCTGCGCCGCAACATCATCGTTGACGCGACTATAGTCATGTATGCCGTTCTTACCGAACCACAGCGAATACTGTAGCCAGACTAATAAAGCCAGCAACAGCAACGTAAGTTTACCCATCCTGCCCCCTGAAAAACGGCATCAACATCCCATAAACTCCGCTGACAACTTTACATCAACGGACGGGAATGCCGCGACAACGCGGGCAAATGTACCACATTTGCCCGTTGTTACGTATACCCCATGTAAGGAGAACATAATCTCATTGTTGGTTACGGTTTGAATTATGGCCAGACAGTGAACAACAGCGGCGATCGCGTGAAAGGATGTATGCCTAACCCAGTAGCCACAGGAACAGTGCGCCAAACATTGCGCCAACCACCAGCAGGGTACAGGCAATACTCAGCAGCAATCTCCCCTTCAATAGCGAATGCAGAGCAATACCCGCGACAATCGCCACGGGCAACAACGCAAGGAAAAAGGGCCAGGTATAGAGGAAGAAAAACAGTGTGTTAGGGCCATACATCAGACACGGGAATCCCAGCGCCAGCAACCACGCGACAAAACCGACCACGGCTCCTGGGAGTGACCAGGTAGTTTCGTCGTCGGCGGCGAAGGTATCTGACTCTGTAATAGTAATGTTATGGCTGTTACGCATATCTAATCCTGTGACCGTGACTGACCGGGCGTGCAAGCTCGGGTGTCTCAGGATCTGATAATATCTTCCTGCCTCAGCAGGTCTAATAATTGAGGAACCAAATTTGTTACCAATTGTTCACCATCAAGATGAATCTCTGGCGATTCAGGCGCTTCGTAAACCGAGTCAATTCCGGTGAAATTGCGCAACTCTCCCGCACGCGCTTTTTTATACAGCCCTTTTGGATCGCGAGCTTCGCACGTTGCTAATGGCGTATCGACAAAAACCTCAATAAAACGCCCTTCACCCATGCGCTCGCGAACCATTTTTCGCTCGGCGCGATGTGGAGAGATAAACGCAGTCAACACCACCAGGCCGGCGTCTACCATCAGGTTAGCCACTTCACCAACCCGACGAATATTCTCCTTGCGATCGGCATCGCTAAACCCAAGATCGCTGCACAGACCGTGACGCACGTTATCGCCATCCAGCAGATAGGTGCTCACCCCTAGCTTATGCAGCGCTTCTTCCAGCGCCCCTGCTACCGTGGATTTACCGGAACCTGACAGCCCGGTAAACCACAGCACAACACCACGATGACCGTGGCGTTGTTCCCGCTGTTGCGGTGTAACAGGATGGGTATGCCAGACGACGTTTTCGTCATGCAGCGCCATTATTTTCCTCCCAGCAGATCGCGCGCACCCCAGTGTGGGAAGTGGCGACGCACCAGTGCATTAAGCTCCAGCTCAAACGCGCTGAACTGAGAAGCTGTGGCAAGTTCCTGGACGATTGGCTCACGCACCAGTCCCGCGCCAACGGTAACGTTAGTCAGGCGGTCAATGATAATCAGCCCGCCCGTAACCGGATTCTGCTGATAGGTATCCAGCACCAGCGGCTCATCAAAAGTCAGATTAACCAGACCGATGCCGTTCAGCGGCAGCGCTTCAACGTCACGTTGGGTCAGGTTGTTTATATCGACCTGATACTGCACGCTATCAACGCGTGCGCGGGTCTTCTTGCCTGCGACTTTTATGTCGTAGCTCTGCCCGGGCGACAACGGTTGTTCCGCCATCCACACCACATCAACTGCAGCGCTTTGTACTGTCGGCAGCGTTTCACCGGCATCAAGCAGCAGGTCGCCCCGGCTGATATCGATCTCATCTTTCAGCACCAGGGTGATCGCTTCACCCGCATGCGCTTCCTGTAAATCGCCATCAAAGGTTACGATTCGCGCCACGCTCGACTCCACGCCGGACGGCAACACTTTGACGCGCTGTCCAACCTTCACGCTACCGGAGGCCAGCGTTCCGGCATAACCACGGAAATCCAGATTCGGTCGGTTCACATACTGCACCGGGAAGCGCATCGGCTGAGTATCAACAATGCGCTGGATCTCAACGGTTTCCAGCACTTCCAGCAGCGTCGGACCGCTGTACCACGGCATACTGGCGCTTTGCGAAGCCACGTTGTCACCTTCCAGCGCAGAGAGCGGCACAAACCGGATATCCAGGTTGCCCGGCAGTTGTTCAGCAAAAGTAAGATAGTCTTCGCGAATGCGGTTAAATGTCTCTTCGCTAAAGTCCACCAGATCCATTTTGTTGATCGCCACTACCAGGTGTTTGATCCCAAGCAGCGTGGAGATAAAGCTATGACGACGAGTCTGATCCAGCACGCCTTTACGCGCATCGATCAGTAGGATCGCCAGGTCGCAGGTCGACGCACCGGTCGCCATGTTACGGGTGTACTGCTCATGCCCGGGAGTGTCCGCAATAATAAATTTACGCTTCTCGGTAGAGAAATAACGATACGCCACGTCGATGGTGATGCCCTGCTCGCGCTCGGCCTGCAAGCCGTCAACCAATAACGCCAGATCAAGCTTTTCGCCCTGAGTGCCGTGACGTTTACTGTCATTGTGCAGCGATGAAAGCTGGTCTTCATAAATCTGACGCGTGTCGTGCAGCAGGCGGCCAATCAGGGTACTTTTCCCATCATCCACGCTACCGCAGGTTAAAAAGCGCAGCAGACTTTTGTGTTGCTGGGCAACCATCCAGGCTTCAACGCCGCCTTCATTAGCAATTTGTTGTGCAAGTGTCGTGTTCATGGCGGCTCCTTAGAAATACCCCTGACGTTTCTTCAGCTCCATGGAGCCCGCCTGGTCGCGGTCAATCACGCGGCCCTGACGTTCACTGGTGGTTGAAACCAGCATCTCTTCGATAATTTCCGGCAGCGTCTGCGCATTCGACTCCACCGCGCCTGTCAGCGGCCAGCAACCGAGCGTACGGAAACGCACCATGCGTTTTTTAATCACTTCACCGGGTTGCAGATCGATTCTGTCGTCATCAATCATCATCAGCATGCCGTCGCGTTCCAGCACCGGACGTTCCGCCGCCAGATACAGCGGCACGATGTCGATATTTTCCAGCCAGATGTACTGCCAGATATCCTGTTCAGTCCAGTTAGAGAGCGGGAAGACGCGAATGCTTTCGCCTTTGTTAATCTGCCCGTTGTAGTTGTGCCACAGCTCCGGGCGCTGATTTTTAGGATCCCAGCGATGAAAACGATCGCGGAAAGAGTAAATACGCTCTTTGGCACGCGATTTCTCTTCGTCACGACGAGCACCGCCAAACGCGGCATCGAAACCGTATTTATTCAGTGCCTGCTTCAGCCCTTCAGTTTTCATAATGTCGGTATGCTTGGCGCTACCGTGGACAAACGGGTTGATACCCATCGCCACCCCTTCCGGGTTTTTATGCACCAGCAGTTCGCAGCCGTAGGCTTTCGCCGTGCGGTCACGAAACTCGTACATTTCGCTGAATTTCCAGCCGGTATCAACGTGCAGCAATGGGAACGGCAGCGTGCCCGGATAAAACGCTTTACGCGCCAGATGCAGCATTACGCTGGAATCTTTGCCGATGGAATACATCATCACCGGATTAGAAAACTCGGCGGCCACCTCACGAATGATATGGATGCTTTCCGCTTCCAGTTGCCTCAGGTGGGTAAGTCGTTTTTGATCCATAACCGTTCCTATGTAATGCCGTTATTTTGCTAACGATGCTCAGATAACCTGACTATAGGGAGGGCAAGAGGGCGAATGAAATTACGAATTGGAATGAGTAGTTCCTCAAAGGAATAACGATCCGGAAAAGCAAATATCAAAAAGTGCTTAAGCTACCGGAATTCGGGCATTTAGGAGCAAATGAAATTGTTTTACCTCGATCACGGTTTCATACTAGCGGCTGAAAATTTCTGCTTGGTATTTAAGGACTCATCATGTTTCTCGCATTGCGCCACCTTCTTGCAGCCATGGCGCTCGGCGCGTGCTTCATCCTTCCCGCACAGGCAACATCTTCGAAGCCCGGAGATATCGCAAATACCCAGGCTCGATATATCGCAACGTTTTTCCCAGGCCGCGTGACGGGATCTCCGGCAGAAATGTTGTCTGCTGATTATATACGTCAACAATTTCAGCAGATGGGTTATAGCAGCGATATTCGGACGTTTAATAGCCGTTATGTTTATACCGCCAAAGATAACCGTAAAAACTGGCATAACGTAACGGGAAGCACCGTTATTGCTGCACATGAAGGCAAAGCGCCGCAGCAAATTATTATTATGGCGCACCTCGACACCTACGCCGCACAAAGCGACGCCGACTCCGATGCCAATCTGGGTGGATTAACCCTGCAAGGTATCGATGACAACGCCGCAGGTGTTGGCGTAATGCTTGAACTGGCGGAAAAACTCAAAAACGTGCCGACGCAGTACGGTATTCGATTTATCGCCACCAGCGGCGAGGAAGAAGGCAAACTGGGCGCGGAGAACATCCTGAAGCGAATGAGCGCCGCCGAGAAGAAAAACACGCTGCTGGTTATCAACCTCGATAACCTGATCGTCGGCGATAAGCTCTATTTCAATAGCGGTAAGAAAACCCCGGAAGCGGTGCGAAAACTGACGCGCGACCGGGCACTGGCTATCGCGCACAGCCGCGGTATCGTTGCCAGCACCAATCCAGGTCTGAACAAAGACTATCCGAAAGGCACTGGATGTTGTAACGATGCAGAGGTCTTCGACAACGCGGGGATTGCCGTTCTTTCAGTTGAAGCGACCAACTGGAACCTGGGCAAGAAAGATGGCTATCAACAGCGCGCCAAAAGCGCCTCATTCCCGGCAGGCAACAGCTGGCACGATGTGCGACTGGATAACCAGCAGCACATTGATAAAGCGTTACCAGGCCGGATAGAGCACCGTAGCCGCGACGTGGTACGCATTATGCTGCCACTGGTAAAAGAACTGGCAAAAGCGGGTAAATCCTGAAGAAGTGGTCCGGTAGGATGTAAATCTTACCGGACCACTTTCCTGTTACCCTTCGTGCAGTCCGCACTCACGCTTCAATCCGAAGAAGCGCGTCTCTTCTTCCGCCATACCCGGCTCCCATTTGCGGGTGGTGTGGGTATCGCCTACCGACAGATAGCCCTGATCCCACAACGGGTGGTATTTCAAACCGTGTTTTTGCAGATACTGGTAAACCGTACGGTTATCCCAGTCGATGATTGGGAGAACTTTAAACATGCCGCGCTGGATAGCCAGCACCGGCAAATGCGCACGACTGCCCGATTGCTCTCGACGCAGACCGGCAAACCAGGTTTGCGCGTTCAGCTCCTGCAGCGCCCGGTTCATCGGCTCGACCTTGTTGATGTCATTGTATTTTTCAATGCCTTCAACGCCCTGCTCCCACAGTTTGCCGTAGCGTGCTTCCTGCCAGGCCGCACTTTCCTTTGCCCGGTAGACTTGCAAATTAAGCTTAAGCTTGTCCGTTAACTCATCAATAAACTGATAGGTTTCCGGGAACAGGTAGCCAGTATCGGTGAGAATCACCGGGATATCCGGGCGAATCTGATTTACCAGATGCAGGCTCACTGCCGCCTGGATACCAAAACTTGATGACAGTACATATTCACCAGGCAGGTTTTCCAGCGCCCACGCTACGCGATCCTCGGCGCTCAATTTTTCCAGTTGGTCGTTGGTTTGTGCCAACGCCATAACGCGTTCAACTTTCGGCAGTTCGTTCAACGCGTTGAGATCGAGTTTGGACATAAGTTCCTCACTGTTTGCCTTGCCTGATGGCGCTGCGCTTATCAGGCCTACCGATTCAGCAGACCCGATAAGTCAATTTCACATTATTCCCAGAAATCCCGGGCGGGATCGAGCACCGGGCGAATAATGCCCGCCCGCACCGTAAAGTCACCGAAGCCTTCACCCGCTTCGCGCTCTTTCGCCCAGCGCCCAATCAGTTCATCCAGCGATGCCAGAATTTCCGGCTCGGTGATGTTCTCTTTAAACATCCGGGGAATACGGGTTCCGATACGGTTGCCCCCTAAATGGAGGTTGTAACGCCCAGGAGCTTTACCCACCAGACCAACTTCCGCCAGCATCGCACGACCACAACCGTTCGGGCAGCCGGTCACACGCATGACAATGTTTTCATCACTCAGGCTGTGCTTCGCCATCAGCGTGTCGATGTTGTCGATAAACGTTGGCAGGAAGCGCTCGGCTTCCGCCATCGCCAGCGGACAGGTCGGGAACGAGACGCAGGCCATCGAGTTTTCACGCTGCGGAGTGACCGCGTTCATTAAGCCACTCTTCTGCGCAATCTTCTCGATCTTCGCCTTTTCACTCTCAGGAACACCGGCAATGATCAGGTTCTGGTTCGCGGTAATGCGGAACTCACCTTTGTGGATCTTCGCGATCTCAAGCAGACCGGTTTTCAGCGGTCGGCCCGGATAATCGAGGATACGGCCGTTTTCAATAAACAACGTCAGATGCCATTTATTGTCGATCCCTTTCACCCAGCCGATACGATCGCCGCGACCGGTAAACTCGTACGGACGGATCGGCTCAAACTTGATCCCCGCCCGGCGCTCAACTTCAGCTTTAAAGGTCTCAACGCCTACGCGTTCCAGCGTGTATTTGGTTTTCGCGTTTTTACGATCGGTACGGTTACCCCAGTCACGCTGCGTGGTCACCACAGCCTCCGCCACGGCCAGCGTATGCTCAAGCGGCAGATAACCAAACTCGCTTGCCGTACGGGCATAGGTTTTCTTGTTGCCGTGCTCAATCGACAAACCACCGCCCACCAGCAGGTTAAAGCCCACCAGCTTGCCGTTTTCCGCAATCGCCACAAAGTTCATGTCGTTGGCGTGCAGATCGATGTCGTTCTGCGGTGGGATCACGACCGTGGTTTTAAACTTACGCGGCAGATAGGTTTGACCGAGGATCGGCTCTTCGTCGGTGGTCGCGACTTTTTCCTGATCGAGCCAGATCTCTGCATAGGCGCGGGTGCGCGGCAACAGGTGCTCGGAAATTTTCTTCGCCCATTCATAGGCTTCGGCATGCAGCTCAGATTCATACGGATTCGAGGTGCATAGCACGTTACGGTTCATGTCGTTGGCGGTCGCCAGAGCGTCAAGCCCGACTGAATGCAGCATCTGGTGTACCGGCTTAACGTTCTTCTTCAGAATACCGTGAAACTGGAAGGTCTGACGGTTGGTCAGACGAATGCTGCCGTATATGGTGTTGTCATGGGCGAACTTGTCGATCGCCTGCCACTGTTTGGTGGTGATCACCCCACCCGGCAGACGACAGCGCAGCAGCATCGCGTGACGCGGCTCCAGCTTTTGCTCGGCACGTTCGGCGCGGATATCGCGGTCGTCCTGCTGGTACATACCGTGAAAACGGATCAGCAGGAAGTTGTCGCCTTTAAACCCGCCGGTCAGGCCGTCGTTTAAATCTTCGGCAATGGTACCGCGCAGATAGTTGCTTTCCAGCTTCATACGCTCAGCGTCGGACAGTTTGCCTTCGACCACCAATGGTCCTGGATGTTTTTCGCTCATTAGTAGACATCTCGCTGATAACGGCGCTCAATGCGCAGCTCACTTAAAAATTCATCCGCCGCTTCGATATCCATACCACCGAATTCGGCAATCACTTCCAACAACGCCTGCTCAACGTCTTTCGCCATGCGATTGGCGTCGCCGCAGACATAAATGTGCGCACCGTCGTTAATCCAGCGCCACAGTTCCGCGCCCTGTTGGCGCAGTTTATCTTGTACGTAGACTTTTTCTTTTTGATCGCGGGACCAGGCGAGATCGATACGGCTCAGTACGCCCTCTTTGACGTAACGCTGCCATTCCACCTGATACAGGAAATCTTCGGTAAAGTGTGGGTTACCAAAAAACAGCCAGTTTTTGCCTTCGGCTCCGTCAGCCGCACGTTGCTGCATGAATGCACGGAACGGCGCAATCCCCGTACCCGGTCCAATCATAATTACCGGCGTCTGTGGGTTCGCCGGCAGACGGAAGTTGTCGTTGTGTTCAATGAACACGCGAACTTCACCTTCTTCTTCCACGCGGTCGGCGAGGAAACTGGAAGCACCACCAGCACGGGCGCGACCTTCTATCTCATAACGCACCACGCCCACGGTGACGTGCACTTCGCTTTCCACTTCCGCCTGAGAAGAAGCAATGGAGTACAAACGCGGCGTCAGCGGACGCAGAAGATCAACTAACGCCTGAGCATCCAGTTGCGCCGGAGAGAAGCGCACCATATCGACGATGGGCGTGGTTGCGGCGTAATGCTGCAACTGTACTTTGTCACCCACTAACGGCAGCAAAGTTTCGCTGCGGGTTAAGGTGGCATAGTTTTCTACGATATTGCCGGTGTTAACCGTCAGCTCGAAATGCCACTGCAACGCTTCAGCGAGCGACAGGGTTTTGCCTTCAACCGTGACCGGCTCATCACCTTTCAGCCACAGCAGTTCAACCAGCTCTTTAACCAGAGCCGGGTCATTCTGATACCAGACGCCCAGCGCATCGCCCGGCTGATAACGCAGTCCGGAATCGCCTAAATCAATTTCAATATGGCGCACATCTTTTTCAGAGTCGCGGCCGGTAATTTTCTGATTCACCGCAAGGGACGCCGTCAGTGGCGCTTCTTTGGTGTATGGGCTGGTGTGTACTTCATTTACTGCACCGCTGGCGGCAACTTGCACAGACGGTGCCGCAGGCGCACGCGCTTTCAGGACATCAACCAGACGAGCACGCCACTGCGCGGCGGCGGCCTGGTATTCGACGTCGGCGTCGACGCGGTCGAGCAGACGTTCACCGCCCAGCTCAGCCAGTTTCGCATCGAAGTCTTTTCCTGCCTGGCAGAAAAACTCATAAGAGGTATCGCCAAGACCAAATACGGCAAAAGCGGTGTTATCAAGCTTCGGCGCTTTTTTCGAGAACAGGAATTTATGCAACGCCACGGCTTCTTCCGCCGGTTCACCTTCCCCTTGCGTCGACGCCACCACGATCAGCAGTTTTTCATTGGCGATTTGTTTGAATTTATAGTCGCCAGCGTTGATGAGAGTGACGTTGAGCTTCGCGGCGATCAGATCATCGCGCAGGGCTTCCGCCACACGACGCGCATTACCAGTTTGCGAGGCGGAGATAAGCGTAATGCCAGGCATTTCAGCGACAGGCGCAGTCGCCACCACATTGCTGCCAGGCTGCTGATTCAGCACGCCCCAAAAATAGCCAGAAACCCACGCAAGCTGTGCGGGAGTGAAATCGGTCGTGGCCGCCTGAAGGCGTGCCAGTTGCTCCGGGTTTAGCGGTAGCAAAGCGGAAGGTGGGGCCTGTGTCGTCATGCGTTGTCATGTTCCAGTAAGCAAAGCGGATTTCAGCAATAAAACCCAAACTGAAGATAAGGTTAACGGCGGGGATAGTAACAATTAAAGAAGGGATGGAAATAACAAATAACCAAATGGACTAACCTGTTTTAGTTATAGTTATTAACAGCAAAACAGATTATATAACTATTTGATATATAAATAATTAACCAATATTGGTTGTATGAATATGTAGCTTTGGTACTGAGCATCCTTTTATACACTAAATAATTTAAGATGCATCGAGGCGGCAACTGAGCAAGTCCCCAGGAGCTTACATGAGTAAGTGACTGGGGCGAGCAAAGGCAGCCAACAAAGAAGCAGCTTAAAGAATGACGTGTATAAATAATGATAAAATTTGCTCTTTACGGTACCCTACCGCGGTTTTTCGCATTCTTGAGAGTAAAAAATGTCCACCACCTTGTTTAAAGATTTCACCTTCGAAGCCGCTCACCACCTGCCGCATGTACCGGAAGGGCATAAGTGTGGCCGCCTGCATGGTCACTCATTTATGGTGCGTCTTGAAATTACCGGTGAAGTCGATCCGCATACCGGTTGGATCATGGATTTTGCTGAGTTAAAAGCCGCGTTTAAGCCGACTTACGACAGACTCGATCACTACTATTTGAACGATATTCCTGGCTTAGAAAATCCAACCAGCGAAGTGCTGGCCAAATGGATTTGGGATCAGGTTAAACCTGTGGTCCCTCTGCTGAGTGCCGTAATGGTGAAAGAAACCTGCACAGCGGGCTGCGTATACCGCGGCGAGCGATTATAGGCTTGCCGGATGGCAATGCGTCTTATCCGGCCAGCAACGAGCAACAAACTCTGGCCGGGTAAGCGAAACGCCCCCGGCACAGTTATCAGGCAATATTCAGATACTTATGGGTCTGCATCGACAGACGCCAGTTACGCGCAATACAGGTATCAATGCACAAACGCGTCGCATCTTCTTTCTGGCTGATTGGCTGTAAGGCGATGATTCGCGGTTTGTCGTCACTCAACGTCGCCAGTAGTTCATCCAGCGCTTCAATATCGCGGACACGGCCAACCGGATGCTTGATTTCATTCGCGCGCTCCAGCGCCTGTGACAGCACATCATAGCCACCGCGCATATTCACCTTCGGCGATACGGTCACCCAGGTATTCGGCGTACAGCGTACTTCGTGCGTGCCGCTGGTCTCAATCTGGCAGCTAAAGCCGTTCTTTTCCAGCAGGTCAGTCAGCGGCATCAGGTCATGAATGCAGGGCTCGCCACCGGTGATCACCACGTGACGGGCGGTATAGCCCTGACGCGAAATGACCGCCAGCAGATCTTCGCTGCTCGCAGCACCCCATTTATCGCTTTCTTTGGTCTTGGCCAGGATGCTGTACAGGGAGACTTCCCGATCCTCAAGCTTATCCCAGGTGTGTTTGGTATCGCACCAGGCACAGCCAACCGGACATCCCTGTAAACGAATAAAAATGGCGGGGACGCCGGTAAAGTAACCCTCACCTTGCAGGGTCTGGAACATCTCGTTAATCGGGTACTGCATAGCGCTCTCAATATGGGGATAAACGATAATTATCGCAGATCCCCGCCAAAGTATCATGCCCCATCGATGCTTTACGAGGCGATCGCTGCGACAAAGCGTGCCGTTATCTGCTGCGGACGCGTGATAGCCCCACCAACCACCACGGTATGGGCGCCTAATGCCAGGCATCGTGCAGCACGTTCAGGGGTATCAACGTTCCCTTCCGCCACAACCGGTACGCTAACCGCAGCCAACACATCACGTAAAAAACCGCAGTCGTTTTCCGCCAGCACATGCCCGGCAGTATCAGCGGTATAGCCGTAGAGCGTAGTGCCCACACAGTCAAAACCCAGGCGCTCAGCGGTCACCGCTTCGTCTACGGTGGCAATATCCGCCATCAGCAGTACGGACGGATAGCGAGCACGGATCTGCGTGACCAGTTCTTCCAGCGTTTGCCCACCGGGGCGCGGGCGCGCTGTCGCATCCAGAGCAATAATATCCGGCTCAACGGTCATCAGTTCATCGACTTCCTGTAAAGTGGCCGTGATAAACACATCGCTACCCGGATAATCACGCTTGATAATCCCAATCACCGGCAGGGAGACGCTCTCTTTGATCGCGCGAATGTCCACCACGCTGTTCGCACGAATACCTACCGCACCGCCCTGCGCTGCCGCCAGCGCCATACGTGACATAATAAACGGGCTGTGCAGGGGCTCATTTTCCAGCGCCTGACAGGAGACAATTAATTTACCTTTCAGGGAATCCAGTACAGTTTTCATTACGATAAGATCTCTTCGACTTCGTTTTTAATGATGGTGACATGCGGGCCATAAATCACCTGAACCCCGTTGCCGCGAATAATTACGCCACGCGCTCCGGTCGCTTTCAGCGCCGCTTCATCGACCTTGCTGCTCTCTTTCACCGTCACGCGCAGGCGTGTGGCGCAACAATCCACCTCTTCCAGATTCTCTTTGCCTCCCAGCCCGGCGATCACTGCCGCTGCTCGCTCACTCTGCGGCAGGCCGGATTCAGTCGGCGCTGCGTTTTCACGACCTGGTGTCAACCAGTTAAAGCGGTTAATCAAATAGCGGAAGGTGAAGTAGTAAAGGAAGAACCACGGGATCCCCACCATGGGGACGTACATCCAGTTGGTTTTAGCTTCCCCCTGTAGCACGCCGAAAAGGAGGAAATCGATAAGCCCACCCGAAAAGGTTTGCCCGATGGTGATATGTAAAATATGCGCCATCATAAACGCCAGACCATCGAAGAAGGCGTGAATGACGTATAACACGGGTGCGACAAACAGGAAGGAGAACTCGATAGGCTCAGTGATCCCTGTCAGGAAAGAGGTCAGGGCAGCTGACAACAGCAGACCAGCGACAAGTTTTCTGTTCTCAGGCTTGGCGGTGTGGTACATCGCCAGACATGCGCCAAGCAGGCCAAACATCATGGTGATGAAGCGCCCTGACATAAAGCGCGAGGTGCCCGCATAGAACTGCTGCGTATTCGGATCGGCAAGTTGCGCGAAGAAAATACGCTGCGTACCTTCAACTAACTGGCCGTTGACGATTTCACTCCCGCCCAGCGCCGTCGTCCAGAAGGGCAAATAAAAGATATGGTGTAAACCCAGTGGGCCAAGCATACGCAGGATGAAGCCGTACAACAGCGTCCCCAGATAGCCTGTCGCATCCACCAGACCACCCAGTCCAAAAATGAGTTTCTGGAAATGCGGCCAAACCACCGTCATGACCGCACCCACGACAATCGCGGCAAGGGAGCTAATAATCGGTACAAAGCGCGAACCGCTGAAGAAACCAAGGAACTGAGGTAATGAGACTTTATTGAAACGGCTATGCAGCGCGCAGGTGACAAGCCCAATCACCACCCCACCGAACACCCCCGTTTCCAGTGTCTGAATACCCAGCGTCATCCCCTGGCCTACGGCACCGGGATTCTCGTGTGCCAGCGTTCCGTTGAGCGTCAATAAAGCGTTGATGGTGGCGTTCATCACCAGAAATGCCAGCAATGCCGCAAGCCCGGCGGTGCCTTTATCCGTTTTAGCCAGTCCTACTGCAACACCCACCGCAAAGAGCACCGACAGGTTGGCAAACACAATAGAACCTGCGCTGGTCATGATCGTGAAGATTGCCTGTAACCAGTCAACGTCCAAAAACGGATAAGCAGTCAATGTGTTTGGATTCGACAGCGCGCCGCCAATCCCTAACAACAGCCCCGCAGCGGGCAGTACCGCAATCGGCAGCATGAACGATTTGCCGAACCGCTGTGCCTTTTCGAACCATGCGCCCGATGAAGCGCCGCTAAACATTTGCATCATTTTTTCATCTCCCCGATTAATGATGAAAATTTTTACCATATTTAATATATAAAATGAAAATTATCATCAAAACCCAGGAAGCCGATCATACTTTTTTAAAATGACTGGCATCTCTCCCCTGCTTTCCGCCACACTATCAACAGATAAACGCATTAAGGATTTTGCATGTCAGAAAATGAAAACCTGCTGCTGAGATTGCGCCAGGGCGTTGACGGATATAGCCGAACACAGCAGAAGCTGGGAGAGTTTGTGCTCAGCGATCCGGCAAAAGTTGTCTACCTGACGATTACCGAACTGGCCCGTGAAAGCGACACCAGCGAGGCGAGCGTCACACGTCTGTGCCGCGCACTTGGGTGTAAGGGTTATAACGAATTCAAAATGGCGCTGGCACTCGATCTCCAGCAAGGACATCCGGTAGAGCACAGCGGGGATGAAATTGACAATGTGGTCAATGAATCCGTACAAGCACTGCAGGACACAGCAAAATTACTCGACAGGACATTACTGGAATCCGCCGCTTTGGCACTGCATCAGGCCCAGTCGGTACAGATTTATGGCGTAGCGGCCAGCGCTATTCTGGGTGAGTATTTACATTACAAACTCCTGCGCCTCGGCAAACCTGCACAATTGTTCAGTGACATGCATCGTGCAGCCATGAACGCCACAACGCTTAACAAAGACTCGCTGGTGGTAGCGATTTCCAGTTCAGGCTCGACGCGCGATCTACTGCATGTCGTTAAACTGGCGCGTAAGCAAGGCGTGCGCGTACTGGCGTTAAGTAATACGCCGCGCAGCCCGTTGGCTTCGCTGAGTGATATTCAACTGGTCGCAGCCAAACCCGAAGGTCCGTTAAGTGCTGGCGCGCTAAACGCCAAGGTGGGAGTGATGCTGTTGGTAGAACTTCTCACCACGTCGCTGATTGCGCTGGATGAAAAGTACGGTGATGTGAGCCAGCAAACCGCCAGCGCGACCTTACCGTTGCTGCTTTAAAGACATAAAAAAACCCGCCGCAGCGGGTTTTTACGTTAAGAGCTAAAGAACAGGATTACGCCTGACCTTTGATCTCTTTACGACCGTTGTACGGTGCTTGTTCACCCAGAGCTTCTTCGATACGAATCAGCTGGTTGTACTTAGCAACGCGGTCAGAACGGCTCATAGAACCAGTTTTGATCTGGCCTGCAGCGGTACCAACAGCCAGGTCAGCAATGGTAGCGTCTTCAGTTTCGCCAGAACGGTGAGAGATGACAGCGGTGTAGCCAGCGTCTTTCGCCATTTTGATCGCAGCCAGAGTTTCGGTCAGAGAACCGATCTGGTTGAATTTGATCAGGATGGAGTTAACGATGCCTTTTTCGATGCCTTCTTTCAGGATCTTGGTGTTAGTTACGAACAGATCGTCACCAACCAGCTGGATTTTGTCGCCCAGTACTTTAGTCTGGTATGCGAAACCGTCCCAGTCAGACTCGTCCAGACCATCTTCGATGGACACGATCGGGTACTGTTTGGTCAGTTCTTCCAGGAAGTGAGTGAATTCTTCGGAGGTGAATGCTTTGTTGCCTTCGCCAGCCAGAACGTATTTACCGTCTTTGTAGAATTCAGAAGCTGCACAGTCCATCGCCAGGGTGATGTCTTTGCCCAGCTCGTAGCCAGCTGCTTTAACCGCTTCAGCGATTACAGCCAGAGCTTCAGCGTTGGAACCCAGGTTCGGCGCATAGCCGCCTTCGTCACCAACTGCAGTGTTCATACCTTTAGCTTTCAGAACTTTAGCCAGGTTGTGGAACACTTCAGAACCCATACGAACGGCTTCTTTCAGAGTCTTAGCGCCAACCGGCTGAATCATGAATTCCTGGATGTCGACGTTGTTGTCAGCGTGCTCACCACCGTTGATGATGTTCATCATCGGAACCGGCATGGAGTATTTACCCGGAGTACCGTTCAGTTCAGCGATGTGTGCATACAGCGGCAGGCCTTTTGCAGCAGCTGCTGCTTTGGCGTTAGCCAGGGACACAGCCAGGATGGCGTTTGCACCGAAGTTGGATTTGTTTTCAGTACCGTCCAGATCGATCATGATCTTGTCGATGCCAGCCTGATCTTTAGCATCTTTACCCAGCAGAGCCTGAGCAATTGGGCCGTTAACAGCTGCAACAGCTTTCAGTACGCCTTTACCCATGAAACGGGATTTGTCGCCATCGCGCAGTTCCAGTGCTTCGCGGGAACCAGTAGAAGCACCTGACGGAGCTGCTGCCATACCAACGAAACCACCTTCCAGGTGTACTTCGGCTTCAACAGTCGGGTTACCACGGGAGTCGATGATTTCACGACCGATGATTTTAACGATTTTGGACATTAGATTTTCCTCAGTACAAGTTAAACTAAAACTCCAGACAAACAATGCACCCTAATGGGTGCATTGCCGTTCTAACTTATTTACTTCTTACTTCGCCTGACGCTTCTGATGTTCACTGGCGGCTTTCACAAAGCCGGCAAACAGCGGGTGCCCATCACGTGGCGTGGAAGTAAATTCCGGGTGGAACTGACAGGCCACGAACCACGGATGATTCGGTACCTCAATGATCTCGACCAACTGATCATCACCGGAACGGCCTGCAATACGCAGACCCGCAGCTTCAATCTGTTTCAACAGCATATTGTTGACTTCGTAACGGTGGCGATGGCGTTCAACAATTGTCGGCGCGCCGTACAGCTGACGAACCAGGCTATCGTCGCTCAACTGACACTGCTGCGCACCAAGGCGCATTGTGCCGCCCAGATCGCTCTTCTCGGTACGGACTTCGACGTTGCCGTCTTCATCGCGCCATTCGGTAATCAGGGCCACCACCGGGTACTTACAGTCTGGCACAAATTCCGTGGAGTTGGCGTTATCCATACCCACTACGTTACGTGCAAACTCAATCAACGCAACCTGCATACCCAGGCAAATGCCCAGATAAGGAATATTGTTCTCACGCGCAAAGCGCGCCGTCGCGATTTTACCTTCAACACCACGGTAGCCGAAGCCGCCTGGGATCAGGATTGCATCAAGACCTTTCAGGATCTCAACGCCACGCGTTTCGACATCTTGCGAATCGATCAGCTTGATGTTGACGGTGACACGATTCTTCAGACCACCGTGCTTCAGCGCTTCGATAACTGACTTATAGGCATCCGGCAGTTCAATGTACTTGCCGACCATACCGATAGTCACTTCGCCTGCCGGATTCGCTTCTTCGTAAATAACCTGTTCCCATTCTGACAGATTAGCTTCCGGACAGTTCAAGCTGAATCGTTTACAAATATAATCGTCAAGGCCCTGAGATTTCAACAGGCCCGGGATTTTATAGATGGAATCGACATCTTTCAGAGAAATCACCGCTTTTTCCGGAACGTTACAGAACAATGCAATTTTTGCACGTTCATTAGCCGGAACTGCGCGATCGGAGCGGCAAATCAGGATATCTGGCTGAATACCGATAGAAAGCAGCTCTTTTACAGAGTGCTGAGTCGGTTTAGTTTTGACTTCACCAGCCGCCGCCATGTACGGAACCAGCGTCAGATGCATAAACAGCGTGTGCTCACGGCCAATTTCTACGGCCATCTGGCGAATCGCTTCAAGGAACGGCAGAGATTCGATATCCCCAACGGTTCCGCCGATTTCGACCAGAACAACATCATGACCTTCACCGCCTTCCAGAACGCGCTCTTTAATGGCATTCGTGATGTGCGGGATAACCTGAACTGTTGCGCCCAGGTAGTCGCCACGGCGCTCTTTACGCAGAACGTCGGAGTAGATACGACCCGTAGTGAAGTTGTTGCGGCGGCTCATTTTGGTACGAATGAAACGCTCATAGTGACCCAGGTCCAGGTCGGTTTCAGCGCCGTCTTCGGTAACGAACACTTCCCCGTGTTGGATTGGACTCATAGTACCTGGATCGACGTTGATGTACGGATCCAGTTTCATCATGGTTACATTGAGGCCACGGGCTTCAAGAATGGCTGCCAGGGAGGCTGCGGCAATGCCTTTTCCCAGAGAGGATACGACCCCGCCGGTCACAAAAATATAGTTCGTTGTCATGCTGGACCTGAGAAGTTAGGGTGAAACGATGGAATTACCAAGACGGGAAAGTAGTATACCCGAACATGACGAGCGCCACAAACTTTCATTATCCCCTCTCCTTCGTTCTTCAAGCCGCACCGGTGTTGGCTTCCTTCACTCACCCCAGTCACATAGCATTTCTATGTTCCTGGGGATTCTTTCAGTCGCCGCCTTGTTGCGACTCGAATAACTCGAAGAGGCAGTATACAAGGTGTTTCATCAACATAACGGGAAGAGAAAATAGCCTCTTTTGGGTAAATGTTTTTGACGTAAATCAAGCGCTTGTTATTTAAAAAATCACACAAATCGCCCTTGACCGACGAAATCCCTTAGAGATCAATTTCCTGCCGTTTTACCTGTTGCCAGACTTCTTCCATAGTTTCCAGATCAACACCAGTCATTTCCAGACCGCGCGAAGCCACAATTCGCTCAACTTCACGAAAACGCCGCTCAAACTTCTCGTTCGCTTTCTGCAATGCGGTCTCTGCTTTAGTGCCTAAATGCCGGGCCATATTAACCGTAGCAAATAGCAGATCGCCCATTTCCTCCTCCAGTTTAGCCTGGTCAACAACAGCCTGCTTAGCCTCAAACATGACTTCGTCGATCTCTTCGTAAACCTTGTCGACAACCGGTCCTAACGTTTTCCAGTCGAAGCCAACATTTGAGCAGCGTTTCTGGATTTTTTGGGCGCGCATTAATGCCGGTAAACTGCGGGGAATATCGTCGAGTGCGGAATGCTGTGCCTTCTGGGCGCGTTCTTCACTTTTGATTTTTTCCCAACGGGTCAAAACCTCAGTACTGTTACTGGCAGAAACATCAGCAAAAACATGTGGATGACGGCGTTCAAGTTTATCGCTTATCGCAGCACAAATATCATCAAAGTTGAAGCGTCCTTCTTCCTGCGCCATCTGGGCGTAAAACACCACCTGGAACAGCAGGTCGCCCAGCTCTCCGCGCAGGTCGTCAAAATCTTCACGCGCAATCGCGTCCAGCACTTCATAGGTTTCTTCGAGGGTGTATGGGGCAATAGTGGAGAATGTCTGCTCTTTGTCCCACGGACAGCCGTTTTCCGGGTCGCGCAGGCGCTGCATAATACCGAGCAGTCGGTCGATTTGATTCATTGGAATGTCCTGAAATTTCAATACAGTAGACCGGATAAGGCGATAGCCGACATCCGGCAACATAGCAATGCCTGATGGCAACGCTAACGCGTCTTATCAGGCCTACAAGGTTATCCGGCCTACAAAATCATTAATTACCGTGCAAGCGACGTGCGTCGATCACATCCGGTACCTGGTTCAGCTTGCCGAGCACGCGCCCGAGCACCTGCAGGTTATAAATTTCGATGGTCATATCGATGGTGGCCAGTTGTTGTTTTGTATCACTTCGGCTGGCAACTCCCAGCACGTTCACCTTCTCGTTGGCGAGAATCGTGGTGATATCACGTAACAAGCCGCTGCGATCGTTGGCCTGGACGCGAACCACCAGCGAATACCCTGCCGAGTAGCTTTCGCCCCAGACTGCATCAACAATACGTTCCGGTGCATGGGAGCGCAGCTCAGCCAGCTGTTCACAATCCGCCCGGTGCACGGAAATACCGCGTCCCTGGGTAATAAACCCGACAATCTCATCGCCTGGAATCGGCTGGCAGCAGCGGGCGATGTGGTGCATCAGGTTACCTACCCCTTCCACCACCACACGACCGTCGTCTTTACGACGGCTCTGCGGTGCCTGTGTTTTCTGCTGAAGCTGTTTCAGCGCGGCGGCATCCTGTTCGGCAGCGCTTGGCTTATTAAACTGCGCCTGCAGGAAGTTCACCATTTGGTTGAGGCGGATGTCTCCCCCACCAATCGCCGCCAGCAACTCGTCCAGCTCATTGAAGCTGTAGCGCGGCAGCAGGTGTTTTTCCGCCTCTTTCAGGCTGATACCTAAATGCGCCAGCTCATCGTCGAGGATCTGGCGACCAGCAAGGATGTTTTTGTCGCGGTCCTGTTTACGGAACCAGGCGTGGATCTTCGAACGCCCACGACTGGTGGTTACGTAGCCAAGGTTAGGATTCAGCCAGTCGCGGCTTGGGTTTGGCTGTTTCTGGGTGATAATTTCAATTTGATCGCCCATCTGCAGCTGGTAGGTAAACGGTACGATGCGCCCGCCAATTTTCGCGCCAATGCATCGATGCCCCACATCGCTATGAATGTGGTAAGCAAAATCGAGCGGCGTGGAGCCCGCAGGTAAGTCTACAACGTCGCCTTTTGGCGTAAAGACGTACACGCGGTCATCAAAGACCTGGCTACGGACTTCATCCAGCATTTCACCGGAATCCGCCATCTCTTCCTGCCAGGCGATCAGCTTACGCAGCCACGCAATGCGATCTTCATGACCAGAACGCGCCGCGCCTGAAGCGGTGCCCTCTTTGTACTTCCAGTGCGCCGCGACGCCCAGTTCGGCATCTTCGTGCATCTGTTTTGTACGGATCTGAATTTCGATGGTTTTCCCGCCCGGCCCCAGTACAACCGTATGGATTGACTGGTAGCCATTGGGTTTCGGATTTGCAACGTAATCATCGAACTCATCCGGCAGATGGCGATAGTGAGTATGTACTATCCCGAGTGCGGCATAGCAGTCCTGTAAACGCTCTGCCACGATACGCACTGCGCGTACATCGAACAGTTCATCGAAGGCCAACTGCTTTTTCTGCATTTTGCGCCAGATGCTGTAGATATGCTTCGGACGTCCATACACTTCGGCTTTGACGCCTTCCGTTTTCATCTCTGAGCGCAAATGACCGACGAACTCATCAATGTAATGTTCCCTGTCGATACGACGTTCATGCAGCAGCTTGGCTATGCGTTTGTATTCAGCCGGGTGCAGATAACGGAAGCAATAATCTTCCAGCTCCCATTTTAATTGCCCGATTCCCAAACGGTTGGCCAGCGGTGCATAGATATTGGTGCACTCTTTTGCCGCCAGAACGCGTTCATCTTCCGGCGCGTCTTTCACTTCACGCAGATGGGCAATCCGCTCTGCCAGCTTGATGACCACACAGCGGAAGTCATCCACCATTGCCAGCAGCATGCGACGGACGTTATCGACCTGCTCGGAAGAAACTGAATCGGTATGCGTGGCTTTAAGCTGGCGTATCGCCGCCATATCACGCACACCGTGGATAAGATGAACAATGGATTTGCCCACGCTCTCGCGCAGGATGTCTTCACTGACCACGTTGGCATCAGCCAGAGGGAACAGCATTGCGGCACGCAGCGTGTCGATATCCATGCTCAACATAGAGAGAATTTCTACCATCTCCACGCCACGCCACAGCAGCAGATCCGCATCCGGATGCCCCTGTGTCTGCTGGAGGCAGTACGCCCAGGTTTCGGCTAAGCGTTCACACGACTGCTGGCTGGAGATCCCCAGACTCGCGATCCATTTCTTTGGATCAAACTCACCAGCTTTATTTATATGTGCACTTCTTACCGCAACCATTGTCCTCTCCTTAAGGGGCCAGGCCTGTCGAAGTCGACAAGCCCTACCCATTGTCTTTCATGCTGCATTACAACCCGAAATCCAATGGGTACAAAATTCATTACAAACGCTCAAACAGGACCATTGATTCCAGGTGTCCAGTGTGCGGAAACATATCGAGCATCGCCAGTCGCCGTATGGCGTATCCAGCGTTGAGCAAAGCATCGCTGTCACGAGCCAGCGTTGCTGGGTTACAGGATACATAAACAACGCGTATAGGTTCTAATTTTATAATATGTTGCATCACACCTGCAGCCCCCGCACGCGCAGGATCAAGCAATACTTTGTCGAATCCGTTTTTCGCCCACGGCTGTCGGGTAACATCTTCCTCAAGGTTTTCATGAAAGAATGTCACATTGTGTAATCCGTTATTCAGCGCGTTTTCTCGGCCTTTTTCCACCAACGCAGGAACACCTTCTACGCCAACCACGCTTGCTGCCCGAGTTGCCAGCGGTAGGGTAAAATTTCCCATGCCACAGAACAGATCGAGTACACGATCTTCAGGTTGCACATCGAGCCATTCCAGCGCACGGGCGACCATTTGTTGGTTTACCCCTTCATTGACCTGAATAAAATCGCGCGGGCTGAAGGTTAACCGTAGTCCATTTGAATCATACCAGGGCGATTCTTCTGATATTGATTCCAGTATCTCGCTTTGCGGGGCCAGAAACAAAGACAGCTCCTGAGAATGCGAAAAGCATTCCAGTTTTTCTTTATCCGCAGCACTCAATGGCGCCGTGTGGCGCAAAATCATCAGGGTTCCGCTTCCCGCCTGCACCAGTTCGACATGGCCAAGATGGCGTAACCCTTGCAGACTTTCCAGACACGCTCTGAGATGGGGCAATAACGCCTCAAGCTGGGGCACCAAAATAGGGCATTGTTTGACATCGATAATGTCGCTGGAACCGGATTTGCGAAACCCCATCTGCAATTTTTGTTCTTTTGGCCGATAGTTCAGACTCAAACGTGCGCGACGACGATAGCCCCACGGGGCATCAGCTATAACATCCGACACCTCACATTTCATTAAACGCGACAACGCTGCGCTTTTGCTACGCTGCTGCAATGAGATGCTGGCATGCTGCTGCTGGCAACCGCCGCACACGCCAAAATGCGGGCAACGTGGCACTTCACGCTGTGGGCTGTCGTTTAAACGTCGTTTTACTTGCGCGCGGGCAAACTGTTTTTTATCTTCGGTAATCACCACCTCGGCGCTTTCCTGGGGTAGCAATTCCGGTATAAACAACGCCTTTCCGTTATGGCGAGCGACGCCCTGACCAAAAGGATCGAGGTCATTGACGGTAACGGTTATGATCTGACGCGTCGTCACGCGTCGTTTTGCAGAGTAGAATTGCGCCATCGACGAGATATTTCTCTATTTAACAGTGTGACCCTAATTGTCCCATAACGGAACTCCATGACCAACTACAGCCTGCGCGCACGCATGATGATTCTGATCCTGGCCCCGACCGTCCTGATAGGTTTGTTGCTCAGTATCTTTTTTGTTGTGCATCGCTATAACGACTTGCAGCGTCAACTGGAAGATGCTGGTGCCAGCATCATTGAACCACTCGCGGTCTCCAGCGAATATGGCATGAACCTGCAAAACAGGGAATCCATCGGCCAGCTTATCAGCGTGCTGCATCGTCGCCATTCCGATATCGTGCGGGCAATTTCTGTTTATGACGAAAATAACCGACTGTTCGTCACCTCAAATTTTCATCTCGATCCGTCTGAAATGCAGTTGGCGACAGGTTCACCGTTTCCCCGGAAGCTGAGCGTCACCCGGCACGGGGATATCATGATCCTGCGAACCCCTATTATATCGGAAAGCTATTCACCGGATGAATCCGCCGTAAGCGACGCCAAAAACACCAAAAATATGCTGGGGTATGTGGCGCTTGAGCTGGACCTTAAGTCCGTACGATTGCAGCAGTACAAAGAGATCTTTATCTCCAGCGTAATGATGCTGTTTTGTATTGGTATTGCGTTAATTTTCGGCTGGCGTCTAATGCGCGACGTGACCGGCCCGATTCGCAATATGGTGAATACCGTTGACCGAATACGTAGAGGACAGCTCGACAGCCGCGTGGAAGGTTTCATGCTGGGCGAGCTGGATATGCTCAAAAATGGTATCAACTCGATGGCGATGTCTCTCGCTGCTTACCATGAAGAGATGCAGCACAACATCGATCAGGCCACCTCTGACCTGCGCGAAACGCTGGAGCAGATGGAAATCCAGAACGTCGAGCTGGATCTGGCGAAGAAACGCGCCCAGGAAGCGGCACGTATTAAGTCTGAGTTTCTGGCAAACATGTCCCACGAGCTGCGAACACCGCTGAATGGCGTGATTGGCTTCACCCGTCTGACGCTAAAAACCGAGCTCAACACCACACAGCGCGATCACCTGAATACCATTGAACGCTCGGCTAACAATCTGCTGGCCATCATCAATGATGTACTCGACTTCTCCAAACTTGAGGCGGGCAAGCTGATTCTGGAAAGCATTCCGTTCCCGCTGCGCAGCACGCTGGATGACGTCGTTACGCTGTTAGCGCATTCATCCCATGATAAAGGGCTTGAGCTGACGCTGAATATTAAGAATGACGTACCGGACAACGTCATCGGTGACCCGCTGCGTTTACAGCAGGTGATCACCAATCTGGTCGGCAATGCCATCAAATTTACCGAAGGCGGTAACATCGACATTCTGGTCGAGAAGCGAGCCCTTAGTAACACGAAAGTGCAAATTGAAGTACAAATCCGCGATACCGGGATCGGTATTCCTGAGCGCGATCAATCCCGTCTGTTCCAGGCTTTCCGTCAGGCGGATGCCAGTATTTCCCGGCGTCATGGCGGAACCGGGCTAGGTCTGGTCATTACGCAAAAACTGGTCAACGAAATGGGTGGGGATATCTCCTTCCACAGCCAACCTAATCGGGGTTCCACGTTCTGGTTCCATATCAGCCTCGATCTCAACCCTAACGTGCTTATTGATCGTTCGACAACTCGATGCCTTGCCGGTAAACGACTGGCCTACGTCGAACCTAACGCCACCGCCGCGCAATGCACGTTAGATATCTTAAGTGAAACACCGCTGGAGGTGATTTACAGCCCTTCGTTCTCCGGGTTGCCAGCGGAGCACTACGACATTCTGTTGCTGGGCATTCCGGTCACTTTGCGCGAACCACTCACCATGCAGCATGAGCGGCTGGCAAGCGCAGCAGCGATGTCCGACTTCCTGTTGCTAGCCTTGCCTTGTCATGCACAAATTAACGCTGAGAAATTGAAACAGGGCGGCGCGGCGGCGTGTCTGTTGAAACCTCTCACCTCAACCCGCTTACTGCCCGCGCTGACAGAGTATTGTCAGCTGAACCACAGCGCGGATCCGCTGCTGATAGATGAAAGCAAAATTGCGATGACTGTTATGGCGGTAGACGACAACCCGGCGAACCTCAAGCTGATTGGCGCATTGCTGGAAGATAAGGTCCAACACGTCGTGCTTTGCGACAGCGGGCATCAGGCGGTGGATCGCGCCAGACAAATGCCGTTTGACCTGATCCTGATGGATATTCAGATGCCAGACATGGACGGTATTCGTGCCTGCGAACTGATCCACCAGCTTCCTCATCAACAGCAGACACCGGTCATTGCGGTCACCGCACACGCCATGGCCGGGCAGAAAGAGAAGCTGCTCAGCGCCGGGATGAACGATTACCTGGCGAAGCCTATCGAGGAAGATAAGCTGCATAATCTGCTGTTACGTTACAAACCGGGCGCAAGCACATCGCTGCGGGCACTCACCGCAGAACCTCTTGAGCCGGTCGTCAATCCGAACACGACGCTCGACTGGCAACTGGCATTAAGGCAAGCCGCGGGTAAGAACGATTTGGCGCGGGATATGCTGCAAATGCTGATCGATTTTCTGCCTGAGGTGCGTAACAAAATCGAAGAGCAACTGGTCGGAGAGAACCCCGAAGGGCTGGTGGATATGATTCACAAGCTGCACGGCAGTTGCGGTTATAGTGGTGTCCCCCGCATGAAAAACCTGTGTCAGCTCATTGAACAACAGCTACGCAGTGGAACCAAAGAAGAAGAGCTGGAACCTGAATTTTTAGAGCTTCTGGATGAAATGGACAACGTTGCGCGCGAAGCGAAACGGATATTGGGGTGATATTCGCCGGATGCGGCGTAAACGCCTTATCCGGTCTACAGGTTTCGCTGTTTACTGTAGACCCGATAAACGTCGTGCATCGGGCAGTAAACGCCTTATCCGGTCTACAGGTTTCGCTGTTTACCGTAGGCCCGATAAGCGTCGCGCATCGGGCAGTAAACGCCTTATCCGGCCTACAGGTTTCGCTGTTTGCCGTAGGCCCGATAAGCGTCGCGCATCGGGCACATCGACGAATGCGGCTAACAATTCAGCGTAATTGCTGCCCTGCTTTAAGCGTTGCGGCTACGTTTCGCGCCGTCATTCGTACGTTGTCGCTCGCGTTCTTCAGCGCCTCATCCAGGGTACAAATGGAGTAGATGACGCTGAAAACCGCATCCAGCCCATGCTCGTGTACGACCCCCACATCGGCCGTCAGGCTACCTGCGATACCGATAACCGGCTTGTTGTAACGCTTTGCGACCTTCGCCACGCCAACCGGAACCTTACCGTGAATAGTCTGACTATCAATGCGCCCTTCACCTGTGACCACTAAATCCGCATCCGCAACGCAGGCATCAAGGTGTAACGCATCGGTCACTATCTCAATACCGCAGCGTAACTGTGCGCCGCAAAACGCATACAGTGCCGCCCCCATACCACCCGCCGCACCACCACCGGCCAGATCCAGCACGTTGACGTCCAGATCGCGGGCAATGAGTTGCGCATAGTGCGTGAGCGCCCGATCCAGGCGGGTAATCATCTCCGGCGTCGCCCCTTTTTGCGGACCAAAAACCGCAGATGCGCCCTCTTTTCCAGTCAACGGGTTGGTCACATCGCAAGCAACTTCTATACGGCACCCGGCAAGACGGCTGTCTAACTGAGAAATATCAATCCGGGACAGAGATTCCAGACCGATTCCGCCTTGCGCAATTTCGTTATTTTGCGCATCCAGCAGTTTTGCTCCCAGCGCTTGCACCATCCCGGCACCGCCATCATTGGTGGCGCTACCGCCAATCCCAATGATGATATGCTCAACGCCAGCGTCCAGCGCATGACGGATTAACTCCCCGGTTCCCCAGGATGTCGTTTTCAGCGGATCGCGTAACCCCACAGGAACCTGTTCCAGTCCGCTGGCGGCCGCCATTTCGATAAACGCCGAGCGCTCATCACCAGATAAACCATAAAATGCCTGAATTGTGTTGCCCAAAGGGCCGGTAACATCAACATGCACAAGGTGACCTTGCGTTGCGGCAACCATCGCTTCGACCGTTCCTTCACCGCCATCTGCAACCGGAATCTTCACGTAATCCGCATCGGGCCAGATCTCACGAAACCCCAGCTCTATAGCCGTTGCCACCTCAAGCGCACTCAAACTTTCCTTATAGGAATCGGGTGCGATTACTATTTTCATAAAGCATCCTTACGCATGTTGATTATGTTAAGCATACACCAGGAGCAAAACCGCTCACTCTATAGGAGCGGTCCTGGATCACTTAGCGAACCATGCACGGACGCTTATTATCAAACGTCCAGTTCGGGATAAGATACTGCATACCCATCGCATCATCACGCGCACCCAGTCCATGTTGCTGGTACAGTTCATGCGCTTTCATGACCTGATCCATATCCAGCTCCACGCCCAGACCCGGTTTTGCCGGAACCTGCACCATGCCGCCTTTGATTTCAAACGGCTCTTTGGTCAAACGCTGGTTGCCTTCCTGCCAGATCCAGTGGGTGTCGATAGCGGTAATTTTTCCTGGAGCCGCCGCCGCAACATGCGTAAACATCGCCAGCGAAATATCAAAGTGGTTGTTAGAGTGCGATCCCCAGGTCAGCCCGAACTCATGGCACATCTGCGCCACACGGACAGAACCCTGCATAGTCCAGAAGTGCGGGTCCGCCAGTGGGATATCCACAGACTGCAACGACAGTGTATGCCCCATCTGACGCCAGTCGGTGGCGATCATGTTGGTGGCGGTCGGCAGACCGGTGGCGCGGCGGAACTCCGCCATCACTTCACGCCCGGAGAAGCCCTGCTCCGCACCACACGGATCTTCCGCGTAAGCCAGAGAGCCTTTCAGGTACTTACCAATTTTGATCGCTTCATTCAGCGACCACGCGCCGTTTGGATCCAGCGTCACGCGCGCCTGCGGGAAACGTTTCGCCAGCGCAACAATGGATTCCGCTTCTTCTTCTCCGGCCAATACGCCGCCTTTCAGTTTAAAGTCGTTAAAGCCATATTTCTCATACGCCGCTTCCGCCAGGCGCACTACCGCATCCGGGGTCATCGCTTCTTCATGACGCAGACGATACCAGTCGCATTTCTCATCCGGCTGACTCTGGTACGGCAGCGGCGTTGCCTTACGGTTACCCACGAAGAACAGGTAACCCAACATTTCAACTTCACTACGCTGCTGGCCATCCCCCAGCAAAGAGGCGACGTTTACGCCCAAATGCTGACCTAACAGATCCAACATGGCCGCTTCGATCCCTGTAACCACATGAATAGTGGTACGTAAATCGAAGGTCTGCAAACCGCGACCGCCCGCATCACGATCGGCAAAAGTATTGCGTACTGCATTCAGCACATTTTTGTATTCACCTAACGTTTTACCTACCACCAACGGGATCGCATCTTCCAGCGTTTTGCGGATTTTTTCGCCGCCGGGAATTTCACCCACGCCGGTATGACCGGAGTTATCTTTAATAATCACAATATTGCGCGTGAAGAACGGAGCATGTGCGCCGCTCAGGTTCATCAACATGCTGTCATGACCCGCAACCGGAATAACCTGCATAGAGGTAACCAATGGGGTAGAAAATTGTGCGCTCATAATTAAGTCCTTATTCAAAATTAGTGGCGGCCGAAAACGGGACGTTTACGGTCAAAAGTCCATCCGGGGATCAGATACTGCATTGGGCCTGCGTCATTACGCGCGCCGCCGGGCAGCGCCTTATAGGCTTCATGCGCTTTCTGTACCTGAGCCCAGTCCAGTTCCACGCCCAGACCGGGCGCATCGGGTACCGCAATTTTTCCGTTTTTAATCTCCAGCGGATTTTTGGTCAGGCGGCAATCGCCCTCCTGCCAGATCCAGTGGGTATCAATAGCCGTTGGATTACCCGGTGCAGCCGCACCAACGTGGGTGAACATCGCCAGGGAAATATCAAAATGATTGTTAGAATGGCAGCCCCAGGTCAGGCCCCAGTCGTCGCATAACTGTGCCACGCGTACCGCGCCAGAAAGGGTCCAGAAGTGCGGATCGGCCAGCGGAATATCTACTGAATTCAGCATCACCGCATGGCCCATTTCACGCCAGTTGGTAGCTATCATGTTCGTTGCTACCGGCAGACCAGTTGCACGGCGGAACTCGGCCATCACTTCACGGCCAGAAAAACCCTGTTCAGCGCCGCATGGATCTTCGGCGTAGGTCAGAACATCGTTCAGCCCTTTACACAGGGAGATGGCTTCATCCAGCAGCCAGGCACCGTTGGGATCAACCGTAATACGCGCATCCGGGAAGCATTTTTTCAGCGCACGAGCGGTGTCGATTTCCTGCTCGCCAGGCAGTACACCACCTTTGAGTTTGAAATCTTTAAAGCCGTAGCGATCCTGCGAAGCCTGAGCCAGACGTACCACTGCCTCACTGTTCATCGCTTGCTGATGACGCAGGTGATACCACTCATGGTTTCCCGGCGTACTTTCCAGATACGGTAAATCGGTCTTTGTGCGATCGCCCACGTAGAACAGATAGCCGAGTACGGTGACCGCATCGCGCTGCTTGCCCGGCCCTAACAGTTCACAAACCGGCACGTTCAGCGCCTTACCCAGCAGGTCGAGCAATGCGGCTTCCAGCGCCGCTACCGCATTGACCCGTAGTTCAAAGGTCCAGGCGCCTTTGCCAAAGGTGTCAAAATCAGCGGCCTGATTGCCTTTATGCACCTGCTGTACCACCTTATTCAGGCGCGCCACTTCCTGGCCCAACACCTGCGGAATCGCATCCACCAGCGTCTGATAAATCACTTCGCCACCTGGCGCTTCACCGACACCGGTGTTTCCGGCATTATCGGTGAGCACCACAATATTACGAGTAAAGTATGCGTTATGCGCGCCGCCAATATTGAGCAGCATGCTGTCATGACCGGCCACCGGGATGACCTTCATATCGGTAATAACGGGACTCGATTGTGTTGTCATCATCATTGTCCTGCGACAGGTTTCAGTTCGATACGTTTAATATCGCCCACCAGCACCAGATAGCTCACCACCGCAATCAGCGCATGTACCCCGACGTAAATCAACGCGCCGTTAAACGAGCCGGTAGTCCCGACGATGTAGCCGATAGCAATTGGCGTGACGATGCCGGAAATGTTGCCAAACATGTTGAACAAACCGCCGCTCAGACCGCTGATCTCTTTAGGTGCGGTATCAGCCATCACTGCCCATCCCAGCGCACCGATACCTTTGCCGAAGAAGGCCAGCGCCATAAAGCCGATGATCATCCACTCCACATTGACGTAGTTACAGAACACCATCACCATCGACAGCAGCATACCGAGTACGATTGGCGTTTTACGGGCGATATTCAGCGAACCGGTACGGCGCATCAACCAGTCGGAAATAATGCCGCCGAGCACGCCGCCGGCGAATCCGCAAATGGCCGGAACCGAAGCAACAAAGCCAGCTTTCAAAATCGACATACCGCGAGCCTGTACCAGATAAACCGGGAACCAGGTGATAAAGAAGTAGGTCAGCGCGTTAATGCAGTATTGGCCGATGTAAATCCCGATCATCATCCGTGAACCCAGCAGCTGTTTGATTTGCCCCCACTTCACGCTAAACGGCACTTTTGTTTTGGCTGCCGCCTGATCCATGTTGATCAGCGCCCCACCTTCGGCAATGTACTCCAGCTCTTTTTGGTTTACGCCTGGATGCTGGTTAGGTTCATGAATCACCTTCAGCCAGACGAAGCTGATAACAATCCCAAGACCGCCCATAAAAAAGAACACATGCGACCAGCCCACTTCGTGGGTCAGCCAACCCATGATTGGCGCGAAGATAACGGTGGCAAAGTATTGCGCAGAGTTAAAGATAGCGACCGCTGTGCCCCTTTCCTGTGCCGGGAACCACGCCGCCACAATACGACTGTTGCCGGGGAAGGAGGGCGCTTCAGCTAAACCGACGAGGAAACGCAGGGTAAACAGCGCAACGATAATGCCGAAACCACTGAAGATATCGACAAAACCCTGCAGCAGGGTAAACATGGACCAAATAAAGATGGACCAGAAATAAACGCGTTTTGAACCAAAGCGGTCGAGCAACCAGCCGCCGGGGATCTGGCCGATAACATAGGCCCATGAGAAAGCGGAGAATACATACCCCATCCCTACCGCATCCAGACCAATGTCTTTGGCCATCTCCGAACCGGCAATGGATAAGGTGGCGCGATCGCCGTAGTTGAAGGATGTGACGATAAACAGCATCACCACTATCCAGTAGCGAGCGTTAGTGCGTTTTTCCGCGCTGCTCGCCGCCTGACTTAATGAACTCATTGTTGCACTCCTGAATCCTGGCTTTCGCCAGTTCATTCTGTACAGCACCTGTAGGGTGATCAGAATGAGAGGTTAGTGTGTGGCAGTGTTGGTACAGCTCAGGGCCGTTTTATTCTGACTCGCTGCCATTCCGGGAACTGACGGGAAAAGTATATGAAGGAGTGCCACTGACCCTCACCGTGCATGAACACAACATTAGGGAGGCAGTGAGAAGTTGTTTGGGGCATAAGCCCAAAGTAGTGGAAGTTAGTTCACGTAATTGGGGTTTTATTGCCGGGTGGCGGCTTCGCCTGGCCCGGCTTGCGGTTCAAATGGGGGTTGCATGCCCGTACGAGCGAGGGAGTTATTTAAGCAAGGTTCCCCAGTTTTCTACCCAGGGATTGGATTCGCTTTCCGGTTCAGGATGCTCGCTGGCATCAATCAGCAGCATTTCTCCTACACGGTGGGCGCTTTGTTCCTGCAACAAGGCATCGAACTGTTTGCCGCCATTGCAGAAATTAACGTAGCTACTGTCGCCCAGCCCAATTACCCCGTAATGCAGATTTGGCTGGAAACCGAGATTATCTTTGATCCCCTGAAACAGCGGCACGATGCTATCCGGCAGATCGCCCTGCCCGGTCGTGGAAGTCACCACCAGTACATATTTATCCTGATATGCCTGCCAGTCGCTAAGCTCCGGATCTTCGAACACCGTAGCTTTATGACCCTGCGCCGTCAAAATAGCTTCGGCCTCTTCGGCAACCAGCAGCGCGTTTCCGTACATCGTGCCGACAAAAATTCCAATTTCCGCCATAACCGTAATCTCCTGGGACTTAAGAATCTATCTGCTCATCCTGACCTGACAGCCCGTTGAACTCAACCCTTTCATTCTCAGGGAGAAGTCCACGCCAGCCAAATTGTGATAACGCCTGCATCCAGAAGTCATCCAGCCCGGCGCGAATAACCAGCGGTTCGCCGGTGAAAGGATGGGTCAGCGCAAGCTGGCTGGCATGCAGCATTAATCGCTGACAACCAAAATGCTCTGCGGCGCTGCGATTTTGCCGCAAATCACCGTGCTTGCTGTCGCCGATAATCGGATGGCGCAAGTGCGCCAGATGGCGTCTGAGCTGGTGCTTGCGACCGGTTTTAGGGTCCAGCTCCACCAGCCCGTAACGAGTAGTCGGATAACGCCCGGTCGCTACCGGCATTTCTACCGTTGCCAGGCCACGATAATGAGTGACAGCAGGCTGCGGGCCTTTATCATCGCGGGCAAACTTATCGGCAATCTTATCCAGCTCTTCGACCAGCGGGTAATCCAGCACGGCATCATCCATCAGCCAGCCACGCACAATCGCATGATAGCGTTTCTGAATTTGATGATGTTCAAACTGCTGGGACAGCAAACGTCCGGCTTCGCTGGACAGTCCCATCAGCAGTACGCCGGAGGTTGGTCTGTCGAGACGATGGGCGGTAAATACGTGCTGACCAATTTGGTCACGCACCGTTTGCATCACCACCACTTTCTCATCCCGGTCGAGCCAACTGCGGTGAACCAACCAGCCTGAAGGTTTATTGACGGCGACCAGCCATTCGTCCTGATAAAGAATTTCCAGCATCAGGCGTTATCACTTGTAAACAGCGCATCCAGCTCCTGCAATGCCGCCAGGAGAATGTCGCGTTGCGGATGATCGGCTGCCAGCGCCATTTCGTAATACGGTGCAACAGCAAAAGCCTGCGGAAGCGGCTGCGCGTTATCGAGTAGCGTATGCATGCGGGGAATCAGCACCCATTGCAGCCACTCGACCGGCTCCATGGTATCCATACAAAAAGGCTGCGTACTGGTAAACAGATGCTCTGCTGGCTCATCCATCCGCCAGTGATGATGTTCACGCAGTAGCGCTTCAAGTGCGTGTAACTGCTGGCGCACACGGTCATGAGTCGTCATGAAATTAACCTCAATGATGAAAAAATCTGGCGCGAAGAATAGCACTAGTGGAGGGGAAATAAAAAAAGGGAGCACTGTAAAAACAGTGCTCCCGGTTCGTTTCGCAGCATTCCAGCTACTTTTAGTGCTCCCTGCTCATCCGTGACAACTTTTCCTGTGGTCTTGCGACCGTGTTCATCCTGAACTTTTGCATCCTGCTCACATCACCCCGATGTGAAAACTTCATCCTGAAGTATCCTGGCCATCCAGACCCGCCGAACATCCTGACCGGCTCTCATTCTCCATCCTGGAGGTGTCCTTTAACGCATCCAGCGTCTTCCTCTTTGCTTCGTCCTGAAGCCTGTCCTTGCAACACCGTCCTGGTGTGTCCTGGCGAAGAGCCATCATCCTGATGTTCTCTTCGTTGTGCGACTCCTTGTCGACAGATATAGAATCGCCTGTTTCGCTTTGTCTTACAAGATGCTTACAGGCTTACCCTTACGATTATTTTCGTATGAAAGTTGACAATAAAACACTAACCAATTGAATAATAATAAATTATTATTTTATCAATTCATTAAGTCTTTACTTATCACCTGGCAATGTCCTACAGGGTTTGTAAGAGATCTCTCACAAGGTTCAGGGCAAACTGGATTACAGAACTGGCTTAAGTTGAGTGAGGAATTCCGCAAGTGAGGCCGCCAGCACCGTTCGTTTACGGGTTCCCAGCGTTTCTTTGCACACTTCACCGGACAGATTGCACACCGAAATGACGTCAAGCTCATTATCTTGTGTGGCAATAAAAAGCGTAGGTGATAGCTTGAGGCGCTTTTGCGTAACCAGATGACCAATCAGGTTTTCCTGAACGCGCCTGAAGTCATCTTCACTCCAGGTTTGCAGCAGCGTGAGCTTTTCATCCGCAAACTGCGCGTGCATATCACCAGCAAACTGGGTGGTGTAAAAAGCGTGAACGGCAGGTTGTACCACAATATCAAAGGCCCGTTCAACCGCATTGAGGTTATTTTCGCCGACAAAAGGTTGAGGCTGCCAAAATACCGCATCGTCTGTGGAAGAAATGATACACGGAGAAGGTACGCCATACAGCTCTTCGCTGAGCGGCCAACTGTTGTTTTTTTCATGCCATGCGTCGCAATAACGCGTCGTAAAGGCTATCAACGCCTGCGCTGTCAATTCGTCCACTGATTTCTCTCTTCACAAAAGCCAGGATACACTTGTCGCATAGTGTATCTGGTTTATGACGGTGAAACATGTCCTCTTATGAAAATCATCAGGCGCTTAACGGCCTGACACTCGGTAAATCAACGGATTACCGAGACAATTACGATGCAAGTCTGTTGCAGGGCGTTCCGCGCAGCCTGAATCGCGACCCGCTGGATTTAAAGGCCGATAACTTGCCTTTTCACGGTGCGGATATCTGGACGCTATATGAACTGTCGTGGCTGAATGCCAACGGCTTACCGCAGGTTGCGGTCGGTCATGTGGAGCTGGATTACACCAGTGTAAATCTGATTGAATCGAAAAGCTTTAAGCTGTACCTGAACAGTTTTAACCAGACGCGTTTTGATTCCTGGGACGCGGTACGCCAGACGCTGGAAAACGATCTGCGCGCCTGCGCTCAGGGCGATGTCAGCGTGGCGCTGTACCGCCTTGACGAACTGGAAGGGCAGCCGATAGCCCACTTTAATGGGACCTGTATCGACAATCAGGATATCGTCATCGACAACTATCAGTTCAGCACTGCGTATCTGGAAAATGCCGTGAGCGGTGAAAAGGCAGTCGAAGAGACGCTGGTCAGCCACCTGCTGAAATCCAACTGTCTGATCACCCACCAGCCCGACTGGGGCTCCATACAAATTCAGTATCGTGGACGGAAAATCGACAGAGAGAAGCTGCTGCGTTATCTGGTCTCCTTCCGCCACCATAATGAATTTCATGAGCAGTGCGTGGAACGTATTTTCAATGACATTCTGCGCTTCTGCCAGCCAGAGAAACTGAGCGTCTATGCACGCTACACGCGACGTGGCGGCCTGGACATTAACCCATGGCGCACCAACACCGATTTCACTCCGGCAACCGGTCGTCTGGTACGTCAGTAATCTTTTTTCTCAATTTTGCGTGCCGGATTCCGCGCGCAAGGTTGTGAAAGGTCATAAGCCAGGGCTATTGTAATCAATAGGGAATGACGTGTTGCGTCCCATAAGGAGTTTACTTGATTACACATATTAGCCCGCTTGGCTCAATGGACATGTTGTCGCAGCTGGAAGTCGATATGCTTAAACGCACGGCCAGCAGCGACCTGTATCAACTGTTTCGTAACTGTTCGCTTGCCGTTCTGAACTCCGGCAGTTTGACCGACAACAGTAAAGAACTGCTGTCCCGCTTTGAAAGTTTCGATATTAACGTACTGCGCCGCGAACGGGGCGTGAAGCTGGAACTGATCAACCCACCTGAAGATGCGTTTGTTGATGGACGCATTATTCGTGCGCTACAGGCTAACCTGTTTGCCGTACTGCGCGACATTCTGTTCGTCAATGGACAGATCCATAACGCCGGTCGTTTTCAGCATCTGGATCTCGAAAGCTCGGTGCATATTACCAACCTCGTATTCTCGATCCTGCGTAATGCCCGGGCGCTGCACGTCGGTGAAGCGCCGAACATGGTCGTCTGCTGGGGCGGTCACTCAATCAACGAAAATGAGTACCTGTATGCCCGTCGCGTCGGCACTCAGCTGGGTCTGCGCGAACTGAACATCTGTACTGGCTGCGGTCCGGGGGCGATGGAAGCGCCAATGAAAGGCGCTGCGGTCGGCCACGCCCAGCAGCGATACAAAGACAGCCGCTTTATTGGCATGACCGAACCGTCAATCATCGCCGCTGAACCGCCTAACCCGCTGGTAAACGAACTGATCATCATGCCGGACATTGAAAAACGTCTGGAAGCGTTCGTGCGTATCGCTCACGGTATTATCATCTTCCCGGGTGGCGTAGGGACAGCAGAAGAGCTGCTGTATCTGCTGGGGATCCTGATGAATCCGGCCAACAAAGATCAGGTTCTACCGCTGATCCTGACCGGACCAAAAGAGAGTGCGGATTACTTCCGCGTGCTGGACGAATTTATCGTGCACACGCTAGGGGAAGATGCGCGTCGCCACTATCGCATTATCATTGACGATGCGGCGGAAGTTGCGCGTTTGATGAAAAAAGCGATGCCGCTGGTGAAAGAAAACCGTCGCGACACAGGAGATGCATACAGCTTTAACTGGTCGATTCGTATCGCGCCCGATCTGCAGATGCCGTTCGAGCCGTCCCATGAAAACATGGCCAACCTGAAGCTGTACCCGGATCAACCCGTTGAAGTATTGGCCGCCGATTTACGGCGTGCATTCTCCGGTATTGTGGCAGGTAACGTGAAGGAAGTCGGGATCCGCGCTATTGAAGAGTTTGGCCCGTACAAAATCCACGGTGACCGCGAAATGATGCGCCGCATGGACGATCTCCTGCAGGGCTTTGTTGCACAACATCGTATGAAGTTACCGGGCACTGCGTATATCCCTTGTTACGAGATCTGCGCCTAACCTTCAACACCCGCTAGCAGCGCTATAGCGGTGACAGTTTTGTCCATATCAAAGCCGGGTTTGGCGCACTTGCCTCCCGGCTTTTTTTAGTGATACCAGTCACATAGCTCCGACAATCATATAAATACCAGTGATGATTCATAAAAAACAGCGCGTCACGCAAACGATTACCTTGAAAAACCAACCGTGATTTATCTTAGAAAATTATTATTAGTCGCCGAAATCATCTAAAAACAACAGTTTTTACAGCTGAACACGCCTATCTTCGCGCCTTCGCTTTCATGAGATATGTCGTTAATGTTAGCCTTCGCGCCCGTAAATTCGCTTTGACTATTTTTTAACAGATTAATGGCCCAAATTTATCCACATAAAAGGTGGATTATTGCATTTGGGATCCCGATCACTGATACATTCATTACTAAAATGTATCTTTCCGCCCGAAAATTATTACGGCGAAAAATTATATAAAAATCGCTCAACGAATTTCGATTTACAGTCGGGTACTTTCTCATTGGATTGACCCCAAACCCGACTTTTTAAGCTTCCTCCAGGAGAAATAGATGGAAAACACTCAAACCAGCACTATCGTTACGGGCCAGACCCGCAGCGCATGGCGCAAAACAGACACCATGTGGATGCTGGGCCTTTACGGCACGGCGATTGGGGCGGGTGTATTGTTCCTGCCGATTAACGCAGGCGTAGGCGGTATGATCCCGCTGATCATCATGGCGATCCTTGCCTTCCCAATGACCTTCTTTGCACACCGCGGTCTGACTCGCTTTGTGCTGTCCGGTAAAAATCCGGGTGAAGACATCACCGAAGTTGTAGAAGAACACTTTGGTGTTGGTGCAGGTAAACTGATTACCCTGCTCTACTTCTTCGCTATCTACCCGATTCTGTTGGTTTACAGCGTAGCAATCACCAACACGGTTGAAAGCTTCCTGACCCACCAGCTGGCGATTACGCCGCCGCCGCGCGCAATCCTGTCACTGATCCTGATTGTCGGCATGATGACCATCGTGCGCTTCGGTGAGCAGATGATCGTTAAGGCGATGAGCATCCTGGTATTCCCGTTCGTTGCGGCTCTGATGCTGCTGGCGCTGTACCTGATCCCTCAGTGGAGCGGTGCGATTCTGGAAACCATGTCTTTTGACTCTGCGGCAACCACCGGCAACGGCCTGCTGTTGACCCTGTGGCTGGCAATTCCGGTAATGGTGTTCTCCTTCAACCACTCCCCGATCATCTCCTCCTTCGCCGTGGCGAAGCGTGAAGAGTACGGTGATGAAGCAGAGAAAAAATGCTCCAAGATTCTGGCATTCGCTCACATCATGATGGTACTGACCGTTATGTTCTTCGTCTTCAGCTGCGTGTTCAGCCTGACTCCGGCAGACCTGGCAGCAGCGAAAGAGCAGAACATCTCGATTCTGTCTTACCTGGCGAACCACTTTAACGCGCCGATTATTGCCTGGATGGCACCGATCATCGCGATTATCGCTATCACCAAATCCTTCCTGGGCCACTACCTGGGCGCACGTGAAGGCTTCAATGGTATGGTGATTAAGTCTCTGCGTGGCAAAGGCAAATCCATCGAAATCAACAAACTGAACAAAATCACTGCGCTGTTCATGCTGGTAACCACCTGGATTGTGGCTACGCTGAACCCAAGCATCCTCGGCATGATTGAGACCCTGGGTGGCCCAATCATCGCGATGATTCTGTTCCTGATGCCGATGTATGCCATTCAGAAAGTACCGGCAATGCGTAAGTACAGCGGCCATATCAGCAACGTCTTCGTTGTGATTATGGGCCTGATCGCTATCTCCGCTATTTTCTACTCTCTGTTCAGTTAATTCCCCTGCGCCGCTCCTCGGGGCGGCGCACCTCGATACACAATGGACGCCTCATGATTAGCGTATTCGATATTTTCAAAATCGGCATTGGCCCTTCCAGCTCCCACACTGTTGGCCCGATGAAAGCAGGCAAACAATTCACGGATGACCTGATTGCACGCGGAATTCTCACTGACGTAACCCGCGTAGTGGTTGATGTCTATGGCTCTTTATCTCTGACGGGGAAAGGTCACCATACCGACATCGCGATAATTATGGGCCTGGCGGGTAATCTGCCGGATACCGTAGACATTGATGCCATTCCGTCCTTTATCCAGGATGTGAATACTCATGGGCGTTTGCTGCTGGCAGACGGTCAACATGAGGTCGAGTTCCCGGTCGACAAGTGCATGAATTTCCATGCGGACAATCTGTCCCTGCACGAAAACGGGATGCGCATTACCGCACTGGCGGGCGAAAAGGCTATTTACAGCCAGACTTACTATTCCATTGGCGGTGGGTTCATCGTTGATGAAGAACATTTTGGTTTACCGAACAACTCTCCGGTAAACGTGCCATATCCGTATAAATCCGCAGCTGATTTGCAACGTCATTGCCAGGAAACCGGCCTGTCGCTTTCCGGTCTGATGATGCAAAACGAACTGGCGCTGCACAGCAAAGAAGAGCTGGAACAGCACTTTGCTAACGTCTGGGAAGTGATGCGTAGCGGGATTGAACGCGGCATCACTACCGAAGGTGTATTGCCGGGCAAACTGCGCGTTCCGCGTCGTGCTGCTGCGCTGCGTCGCATGCTGGTCAGCAGCGACAAAACCACCACCGACCCGATGGCGGTTGTTGACTGGATCAACATGTTCGCGCTGGCCGTGAACGAAGAAAACGCAGCCGGTGGACGCGTGGTGACTGCACCAACCAACGGTGCATGCGGGATTGTTCCTGCCGTACTGGCGTATTACGACAAGTTTATCCGTGAAGTGAACGCTAACTCGCTGGCACGCTACATGCTGGTCGCGAGCGCCATTGGTTCACTGTACAAGATGAACGCCTCTATCTCTGGTGCCGAAGTCGGCTGTCAGGGTGAAGTTGGCGTCGCCTGCTCCATGGCAGCGGCTGGTCTGGCTGAACTGCTGGGCGGTAGCCCAATGCAGGTATGCATCGCGGCAGAAATCGGTATGGAACACAACCTGGGTCTGACCTGCGACCCGGTTGCCGGCCAGGTTCAGGTACCGTGCATTGAGCGTAATGCCATTGCTTCGGTTAAAGCGGTGAACGCTGCACGTATGGCGCTGCGCCGTACCAGTGAACCACGCGTGTGCCTCGATAAAGTTATCGAGACCATGTACGAAACCGGTAAAGACATGAACGCCAAATACCGCGAAACCTCTCGTGGTGGTCTGGCGATGAAGATTGTCACCTGCGATTAATTCTCAGCACATTTTTGTATCTGTAGGCCGGATAAGGCGCTCGCCGCATCCGGCTTTTATTGCCTGATGGCGCTTCGCTTATCAGGCTTACGGATAGCGCTCTTTCGCAATGCTCGTCTCCACTCGTCGTGAATGTTACCCTACAGACTAATTTGTTAGGGAGAACACCGTGGCCGTCCACCTGCTCATTGTTGATGCACTGAATCTCATCCGCCGTATTCACGCCGTACAGGGCTCTCCCTGCGTGGAGACATGCCAGCACGCGCTCGATCAGCTGATTATGCACAGTCAGCCCACGCACGCCGTGGCGGTATTTGATGACGAAGCGCGTAACAGCGGCTGGCGTCACCAACGGTTACCTGACTACAAAGCCGGTCGCCCGCCGATGCCTGACGATTTACACCAGGAAATGCCCGCCTTACGCGCCGCTTTTGAACAGCGCGGCGTCTGCTGCTGGGTATCCAGCGGGAATGAAGCCGATGATTTAGCCGCCACTCTGGCGGTGAAAGTTAGCCAGGCGGGACACCAGGCGACTATCGTCTCAACCGATAAAGGCTACTGTCAGCTACTCTCCCCAACGCTGCGGATTCGCGATTATTTCCAGAAACGCTGGCTGGATGCGCCGTTTATCGAGAAAGAGTTCGGCGTACTGCCGCAACAGTTGCCTGATTACTGGGGACTGGCCGGGATCAGCAGTTCTAAAATACCGGGGGTTGCCGGTATTGGTCCTAAAAGTGCCACACAACTGCTGGCACAGTTTCCAACGCTGGAAGCGCTGTATGAACACCTGGATGATGTACCGGAGAAATGGCGCAAGAAACTCGAAGAACATCGGGAGATGGCGTTTTTGTGCCGCGATATCGCGCGGCTGCAAACAGACTTACATATCGACGGAAACCTACGGCAACTACGGCTGGCGCGGTAGCCTTATTTCCGGATGGCGCTGCGCTTATCCGGCCTACTTATTGTACAACCCTGTAGGCCAGATAAACGCCAGGTGATTACCAGGCGGTATGGTACAGCTCAACGATATCCCCAAGGCTCGCTTCACGCGGATTTCCCCCGGTACAAACATCGTCAAATGCGGCTTGCGCCAGCGCAGGAATATCCTCTTTACGGACGCCAACATCGCGTAGATGCAGTGGGATACCTACATCGCGATTAAGGGCGAAGACGGCATCCACCGCCGCTTTGCGTGCCTCTGCCAGCGTCAGTCCTTCAACCTTAACCCCCATTACCCGGGCGATATCGCGGAATTTTTCCCCGGTGAATTCGGCGTTATAGTGCATCACGTGCGGCAGCAAAATGGCATTCGCGACGCCGTGCGGCGTGTTGTAGAACGCGCCTAACGGGTGTGCCATGCCATGCACTAATCCCAGACCTACGTTGGAGAAACCCATCCCGGCAACGTACTGGCCCAGAGCCATCGCTTCCCCCGCCTGGCTGTCGCCCACAACGGAACCGCGTAATGACCCGGCAATAATTTCGATGGCTTTAATGTGCAGCGCATCGGTAAGCGCCCACGCAGCCCGCGTGATGTAGCCTTCAATGGCATGAGTCAGTGCATCTACGCCAGTAGCCGCTTTTAATGCGGCAGGCATGCCGTCCATCATGTCAGCATCAATGAACGCCACCTGCGGGATGTCATGTGGATCGACACAAACAAACTTACGCCGATTCTCTTCGTCAGTGATCACGTAGTTAATGGTCACTTCCGCCGCCGTTCCCGCAGTGGTTGGTATAGCCATAACTGGCACGCTCGGGAAGCGTGTCGGCGATAACCCTTCAAGGCTGCGTACATCCGCAAACTCCGGGTTATTGTTAATAATACCAATCGCTTTACAGGTATCCTGCGGGGAGCCACCGCCAATGGCGACCAGATAGTCTGCGCCGCTTTGCTGAAAGACACTCAATCCTTCCTGCACTACCGCAATGGTTGGATTAGGAATAACGCCTGAATAGATTTCCCATGCCAGACCTGCAGCATCCATTCGGGAAGTCACCTTCTCAACAATGCCGCACTGCACCAGATTTTTATCAGTCACAATCAATGCTTTGCGATAACCACGACGAATAACTTCATCGGTTAATGCGCCAACAGCTCCCCGGCCAAACCATGCCGTTTCGTTCAGAATCATTCTGTTCGCCATCGTTTTATCTCCTATTCCTCAATACGCAATCCATATGTTTTGAATTTTTCCAGCACAATAGCGATAGCCTCATCGTCCAGTACCGGAACCGGATCGGTAATCGCCAGCGTGCTGAGATAAAGCTGCGCCAGCACTTCCACTTCATGCGCTAACCACAGGGCTTTTTCCAGATTTTCCTCGCAGGCGATCAGCCCATGATGCTGCAACAGCGTTGCTTTTCGGTTTTTCAGCGCTACCGCAACGTGCTCGGAAAGCTCACGCGTACCAAACGTCGCATATGGCGCACAGGGAATTGAGTTACCGCCAGCCGCCGCAATCATGTAATGGATTGCCGGGATTGGCCGATTGAGAATAGAAACAGCAGTACAATGCACGGCATGATTATGGACCACCGCCTGAGCATCGGGACGCGTCTGATAAGCGGCCATATGGAACCGCCACTCGCTGGAAGGTAATTTCCCTTCTTCGTGCTGCCCCTCAGCGTTGATGTACACAATGTGGGATTCGGTGAGTTTGTCATACGGAATACCCGTCGGGGTAATTAACATCCCGTCCTGGTAACGCACACTTACATTACCCGCAGTCCCCTGATTCAACCCCAGACGGGTCATTTCCAGGCAGGTATTGATAATCTGCCGTGCCAGCGTATTTCGTTCCATTACTTACCTCTCTCAGTGAGTCAAAATGCGACAACAGAACATTGCTAATACCTCGACGCTCTGTTGATTTAAGCGGGTATTTGCTAACTATCATCATGCTGAATAAAGAGAAGGGAATTTTTAGCACTGGATTTTGTGATGTTCATCAACTAATAACGCTGAATAAAAACATGCAGGCATAATATTACAATTCCAAAATGTCCGTTCTTAATAAAACCATTGTAAAACGGTCATTTGCGAATAAATTGTTACCATTGCCCGTTTTCCACTTAACTAATTAATTCGGGCATTATCCCTGTGGCTTTTTAATTTATTTTTCTCAAACGGTCATTGTTTTAAAGAAATTAAAGTGATGATAATCACATAAACCCACACCCTGAGCATAAATGTGACCACCATCATATTAATGGCCGGTTTTTATTTGAAAATGAATTCATGAGTTCATTCATGAAGGCCAATTTTATCTGGCAGGTTACCGGAACTCACCTGGATTAGCAGGTTGGTAAAAATCACCAACCGTACTCTTAAGCTGTTGAACATGCTTATGAACTGATGAGGATGCTATGGGAAACACATCAATACAAACACAAAGTTTTCATGCGGTAGAGCGGGGGCAGACAAAAAATTATGTCATTCCCTTCGCGTTACTCTGTTCACTGTTTTTTCTTTGGGCGGTTGCCAATAATCTTAATGACATTTTATTACCACAATTTCAGCAAGCTTTTACATTAACAAACTTTCAGGCTGGTCTGATTCAATCTGCTTTTTATTTTGGTTATTTCGTCATTCCAATCCCAGCCGGGATCCTGATGAAAAAACTTAGTTATAAAGCAGGCATTATTACCGGATTATTTTTATATGCCATCGGTGCAGCATTATTCTGGCCAGCGGCTGAGGTAATGAATTACACCTTATTCCTGATTGGCCTATTTATTATTGCGGCGGGCTTAGGTTGTCTGGAAACGGCTGCCAACCCCTTTGTAACCGTACTGGGCCCGGAAAGCGGCGGTCATTTCCGATTAAATCTCGCGCAAACTTTTAACTCATTTGGTGCCATTATTGCGGTTGTTTTTGGGCAAAGTCTTATTTTGTCTAATGTGCCACATCAATCTCAAGACGTACTCGATAAGATGGCGCCAGAACAGCTAAGCGCCTACAAGCACAGCCTGGTGTTATCGGTTCAAACCCCTTATATGATCATCGTCGCGGTCGTTTTGCTGGTCGCCCTGCTGATCATGTTTACCAAGTTTCCGACCCTGCAAAGTGACGATCACAGTGACAACGCTCAGAGTTCATTCTCCGCGTCCCTTTCCCGCCTGGTGCGCATTCGTCACTGGCGTTGGGCGGTACTGGCGCAGTTCTGCTACGTCGGTGCACAAACTGCCTGCTGGAGCTACCTGATTCGCTACGCAATCGAAGAGATCCCAGGCATGACGCCAGGTTTCGCCGCCAACTACCTGACCGGCACCATGGTGTGCTTCTTTATCGGTCGTTTCTCCGGCACCTGGCTTATCAGTCGCTTTGCGCCGCATAAAGTGCTGGCCGCATATGCCCTGCTTGCCATGATTCTGTGCCTGATTTCCGCCTTCACCGGTGGCCAGATCGGCCTGCTGGCCCTGACGTTGTGCAGCGCATTTATGTCGATTCAGTACCCAACCATTTTTTCTCTGGGGATCAAAAATCTGGGACAAGACACCAAATACGGCTCGTCTTTTATCGTCATGACCATCATTGGCGGCGGCATTGTGACCCCGGTGATGGGCTTTGTCAGCGATGCCGCTGGCAATATCCCGACCGCTGAACTGGTCCCGGCGCTTTGCTTCGCCATCATCTTTATTTTTGCCCGCTTCCGTTCACAAACGGCAGCCAACTGAATATTTATCCGAATAACGTGAGGAATCTGTGATGAAAAAAATCAGCTTACCAAAAATTGGTATTCGCCCGGTTATTGACGGACGTCGTATGGGTGTACGTGAGTCGCTCGAAGAGCAAACCATGAATATGGCTAAAGCTACCGCAGCGCTTATCACTGAAAAACTTCGTCATGCCTGCGGCGCACAAATTGAATGTGTGATTGCCGATACCTGTATCGCCGGCATGGCGGAATCCGCAGCCTGTGAAGAAAAATTCAGCAGCCAGAATGTTGGCGTGACGATTACCGTTACCCCATGTTGGTGCTACGGCAGTGAAACCATCGACATGGATCCGATGCGCCCGAAAGCGATCTGGGGCTTCAACGGCACGGAACGTCCGGGGGCGGTTTACCTGGCCGCCGCACTGGCAGCTCACAGCCAAAAAGGCCTTCCTGCCTTCTCCATCTATGGTCATGACGTACAGGATGCAGACGACACATCTATCCCTGCCGATGTTGAAGAAAAACTGCTGCGCTTTGCCCGTGCCGGCTTAGCGGTCGCCAGTATGAAAGGGAAAAGCTACCTGTCTGTCGGTGGTGTATCAATGGGCATCGCCGGTTCTATCGTCGACCATAACTTCTTTGAATCCTGGCTGGGTATGAAGGTGCAGGCGGTTGATATGACCGAGCTGCGTCGTCGCATTGACCAGAAAATCTATGATGAAACCGAGCTGGAAATGGCGCTGGCGTGGGCGGACAAAAACTTCCGCTACGGCGAAGATCAGAACGCGCAGCAATATAAGCGTAACGCAGAACAAAGCCGCGCAGTGCTGAAAGAAAGCCTGCTGATGGCCATGTGCATTCGCGACATGATGCAGGGTAACAAAAAGCTGGCAGACAAAGGTCTGGTCGAAGAATCCCTGGGCTATAACGCGATCGCCGCAGGCTTCCAGGGCCAGCGTCACTGGACCGATCAATACCCAAATGGCGATACCGCCGAAGCGTTGCTCAACAGCTCCTTTGACTGGAATGGCGTTCGTGAACCGTTCGTTGTCGCAACCGAAAACGACAGCCTGAACGGCGTGGCGATGCTGTTCGGCCATCAACTCACCGGCACGGCCCAGGTCTTTGCCGATGTGCGTACCTACTGGTCGCCAGAGGCGGTTGAACGCGTCACGGGTAAACCGCTGACCGGTCTTGCTGAGCACGGCATTATTCACTTGATTAACTCCGGTTCTGCGGCACTGGACGGTTCCTGCAAACAGCGCGACAGCGAAGGTAAACCGACCATGAAACCACACTGGGAAATCTCGCAGAAAGAGGCGGATGAATGCCTGGCGGCAACCGAATGGTGCCCGGCTATTCACGAATACTTCCGCGGGGGCGGTTACTCATCTCGCTTCCTGACTGAAGGCGGTGTGCCGTTCACCATGAGCCGTATCAACATCATCAAAGGGTTGGGGCCGGTGCTACAAATCGCGGAAGGCTGGAGCGTGGAGTTGCCGAAAGATATGCACGACCAGCTTGATGCGCGTACCAACTCCACATGGCCAACCACCTGGTTTGCTCCGCGCTTAACCGGCAAGGGCCCGTTCAGCGACGTCTATTCCGTCATGGCTAACTGGGGCGCTAACCACGGGGTGCTGACGATTGGTCACGTAGGTGCGGACTTTATCACTCTGGCTGCCATGCTGCGTATCCCGGTGTGCATGCACAACGTGGAAGACGAGAAAATTTATCGTCCTTCCTCCTGGGCCGCCCACGGTATGGATACGGAAGGTCAGGATTACCGCGCTTGTCAGAACTACGGCCCGCTGTATAAGCGTTAAACATCGAGCGATTGCCTGATGGCGGCGCGGCCTACGAAGCACACGGTTTTGTAGGCCGGATAAGGCGAAGCCGCCATCCGGCAATAGGTAATCTCCCAGGAGCAATTATGAAACAAGAGGTTATTCTGGTTCTCGACTGTGGCGCGACCAACGTACGGGCCATTGCCGTTGACCGACAGGGAAAGATTGTCGCCCGCGCAGCGACCCCGAACGCCAGTGACATCGCCGCAGAAAACAGTGCCTGGCACCAATGGTCGCTGGAGGCCATTCTGCAGCGCTTTGCCGACTGCTGTCAGCGGCTTTCCTCACAATTGGCCGCCTGCCAAATTCGCGGGATCGCCGTCACCACCTTCGGCGTGGATGGCGCGCTGGTGGATAAGAACGGCAAACAACTGTACCCGGTGATCAGCTGGAAATGCCTACGTACCGCAGCGGTAATGGAGAATATCCATCGCTACATGTCACCGCAGCAACTGCAGGAAATCTCCGGCGTTGGGGCGTTTAGCTTCAATACGCTGTACAAACTGGTGTGGCTGAAAGAGAACCACCCGCAATTACTGGAACAGGCGCACGCCTGGCTGTTTATCTCGTCGCTTATCAACCAACGTTTAACCGGCGAGTTCACAACTGACATCACCATGGCGGGAACCAGCCAGATGCTGGATATCCAGCAACGTGATTTCAGCCAGGACATTTTGCAGGCAACAGGCATACCGCGTCGCCTGTTTCCGCGCCTGGTTGAAGCAGGCGAACAAATTGGGGTACTGCAACGCGAGGCCGCCAGCCAGCTCGGACTTCCAGAGGGTATTCCAGTCATCTCTGCCGGACACGACACACAGTTTGCGCTATTTGGCGCAGGAGCCCAACAGGATGAACCGGTACTCTCTTCCGGCACATGGGAAATTCTGATGGTACGCAGTGCGCAGGTAAATACCTCCCTGCTCAGTCATTATGCGGGCTCCACCTGTGAGCTGGATAGTCAGGCTGGGCTTAACAATCCCGGTATGCAGTGGCTGGCCTCCGGTGTGCTTGAATGGGTTCGTAAGCTGTTATGGACCGCGGACACGCCCTGGCAAACGTTGATTGATGAAGCTCGGGATATTCCCGCTGGTGCCGAAGGGGTGAAGATGCACTGCGACCTGCTGGCCTGTCAGAATGCGGGCTGGCAAGGGGTTACCCTCAATACTACCCGTGGGCACTTTTATCGCGCCGCGCTGGAAGGACTGACAGAACAGCTGCAGCGGAATCTGCAAACGCTGGAAAAAATCGGCCATTTCCAGGCCTCTGAACTGCTATTAGTTGGCGGGGGCAGCCGCAACATCTTGTGGAACCAAATCAAAGCGAACGTTCTCGGGATCCCTGTCAAAGTGCTGGATGATGCCGAAACCACCGTGGCAGGCGCCGCAATGTTTGCCTGGTCAGGCATCGGGGAATTTACCTCCCCGGAGCAGGCGCGCGAACAGGTGCGCTATCAGTACCGTTACTTCTATCCGCAAACCGAATCCGAACTCACAGGAGTCGAGTAACATGCTTAAAACGATATCTCCCTTAATTTCCCCCGACTTACTGAAAGTGCTGGCCGAAATGGGACACGGCGATGAGATTATCTTTTCCGATGCCCACTTCCCGGCCAACAGCATGGGGCCACAGGTCATCCGCGCTGACGGTCTGCTGGTCAGCGATCTGCTGCAGGCGCTTATTCCGCTATTTGAACTGGACAGCTACGCCCCACCGCTGGTGATGATGGCTGCGGTTGAAGGTGACACTCTCGATCCTGACGTTGAGACTCGCTATCGTCAGGCGCTTTCATTGCAGACCCCCTGCCCGGACATCACGCGTATTGACCGCTATGCCTTTTACGAACGAGCACAAAAGGCGTTTGCGATCGTTATCACAGGAGAGCGGGCAAAGTACGGGAATATTCTTTTAAAAAAAGGGGTAACGCCGTAATCTCTGGTCAGAATGCCCGTCAGGTACGGGCATTCATCATAAGATGAGGATCAGAACATGAAAGCGGCGCGCCAGCAGGCAATCGTAGATCTGCTTACTAACCACAAAAGCCTGACAACCGAAGCCCTGGCTTTGCAGCTTAACGTCAGCAAAGAGACCATCCGCCGCGATCTCAGCGAGTTACAGACCCAGGGAAAAGTGTTACGCAACCACGGTCGGGCCAAAGTTATTCACCGGGAAAATCAGGACAGCGGTGACCCATTTCATATTCGACTCAAAAGCCACTATGCACACAAAGCGGATATCGCCCGTGAAGCGTTGGCATGGATCGAAGAAGGTATGGTGATTGCCTTAGACGCCAGCTCTACCTGCTGGTATCTTGCGCGACAGTTACCGGACATCAACATTCACGTTTTTACCAACAGCCAGCCCATCTGCCAGGAATTGGCTAAACGTGAACACATTCAGCTTATCAGCTCCGGCGGTCGCCTTGAGCGCAAATACGGTTGCTACGTTAATCCCTCGCTTATCTCGCAGCTAAAACCACTCGAGATTGACCTGTTTATTTTTTCCTGTGAAGGGATCGACAGCGACGGCGCGCTCTGGGACTCAAATGCAACCAACGCAGACTTCAAATCCATTCTGCTTAAGCGTGCATCGCAGTCTTTATTACTGATCGATAAAAGTAAATTTAATCGTTCGGGAGAGGCCAGAATTGGGCATCTGGATGATGTGACGCATATTGTTTCAGATACACAGCTGATTGAAGCAATCCAGGCCGAATAGGGCGATTACGCCGCCATCCGGCCTGGGTTGTAGCCTTATCGCTCGTCGCGACGACCGCCGACGGCAGCCCACAGACGACGTACGTGAACGGTTACTTCTTCACGGTCATGATACAGCTGACGCGCCTGAATCTGGGCATTTACACCATGTTCATCAAGCTGGGCCTGAATGTACGCCAGGTTCTGTGATACCTCTTCGTAGCGTTTTTTCATCGGCAGCTTGAGGTTGAAGATCGTCTCACGACACCAGCCGTTGACCAGCCATTGCGCCATCAGCGCGGCAACCTTCGCCGGCTTCTCCACCATGTCACAGACCATCCACGAAATGTTGTTGCGATTCGGACGGTACTTAAATCCGTCTTCACGTAGCCAGGTGACCTGCCCGGTATCCATCAGGCTTTGCGCCATCGGACCGTTATCCACGGAGTAAACCCACATATTGCGTTTAACCAGTTGATAGGTCCATCCGCCAGGGCAGGCGCCTAAATCCACCGCATACATTCCGTTCGCCAGACGCTCATCCCATTCATCGGCAGGGATAAACACGTGCAGCGCTTCTTCCAGCTTGAGCGTTGAACGGCTCGGCGCATCGGCTGGAAACTTCAGACGCGGAATCCCCATGTAAAACGGTGAGTTATTGTCAGGCCAGGAATAGCCGGTATAACAACAGCCAGGGGCGATAAAGAAGACGTGAACCACCGGACGCTTTGGCGTTTCATACTTTGCCAGTACGCCCGCTTCGCGCAGCGCTGCACGCAACGGTACGGTAAATTTACGGCAAAATTTAACCAGCTCTTTGCTTTCATTGGTGTCGGCAACTTCTACTCGCAGATCGCCACCCTTTTCCACCACGCCCTGCAACATGCCAACGATCGGTGTAATACGATCTTCCGGCGGTAAGTATTGCAGCAGCTCGCCCACCACAAACATTTGACGAGCAAAAATCAGCGAACTAAACGGCAGCTCTTTCACTAACTTTTCAGCATCGTCCTGCTGATAGCATTCGAAGATGACGTAACCCGCATTGTCTTTCACGCGGGCAAAACCGAAGATTTCCCGGCGTCCTGCTTTATCCGTAATTTCTGCGGCGCACTCTTTTTCAAAACCTGGGCGACACAACAATACAACCTTATTCATGGCTAACGCCCTTACGTTTCAATCGAATAGCGCCCACTAACATCAGCGCCCAGCCTACGAGGAAGCTGAAGCCGCCGACAGGGGTAACAAACGCCCACAGGCGTAAATGAGAGAGCGCGAGACAATACAGGCTGCCGCTAAACAGCACTGTACCTAATGCCAGAAACACGCTACTCCAGTAAAACCAAATACTAATGCGCCGTTGCATGGCGACGGCCAGGCCAAAGATAGCCAGCGTATGAAACGCCTGATACTCAAGGCCGGTCTGAATCCACCCCATTTCAACAACACCGAGGGTTTTGCTCAGAACATGTGCCCCAAAGGCGCCCAACGCCACAAAGATAAAGCCACTTACGGCGGCAAAAATCAGCATAAAACGGCTGGTCATTTGAATACCCTACGTAAATTATTGTTCATAACGAAAGCGGAATTTTTCTTGTTCCGTGGCCGCTTTCGCCAGAATCCACTGACGGAAGGCGGCTATTTTACCCAGTTCTGCCTGACTGTCATGACAAACCAGATAAAATGCGTTTTTGCTGACCAGAACATCGTTAAACGGACAGACCAGACGTCCGGCTTCAATTTCGGACTGCGCCATGACGTTGTTAGCCAGCGCGATCCCCTGTCCATGGATTGCAGCCTGTAGCACCATGGCGCTATGGCTGAAGATAGGTCCCTGCTGCACGTTGATATGATTCAGGCCAAGCTGGCGCGTATAGGCTTGCCAGTCTCGTCGCGACGCATCATGCAATAACGTGTGTTTTGCCAGGTCGTCCGGTGTCTTTAGCGGTTTATCACCGGTAAGCAACAGCGGAGAGCAGACCGGCAATAAATATTCTGCGTACAATTTTTCAACGCGCAGACCCGGCCAGTTACCGCGTCCGTAGAAAATCGCCACATCAACATCATCAGCCAGTTTGTCTTCCTGACGGTCCACCGCCTGGATCCTGACATCGATTCCCGGATAAGCTGAGTTAAAGCTAGAGAGTCTGGGCACCAGCCATTGGATCGCAAAACTGGGCAATAAACTAACGGTAAGCGCACCTTTTGCACTGCGTGCCTGAAGTTTACGCGTCGCGTCGGTTAATTGCGAAAAAATCTCTTTAATGTCGAGAAAGTAGCTTTGACCTTCTTCCGTTAACAGCAAAGATCGATTGCGTCGACGAAACAGTTTTAGCCCCAAAAAATCCTCAAGTGACTTGATTTGGTGACTTACTGCGGCCTGCGTCACAAAAAGCTCTTCTGCTGCGCGAGTAAAGCTTAAATGACGCGCTGCAGCATCAAAAACACGTAACGCATTTAAGGGTGGTAATCGTTTTGACATGACTTTTAGGCTTTGATGTTAAATGAATTTAACAATTAGCTAACAGGCTGTAACCTATTAGTTTTTTTTATCTGAGCCATTATAAATTGTCCGTTGAGGTTCTACCAGCAAATACCTATAGTGGCGGCACTTCCTGAAGCCGGAACGAAAAGTTTTATCGGAATGCGTGTTCTGGTGGGCTTTTGGCTTACGGTTGTGATGTTGTGTTGTTGTGTTTGCAATTGGTCTGCGATTCAGACCATGGTAGCAAAGCTACCCTTTTTCACTTCCTGTACATTTACCCTGTCTGTCCATAGTGATTAATGTAGCACCGCCAAATTGCGGTGCTTTTTTTTGTCCACGTTTCGTCGATGGCCGACCGGCTATTATTGCTCCAGTTCTACCATCTCTTTCACGTCAGTGCGGTTAATCTGCTGTTTGTTGCCGTTAGCGTCTTTATACGAAATCATCCCCGTCTCATTATCGGTCTGTGGTTTACCATCAGCTACGATTGATCGACCATCATTGGTGTGCATCACGTAATTCGAACCAGAACAGGCGCTCAGGGCAAAAGTCAGCATACAGGCAGAAATAATGGCGGCAGTCTTTTTCATCTTCTTCTCCTTAAAGCGATTTATGCTATTAAAAACATACTCCGTAACAGGCAAAATTGTTCGCCTAACGCTATTTAGCATAAGACACTGAACGGGCTTTGCCAGGATATCCAGAGTATTCCGATGGTTAGCACAACCCTTGTATCAATGCCCTTTTTGCGCCACGATCGGTTTACTGAACTGAGGAATACCATGAACGCTTTTAACCCCGCGCAGTTTCGCGCACAATTTCCCGCACTCAACGATGCTGGCGTCTATCTCGACAGCGCTGCTACGGCGCTAAAGCCACAGGCGGTCATTGAGGCTACCCATCAGTTTTATAGCCTGAGTGCCGGGAACGTCCATCGCAGCCAGTTTGCTGAAGCCCAGCGCCTGACCGCACGCTATGAAGCCGCGCGGGAAAAAGTCGCACACCTGATTAATGCGTCGGATGACAAAACCATCGTCTGGACCCGCGGCACAACGGAAGCGATCAACATGGTTGCCCAAAGCTATGCGCGTCCACGCCTTCAACCGGGTGATGAGATTATCGTTAGCGCAGCGGAACATCACGCCAACCTCGTTCCCTGGCTGATGGTCGCGGAGCAAACGGGGGCTAAGGTCGTCAAACTCCCACTCAACCCCCATTTGTTGCCAGACGTTGAGCGCCTCACGCAGCTCATCACCCCGCGCAGCCGCATTCTGGCGCTCGGGCAAATGTCGAACGTCACCGGTGGCTGCCCGGATCTGGCCCGCGCCATTACGCTCGCCCATGCGGCTGGCATGGTGGTGATGGTTGATGGTGCCCAGGGGATTGTGCATTACCCTGCCGATGTACAGCAGTTGGATATTGATTTCTATGCGTTTTCAGGCCACAAGCTATATGGCCCCACCGGTATTGGCGTGCTGTACGGTAAGCCGGAACTGCTGGAAGCCATGTCTCCCTGGCTTGGGGGCGGTAAGATGATTAGCGAAGTCAGTTTTGACGGTTTCACCACTCAGCCCGCACCATGGAAGCTGGAAGCCGGTACGCCTAACGTTGCAGGCGTTATCGGGCTAAGCGCGGCGCTCGAATGGTTGGCGGACGTCGACGTTGCGCAGGCCGAAAACTGGAGCCGGGGTCTGGCGACGCTGGCAGAAGATGCCCTGGCGAAACGCCCTGGCTTTCGTTCCTTCCGCTGCCAGGACTCCAGTCTGTTAGCCTTTGATTTCGCGGGTGTTCATCACAGCGATATGGTCACTCTATTGGCCGAATATGGCATTGCGCTGCGCGCGGGGCAACACTGCGCACAACCGCTGCTGGCGGAACTTGGCGTATCCGGAACACTACGCGCCTCATTTGCCCCTTATAATACCCAAAGCGATGTGGATGCGTTGGTCACAGCCGTCGACCGCGCGCTGGAAATATTGGTGGATTAATGACAAGCCCTCTGTTCGCCGGACACCCGTTTGGCACAACCGTAACCGAAGAGACGTTACGCAATACCTTTATCCCGCTTACTCAGTGGGAAGATAAATATCGCCAGCTGATTCTGCTGGGTAAGCAGTTGCCGGCGCTCCCGGATGCGCTAAAGGCGCAGGCCAAAGAAATTGCGGGCTGCGAAAACCGCGTCTGGCTGGGGCATACTCTTCATGAGAATGGCACTCTGCATTTCTTCGGCGACAGCGAAGGTCGAATAGTACGTGGGCTGTTGGCGGTATTACTCACCGCGGTCGAAGGTAAAACGGCAGCCGAGTTACTGGCGCGTTCGCCGATGGCGTTATTTGACGAACTGGGTTTACGCGCGCAGCTCAGCGCCTCGCGTAGCCAGGGACTACATGCTCTGAACGAAGCGATTCTCGAGGCGGCCCAGAAAGCCGGATGACGACGCTGGTATGTCTTATCCGGCCTACAACACTGCACGAACTGTAGGTCGGATAAGCGTAGCGACATCCGACACAATCAGGCCTGACGCGCGGCCTTCGCCATCATCTTCTTCAGCGCATGGGAGACAGCAACAAAGCCAAAGGTGGCTGTCACCATGGTGGCCGCGCCAAACCCGGACGCGCAATCCATACGCTTCGGCCCTTCCGCCGTCGCTTTCATCGCACATACCGAGCCATCCGCCTGCGGGTAAACCAGCGCTTCGGTCGAGAACACGCAGTCCACGCCCAGCTTGCCTTTACTGTTTTTCACCACGCCAAAATCGCTTTTCAGCCGCTCACGTAGTTTGGCCGCCAGCGGATCCTGGATGGTTTTTGCCAAATCAACGACCTGAATCTGGGTAGGATCGATCTGTCCGCCCGCACCACCGGTGGTCACCAGCGGAATTTTATTACGTCGACAGTACGCGATCAGTGCCGCTTTTGGGCGCACGCTATCAATCGCATCGATGACGTACGAAAATCCCGCATTCATATATTCAGCAACGTTATCTGGCGTAACAAAATCATCGACCACGTTCACCCGGCACTCCGGGTTAATCTGTCGGATACGCTCCGCCATCACTTCAGCTTTTGCCAGACCGACGTTATCACGCAGCGCATGGATCTGGCGGTTTGTATTGGTGACGCACACATCATCCATATCAATGAGTGTGATAGCGCCAATACCGGTTCGCGCCAGCGCTTCCGCCGCCCATGACCCTACTCCGCCAATCCCAACCACGCAAACGTGCGATTGGGCAAACAGCTGCAACGCATTTTCGCCATACAGACGTGCCGTACCGCCAAATCGTTGGCGCCAGGCATCGCTAATAACCACAGACATAGAACCTCAAATTCATTAATACCGAGCAGTCTGACTGCCTGATGTCGGCTACGCCTTATCAGGCCTACTCAATAATGTAGGCTTGATAAGCGAAGCGCCATCCGGCAATTAACCGCTGAACACGTTACCCGCACCCGGCGCTGTTTTTAGTACCCATACGCGACCGTAGTGATTATACCACCCGGCACGGTGTCCGGCGTCAGCGCCAATACCCTGATAGATGTCGAAGTGTTGCCCTTTAATAGCCCCACCCACATCTAACGCCACCATCAGGCGCAGTTCGTACTGGCCGGTAAACTTGCCGTTATTGTCCAGTAACGGGACTTCCGCCAGTAACGTTGTGCCCGCAGGAATGATACTACGGTCAGAAGCTACGGACGCGCGGCCAATCAGCGGCACCGCGCTGGCCCCTTTCACCGGAGCAAAAGATTGCGGTTTAAAGAAGACAAACGATGGGTTCTGCTCCAGCAGCTCACGCACTTCGGCTTCGCTGTGCGTTTCACCCCAGTGGCGAATAGCCTGCATCGACATATCTTCTTTTTTCACTTCGCCACGGTCGATAAGCACTTTACCGATACTGCGATAGGCGTGGCCGTTTTTCCCGGCATAGCTAAAGAAGTTGAGCGGGCTGCCATCGCCAAAATCGATGTAGCCACTGCCCTGAACATCCATAATGAAGTTATCCATCAGGGAATTACTGTATGCCAGAATATAATTGTCGCTTAGCGCGCCCGCGTAGATCTCGGCACGAGAGGGTAAGCGCCCACGTTTTGGCGGCATGCGATAGATAGGATACTGAAACTCGCCCTGGCGCGTATGGCGCGCCTGGATAACCGGTGTGTAGTAACCGGTAAACTGGACGTTACCGTAGTTGTCCGCCCCTTCCATTTGCCAGGCATCAATACCAAACTGGCGCATACTGCGCGTATCACCGCCCGCACGTAACCATTGCTGGATAGCGTTGTAGACGTCGCTCTGGTTGCCGTACAAACGTGGCGAAGCGCTGCGAATTTGATTAACCTGCTCGGCGAAATCACCGGCATTGATTGGCGCGCCAACCGCATCAGGCTGGTTCACCAGTGAGAAAGGCTGGGTAAATTTCCCGTCTTTATACTGCTGCCCACGATCGGTGGGTTTTGAGGAACACGCGGCGAGCATCGCGACTACAGCTCCCGCCAGAAGATATTTTGCCCAACGTCCTTTCATTGTTCTCGTCTTATGTTGCCTGAATGCGAGACGAAGATAACAAACCCCCGAACCTAATGAAATGCGTATACATACCCGAACGCAAATTTTGAGCAAAAAATAATCCAGAATGCGTTGTTTTTGTTCATTTTCACCCTAAAAACGTGATCAAGGTGAAAAAAGGGTTGCATGAAAATGCGAGCAGAGTATAGTGCGCATCCACGGACGCGGGGTGGAGCAGCCTGGTAGCTCGTCGGGCTCATAACCCGAAGGTCGTCAGTTCAAATCTGGCCCCCGCAAC
>NZ_JAOWHL010000037.1:99803-235879 GCF_030332645.1 Citrobacter sp. Cpo091
ACGCGGGGTGGAGCAGCCTGGTAGCTCGTCGGGCTCATAACCCGAAGGTCGTCAGTTCAAATCTGGCCCCCGCAACCAATCAAATTTGATAAAATATAAGCAGTACGGTGACGCGGGGTGGAGCAGCCTGGTAGCTCGTCGGGCTCATAACCCGAAGGTCGTCGGTTCAAATCCGGCCCCCGCAACCAACACATTAAACACCTTAACAGGTGTTTTTTTGTTTCTGTCGCCCATAAAAAAAGCGCTTTTCAGCGCTTTTTTGTTATCCCCTTCTCGCCAGCGTCGCCCCATCGGCAAAGTAGGCTTTAATCCCTGCCAGAATCGACTCTGCAACTTCCTGCTGGAAGGTCGCCGTTTTGAGTTTGCGCTCTTCCTCAACGTTACTGATAAATGCCGTTTCGACCAGAATAGACGGGATATCCGGCGCTTTTAGTACCGCAAACCCGGCCTGTTCAACCTGGTTCTTGTGCAGATTGTTGATTTTGCCAAGCTTGTTCAATACCGCTTTACCAAACTTCAGGCTGTCGGCGATGGTCAGCGACTGCACCATGTCGAACATGGTGTGGTCGACGTAGCGGTCACCGCTCTTACTGACGCCACCAATGAGATCCGAGGCGTTCTGGGTCTGCGCCAGATATTTCGCGGCGGTACTGGTCGCACCTTTGGTCGAGAGCGCAAACACCGACGAACCGCTGGGTTGTCGACTGGTAAAGGCATCAGCGTGAATAGAGACAAACAGGTCAGCACGCTGCTTCTGCGCTTTCGCCACGCGGACTTTAAGCGGAATGAAAATATCTTCATTTCGTGTCATAAAGACCTTCATGTTGCCCTCTTTCTCAATGAGGGCTCGCAGGCGGCGGGCAATCTGCAGCACCACATCCTTTTCACGCGTCTTGTATTTCCCCACCGCACCGGAGTCTTCTCCGCCGTGGCCTGGATCCAGCATAATGACAATGGGACGATCGCGCCCCGCTTTACCCGGCTGCGGGCCACTTTGTGCAGGTGGCACCTGTTTATCCAGATCGCCCTTGTTGTAATCTTCCAGCAATGCCAGCAGCGGATCCTGAACGTCCTGGGCATTCGCGGGATAGAGATCCATTACCAGACGTTCTTTAAAGCCTGCCACCGGAGCCAGCGCAAAAAGTTGCGGCTTCACATTCTGTTTCAGCTCGAACACCATCCGCACGGTCTTAGGATCAAACTGGCCAACGCGCGCCGACTTAATATACGGATCGTCAGGACGAATCTGCGTCCCAATGCCCTTGAGCACCGAGTTCAAATTAACGTCTTCAATATCCACAACCACACGCTCAGGATTACTCAGGGCAAACTGTTTGTATTTCAGCAGACGGTTAGATTCTACCGTGACGCGAGTGTAGCTGGACGCAGGCCAGATACGTACGGCAACGACCTGACTCACGGCCGCCAGACCCACCTGGCTGACGCTCAAAAGCCACATAGCACCCGCACCTTTCAATAAACGGCGGCGACTGATTGCTGAATTGGATCCCGACATGCTTCTCCCGAGCAAAGAAATCTTTTTTAGAGGTAATACGTAAAACGTCCGAATTGACCGGAAACTTTAGCGAATGACGCATAATCTGTCATCTATAAAAGGGTAAACATTCTTTTTATATTCACGGCATTACTGAGAAAAATCTTCGGCATGGGTAAAAATTACGCTTGCGCACAGCGCAAAAACAGAATAAAAATACACAAATTACGAATAATCATGCAATGAGGGTGTGCCGTGGTGAAGGAGCGTAGAACCGAACTGGTACAGGGATTCCGCCATTCTGTTCCCTATATCAATACCCATCGGGGAAAAACGTTTGTCATTATGCTGGGCGGCGAAGCCATCGAGCATGAAAACTTTTCCAGTATCGTCAATGACATTGGGCTTCTTCATAGCCTCGGCATCCGCCTGGTCGTGGTCTATGGCGCACGACCGCAGATTGATGCCAATCTTGCGGCACATCATCATGAACCGGTGTACCACAAAAATACGCGCGTCACCGACGCTAAAACGCTGGAGCTGGTCAAACAGGCTGCGGGTTTACTTCAGCTTGATATTACCGCCCGCTTGTCGATGAGCCTGAATAATACGCCATTGCAGGGTGCACACATCAATGTGGTCAGCGGCAATTTTATTATCTCCCAGCCGCTGGGCGTTGATGACGGCGTAGATTACTGCCATAGCGGGCGAATTCGTCGCATCGATGAAGATGCCATTCACCGCCAGTTAGATAGCGGCGCGATTGTGCTGATGGGCCCGGTCGCCGTTTCCGTCACCGGTGAGAGTTTTAACCTGACGTCAGAAGAGGTCGCCACGCAGTTGGCTATCAAACTGAAGGCCGAGAAAATGATCGGCTTTTGCTCGTCTCAGGGTGTCACCAACGATGATGGCGATATTATCTCCGAGCTGTTTCCTAACGAAGCCCAGGCTCGCGTTGAGTTGCAGGAAGAGAAAGGCGATTACAGCTCCGGCACGGTGCGCTTCCTGCGTGGGGCAGTGAAGGCCTGTCGCAGTGGCGTACGTCGCTGCCATCTGATCAGTTATCAGGAAGATGGTGCATTGCTGCAGGAACTGTTCTCCCGCGACGGGATCGGTACGCAGATCGTAATGGAAAGCGCCGAGCAGATCCGTCGCGCTACCATTAACGATATCGGCGGGATTCTGGAGCTTATCCGCCCGCTGGAGCAGCAAGGTATTCTGGTGCGCCGCTCGCGCGAGCAGTTGGAAATGGAGATCGACAAATTCACGATTATTCAGCGTGATAACCTGACCATCGCCTGTGCCGCTCTGTACCCTTTCCCGGAAGAGAGAATTGGCGAAATGGCGTGTGTAGCAGTGCATCCGGACTACCGTAGCTCGTCACGCGGGGAAGTGTTGCTGGAACGAATCGCCGCGCAGGCCCGGCAAATGGGGTTGAGCAAGCTGTTTGTGTTAACCACACGCAGCATCCACTGGTTCCAGGAGCGCGGCTTCACGCCGGTGGATATCGACCTGCTGCCGGAAAGCAAGAAAGAGATGTACAACTATCAGCGGCGGTCAAAAGTGCTGATGGCGGATTTGGCATAGGAGTGGTTGCCGGATGCGGCATAACTGCCTTATCCGGCCTACATCGCTGGCACATCTTTTTTAGGCCGGATGGCGCTGACGCTTATCCGGCCTACATCTACATCATGCCGTCATTAAATAATGCTGACAGTCCGCTGCGGCGTTCAGTGCGGGTGGCAATGGCGTGGCTCAATATCCGCTCATCGGCATACAGCGACAGGCGGCGACGCGCGCGGGTAACGGCGGTATAGACCAGCTCGCGGGTAACCACGGGTGAATGCTGGCTGGGTAAAATCAACGCCGCGTGATCAAACTCAGATCCCTGCGATTTGTGCACCGTCATTGCCCAGGTGGTTTCATGTTCAGGCAAGCGGCTGGGCTGCACCGATTTGATAGAACCATCCGGCAACGCAAACCACACCCTCAGGCCCTGTCCACGATCGAGGGCAATGCCGATATCACCGTTAAATAATCCCAGCGAACTGTCATTGCGCGCGATCATCACCGGCCTTCCCTCATACCAGCGGCTATGCGTCGAACGATGAATTTTACGTTTTTGCGCCATCACCTGCTCAATGCGTTCATTCAAACCACTAACGCCAAACGGACCTTCCCGCAGGGCGCATAGCAGTTGATACTCATTGAAGGCCTGAATGACAGCCCCCGGCTCCGCACCCTCGTGCAACAAATCCAGGTAGTGCCCATATCCCGCCAGCGCCTCATCCAGCATCGCGGCATAATCCTCGCTGCTGTGTAGCGTGCGTTTTTCGATGTCGCTAAATCCCTGCTGGAACACCGTTTTTATCGCAGTTTTGTCGCCGCGATTAATCGCCGCAGCCAACTGACCGATTCCGGAATCGCTGCCGAAACGGTAGCTTTTTTGCAGCAGGCACAGACTGTCGCGCAACGCTGCTGCCTGAATTCCCGACCCGGCAGGAATAGCGCTCCCGGTCAGGCGACTGAGCTGGCGGGCGCGTTCCGGGGTAAACCCGTCACCGACGAAAGCACAGATATCCCCCAGCACGGCCCCCGCTTCGACGGAAGCGAGCTGGTCGCGATCGCCCAGAAAAATCACCCGTCCGTGCGGCGGCAGCGCATCGATAAGTCGCGACATCATCGGTAAATCAATCATCGAGGCTTCATCCACCACCAGCACATCCAAATGCAGCGGGTTTCCCGCATGATGACGCAGGCGCTGACTGCCAGGCTGAGCGCCTAATAATCGATGCAGCGTACTGGCGTCATCGGGGATGCGTTTCTTTTGCTCATCGGTTAGCGGTAGCTCTCGTAGCGCCGCTCCCAGTGAGGCGGTCAGGCGCGCAGCCGCTTTTCCCGTTGGCGCCGCCAGTCGAATACGACAGCGCTCACCGTCGGCCATTTGAATCAACGCCGCCAGCAGCCTTGCGACCGTTGTCGTTTTTCCCGTCCCCGGTCCGCCTGAGATCACCGATATCCGGCGGGTGAGCGCAACAGCAGCGGCTACTTTTTGCCAGTTAACCCCCTCCGATGGCGGAAACAGCGCCGCCAGCGTGTGGGTCAGCCGTTGTTCATCCACTTCAATGGCGTGGTTCACTTCACTGAAAAAGCGAGCCACCGTACGTTCGTTGTGCCACATCCGGTTCAGATACAAGCGATCGCCGTACAGCACCAGCGGCGTGGGTTGCTCGCCACGGCTTACCGCACTGGAAGCCAGCAGACATTCCGCCCAGTCTTCTGGCTCGCCCGTTTCAGCGAGCCAGGCGCTTAACAGAGGATGCGCGTCCTCGCTCAGAGATAACCGTGAAAGCGGTAAGCAGACGTGCCCTTCTCCCGCTTCACGACTGAGCAACGCCGCAGCCAGCGCAACGGCAGGGTTGTCACTTCCGGCAACCGCCAGCGCGAACTGAGCATCCAGAGGCCGGAGCTGTTTTTGCTCAACAGCCTCCAGAAATCGTTTCTGGATTGTCATAGCATCGTCTCCTGCACCGCACCGGCAAACATCTCGTCCATCAACGCAATCAACTCTCCGTCAGGTCGGGTCGCGTAAATTCCCTGCTGCGGATTTTCACTGTCAACGCCGCGCAGGAAGAGATAGATAACGCCGCCAAAATGGCGTTCATAATCGTAATCAGCAATGCGATGGCGTAAGTAGCGATGCAGCGCGAGGGTATAAAGTTGGTATTGAAGGTCGTAGCGATGCGCCTGCATGGCAGAGGCCATTGCCTGCTGCGTATAGGCGGAGCTGTCTTCACCCAGCCAGTTCGATTTGTAATCGAGCAGGTAATAACGCCCCTGGTGGCGAAATACCAGGTCAATAAAGCCTTTCAGCATGCCGCGAACCTGCATAAAGTCCAACGCAGGGCACCCCGCCGAGAGCGGATCGTATTGGCGAATTAACGCATCAAGCTGGTTGGCCATCAACGGCTGCGAAATCGGCAGATAAAACTCCATCTCCACCTGTTTTTCACGCGCGGATAGCTGGCTCAAACTCACGCCAGTCTCGTTGAGAGGCGCCTGCAAAATGGCGTCCAGCCATTCGGTCAAAATCGGCGTCCAGTGTGCGTCATAACCGCCCAACGCCAGTTGCTCCTCGACCCAATGCGGATCCACCGGTTGCGTAAAATCGAGGTCTTCAAACAGGCTATGCAAGAACGTACCCGGCGAAGCGCCGCGCGGGAACTGATGCGGTGTAAGTCCTGACTCTTCAATAACCTCGCCGACGCCTGTGGCATCGATATCCAGTCGTGGGATCAGATCCTGCGCGATACCCTGTCCACGCTGTTGCAGACCGGAATAACTGGTCACGCGCCAGCTATCGCCGGGCTTACGCTGCAGTATTTTAGCACTCAGTTCGCTGCTAACGGCCTGCGCAACCTGCCAGGGTTCACCGTCAGGCTGCGCGGGAGTCTGGCAAGCAATATCGTTGCTACAAAGCGCTTCAATCGCGCTACGCAGACCCACGGCATCCATCGGCTCACCTTTTTGCAACAGGCGACCAAGTGCACTCTGATGCACATCGGTATCCCCTTTTTTATCGCCCCGACGTCGCACCAACGGCGCAACGCCAAGGCTGCAATGCCATACCGAACGGGTTAGCGCGACATACAGCAAACGCAGGTCTTCCGCCAGACGCTCTGCTTCGGCTAGCTCAACGCTCTCCTCAGCATCGCTGAGATCCAGCACGGCTTCAAAAGAGCTACGATCGTGGTAGAAAGCCTGATCCTGAACGCGGAAATTGGTAATAAACGGCAGCCAGACCAGCGGATACTCCAGCCCTTTCGATTTATGGATGGTGACGATTTTGACCAGATGCTTGTCGCTTTCCAGCCTGAGCTGCTGGCTGGACGCGTTGCTGTCGGGTTCAAGAATATGCTGGGACAACCAGCGCACCAGCGCATGCTCGCTTTCCAGCTGCGAGCCCGCTTCCTGCAACAGTTCGCTGATATGTAAAATGTCGGTCAGTCGACGTTCGCCTCCCGCCGTCGCCAGCAGGTTCTCTGCAATCTGTCGAGCCGTCATCAGCGCACGTAGCATCGGCATCACGCCGCGTTTATGCCAGATCTGACGATAGCCGTCGAATTCTTCGACCACCGCATCCCAGGCATTCTCGTCGGTATTTAACGCTTCAATATCCTGCGCATTCAGCCCCATCATTGAGGTCGCCAGCGCGCTACGCAACGTGTTCTCACGTTCCGGCGTCATCACCGCCTGCAGCACCCATAGCAACTCCTGCGCTTCCAGTGTTTCAAATACGCTGTCACGGTTGGAGAGGTAGACAGAGGGAATGGCCAGTTGCGTCAGCGCATCACGGACCAGCGCCGCCTCCTGGCGGCTACGCACCAGTACGCTGATGTCCGACGCGCGTACCGGGCTGGATACTTTGCCACTGACCAGTTGCGCAGCGCCAGAATGCCCAGCCTTAAGCCAGTCGCGAATTTGTGTGGCGCACACCTGGGCCATGTAGCTCTGATAATCGCCTACGCCGCAACTTTCTCCTTCCATCAGCCACATACTCATAGCTGGCTGCGTTTCGCCGTGCAAAACAAACCGTAACGCCTGGTTTTTTTCTGCGGATTTTACCGGGCTGAAAGGGATTTCGCGGAACATAAAGGCGTCGTCCATTTGGCTGAAAAGCGTATTCACGCTATTGACCATGCCGGGGGCCGAACGCCAGTTGGTATCAAGCGTATAGTGTGCGCTGACTTCGCTGCGCGCCTTCATATAGGTGAAGATATCCGCGCCGCGAAACGCGTAAATTGCCTGTTTCGGATCACCAATTAGCAGCAGTGCGGTATCCGGCTGATGCTGCCAGATCCGACGAAAAATACGGTACTGCTGCGGATCGGTATCCTGGAATTCATCGATCATGGCGACCGGGAAACGAGTACGAATAGCCGTCGCCAGCGCATCGCCGCTTTCACTGCGCAACGCCGCATCCAGACGGCTGAGCATATCGTCAAAACCCAGCTCGCCGCGGCGACGTTTTTCCTCGGCAACTGCCGAGCGGATCTCCGCCAGCGCCCGGGTGATCACCAGATCGCGGAGAGTTAACGGTTCGCTAAGCAGTTCATCAATAGCGACAAACAGCGGGTGCTGAGGGGTTATCCCGCCCGCTTTGGTTCGCTCTTCCAAAAAACGCTGTGAGAATTTCTCCAGCGCGTCAGGAAGCTGGTAACTTTGTGTTTCTTCCTGCGCCCACGCGCTGATCTTTTCGATCCACTTGCCCTGATTACCGCGATTAAATTTTCGCCGGTCAATTCCGGAGGCCTCAATCAGGCCATCCAGCTCATTAACACAATCACGCCATTGCTGCTTGATCTGGTTAATGCGTGCGAGAATTTGTTCATGCCGGGAGGCTAGCGTTTCGTCATCAGACGGTGGCGCCTTGATAACCGGCGCCTCCCCCTGCAGATAGCGATCGATATCTCTCAGCAGCGCTTGCGGTCCTTTCCACGTTTCAAAAACCACCTGCGCAATGTCGCGGGGCAGCGGGTAGCAGTGCCGACGCCAGAAGTCCGCGCAGGCCTGATAGCGCAGCAGCGATTCATCTTCTATCAGTTGCTGTTCGAACAGCATGCCTGACTCAAAGGCATTGAGACTGAGCATACGCTGACAAAAGCCGTGGATGGTAAACACCGCCGCTTCATCCATCTGTCTTTCAGCCAATAGCAGCCACTGCGCGGCCTGTTTTTTATCGGCAATTTCATCTAACAAACGGGCATATAGCGGGTTGTCGGTGGTTTCACGCAGGCAGGCAATTCGCAGTTCATGAATATTGCTACGAATTCGACCGCGCAACTCTTCGGTAGCCGCCTCGGTGAAGGTGACCACCAGCAGTTCTTCGACGGTAAGAGGACGAGGAAAGGCAGCAGAACCGCCCAGTCCAAGCAGTAAACGTAAATACAGGGCGGCGATGGTAAAGGTTTTACCGGTGCCCGCAGAGGCTTCAATCAGACGCTCGCCCGTCAGGGGCAAGCGCAGTGGATCAAGGGACTCAGCGGCATCATTCATTCTTATCACTCATCAGGGGTAAGGTTTGCTGCAACGCGCTGACGGTCTGCCACACTTTCCAGCCTTCCGGGTGCACATATTCTGCTTTCCCATTCTGACTGCCGGAAACCTGTGACAATATCGCCATGCCTTGCGGCTCAACCACCGCCTGATGGAAGAAGTCGGCAAGTTTTTGCGGCGTCAGCAGTTTAATCTGAGCCACTATTTTATCACGTGAATCGAAGCGCATATTGCCGCGATCAAAATCTTTGCTTAACTGTGAGGCTTCTGCCCCCAGCGTTTGCGGCGCCTGCAGCATTTGCGCAATAATCGCCTGCTGAATTTGCGCGAACTCTTCAGGTTTCATCGCCCGCAGCTTCGCTTCCGCCGTCGGGAAGAACGCTTTATAACGCTCCCAGAGGTAAGACGGCTGCTTATCACTGCTTTGCAGCAGGAACCCCATTCCCCACTGACGGCCAACGCTCATCGGGAAAGCAAATACGGCGTAGCCTAACTGTTCTTCAGTACGCAGCTGATTGTAGAACCACGGCTGAACAATCTGACCTAACATAGCGCTGTAGGCTGAACTGGCGTATTCATCGTATCCGGTTGGCACAAATACCGCGGCCAGCGCTGAATCCGTGCTGCTGCCTGCTTTTTCAAAGATGACGGACTGCTTCTTGTCCACAACCACATCTTTGTTGCGACACCACTGTGATCCGTTCGCACCAAGCTGTTTTTGGATATCCCGCGCCATGCTCGTCGTCTGAGCTTCGCTCATATTGCCAATGACCAGGAATTCAGGTCGCGCACCGGTTTTTAAGGCGTCGCGGTAGGTCATCACCTCTTTCAGGGTGATGGAAGGCAGCAGCTTACGGCGCTCGTCGCGGGAGAAGTATGGCACCTGAGAAAGCATCTGCACCGGCATAATAGCCTGATCGTAAGCTTTACCCTTTTCTGCGGAATCCATCATCTGGGCATACCAGGATTTCGCCTGCGCCAGCTGTTCGTCCGTTGAGGTATAGCTGAAATAGCCGCTCAGCAGCGCCTGAAAAAGCTGCGGCAAACGTTGGGTGTAGCCGTTGGCGTTAAGCATCAACCCATTGTTAGCGTTGGTAGAGAAACCAATTCCACCTACCGATGCCTGGTTACTTAACTGATCGAGCGCAATCCCTGCCAGGTAATCGTTAAGTGCGAATAAGACCTGGTTGCGGGCGCTGTCCATGGCTTTCGGGTTACGCAGGATCACGCTGACGTCAGCCTTCGGCTCGCTGGCAAAATACTGGCTCGGAGCATACACCACACGTAAATCCGGCTCATCAACGATCAGCTCTGGGTGAGCGTATTTTTTATCCGTCTTAATCAGCGTGAAATCATCCGGAATGTAGGGGTTCAACTCCGGTAACGACAGCGCAATGCCCTGCGCTTTTTGCTGCCAGTCGGCAAAGGTTTTGTCGCTGATTTTATCCACCTGGTAAGGCGCATCGACAAAATAAGCGGTTTTATTATGCGGCTCTTTCGCGCTGATATACCAGATACGCGCATTCTGCGGCGTCATCATTGCCAGACGTTGCTCAACGGCTTTCGCATCGTACTGGTCAGCAATATTCACCGCATCCAGCGTATGCTCGACGGGAACGCGGATCATGGTATCAGCCAGCCATTCCACGTAGTCCATATCACGGGTGATGGAGGGATAACGGAAATCGAGATCCAGCACGTGCGCCAGCTCGTCAAAATAGCGTTTATCGACACCTTTCTCGCGTAACAAATTGAGGTAGCTAAAGATTGCCGCGACAACTTCATCGCGGTTCGCCAGCCCCTTGTCGGTTAACGTCGCGGAAATGGCTAATACGCCGCTGTTCCCGTTGACCACCGGATCGGAGTCTGCGCGAATACCTTCAACCAGGCCCTGCTTTTGCAGCCAGTCAGACAACGTGCCCGGGCTACGATTGCCAATCAGGTAGGTCACCAGTTCATCGGTTTTACTGCGGAACTGCGCGCTGTTGTTATCGATACGAAACTCGACGCGCAATACTTTACGCGGCATTGCCGGAACATAGTGGATGATGATGCCCTTTTGCGCATCAGTGACGACCGGGACGGTAATCTCAGGCTTTGCGATATTCCTGTTCGGTACGCGCCCAAAGGTGTCAGCCGCTATCCGCGCCAGCTCTGGCAGCGGTTTATTGCTATAAATCACCGCCTTCATCAGGTTCGCAGAGTAGTACTTTTCATGAAATTTTTGTAATGCTTGCAGCACCGGGTTGCCCGGTTTATCGCTTAATGTCTCAAGATTCCCGCCAGAGAAACGCGAACCTGGGTGCGCCGGGTTGATCGTCTCAGCGCTCACCTGCGCCATACGCATCCCGTCTCGGGTACGCGCCAGCGTCAGCTCGGAGTTAACCGCGTTACGCTCGCGGTCGGCATATTTTTTATCCAGCAATGGATCGGCAATAGCATCCGCCAGGCGATCCACCGCCCCCACCAGCGCGTCGTTTTCGACTTCAAGATAGAAGGCCGTACGATAAGGCGCAGTGCTGGCATTGTGGCTACCGCCGTGCATTTTCAGGAATTCAGCCAGGCTGTCCGGCTGCGGGTATTTTTTCGAGCCCATCAGACACATGTGTTCGAGATAGTGCGCCAGCCCCTGATGATCGTCCGGATCTTCCAGCGAGCCCACGGGGACTACCAGTGCAGAAAGGGATTTCACGGCCTGAGGATCGGATACCAGCAGCACAACCATGCCGTTATCAAGGCGCACGGCCTGATACTGACGGGTGTCTTTATCGCTTTTACGGATGGTTTCAGCTAAAGGCTGCCAACCGGTATCTGCCTGACTTACGGGAACCCAAAGGGCGACGAACAACAGTAATGCGCTGAACCAGGTGCTGCGGGGCATTCACAAACCTCATCATTAACGAATTCACCTGTTCACTACAAACCACGCATAAATACGTGATCTGAACAGGGCAAGACTATGTGCTGAACGAGCCAGCATCTTCTCTTTGTAAGAATCAGTCCGTGACAGAATGCGCATCATAGTGGAAGCCATCGAATTGCGCAATTTTTATACAATCATCATGACTGATTAAAGCGAAAAATCGGTAACAGGTAGCGCTGAGACTGTAAAACAATAGCCTCCTGCGTATCAGCATCCAGTTGACGCCAAAGACGCTGATACCAGATATCATCACCTTCGCCACGTACCATCATGTTGCCTTCATAGGCTTGCAGAAACTTACTGCGCGCTTTTTGCAACGTTGCATCGTCATCTAACATGGCATCATTTGCGGCGTCATAACAGGTTTTTATCCATGCACCACCGCTTTCGGGTAATACCAGCAACGGTGACGACATGCCTTCCCGATACCCCTCAATGAGTTGCGACAGGTACAGCAGCGCCTGTTCTGCATCCAGCGGCGGAAAACGCCATTCTCCGTCTTTACGCAGGAACAATCGGCTCTCTCCCCTACCGCCACTGGCACAATAGACAAGATGTTCCAGCCAAAGTTGCACACCCTGCGCAATGCTTATCAAAGATGGGCGCCAGCGCAACAAACCGTCCTCTTGCACCTGCGGCAGCCAGCCGGTGATTTGCACGCCGTGACAGTTAAGATCGATTTCCATGCTCTGACAGGGCTGACGACAGGCGATAATGCGTTCAGCCAGCGACTGCATTTCCTGACGCTGCGTATCCCACAGAATTTCGCCAAACGGCCCATAGGGTAGCGCGCCCGCCGCACGAAAACGGCGGAACAGTCGTTCAGCATCGTTCTCTTCAACCAGCGTATTAAGCAATTGCTGATTAAGCTGGTAGCGGGTCAACCCTTCAAGAGTGAAAGGTTCCGTATCCGGGATCTCACTCTCTTCAGAGCGGAAGTTGACCCTTAAACGCATCTGGAAAAAGGCGCGTACCGGATGTGCCCAAAATCGCTGCAGCGTTTCCAGCGTTAGCGTTTCTGGCATTTCAAAGGGAAGAGGCTGCACAAAATCCGTGTGCGCTTTTCCTGACAGACTCGCCGCAGGCAGCCATTCCCGGGCATAGCTTTGCTGTTCGCCCGGCAAATAGTTTTGTGCATCAAAGGGCATACGGGTATGCAAACGGGTTATGTGCGCTTTTACCCTTGCCTCGCTTTGATCGCAGGTCAACGATTCATCGCCCGGCAGGTAGTGGCTTTGCCCGATGTAGTCCATCAGTTCTTGCACCAGCACCGACGGGAAGCGCTCGCTGTTATCCTGAATAGAGCGGCCAATGTAGCTGATGTAGAGCGTCTGCTGTGCCGAAATTAATGCTTCGAGGAACAGATAGCGGTCATCATCGCGACGACTGCGATCGCCCCGCATCGGTTTTTGGCTCATTAAATCAAAGCCCAGCGGCGCAAGTTGACGCGGATAAATCCCATCGTTCATACCCAGCAGGCACACCACTTTGAACGGAATGGAGCGCATCGGCATCAGCGTACAAATGTTAACGGGCCCCGCCAGGAAGCGCTGGCTGATGCGTTCCTGGTCAAGGCGCTGGGCTAGCTCATCACGCAACAGAGAGAGCGGTATAGCATCGCCGTACTCGGCCCCTAAACCTTCGGTAATAATGGCCTGCCACTGCTGTTCAATCAGCGTCATTGCCGCTTCGGTGTCCGCGTCCGGTAGGAAGAAATCATTAAGCATTTCCCGACAAACGGGTAGCCACTCTTCCAGCGGTCGTTCCTGTGCTAACCCTCTACGCCAGAGATTAAGCTGCATCAGCAACGAGGCCAGATGCCCTACCAGCTCGGCAATCAGGCCGCTGGACTCATCGTAAGGCAATACCGATTGCCACTCGCCCTGCGAGCTTTCCATCGCGTAGCCGAGCAGCATACGCGTTAAACCAAATTGCCAGGTATGCTGACCTGTAGGTGGAAGTTCCAGTTCACGCACGTTATCGTCGTCAATTCCCCAACGAATCCCGGATTCATTGACCCATAAACGAAGATAGCGCAACCCTTCTTCATCAATGTTGAAACGCGCCGCCAGCACGGGAACATCCAGTAACGCCAGGACATCCTCTGAGACAAAACGGCTATCCGGCAGCGACAGCAGGCTGATAAAGGCCTCTAAGACGGGATGAGACTGGCGTGCCCGACGGTCAGATATCGCATAAGGTAAGTAACGCTCGGCTGGCGCGCTACCAAAGACCGACTGAATGAATGGGCTGTAGCTGTCGATGTCCGCCACCATCACGATAATATCGCGCGGTGTCAGCGTTGGGTCCGCTTCCAGCATGGCCAAAAGCCGGTCATGAAGAATTTCCACCTCGCGCTGTGGGCTATGGCAGACATGGAAAGTCACGCTGGTGTCGTTCAGCTCAAGCCGGCGTTTATTGTCGCTACGGGAATATTCTTCCAGCGTAACGCCCGCCACGGCATGACTTTCAAGTTCCAGAATATCCGATTGAATATTATGCAAAAGGTTGTCAGGCGTAATGTCGACAAACGCATCCAGTTCCTGACTGTTTTCCAGCTCCGAAAGCAAATAAATGTAATCACGCCCCAGCTTGCCCCACGAGGCCAGCATCGGGTTGCCCACATCCTGTTCGCCATCGCTGTTAAATAATCCTTCGGCTTTCTGATTATCACGAAACAGCGGCAGATGCCGTTCTTCAAAGCTGTGCCGACGCTGACGTGCCATCAGCTTCGCCAGCCAGGCCGGATCTTTAATATCCCCCCAGTAGTAGCGACAAGGGTTGGTAAACAGCAGATGAATATCAATGTGCTTACCCAGCGCCTGCAGGGCCTGCAGGTAAACCGGCGGTAGCGCCGAAATACCGCAAATAAAGACCCGAGAAGGCAGTCCCTGTGGGCACTCGGACGCGTTTTCCAACGTCTGAATAAATCGTTGGTATAAATTGGCACGATGCCAGCGCGGTTGGCCCAATTCCGCGGTGTATTCCACCAGCGCTTTCCACAACGGTGCCTGCCAGGCCTGAGACTCGCCGAGTCCCTCAACCAGACGCCCCGCTTCCCATTGGGTCAACCAGTCAGGGCGGTAGACTAAATACTGGTCGAAAAGGTCAGCCGCGCGCGAGGAAAGCTGAAAAAGCTTACGTTTATCAGTGTCGTCCGTCAGATAGTGGCGTAGCAATGCGAAGTCATCGCTATCCAGCAATTGTGGCAACAGCGTCATCAACTTCCAGCTCATGCTCTGTTTGCTGAACGCACTCTCTTTCGGGATATCCGGCAGCACGCGCACAAACATATCCCAGATAAAGCTCGCGGGCAGCGGAAAATCGATATTGGCGGCAATACTAAACTTCTGTGCAAGAGTCATTTGTAGCCACTGCGCCATACCGGTACTTTGAACCAGGATCATCTCAGGTTCAAAGGGGTCGTCCAGCCGCTCGCGCTCAACGATAAATTCCATTAACGCTTCCAGCACATCCAGACGGTTGGAGTGGTAGACCCTTAACATAGCGACTCCTGACTACTGACGATTCGGGCAATGCAGACGCGTCATCTGACCCTGCCTGCCGAGGGGTGAAGAAATTATAACGTTGATGCTGACACATCCCGCTCTCGTTGTCTGCATTCGGTTAACCTGCCAGTTCACAGGCGATGAAAACGGGTACAGCTGGGTTTGCTGCCAGGCGTGGCGCCAGAGTTGCTGATACTGGTTTCTGATGATAAAGCTGTTCATTAGCACCCGCTGGTATCCTGACAACGCGGTCACAATCATTACCATTAGTACCATTGCCAGCATCACTTCCGGCAGACTAAAGCCACGCTCTCTGTTCAGGGGATCTGGCATAACGTCTGCTCCTTTAGCGGACAAAAATCGCTCCAGCCACGCGCCGAGAATTCTATGTTGCCATCAATAACCACCCCCTGACGCCATAACGATATCCCTTCATTGTGGGCAATAAGCAGAACAAAATTATTGGTAAGCAGGCGCAGGCAAACCGCGGCATCCTGCGTGGGATCGCGCCGACACTGTACGGCGGGTTGTAAGCGCCAGGGCTGCGTACGCCCCCATTCCATCGCGGATTGCACTACCGCCTGACGCTGCAGCGCCTGACTTTGTGTGACCACACGCGCAGCAAAACTGGCCTCCTGTCTGCTAACGCCTTGCAGCAGCAGACTACCGAGCACCAGCAGCAACAGGACCATTGCCAGAGAGGATACGCCTCTCTCACGGTTCACAGGTTGAATCCCGTAACGCTGTAGACCGCTTCAACAACTTTTTGTGGTTGGTCATTGCTCACTCCACGCAAACGCAGCGTAAGAAGCGGGGAATATCCGCTGAAATTCAGCCTTTCAACCTGGAATGCCTCAATCTGCATCGTGGCCGGATCGGTCATTTTGTCCCATCCTTTGCCAGTGCAGCCGGTGGCTCCACGCACGGTTTCCAACACCTTGTCCTGTAAACGAAACCCAATAGAATCAGCCTCTTTCACGGGACCGCTTTCCCAAACGCCATTGCTGTTGGCATCCCAGCGGGCAATAACACAGTCTCCCTTAGCCGATATCACCAGTCCCTCTCCGACACAGTTTCCCCGGCAATACCCCGCCCGCTGAAGATGCTTCGCCACGGTGTAGACCCGCTGCCATATTTCATCTTCCAGTACTAACTGGCGCGTGTTACGCAGAATCTCTCGCTGTAGCGCCGGTAAAAATCGTGCTGAGCTAAGCAATAAAATACTGCTAATCGCCATGGCAATGAGCATCTCCAGCAGTGAAAACCCCCGTTCGTTTACTGACATAATCTGGCCTCATCACTCTCGCAAAGCCTAACTCGCCCCCAGCCAGACACCACCACGCGCCATTCCCCAGTCGCATTTTTCAGGCGTATATGTCCGGCCCATGCCGTATTGCGCAGTCCAAAAAAGGCCAGTGAAGGTGTTATCTCTGCCATTTCGACGTCGTCCCTGGGTGGTGTAAAAACCAAAGACGAAACGGGTCGGCACGTGGTTTGCGAAGCCGCAGAGCTGACAAAACACCATGATGTGCCATCCCGAATCATGCTTATCACGTGATCGCGGTTACGCCAGTTAGCATCTTCACGCAGTTGCAGCAGGTAGTCCCGCACCTGGCAGGCGGTCTGCCACAGCCGCTGTTGCTGCTGCCAGCGCTGCCAACCATACAGCCCAGATGCACCAAGCGCCGCGACAATCAGCATCGCAATCAGGGTTTCGAGAAGCGTGTAACCTTGTTGTTTTTTCATGTCGCCAGTATGGCGTGAGGAAAATGAATAACGAGCGGGAAATTCGGTTTCTACGGCGAGCTATGGGGAATATTTAGCGCGTTACAGGCCGTTGCAATATTTCAGGAATCCGCGCCGAAGAACGCGATTTGAGACAAAAAAACCGACGCACATGGGCGTCGGTTGTGACAGCATGAAACAGGTTAGATAGCTACCGGTGCTTTAATACCCGGGTGCGGATCGTAGCCTTCAATTTCGAAGTCTTCGAAGCGATAGTCAAAGATTGATTCAGGCTTACGTTTGATAACCAGTTTCGGCAGCGCGCGCGGTTCACGGCTAAGCTGCAGATGCGTTTGATCCATATGGTTGCTGTACAGGTGCGTGTCGCCGCCGGTCCAGACAAAATCACCCACTTCCAGATCGCACTGCTGCGCCATCATGTGTACCAGCAAAGCGTAGCTGGCAATGTTAAACGGCAGGCCGAGGAACACATCGCACGAACGCTGATACAGCTGGCAGGAGAGCTTGCCATCCGCCACGTAGAACTGGAAGAACGCATGGCACGGTGCCAGCGCCATTTTATCCAGCTCACCGACGTTCCATGCTGAAACGATGATGCGGCGAGAGTCCGGATCATTTTTCAGCTGGTTTAGCACGGTGGTGATCTGGTCGATATGGCGACCATCTGGCGTAGGCCACGCGCGCCATTGTTTGCCGTAAACCGGGCCTAAATTACCGTTTTCATCCGCCCATTCGTCCCAGATTGAGACGTTGTTTTCATGCAGGTAGGCAACGTTAGTATCGCCCTGCAAGAACCACAGCAGCTCATGAATGATCGAGCGTAAATGGCAGCGTTTAGTCGTAACCAGCGGGAACCCTTCCTGCAGATTAAAACGCATCTGATGACCAAAAATGGAAAGCGTTCCGGTTCCGGTACGGTCGTTTTTCTGTGTGCCTTCATCCAGCACTTTTTGCATCAGTTCTAAATACTGTTTCATGGTTCCTCAGGAAACGTGTTGCTGTGGGCTGCGGCGGTACGCCCAAACCATCATAATAATGCCTGCGACAATCATCGGGATAGAGAGGATCTGCCCCATGCTGATGTACTGTACCCAGGTGCCGGTAAACTGCGCATCCGGCTGGCGGAAGAATTCAACAATAATACGAAACGCGCCATAACCAATCAGGAACAGACCGGATACCGAACCCATCGGGCGCGGTTTGCGAATGTACAAGTTCAGAATGATAAACAGCACAACGCCTTCCAACGCCATCTCATAAAGCTGTGAGGCGTGGCGTGGCAGCGAACCGTAGGTATCAAAAATAGACTGCCATTGCGGGTTAGTTTGCAGCAGTATAATATCTTCGGTACGGGAGCCGGGGAACAGCATGGCGTACTTGAAGTTCGGGTCAACGCGTCCCCACAGCTCACCGTTGATAAAGTTGCCCAGACGCCCTGCACCCAAGCCAAACGGAATCAGCGGGGCAATGAAATCAGAAACCTGGAAGAACGAACGCTTAGTGCGTTTGGCGAAGATGATCATCACCAGGATCACACCGATAAGTCCACCGTGGAAGGACATACCGCCGTCCCAGACGCGGAACAGATACAGGGGATTATCGAGGAATAACGGGAAGTTATAGAACAGTACGTAACCAATACGCCCACCGAGGAAAACCCCGAGGAAGCCCGCATACAGTAAGTTTTCTACTTCATTTTTGGTCCAGCCACTGCCCGGACGATTCGCGCGGCGCGTCGCCAGCCACATCGCGAAAATAAACCCCACCAAATACATTAAGCCGTACCAGTGAAGCGCGACGGGTCCGATTGAGAAAATGACCGGATCGAAATCCGGAAAATGCAGATAGCTACTGGTCATCTGTCACCACAAGTTCTTGTTATTTCGCTGAAGTCAGACAGCAATTGATAAGCGCGCCTGCATAATGCAGGCGCTCCAAAGGTGCGAATGATAGCACAAGGGGTTAGAAGCGGATGCCGGGAAGATGTAAAAGATCTGTATAGGTAATCTCTATCCCCCGTAATACCTGATAGCGCTACGCTTATCAGACCTACAATCCCCCGCGAATCAAGCCCCCCATACCACGACGCTCCATGAAGGCCGCTACCTGATGGCGTACTTCTGTTGCCATCTGTGCCTCCAGGCTGCGCTGCGCCAGCGTTTGCGCCTCATCAAAATCGATATGACGCAGCAGATATTTTACGCGAGCGACAGAACGACCGTTCATCGACAAATGACGGAAACCGAGACCGATCAGAATAGCCACACACATCGGATCGCCCGCCATTTCACCACACAGGCGCAAATCGATACCGCTTCTTTCGGCTTCCTGCGCAATCATCGCCAGCGCACGCAACATCCCCGGATGCAGGCTGTCATAAATGCTGGCTACCCGTGTGTTGTTACGATCGACGGCCAGTATGTACTGGGTAAGGTCGTTGGTTCCAACCGAGATAAAGTCTATCCGGTTTGTCAGATGCGGCAGCATGAACACCATCGACGGAACTTCCAGCATGATGCCAATGCGCGGTTTCGGGATCTCGTAACCGATCATCTCCTCCACTTCGCGTCCGGCGCGTTCAATCAAACGTCGCGCTTCGTCCACTTCATCGATGCTGGTTACCATCGGCAGCAAAATGCTCAAGTTTCCGGTTGCCGCATTCGCACGCAGCATAGCGCGAACCTGGATCAAAAAGATCTCCGGCTGATCGAGCGTTATGCGGATCCCTCGCCAGCCAAGGCACGGGTTCTCTTCACTGATCGGCATGTAGGGCAGCTGTTTATCGGCGCCGACATCCAGCGTACGCAGGGTCACCGGCTTGTCGTTAAACATTTGCAGCATACCCTGATACTGCGCAACCTGTTCTTCTTCCGAAGGAAATCCGCTTTGCAGCATGAACGGGATTTCGGTGCGATAGAGGCCAATGCCGTCGATTCGGCTACCCAGCTTTTCTTCATGTTCCGGGCTGAGGCCCGCATTGAGCATCACCTTCACGCGCTCGCCGCTTTTCAGCTGTGCTGGCTGGTTGACATCGTCTTCCGCCAGGCGGCTCAGCTCAATTTCTTCACTGATAAGACGCTGGTATTCCTGGATTAATACCGGTTCCGGATCGACCAGCAGTTCACCGCGATAACCGTCCACCACCAGCGTACGGCGATGCAGCACCGACGGCTGGATATCGGCCCCCATGACGGTAGGGATACCCAGCGCACGCACCATAATTGCCGCATGAGAGTTGGCTGCGCCGTCCCGGACAACCACGCCAACTAACCGGTCCTGAGGAAGCTCCGCCAGCGTGGTTGCTGAAAGTTCATCCGCCACCAGCACAAAGCGTTCCGGCCAGGCATTCGGCCCCTGGATAGAGTCATCAAGGTGGAACAGCAGACGCTGGCCCAGCGCGCGTAAATCTCCGGCCCGCTCTTTGAGGTAGTTATCGCTCAGCGCGGCGAACTGTTCGGCAAACTTTTCAATGATCGTTTTAACCGCCCACTCGGCCACCGAACCGTTATCCACTTCCGCAAACAGCTCGCGGCGCAGACGGGTATCGGAAAGCAAGTGCGAGTAAAGATCAAAGATCGCCGCCGTTTCTTTCTGCGCCCCAGCGGTAAAACGCTTGCTGTAGCGGCGGAATTCGTTCGCCGCCTCTTCCAGCGCACCGGTCAGTCGCTCGCGTTCAAGCACAGGATCCAGCGTTGAAGCCTGGTAGACCTGTTCCATCAACGGCAGCGTCGCATCCTGCCAACCTTCGGCTATTGCCACACCGGGAGCGGCAGGCAGCGCACGGATGCGCGTTTGACGGTACTGGCCGAACAGCGCGTTTAGCTGCGACTGCGAAAGTATGGCCGCCATTTGCGTGGCGAGCGTGACGAGGAAAGACTCTTCACTTTCATCGTACTGACGCAGTTCACGCTGCTGCACCACCAGCACACCTAAAAGCTGGCGACGCTGAATGATCGGTACGCCTAAGAATGCACGAAAACGCTCTTCTTTTACCGAAGGAATGTATTTGAAGCTGGGATGTTTTTGCGCATCGGCGAGGTTGATAGGTTCCGCCAGCCTGCCAACCAGGCCAACGATACCTTCATCAAACGCGAGTGCGACAGTGCGACCACGTGGTTTTTTTAGTCCCCGGGTCGCCATGAGGTAATAACAACGTCGATCGTGATCGGCCAGATAAACCGAACAGACCTCTGTATCCATCGCAAGACAGATGTCGGTAACCAGTATATTCAGCGCTTCGTTCAGACGCGGAGCACTGGCCACCTTTTCGACTATTTCGCGCAGGCGGGTGAGCATAATTTGCGTAGCTTAACCTCTTTTACGTCTGTACGCAGGTGCGCTTTGCGGTTTAGGAGTGCTCTCCTGAAGCGCCATGACAACACTTGCGAATTCTTTCATCACCCTGCGATAGACATCGCGTTTAAATGACACCACCTGTCGAACCGGATACCAGTAACTCACCCAGCGCCAGCCGTCGAACTCAGGTGTACTGCTGGTTTGCATATTGATTTCAGCATCGCTGCTGACCAATTGCAGAAGAAACCATTTTTGTTTCTGGCCGATACAAACCGGCTTTGTGTCCCAACGCACCAAACGTTTCGGTAACTTGTAACGCAACCAGTTACGAGTAGAAGCAAGGATCCGTACATCTTTACGACTGAGACCCACTTCTTCAAAGAGTTCCCGGTACATCGCCTGCTCTGCTGTCTCTCCTGCATTGATCCCACCTTGTGGGAATTGCCAGGAGTGCTGACCAAATCGCCGGGCCCACATGACCTGCCCCTGGCGGTTACAAATTACTATCCCTACATTCGGGCGGTAGCCATCGTCATCAATCACCGGACTACCTCAACATAAACCTTATATACAAACGATTGTTTCACACTCCTGAGGGGCGGTAAACCACTCTGTTAAGGGTGCGATATTCTAATAACAATTGAATAACTCACAGTTAAAGGCCGAGTTATAAACAGAAGAAGGGCAAGCAAGGCGATTTTATTCACCTTTTCTGTGGATATAGTTGTGAAGAAGTACGGAATTACTATGGGAAAACCCAGAACAGTCCGAATAAGACATTCGTCACATATCAAAAATACTCTTATACATTCATAAAGTTAAAACCGATCCACGCAGATAAACACACAGAAATGTGATGTGCATCACGCATACGATCTTCACGCTGATGAAAGATCGACCAGCGTTGGTTTTATCCACAGATTATGCCAATAAGTTAGGCACAATTTGTGTGAAAATTCGATTTTCGTCGCACGTCAAGGCTGTAAATTGAAACAGTAGTGGGGGTTTTTCACAGTTATCCCATCTTTCTGTGGATAACATGGTGTAAGATCCTGTTCATTGTCAGTGACCAGAATTGGAAAACCCGCTTCGCTGTTGCGCAACTCTGCGAACGTAAATCTAAAAACCAATATAAATCATAGAATTGAATAAAGCATGTGGAAAAAGATAAACTCTGTCCACACGGTATAAAATCATTGCTCATTTTTTCACCTAAGGGTTAACCCGATGCCAGAACTCCGTCCGTTACTTTCTCCCCCTGAATCTGAAGCCCAGTTGCTGAGCCAGGCACGGCAGCTTTCGGGCTACGCGTTAGGAGAATTAGCGGCAATGGCGGGAATCGTTACGCCGAAGGATCTTAAGCGCGATAAAGGCTGGATTGGCGTCCTGCTGGAAATCTGGCTCGGTGCAAGCGCGGGCAGTAAACCAGAGCAGGATTTTGCGGCGCTGGGCGTGGAGCTGAAAACGATCCCTGTGGACAGTCTTGGCAGACCGCTGGAAACCACCTTTGTGTGTGTGGCGCCGTTAACCGGCAATACCGGCGTCACCTGGGAAACCAGCCATGTACGGCACAAACTCAAACGTGTTCTGTGGATCCCGGTAGAAGGCGAACGCAGCATCCCTCTGGCTGAGCGCCGCGTCGGCTCTCCCCTGCTGTGGAGCCCGAATGAAGAAGAAGACCGGCAATTGCGTCTGGACTGGGAAGAGTTAATGGACATGATTGTGTTAGGACATGTCGAACGCATCACCGCTCGCCATGGGGAAGTACTGCAACTGCGTCCTAAAGCCGCCAACGCCCGCGCGCTTACCGAGGCCATTGGCGCCAACGGCGAACCCATCCTGACCCTGCCACGCGGCTTTTACCTGAAAAAGAACTTCACCCGCGCATTGCTTGAGCGACATTTCTTGTTCCAGGCGCAATAGGCACCGTCCGGCCTTTCACCCGCCGCGTTACGGGCCTATAATTACCGCTTCTTTTTTTTGGCAGGACTTTGTTCGATGTTATTTGCATGGATAACCGATCCTAACGCCTGGCTTGCGCTCGGTACGCTGACGCTGCTGGAGATCGTTCTTGGGATCGACAATATTATTTTCCTTTCTCTGGTTGTAGCCAAACTCCCGACAGCGCAACGCAATCATGCCCGACGTATTGGGCTGGCGGCGGCGATGATCATGCGTCTGGCACTGCTGGCTTCTATCGCCTGGGTAACGCGGCTGACAAACCCGTTATTCGAGCTGTTTGGCGAGGCGATATCAGCACGCGACCTGATCCTTCTGCTGGGGGGATTGTTCCTGATCTGGAAAGCCAGTAAAGAGATCCACGAATCCATTGAAGGTGAGGAAGAGGGGTTAAAAACCCGCGTATCTTCTTTCCTGGGCGCGATTGTACAGATCATGTTGTTAGACATTATCTTCAGTCTGGATTCCGTGATTACTGCGGTTGGCTTGTCCGATCATCTGTTTATTATGATGGCGGCGGTGGTGATTGCCGTAGGCGTGATGATGTTTGCCGCGCGCCCAATTGGCGAGTTTGTCGATCGCCACCCTTCGGTGAAAATGCTGGCGCTCTCGTTTCTGATTCTGGTCGGTTTTACGCTGATTCTGGAAAGTTTCGACGTCCACGTTCCGAAAGGATATATCTATTTCGCCATGTTCTTCTCTATCGCGGTAGAGACCCTGAACCTGTGGCGTAATAAAAAAAATCCGCTCTGATGAAATCCATCGCTCCCCGCAAGGGGAGCGAATGCCGGCCACACCTACCCCTTCTCACAGTTTAAGATTTTACTGCTTTCACCATGCACAACTTCGCGTTATTACTAAACTATTGTCAGACGCAGGCCATGTGAGGATAAGCAGATGAAAAAATGGGCAGTTTTGATTTCCGCCGTAGGACTGGCTTTTGCCGTTTCCGGATGCAGCAGCGATTATGTAATGGCAACAAAAGATGGTCGAATGATCCTGACCGATGGAAAACCAGAAATTGACGATGATACCGGTCTGGTGAGCTATCACGACCAGCAGGGCAATGCGATGCAGATTAACCGCGATGATGTGTCTCAAATCATTGAACGCTGATGGTTGAGGTCAGCAGCGCGCTGGCCTTAACAATTTTACTTCCCTTTTTCGCTTCCCTCAGCCATTTTTATAATCCTTATGTCGTGATTATAAAAAGGAAACGGCTATGCAATATCACCGTATACCCCACAGCTCGCTGGAAGTCAGTACACTGGGGCTGGGCACAATGACGTTTGGTGAACAAAACAGCGAAGCCGACGCACATGCACAGCTCAATTATGCCGTAGCACAGGGCATTAATTTGATCGACGTTGCCGAGATGTATCCGGTACCGCCGCGTCCTGAAACCCAGGGTCTCACCGAAACCTACGTAGGTAACTGGCTCGCCAAACACGGCAGCCGCGAAAAGCTGATCGTTGCTTCTAAGGTCAGCGGACCATCACGTAACAACGACAGCGGCATTCGACCGAATCAGGCGCTGGACCGTAAAAATATCCGTGAAGCGCTGCACGACAGCCTGAAAAGACTGAAAACTGATTATCTGGATCTGTATCAGGTTCACTGGCCGCAGCGCCCGACTAACTGTTTTGGTAAGTTAGGCTACAGCTGGACAGACTCCGCGCCGGTCGTTTCCCTTCTCGATACGCTGGACGCACTGGCCGAGTTTCAGCGCGCTGGGAAAATTCGCTACATCGGCGTTTCTAATGAAACCGCGTTTGGCGTGATGCGCTATCTACACCTGGCGGACAAACACGATCTGCCACGCATCGCCACCATCCAGAACCCCTACAGCCTGCTGAACCGCAGCTTTGAGGTTGGACTGGCTGAAGTGAGCCAGTATGAAGGCGTTGAGCTGCTGGCCTACTCTTGCCTGGGCTTCGGTACGTTAACCGGGAAATACCTGAACGGCGCGAAACCTGCCGGTGCACGCAATACGTTGTTTAGCCGTTTCACGCGCTACAGCAGCGAGCAGACGCAGAAAGCCGTTGCGGCCTATGTGGATATCGCGAAACGCCATAATCTGGATCCTGCGCAAATGGCGCTGGCATTCGTGCGTCGTCAGCCGTTTGTCGCCAGCACTTTGCTGGGCGCCACGACGATGGAGCAGCTAAAAACCAACGTTGAAAGTCTGCATCTGGAGTTGAGCGAAGAAGTACTGGCGGAGATTGAAGCGGTGCATCAGGTGTATACCTATCCTGCACCGTAACAGTTAGCGCCTGATGGCGCTACGCTTATCAGGCCTACAAAGTGAACGCCCTGTAGGCCGGATAAGGCAACGCCGCCATCCGGCACATTCATAGCATACTTATCTCGCACCGTGACGATTAGCGCCTGATGGCGCTACGCTTATCAGGCCTACAAAGTGAGCATCCTGTAGGCCGGATAAGGCAACGCCGCCATCCGGCACATTCATAGCATACTTATCTCGCACCGTGACGATTAGCGCCTGATGGCGCTACGCTTATCAGGCCTACAAAGTGAACATCCTGTAGGCCGGATAAGGCAACGCCGCCATCCGGCACATTCATAGCATGCTCATCTCGAACCGTGACGGTTAGCGCCTGATGGCGCTACGCTTATCAGGCCTACAAAGTGAGCATCCTGTAGGCCGGATAAGGCAACGCCGCCATCCGGCATCAGCATACAACAGACTAATGGCGGCGCTGCCAAATCCACAGCGCCGCAATCGCCAGCGCAAACAGCGCACCAAATCCAATACCAATCGCAACAGCCGGGATCCCCACCAGCACCGCCAGTGAGTAAATACCGAGCATCAACAGCATCGCGCTGTTTTCGCCCAGGTTTTGCACCGCTATCGCATTACCCGCGCCGACGCTTTTCTTACCCCGTTCCTGCAGCAACGCATTCAGCGGTACCACAAAGAAGCCACCCGACACGCCGATAAGCATCAGCAATGCGTAAGCCGGAAGCAGCGAATGTTGAAGAGAGAAAATCAGCACCACTACGCCAATCAGGATCCCCGCAGGCATACAGCGCGACACGGTTTCCAGCGTTACGAGCTTCGCTGCCGCACCCGCACCGACCACAATCCCGATTGCTACCATGGCATTGAGGTAGGTCGGTGTGGCGTTATCGGTGATGCCGAGCGCCACCGGGACCCACAGCACCAGCAGAAAACGCAGCGTAACGCCCGCGCCCCAAAAAAGGCTGGTTCCCACCAGCGAGAAACGCGTCTCGCCATTACGCCACAACGATGAAGCAGCACAGAAGAAACTGCGCGTCATTTTCCCCAGATGCCAGGACTGGCCAGGACGAGCCGCGGCCAGTTTCGGGATATACAGGTTAGCCACCACCGCGCCAGCATAGGCCAGGGCACAGGCAGAAAGCGCGGCAATCACGTGCCAGTCGGCCAGAACGCCGCCGGCGACAGAACCGAGCAAAATCGCGGCAATGGTGGAGGCTTCCATCAGGCCGTTAGCCTTCACCAGTTTGTCGCCGGTAGTCAGTTCACCGAGAATGCCGTACTTGGCCGGTGAATATGCCGCCGCGCCGATCCCCACCAGCGTATACCCAAGAAACGGATTAATGCCGAAGCAAATACTCGCCGCGCCCAGCAGTTTCAGAGCGTTCGCGAACATCATCACTCTGCCTTTGGCAAAGCTATCCGCCACCTGTCCCACAAAGGGAGCAAACAGAATGTAAGCGCCCACAAACACCATTTGCAGGATTGGCTGACTCCAGTCCGGATAGAATTGTTCTTTCAGCAACGCCAGCGTAGCAAACAGCAACGCATTATCGCCAAACGCCGACAGAAACTGCGCGGCGATAACGGACATCATCCCTTTGGACCAGATTGAAGTGTTAGTGTGCACTGACTCACTCATGTTGTTTTTCCGGCTCATCGACCCAGCTTTTCAGCGTAACAAAATCCGGCTTACCGCTGCCGAGTAAGGGGAGTTGCTTCAGATGGCGAATATCACGCGGTACGGCGAGTTCAGGTACACCGTGCGCCCGCGCATACTGCTGTAGTTTTTCACGTGTCAGTTCGCTGTCGGTAGTGAACAGCACCAGCGCCTCACCTTTGCTGGCATCACTCTTGATCGCCGTGGCGTGCATTTTGTCTGCGGATACCGCCAATGCCAGTTGCTCAACCATTTCCAGCGAAACCATCTCTCCGGCAATTTTAGCGAAACGCTTAGCGCGCCCCTGAATCTGTACAAAGCCGTTTTCATCAAAGCGCACGATGTCTCCGGTGTCATACCAGCCGCGCTCAATCTCACCTTGCGCATTCTCTGCTGTCGGCACTTCCAGCACGCCAGGTTTTTCGACGCGCAAATAGCCGCTCATAATATTAGGACCTTTCAGCTGTAAACGCCCACCGTCCTCAATTCCCGGAACGGCCAACAGTCGAGCATCCATACCAGGCAAGATGCGCCCTACCGTTCCCGATTTTGCCGCCATTGGTACGTTAATCGACACAACCGGCGCACATTCCGTCACGCCATAGCCTTCAAGAACGCGCAGGCCAAATTTCTCCTGCCACAGCTGCTTTGTGCTGTCCTGAAGTTTTTCCGCTCCCGCCACCACATAGCGCAGGCGGTGGAAATCGTACGGATGCGCAAAACGCGCATAGTTGCCGAGGAACGTTGAAGTACCAAACAACACGGTGCAGTTCCGGTCGTATACCAGCTCTGGCACAATGCGGTAATGCAGCGGGCTGGGATAAAGAAACACTTCTGCGCCAGTCAGTAGCGGCGTGAATAATCCCACCGTCAGGCCAAAGGAGTGGAACAGCGGCAGCGCCGACATAAAACGGTCATCGGCGGTGAAATCGGCAATCGTTTTGATCTGCTCAACGTTCGCCAGAATGCTTTTATGACTGTGAACCACACCTTTCGGATGGCCTTCTGAGCCAGAAGTAAAGAGGATCACCGCAGCGTCTTCCGGCTGCTGCTTCACCTGCGCCAGATGCGGTGCCAGCAGATGTGAGAAAATCCACAGCTTATCGCTGAAGGTCACATCAGCTTTTAAGTCTTCCAGATAAACCCAACGCACCTGGGTGAGCTGTTCCGGTAAATGCCAGAGTTTGCCTTTATCGAGAAACTGTCGGGATGTGAAGATCGTTTTAATTTCAGACGCAGTAATGGCGCTGGTTAATCCTTTCACGCCCGCGGTGTAGTTCATCATGGCCGGAATGCGTCGACGCGCAATGGCGCCAAAAATAACCGCCGCGCTGATCCCCGCGTTTGGCAGCATCAGGCCGATTTTTTCACCTTCGACGCTGTATTTTTCCAGAATACGGGCCACAAAGAGCGTCTTCGTCAGCAGTTTACGGTAGCTGTCCGGGGTAAAGTTAACATCTTCAATGCAGTTTTTGCCTGCGCCAAAACGGTATTTCGCCGCCAGCAGCGACTCGTATAGCGTTTCACGCGGACGAACCGCCATGCGTGCTTCCATCATAATTTGATGCAGCATCTCTCCGGCAATTTTGCGGCGATCGCGAGCACGCGGTGCTTCCGGCATCGGCAGTTGTGTCGGCGGTAGGATATGTAAGCGGATGCGCGGGAAGAATCGCTGTTTAACCAAACCTTTCAGGCGGCTAAAGCGGGAAAGCTCCGCGCCTTCAATGCGCACAGGAACGACCGTCGCCCCCGACTTTGCGGCGACAAACCCCGCGCCGTCATAAATTTTCATTAACGAACCGGACGTCGAAATACGTCCTTCCGGGAAAATAACCACCGGACGGCCCTGTTCGACCAGACGAACCAGATGTTTAATCGACATCGGTTTGGTCGGATCTAACGGTACGAAATCAATCAGCGGAGTTAGCCAGCGCATATACCATTGCTGGCTGATCGAGGTGTAAACAGCGAAGACGGGACGAATCGGTAAAAAGAGCGCCAACAGGATGCCGTCTATAAATGAGACATGGTTGGGAGTGATTAGAACGCGTTCTCCCTGTAGCGCGCTGACATCGCCCGTGACGCGAACGCGGAAAAGCACGCGAAACAGATTACGAAAAAAGCCAAATAGCATCTCAACTCCCTGTGCCATTAATTATATAAACATCAATGGTGGGAGAGTATACGAGTTGGGGAATGGGCGCGACAGGTAACTGGTAAATACAATCCGAAAAAAAACCTGCGCATCCGCGCAGGTTGGTGCAAGAGACAGGTACGAAGTGCGTACCGAATAATCTCACCAATCAATACCTCTGGGATCTTGATTGTGGTCGTCAGCAGCCAGATACGCCAGTGCGAAAACGCAAAGGAATGAACCCAAATGCAACGAGTTGTGTAAATTATCGGTTACTGTTACAGATAGGCTGAAGGTAAAAAAAAACCTGCGCATCTGCGCAGGCTGGTGTAATTCTAGTGATCAACCCGAAAGTTGATTTCACCTATCAATACCTCTGGGATCTCAACTCTAGCAATCTGCTCAGTTCCCTCACCAGCGAACAATCGCAACAGCACATCGCAAAGTGTAAGCAAAAATTAGCATTTTCTATTTTCTGTCTTACTTCGCTCGTGTGCGCTCACATTTGCGACGTTCTGACGGGCAATCTGCTTGAACAGCCAGCCATTTTCCGTAACACTGACGGAATGTAAGCGTTTACCCACAACAGGTACTATCATGGCGACCATAAAGGATGTAGCCCGACTAGCTGGTGTATCAGTCGCCACCGTTTCTCGAGTGATTAATGATTCCCCTAAAGCCAGCGAAGCATCGCGCCTGGCCGTAACGAGTGCAATGGAATCACTCAGCTACCACCCCAACGCCAATGCGCGTGCGCTGGCACAACAATCCACTGAAACCATCGGTCTGGTGGTAGGTGATGTGTCCGATCCATTTTTTGGGGCAATGGTTAAAGCTGTCGAGCAGGTGGCGTATAACACCGGTAATTTTTTACTGATTGGTAACGGCTACCATAACGAACAGAAGGAACGACAGGCGATTGAACAGCTCATTCGCCACCGCTGCGCAGCCCTTGTTGTCCACGCAAAAATTATCCCGGATGCTGAGCTGGCATCACTCATGAAGCAAATCCCCGGCATGGTATTGATTAACCGAATTCTGCCGGGATTCGAACAACGCTGCGTTGCCCTTGATGACCGTTTCGGCGCATGGCTCGCAACCCGACACCTCATTCAGCAGGGCCATACACGCATTGGCTATCTGTGCTCCAATCACACGATTTCAGATGCGGAAGATCGTCTGCAAGGCTATTACGACGCGCTGGCAGAGAGCAATATTCCTGTCAGCGATCGACTGGTAACGTTTGGTGAACCGGATGAAAGTGGCGGTGAGCAGGCCATGACCGAGTTACTTGGCCGTGGCAAAAACTTCACTGCGGTAGCCTGCTACAACGACTCAATGGCGGCTGGTGCCATGGGCGTATTGAATGATAACGGCATTGATGTGCCGGGAGAAATCTCGCTGATTGGTTTTGATGATGTGCTGGTTTCCCGCTACGTGCGCCCGCGTCTGACCACGGTGCGCTACCCGATCGTGACGATGGCAACCCAGGCTGCCGAACTGGCGCTCGCGCTGGCGGAGAAGCGTCCCGTGCCTGAAATTACCCACGTTTTTAACCCAACTCTGGTGCGTCGCCATTCCGTTTCGACGCTGACAGAGCCGGGGAATTCATCGTCAAACGAATAACCAGGATAGCGTTATGACTACGATGTTGGACGTTTCACGACACGCAGGCGTCTCAAAAGCGACCGTTTCGCGCGTACTGAATGGCACGGGTCAGGTAAAAGAGAGCACGCGCCAGAAAGTGTTTAAGGCCATGCAGGCACTTGATTATCGGCCTAATTTTTTAGCGCGCTCTTTGGCAAACCGCACCAGCAACAGCATTGGTCTGGTAGTTTCCACATTTGATGGATTCTACTTTGGCCGCCTGCTGCAACAGGCTTCACGCCAGACGGAATCTCACGGCAAGCAGTTGATCGTCACCGACGGACACGACACACCAGAGCGTGAGCAGGAAGCCGTGCAAATGCTGGCGGACAGGCAGTGCGACGCCATTATTCTCTATACACGCTATATGAGTGAAAAGGCGATTATGTCGTTGATGAACAGCATTGCTATGCCCTTGCTGGTCATCAACCGTGATGTCAGCCAGGCCCGCGATCGCGCAATTTTCTTTGAACAGGAAGACGCGGCCTATCAGGCGGTCAATTACCTGATCTCCCAGGGCCATAGCGATATTGCTTGTATCACTGTGCCTGGTCATACGCCTACCGGTAAATCCCGCCTGATGGGGTATCGTAAGGCGCTGGAAAAAAACGGTATTCCCTGGGATCCCGATAAGGTCAAATACGGCGACTCCACGATGACGCGAGGCTATGAGGCCTGCCGTGAACTGCTGGAGGAAGGGGTAAAATTTAGCGCCCTGTTCGCCTGTAACGATGACATGGCATTAGGCGCATCAAAAGCGTTACATCAGGCCGGGCTGAGGATCCCAACGGACGTCTCACTGTTTGGTTTTGATGATGCGCCCAGCGCCAAATGGCTGGAGCCGGGGCTGTCTACCGTTTATCTACCGATTGATACCATGATAACCACGGCAATCGACCAGGCTATTCGGCTGGCCAACGGCGAGAGCGTCGAGCCAATCCCACCGTTTACCGGCAAACTGGTACTACGTGACTCAGTAACGCTCGGGCCATACTTTAAGTAATCAAATGCCGGATGGCGGCGCAGTTAATCTTGTAGGCCGGATAAGCGTAGCGCCATCCGGCATTTCACAACGCTGTAATCAGATTAATTCCAGCGCTAACAGCTCATCAATGGTCTGGCGACGGCGAATTAGCCGCGCCACGCCGTTATCAAACAAAACCTCCGGCAGCAGCGGACGGCTATTGTAGTTTGACGACATTGACGCGCCGTACGCCCCGGTATCATGCAGCACCAGATAATCGCCCGGCACCACCGCAGGCAACAGACGGGTTTCCACATTTCCGCCTTCCTGCTGGGTAAACACGTCACCAGATTCGCACAGCGGCCCGGCTACCACGGTTTCCCGTTGTGGGGTGTGTTCCAGAGAGCGACCATCCCCTGCCAGCGCGGAGATATGGTGATAACTACCGTACATGGCCGGGCGCATTAGATCGTTGAAGCCCGCATCGATCAGCACAAAGTGGCGGCTACCCATCTCTTTTACGCTACGCACCTGCGCCACTAACACACCGGCTTCCGCGACCAGAAAACGACCCGGCTCTATCTCAAGCGCGATCGGGTGACCCAGGTGTTTAGCAATCTGTTCACGCGCAGCGTTCCACAATCCAAAGTAGTGATCGGTATCGATCGCCTCTTCGCCTTCGCGATACGGGATTGATAAACCGCCACCCGCGGAGATCGCCTCCAGATCCTGGCCAAATTCAACCACCTGGCGCACCATCGCACCGCACACCTGCTCCAGATGCGCATAGTCCACGCCGGAGCCGATATGCATATGAATCCCCACCAGCTTCAGCTTATAGCGCTGAATCACCTCCAGCGCCGCGGGAAGATCGCTATACCAGATCCCGTGCTTGCTGTTTTCGCCGCCGGTATTGGTTTTCTGACTGTGCCCATGCCCAAAGCCAGGGTTTACGCGTAGCCACACGCGATGGCCCGGCGAGACCTGGCCCAGTTGTTCCAGCATATCCACCGACCCGGCATTTACCGGAATGCGCAATTCATGCACCCGCGCGAGCGTCGCTTCATCAATCATATCGGCGGTAAAGACGATTTCATCTTTCCCCGGTACGAAGCCTGCCGCCAACGCACGTTCAATTTCGCCAAGCGAGACGGAATCAACCTTCACGCCCAGCTCGCGCATCAGGCGCAAAATATGAATATTCGAACATGCCTTTTGGGCGAAACGCACCACGTCAAACTGACTCAATTTGGCAATCTGCCCGCGGATAATCTGCGCATCATAGACCCACACCGGGCAGCCGAATTCGGCAGGCAGGCGCAGCAGGTTGTCGGCGGTCAGGTCAGTGTCAGTACTATTGAGTGGGCGTGGCATGGTGTGCTCCGGTATTGGCTTTTTTATGATTACGCCACAGCCCGAAAAGAATAAAAAATATCGTTTTATCGTGAGTCTATGCAAAAATGATATGGATTGATTCATTCGAGGATTGCCCATGCCCGCCGTTAACCTGCGACACATCGAAATTTTTCACGCCATCATGACGGCAGGCAATCTGACAGAAGCCGCGCGCATGCTACATACCTCGCAGCCCACCGTCAGCCGGGAACTGGCCCGATTCGAGAAAGTGCTGGGATTAACGCTGTTTGAACGTACGCGTGGCCGACTGCACCCAACCGTGCAAGGGTTACGTCTGTTTGAAGAGGTGCAACGTTCGTGGTATGGCCTGGACAGAATTGTGAGCGCCGCCGAAAGTCTGCGCGAGTTTCGCCAGGGCGAATTGTCGATTGTTTGCCTGCCGGTATTCTCACAGTCTTTTTTACCGCCGCTGCTGCAGCCATTCCTCGCACGCTATCCACAGGTCAATATTCAGATAGTGCCGCAGGAGTCACCGCTGCTGGAAGAGTGGCTGTCGGCGCAGCGCCACGATCTGGGGTTAACGGAAACGCTGCATACGCCTGCCGGAACGAAACGCACCGAATTGCTGGCGCTGGATGAAGTGTGCGTGCTGCCGCAGGGCCATCCGCTGACTAAGAAAGCGGTGTTAACGCCGCAGGATTTTCAGGGAGAAAACTACATCAGCCTGTCGCGCACCGACAGCTACCGTCAGCTACTGGATACCCTGTTTAATGAGCACCAGGTGAAGCGCCGCATGGTGATTGAAACCCATAGCGCCGCTTCAATTTGTGCAATGGTGCGGGCGGGCGTTGGGATCTCGGTGGTGAACCCACTGACCGCGCTGGATTACGCCAGCAGCGGAGTCGTTATCCGCCGCTTCAGTATTTCGGTACCCTTTACAGTCAGCCTGATTCACCCGCTTCATCGCCCCGCCTCGGCGCTGGTTGATGCTTTTACGGCGCATCTGCAGGCCCATCTACCGAGGCTTATTGACCCGCTGGAGGCTATTTTGCATCCGCAGCCGAAAGCATAAACGCCACCGCATCTTGCGCATGGATTGCCGCAGTGTCGAAAACCGGTAGTGGGCTTAGCTCGGTGGGAACCAGCAGACCAATCTCGGTACAGCCAAAGATCACCCCTTGCGCCCCCTGTTTCGCCAGTTGGTCGATGACGCCCAGGTAATAATCGCGGGAAGCCTCGCTGAATTCACCGAGACACAGCTCATCGAAAATAATCTGGTTTATTTTCTGACGATCATCAGCTTCAGGGATCAACGTGCTAATGCCGAATTCAGTCTGTAAACGCCCGCGGTAAAAATCCTGCTCCATGGTGTAACGCGTACCCAGTAGCGCCACGTTGTTCATCTGCTGCTTTTGTATCGCCCGCCCCGTCGCGTCAGCAATATGCAGAAACGGCACATCACAGGCGCTTTCAATCGCCTCAGCAACTTTGTGCATGGTGTTGGTACACAGCACAATTCCTTGCGCCCCGGCTTGCTGTAGCCCTGTGGCGGCCTGCGCGAGGATCTCACCGGCTCGCTGCCAGTCACCGCTTGACTGACAGGCTTCAATCTCGTGAAAATCCACGCTGTGCAACAGAATCTGTGCCGAATGCAGACCACCCAGACGCTGTTTTATGCCTTCATTAATGAGTCGATAATAAGGAATGGTAGATTCCCAGCTCATACCGCCTAACAGACCGATCGTTTTCATCATTTCCCCTGACTCGTTGTTGTCTCTCCAGTGAACCAAAGATGTGATCAACTTTCCACATCTGTTGGCGTGCATTTCTTTTTTTAATTTTCTGATATAGCTTTAATGAAACATTGTTTTAATTAATTACAGGAAGGCCGGATGTTTATTTTTCATAAAGAGACCACGCTTGACGATCTGGGCAATGGCGTTACCCGGCGCATTCTTGCTCACGGCGGTAACATGATGGCGGTTGAGGTGAACTTCGAGCAAGGCGCAATCGGCCCGATGCACAATCATCCGCATGAGCAGCTGACTTACGTGTTGTCCGGTGAGTTTGAATTTACCATCGGCGAAGAGAAACATATCGTTAGGGCAGGCGATACTCTGTATAAACAGCCCAACATTATGCATGGCTGCGTCTGCTTAAAACCGGGAACGCTGCTGGATACCTTTACCCCAATTCGCGAAGATTTTCTGCACGGGTAAGGTGCTAAATAAAAAAGCCGGGTCGCGTTGACGCTTTCCCGGCCTGTAAGAGACTCCACTCGCAGGCCGGACAAGGCTGAAGCGCCATCCGGCATGCTTGTCTGACTTACACCCCAATATCTCTTAACTTCTCGCCCGCCATCAGCTTACGTTCGATATGCTCCAGCGTGACGTTTTTGGTTTCTGGAATCAGCCAGAACGTAATACCGATAAACACAACGTTCAGCGCGGTATAAAGCCAGAACGTACCGGCGGCGCCAATGCTGTCGAGCAGCGTCAGGAACGTTGCGCCAATGATCATGTTCGACACCCAGTTGGTGGTGGTGGAGCAGGTAATACCAAAATCACGGCATTTCAGTGGCTGAATTTCCGAACACAGGATCCACACCACCGGTGCGGCGCTCATCGCATAGCCTGCAATACACATCATCGTCATGCCAACTGACAGCCAGGATAGCCCACTGGAAGCCGTGCCGTTATCAAACTGCATCAGACAATAACCAAGCACCAGCGTCCCTATAGCCATTACGCTGAAACCAATTTTCAGCGCCGGTTTACGTCCTGCTTTGTCGACCGTGAAGACGGAAATAAAGGTGGCGAACATAAACGTTAAGCCAACTACCAGCGTGGCAATCATCTGCTGCTCTGTGGTGGTAAAACCCGCCATTTTAAAAATGCGCGGCGCGTAATACATGATGATGTTCATTCCGGTGAACTGCTGCATCGCCTGCAGTAACATTCCGAGGAAAACCGCACGACGCACGTTACGGTTAATTTTAAACAGCGCCCAACCACCTTGCTTCAGCTTCAGGCTTTCACGGATTTCGTTCAGCTCATCGCGGGCTTTTTCTGACGTATCGCGCAACATGCGCAGTACTTCTTCAGCTTCGATGTGGCGACCTTTCTCCGCCAGCCAGCGCGGGCTGTTGGGCAAGAAAACAACCAGAATAATCAGCAATACAGCCGGAAGCGCCAGCACGCCCAGCATAGCGCGCCAGTTACCGCTGTAGCTGAACGCGGTATCGGACAAAAAGGCCAAAACGATGCCCAGCGTCACCATCAGCTGATACATACTGATCATCTTGCCACGCACATTTTCGCTGGCCATTTCAGAGAGATAAAGCGGTGCGGTGTAAGACGCGATCCCCACCGCTACGCCCAGCACCACGCGGGCAAAAATGAGCATTTCTACGCTGGAGGCAAACGCCGAGCCCAGAGATCCGACGACGAAAAGGATCGCGCCCGCCATCAGGCTGTATTTGCGCCCCAGGCGGAATGACAACCAACCGTTAAACAGCGCACCAATTGCCGCACCCAGCATCATGCTGCTTACCACCCACTCCTGCAGGCGGCTGGTCAACACAAAGTGATCGGTGATAAAAGGCAACGCGCCAGCAATCACGCCAATATCCAAGCCGAATAACAACCCTGCGACAGCCGCAGAGATAGAAACAAACATATTCATACGTCGCGTATCGCGCACTGGGCGCGGCGCTAAAGCAGCATCATTATTTATTGAGACCATTTTTTCCTGCCAGATACAGAGTAACCATGCCATTGAAAGTAAGGGATCCCTTGCAGGAAGCGTCAGGCGGGAAACGGCAAAAACATGGATTAAATAGCTACACCACATGGTTATGTGATGGATATTCCAATTTTAAAATTTACCGACAATCACTCAATTAAATTTAATTTGTTGATATTAAAGGATATTAAAAACAATAAATTTATACGTATGAAATTTAATATGGAATAATTTATAACCACAATATGGATTTTATTAATCCGAATATAAAAAAACCCTGCCAGAAGGCAGGGTTTAACGGTTCTGGAAAGTGAATTAACGTGCCAGCCAGCCGCCATCTACTGCAACGGTATAGCCGTTGATATAGTCAGATGCGCTGGACGCCAGGAACACGACAGGCCCCATCAGGTCGCTCGGTAAACCCCAACGCCCCGCCGGGATACGATCGAGGATCTCTGCGCTACGCTGCTCATCAGCACGCAGCTGTTGGGTGTTATTCGTCGCCATGTAACCTGGTGCAATCGCGTTGACGTTGATGTTATGTTTTGCCCACTCGTTCGCCATCAGACGGGTAACACCCATTACGCCGCTTTTAGATGCGGTGTAAGACGGCACGCGGATCCCGCCCTGGAAGGAAAGCATAGAGGCGATATTGATAATTTTGCCGCCGTTACCCTGAGCGATAAAGTGCTTCGCCGCGGCCTGAGACATAAAGAACACGCTCTTAATATTCAGGTTCATCACGTCATCCCAGTCTTTTTCGCTGAAGTCGATCGCATCGTCACGACGGATAAGACCCGCGTTGTTGACCAGAATATCGATATGGCCGAATTCTGCCACTGCGCGCTCCAGCAGCGCCGGAATACCATCGATTTGACGCAGATCGGCGGTCAGGCTTAAAAAACGGCGGCCCAGTGCGGTCACGCGTTCGATGGTTTCTGTCGGTTCAACAATATTGATACCGACGATATCGCAGCCCGCTTCAGCCAGGCCCAGCGCCATACCCTGACCCAAACCTGTGTCACAACCGGTCACAACGGCGACTTTACCTTCAAGAGAGAATGCATTCAAAATCATTGTAAATCCTTAATTTTTTATAATGCCCGCCGCAGCAGGCACGGCTGTCGCCCGTAACTAGCGCAGATCTTTTACTGCAACATGGTCCATATCATCAAAGACCTGGTTTTCGCCGACCATGCCCCAAATGAACGTATAAGCTTTTGTGCCGACACCGGAGTGAATAGACCAGCTTGGAGAAATCACCGCCTGCTCGTTGTGCATCACAATATGACGCGTTTCCTGAGGCTGACCCATCATGTGGAAGACGCAGGTGTCTTCTTCCATATTGAAGTAGAAATAGACTTCCATACGACGTTCATGGGTATGACACGGCATGGTGTTCCACAGGTTACCCGGTGCCAGTTCAGTCAGACCCATGCTCAACTGGCAGGTTTCCAGAACATCCGGCACAAAGTATTTGTTGATGGTACGACGGTTACTGGTGAGGTTATCGCCCAGCGTCACTGGCGCAACGTCTGCAGGCGTGACTTTCTTAGTTGGGTAAGTCGTGTGTGCCGGCGCGCAGTTGTAGTAAAACTTCGCCGGTTTCGCCGTATCAATACTGGCGAATACCACTTCTTTTGCCCCTTTTCCGACGTACAGCGCGTCGCGATGACCAATTTCATAGCACTGGCCGTCAACGGTAATCGTGCCCGGGCCGCCGATATTGATCACACCCAGCTCACGACGTTCGAGGAAATAGGTTACGCCCAGCTGTTTGCCGACTTCGCCACCCACAGAGACGGTTTTGGCCACTGGCATAATGCCGCCAACAATGATGCGGTCGATGTGGCTGTAGACCATGGTGTATTCATCTGCGACAAACACTTCTTCGACCAAAAACTCATTACGCAGCCCCTGAGTGTCCAGGGTTTTCGCATGCGCACTATGGATACTTTGTCTTACGTCCACATTTACCTCCAGTGATAAATTGACCGTGAATGCTTAAACGAATAGCAAAACGCTGTTCCGTTTTATCTTATGCGCTCATGATATCCCTCCCTGAATGTGTTTTCAATTATAACTAAAACGATGTTTCACTTTTTCCGCATCTTATTATCAAAAGTGTAAGTGCGATCACGCTAGCGCATATAAATCGCAAAAATGGTTTCAATAAAATCATTTAAAACAATTAGATAGATAAAAACACAAAAGAGTAGATCATTAGTGGCAGGGATAAGATATTGAAAATACAGCCAGGCTCATACGTCATTCACACACCTTTTCTAACAAAGTGCGCTATCAATCACATGAAATGAAACAACGTTTTGATATGTTGGCAGGGTTTAGAGTGTATGTTTCTGTAACTGGCCTTGCCCTCCTGTTGGAGGGCTTTTTTATAGAGGAAGAGATAACACGGCAGAAAACTGTTCGAGAAGAAAAATATATACCCTAAATAATTCGAGTTGCAGGACAAAACTTCCCGGCCGTTTTGAACAGCGCTTGCGCTGGCCCCGAAGGGGTGAGGCCGTAAGGCCGAATCACGCGGCGACGCAGCGAATTCCCCGGAGCGTACATAAGTACGTGACTGGGGTGAGCGAGTAAAGCCAACGCACATGCAGCTTGAAGTATGACGGGGATTAGTCTCGTTCGATAGCGAGCGCCACCCCCTGACCACCACCAATACACAGTGTTGCCAGGCCCTTGTGCGCCCGACGTTTCACCATTTCATGTACCAGCGAAACCAGAATACGACAGCCAGATGCGCCAATCGGATGGCCGAGCGCAATGGCCCCGCCGTTCACATTCACCCGCCGTTCATCCCACTCCAGCATTTTCCCAACGGATAATGCCTGCGCGGCGAAGGCTTCATTAGCTTCGATAAGATCAACATCAGCCAGTTGCCAGCCCACACGCTCAAGGCAGCGGCGTGTTGCATACACTGGCGCAATCCCCATGAGCGCAGGGTCGACTCCGACGCTGGCAAAGGCGCGAATACGGGCCAACACAGGTAAGTTAAGTTCCTGCGCCTTGGCCTCGCTCATCATCATCACCGCAGCGGCACCGTCGTTGATGGATGACGCGTTACCCGCCGTTACCGAACCGAGTCTGTCAAAGGTAGGATCCAGACGCGCCAGCCCCTCGGCGCTGGCATCGGTACGCGGTTGTTCGTCGGTGTCCACCACGAACGATTGCCCATTACGCTGTGTTACCACCGGCACGATTTCATCTTTAAAGCGTCCGGCATCAATTGCCATCCGCGCTTTGTGCTGCGAGTGCAGCGCGTAGGCATCCTGCAATTCGCGGCTGATTCCGTATTCTCGCGCCAGGTTTTCTGCGGTAACGCCCATGTGATAATCGTTGAAGGCATCCCACAGACCGTCATGTACCAGGCTGTCGACCAGTTGGCTGTTCCCCAGCTGTGCGCCAGTGCGGCTATCGGTAAGGACATGCGGTGCACGGCTCATATTCTCTTGCCCGCCCGCAATCACAATGTCGGCTTCGCCACACTGGATAGCCTGGGTCGCCAGATGCAGCGCTTTCAGACCCGAGCCACAGACATCGTTAATGGTGATGGCGGAAACGGTATTGGGTAGCCCACCATTGATGGCAGACTGACGCGCAGGGTTCTGCCCGGCACCTGCGGTAAGCACCTGTCCGAGGATCACTTCATCCACAGCGTGAACGTCCATGCCCGTGCGTTCCAGTAACGCCTTGACCACCATGCTGCCTAACTCAACGGCAGAGTGGCGCGCCAGCGTCCCCTGGAAGCAGCCAATCGGTGTCCTTAATGCCCCGACGATCACAACCTCTTTCATCACTACCTCAGCGCAAAATAACACCGCAATAGTAGATGATTGTTAAAAATAGTTATCAAGGTTGTTTAAAAACGGTGATTTTTATCACAAAGGAAATTCGTATTACTTATTGGTCATCTGAACGCCACTCTGCTGTAAATGGTCACGCAGCCAACTTCCTGCCACACCAGGCGGTGATTTCTTATTCCACAACAGATCGATAGAGATAGCCTTTGGCCAGCCAGGCATCTTTAATTGCACCAGTGGTTTTTCTGCCGCAAACTCCTCCACCAGCGCACAAGGGAGCGCGCACCAGCCGAATCCCTGAACAGCCATACTTAGCAATAACAGATAGTTAGGAGCAGACCAGACGGGGCCGCGCGCCACGTTGGTGCCGCTTTCCAGATAGGTATTCAAACGCAGCTCGCGCCAGGTGTGTAGCTGCTCCCACTGCAGTTTTTCTTGAGCCGCGAGCGGATGCGACGCTGCAACGTATAATCCCATCCAGGTTTGCATCGGCAGACGCGTAACGCCCATGTCGGTCGGGTAATCTTCCCGCGCCTCGATCAACCCCACCTGAGCACGTCCTTTTTGCAGCAGATCGATCACGTCTTCATCTTCACCAATCAGGCATTCAAACTCGGTATGGGGAAACTTGCGATCAAACTGCACCATCAACTCTTCCAGCACATCCGGATGCAGCGTGTCAGACAGCACAAAGGTCAGACGCGCCTCAGTTTCACCCGACAGCGAGATCGCCGCCTCATCGAGACGTTCGCTGGCCGTCAGAATAGCCTGCACATAGCCCAACACCCGCTTACCTTCCTCGGTCAGCGTTGGCTGGCGAGATGAGCGGTCAAACAGCACAAAACCAAGATCGGCTTCCAGATGCGCAATGGCCGTACTGATAGTGGACTGGCTTTTACGCAGCCGCCGGGCCGCCGCAGAAAATGAACCGCAGGAAACGGTCTCCACAAATGCCGTTAATGCTTCAGGAGAATAACGCATGAACTATCTACTTTATCGATGGATACTATCTTTTAGATATCACATAAAACGATAAAATTGCCACCATTCCGTTATCCGGGCATCAAAGAAGGTTTTAGGTTATGCAACACGATACTGTCCAACGCCGCTCGTTAGTGGAGCGTATTTTTCATGCCGTCTGCTTTGAAGGCATTGCCACCGCGATCCTCGCACCGACCACCGCATGGTTGATGCAGCGCTCGGTGCTGGAAATGGGCGGACTGACCATTCTTCTCGCCACCACAGCGATGATCTGGAATATCATTTATAACGCCCTGTTTGACCGTTTGTGGCCGTCACACCTGGTAAAACGTACGGCGAAAGTGCGAGCATTTCACGCCTTAGGCTTCGAGAGCGGTTTTATTGTGATCGGGGTGAGCATCGTGGCGTATGTGCTGAACGTCAGCCTGGTTCAGGCATTCACGCTGGAAATAGGTTTCTTCCTGTTCTTCCTGCCGTACACCATGTTCTATAACTGGGCTTATGACACGTTACGCGAGCGCGTTATGAAGCGCCGCCAGCAGCGCGTTACTGCCTGATAATTAAAATAATAGTCGGAATCTTCTCGGTTCCGGCTATTGTCCCATTCACTCGCCCGCTTGTTCACACCTCCCCCAGTCCCTGCCATTTGTGGTAAATTGCGCTTCTTTTTGTTTATTTTATAGTTGATACGTTCAAATAATGTCGAAATTTTGGTCAAAAGAAGAGACTCTCTGGAGCTTCGCACTATATGGGACTGCCGTCGGCGCAGGAACCCTATTCCTACCCATACAGCTGGGTTCTGCAGGCGCGGTGGTATTGTTTATCACCGCACTCGTCGCCTGGCCTTTAACCTACTGGCCGCACAAGGCGCTGTGTCAGTTTATCCTGTCCTCAAAAACGTCGGCTGGTGAAGGGATCACTGGCGCGGTTACCCACTACTACGGCAAGAAGATTGGCAGCCTGATCACCACCCTCTATTTTATTGCCTTCTTTGTGGTGGTGCTGATCTACGCCGTAGCGATAACCAATTCACTCACTGAACAGCTGGCAAAACATATCACTATCGATCTGCGGATCCGCATGTTGGTCAGCCTTGGCGTGGTGCTGGTGCTGAACCTGATTTTTCTGATGGGCCGGCAAGCCACTATTCGGGTCATGGGATTTTTGGTGTTCCCGCTCATCGCGTACTTTTTGTTCCTTTCGCTCTACCTGACCGCAAGCTGGCAGCCAACGCTACTCACCGGCCAGATGTCTTTCGATCAGCACACGCTTCATCAGGTTTGGATATCTATTCCCGTGATGGTTTTCGCTTTTAGCCATACGCCAATTATCTCTACGTTCGCCATCGACAGACGAGAGAAATACGGCGAGCAGGCCATGGGTAAATGCAAAAAAATCATGAAGGTAGCCTACGTCATCATCTGCCTGAGCGTACTGTTTTTCGTCTTCAGCTGCTTGCTTTCGATTCCGACAAACTATATCGAAGACGCGAAAAATGAAGGCGTGACGATTCTTTCCGCGCTGTCGATGATGCCAAACGCACCGGCATGGCTGTCGATTTCCGGGATCATCGTTGCCGTTGTCGCGATGTCAAAATCGTTCCTCGGCACCTACTTTGGCGTGATTGAAGGGGCAACGGAGGTAGTAAAAACGTCGTTGCATCAGGTGGGTGTGAAGAAAAGCCGGGCCTTTAACCGCGCTCTGTCCATCATGCTGGTCTCGGCTATCACGTTTATCATCTGCTGCATTAATCCTAATGCTATTTCAATGATTTACGCGATAAGCGGCCCGCTGATTGCCATGATTTTGTTTATCATGCCGACATTGTCTACCTATCTGATCCCGGCGCTGAAGCCATACCGTTCAGTGGGTAATCTGATCACCCTGATTGTCGGTCTGCTGTGCGTATCTGTGATGTTTTTTGGCTAGAACGTGTTGTTTAACGGCTCATTCCAGTAAGCGGATGAGCCGTTAAACTGACTTATTTGATGTACGAATCCAGCACTTTCAGGACCACATCCAAATCCTCTTCGCGCTTAATTTCATCGCCCTGATGCACAATGTGCTCGGTCAGATGACCTTTAATCACTTCACGCATTAATCCGTTTACTGCCCCGCGGATCGCCGCTATTTGCTGCAATACTGCCGCGCATTCATGCGGTTCATCCAGCATGGTTTTCAACGCCGCTACCTGCCCCTGAATCTTGCTGGTTCGGGCTTTCAGCTTTTGTTTGTCGCGGATCGTATGTGACATAACTTTACCTTTTTAACGTCTGGCTGTAGGGACAATACCATCGACATTCTACTGGGGGGTAGTATTTGATACTGGGGGGGGAGTAGAATTAGGCGAAATTAAACAACTAAGAATCATTCTCATGGGTGAGTTTTCTACGCTTCTTCAGCAAGGTAACGCCTGGTTTTTCATTCCCAGCGCGATTCTATTGGGTGTGTTACACGGCCTGGAGCCGGGGCATTCCAAGACGATGATGGCGGCCTTTATTATTGCCATTAAGGGGACCATCAAACAGGCGGTGATGCTGGGGCTGGCAGCAACGCTGTCGCATACCGCCGTGGTATGGCTGATTGCGCTCGGTGGGATGTATATCAGCAAAGCGTTTACTGCCCAGGCCGTTGAGCCTTGGCTGCAGTTTGTCTCGGCGATTATTATTCTCGGGACCGCATTCTGGATGTTCTGGCGAACCTGGCAGGGAGAGCAGAACTGGCTGGCCCAGACGCATCACGACCACAATCACGAGCATCACCACCACCATGATCATGATGACCATCATCATGACCACGATGACGATCATCACCATCATCACGAACACGAGCATAATCACGACCATGCCGCACTGGCAGGATTCACCGAAGGCTCGAAAGAGTATCAGGATGCCCACGAACGGGCGCATGCCACCGATATTCAGCGCCGCTTTGCGGGCAAAGAGGTCACCAACGGCCAAATATTACTGTTCGGTCTGACCGGCGGGCTTATCCCGTGCCCAGCCGCCATTACGGTGCTGCTGATTTGCATCCAGCTCAAAGCCTTCACGCTGGGCGCGACCATGGTGCTGTGCTTCAGCCTCGGGCTGGCGCTGACGCTGGTAACGGTGGGCGTGGGAGCGGCAATCAGCGTGCAGCAGGCGGCCAAACGCTGGAGCGGATTTAACACGATGGCACGCAAAGCTCCCTATTTTTCCAGTGTGCTCATTGCGATGGTCGGCTTATATATGGGGATTCACGGCTATATGGGGATCGTCGGTTAACACTAAGAGAGCGCAGCAGCGCTTGCCGCTGCGCGTAAAACCAGGCTAGCTTGCGACATTCCCCCACACCAGTTGCCCTTTATGGAAGGTCGCGGTGCGTGGGGAAATTCGCGCGACCGCTTCCGCCGAACAGGAGGCATCCACCAGCACAAAGCTGGCTTCATCCTGCGCTTTCGGCCAGACGCGCTCGCCTTTATCGTTAAGCGGCAACACATCGCCGGTGGCGAGGAATAACGCCCGCGACAGGTTGAGTTCGTTGGGGCGAATATAGAGCTGCGCGTACAGATTTGCCTTTTCCAGCATGTCGCCCAGCCCATACGGCGACCAGTGATCAATTACGCTGTCGGTTCCGGTAATCACTTCCACGCCTTTATCGCGCAACTGCTTGAGCGGCATGTGCAAGGTACCGATCGGCACCGTCGAGGCAATGGTAATCTGCTGTGCCGCCATGCGGCCCGCCAGCGCATCCACCTGCTGTTCGTTCAACGTTGCCAGCGCAAACGCGTGGCTGATGGTCAGTTTGCCCTTTAACTGCGGCGTTTTCTCCACCGTCTCCACCATGTAATTCACTGCCGCCACGCCCGCCGGGCTGGTTTCATGCAAATGGATATCCACGCCTTTATCGTAATCCAGCGCAATCTGGAACATGGTGTCGAGGGATTTTTCCATCGCTCCATCGACGCTGGTGGGGTCCAGACCGCCGACATAATGCGCTCCCGCCTGCATCGCTTCGCGCATCAGCGGTTCAGATTTTGATAACAGCAGGCCATGCTGCGGAAACGCCACGATTTCACAGGCAAAACCCGGTTGGCGACGCGCCAGTACCGCCTGCAGGTTTTCGAGATTTTTCAGCCCGGAAACCGGTTCTATGTTGCAGTGGCTGCGCGCGATCGAGGTGCCTTTTGACTGCAGTAGATCGATCAGCTTTTCCGCACGCTCCTGCGTATAAGGCTGGAGTTCAGGCAGCAGCTTTTGTTCCAGGCGGATCATATCCTGAATAGTGGTGCCAGCCGGACGGTTCAGCGAACGCCAGGGACCGCCGTAAAAGGTTTTATCCAGATGGATGTGCATGTCGCGCATGGCGGGCAGCATCAGCTTTCCACCCGCATCATAGTGAGGCAGCGTCGCATCCGGATGCTGCTTATTCTCGCGCAGCGCAACGATTTTTCCGTCTTTGATTTCAACGGTTTGCAGCGCGGTACGGGTGTGCACCACCACCGAGTTTTCGTAATCAAAGCCCGCTTCCAGCAGGACGTTATCCAGGTAATAGTGTTTATCGTTAATCGTCATTGTGCTCTTCGACCCGCAGGTGTTCCCGACAGGATTAGCAGCATACGCGACCGGAGCGACCGCGCCAAACAGCGCGGCAGCGGTCACCATTTTTCCGCTCTGGCTTAAAAATTCACGGCGGCTGTTACTTTCCTTCATTCACGTCTCCTCTCAGGAATGGACAATATGGGTGCCCGTTTCGCCGCGCAGTGCGGCAGGCAGGCATTCCGGCGTGGTGATGATTACTCGTTTACCGCCACGCTCCAGAAACGCCAGGCTGGCAACGATCTTGGGTAACATGCTGCCAGGCGGGAAATGACCCTCCTGCATGTAACGGGTCATCGTTGCAACATCCACCGTATCCAGCGCCTGCTGGTTGGGTTTGCCAAAATGAATACAGACCTGCTCGACGCCGGTGGTGATAACCAAAATGTCGGCGCGGATCTCCTGCGCCAGTAGCGCCGTGGAGAGATCTTTATCAATCACCGCGTCCACGCTCTGGTAATCCCCTTGATCGCTACGCACCACCGGGATCCCGCCGCCACCCGCGCCAATAACCACAAAGCCTTGCTGGGTCAGCGTTTTGATCGCCTCCGCCTCGACAATGCGCTTCGGTTGTGGAGAGGCGACTACCCGACGGTAGCCGCGCCCCGAATCCTCAACAAAGCGCCAGCCCGGATTGACCCGCTGCAGTTCATCACGCTGCACTTCGCTAAAGAACGCTCCAATGGGCTTGGTCGGATTAGCGAAGCCCGGATCGTTTTTGTCGACCTCCACCTGCGTGACCACCGTAACTGCCCTCTGCTCACCGCGCCGCGCCAGACGGTTATTCAGCGCCTGTTGGATCAGGTAACCGATACCGCCCTGCGTATCGGCAACGCAGTTTGCCAGCGGGGTAAGCGGCAGCCCTTCACGCTCGTGCGCGATTTCCGCACGCCGCAGATCCAGCCCTACCTGTGGCCCGTTACCGTGCGTCAGCACAATGTTGTAGTCCGATGCCAGCATCTCCAGCACCGTATCCGCTACCGCTTTCACCGCTTCAGCCTGGTGTTCAATCGACTGGCTGGCGTTATCTTTGATAATGCTGTTGCCGCCAATGGCAACGACCACAAGTTCTTTCATAGTGTTATCTTCCGCTTGCAGGCAATTCAGGTCGTTTTCGTTGGTTCCTGCTCAGGCGCAGTCACCGCTTCACGGCTATCAAGAACATGCTTGAGGACAAACATGCCACTCATCATCAGGTAGGCCACAACAAACATCATCGAGCTGCCTTCCGCAAAGCCAACCGCCGGGGAGTGGATCACGCCAAACAGCGATAACAGCGCGCCAAAGGCTGCGGCAATCGCCCCGCGTAACGGCTTGTTCATAATGGCGAAGATAGCGACGCAGCCCCACAGCATGCTGGCCAGCGGTGCGCCGCTTCCCAGATGCACCAGTCCGTCGTAATAGACACCTTTGCTGTGCAGCAAGTCACTACCCAGTTTCCCCGCGGATGTTCCGGCGGCACCCATCACGCTGTTGACGATGGTCAATGCCCAGTTGGCGATCCACGGGAACAGACAGATGAAGATAACGGGAACCTCGACTTTGGGCGTTTCTCGCACCACCTGGTTGGCGGTCACCACGCCGATAAACACCAGAATCGGCACTATCGCGGTCATCGGAATAATGGCGAGCATAAACGCGCCCAGCCCAAACAGCGGCACCAGGAACATGGTGATGCCTGATGCGAGGGTATAGCCGATGCTGGCGCCCATCGCTTTCCAGCCCGCATGCCCAACATATACGGTCACCGGGAACGGGTTACCCAGCATGCAGCCGAGCATGGAGGCAAAGCCGTTCGCCATCATGACCTTACGGGTGTTGTACTCATCGCCCGCCGCGTGCGCACTTTCAATGTTCTCAAGGTCAAAAATATAGTTCGCCAGGCCCAAAGGAACTGCAGAAGCCAGATACGGCAGTGCGTGCGGTAAACCTTGCAAGAAGCTGTCGACATGAATTTCCGGCGGGTTGAAGCCAAAGGAAGACATCGACGCTTTAATGGCTTCCGGGCTTTGTAAACCGGAGATCCACGCCAGGGCCGTACCGGCAATCAGCAGCAGCAAACCGGTAGGAATACGGGCAAAAATCGGCTTCTTACCGAACCAGTTAATGAAGATCAGCAACAGGACGATGAAAGAAACCGTCGGCGCTTCGAATGCCTGCAGCATCGGGTTCATCGCCAGCAGCAACAGCCCCAGGCCGGACAGACAAGAAAGCAGTACCGTACGCGGGATCATCTTGCGGATGGTCTCGCCCAGGAAGGAGCCGCCGACCAGGATCAACGCTTCGACAAAGCACCACACCAGGGCTATCTGGATAGCGAAGTTGGCATCTTTGGTTTGCTGATAAACCGGCATCAGCACCAGGAAGGTCACGGTGAAGATTGACGGTGCACTCGGTCCGGACGGCAGCGCCGTTACGTCGTTACGCCCGGTGTGCTTTGCCATCTGCAGGCCAAACCAGGCGTAGCAGACGCTGGCCACCAGCACCGCCAGACCAAAGGCAGGCGCAATACGACCGTAGACAATTTCGGTAGGGATCCCGACGACAAAAATGAGCAGCCCCATCATTGTCAGCAGGTTAGTCAGGTTGTTGGTCATCAGCCCAAAGTAAGCCGCCCAGTCACCACGTTTCCATTCTAGTTTTATGCTGTTCATGGAATATCCTTAACAGGTTAAGCATCATTTGCGATCGCGGAGATCGCCCAGCCCTGCAGGTAAGCAACGTTTTTCGCTTCGCTACTGTGGGGCTAACCGCGTTAGCCCCGGTTATTGTTATTGGCAGTAGCGGTCGCGCCAGTTGAGGATCGCCTTTTCAAAACAGGCGAACGGCGGGTGAACTATTCCGGCGCCGATCATGCCGATCCCCGCGTCTTTGTGCGCAATAGCGGTGTTGATCACCGGCAGAATGCCGGTGCTGCCTACGCGCGTAATATCAATAGCGGTCGGTACGCCCATAAAACCAAGCAGCGGAATGGTGACGTTGGGGTTTTCGCCGAGAGTGATTTCTCGCATCTGGCGAGAGAAATCAACGGCCTCTTCGACCGTACCGCCCACCAGCGCTACGATGGCCGGTGCCGTCGCCATCGCGAAACCGCCAATGCCGTAGGTTTCGGTGATCGCGCTATCGCCGATATCACGTCCGGAATCTTCCGGCTTATAGCCCGCAAACATCGGCCCAATCACCTGCTGCGCCGGACCGGTAAACCACTGGCCCGGTAAGCCACTAATGCGCAGACCGAACTCAACGCCATTGCGCGCCATCGTCGTCACCACGGTGCTGTATTCAATACCGTGTGCAGCGTCCATTGCGGCTTTACACATCGCCATCCAGGTCGGTCCGGAGAAGTAATCACTACTGAGGACGAACTCGAACACCTCACGTTGCTGCTCAACCGGATAGCCGGTCTGAATAATCCACGGCGTCAGCGCCTGAATCAGCAGCGCCGTCCCGGCGTTGTTGCGGTTATGGCACTCATCACCCATGTGCAATGCCTGCGCCAGCATCAGGCGCAGATCGATTTCGCCCGCCAGTTTCATAGCGTCGCGCAGCATCGGTCCCAGCACATCGCGCATCCAGTTCAAACGATCGATAACGCTCTGATCGTTCGCGCCCATGCGCAGGATCTTCGCCATCTGCTCGCTCATATTGGTATATGCGCGGTTGCCATAGGTTTTGTTCTCGACGATGTGCATAAACATCGATGCCGACGTCACGCCCGCCATCGAGCCGACACAGTCATGCTCGTGGCACGGAGAGAAGATGATTTCACCCGAGGCGGCCAGTTCCGCGGCTTCATCCAGATCTTTCGCCAGCCCTTCAAAGACCAGCGCCCCGGTTACCGCCCCCTTCATTGCGCCGCACATTTTTTCCCAGCGGATTGGCGGCCCGGCGTGCAGGATGGTGTTACGGGTCATGCCCGGCACGACGTTGATCGCCTGGTCATAGCCAATCAGCACCGGATGCGACTGGATAATGCGTTCCAGCGCCTGCTGGTTAGCGGCCGCGATTTTGTCTGCCAGCGGTGAATCGGCAATGTCGTCCAGTGCCGCTACCACCTGCATGTTGCCCTGGCCCGGCGGCGTCCAGTCGAGCTGGGTCACCGGTACGTTCTGCTTTTTCAGGTCATCGCTGAACATCGCGATGCCAACGTTAATCACGTTCAGCGGCTGGTTAAACAGTGTCTGGCTCATCAGGCTTCCTCCCCTTTACAGATAAATTCACGCGCCAGCAATCCGGTGTTGGTGCTACTGCTCGCCCAGATAACCCCGGCGTCGGTCAGCATCTGACACTGTTTTTCCAGCGACGGCGTATCAAGATCGGTTCCCAGCACATAGCCGAGGATCTCAAGCGGACGACCGTCTGCGGCGGCGATCGCTTTGGCTTCAACGATCGCATCGAGCATCACGCCAACCGGATCTTCATGCGATCCAAATCCAAGGACGAAGTCCATCACGATCACGCCAACTTCAGGATCGCGTGCTTCCTGCAACAGACGACTAATGCGGTTGGTGGGATCGATCATTGGGTGCGGTTTGCCATTGGTAAAATCGTCATCACCGAAATCGAGGAAGGTATGCGCCACGCTGCGGTTGAGATCTTTCAGGCGGAATGCCGGATCCGGATGAATGTTGCTGTAAACTTCGGCATGTTTTTCCATGGCAGCAAACATCGCCTCATCGCACAACGTGCCGCCACAGAACAAGCCACGGATGTACTTTTGCTGTGGGGTCAGACGGGCGCGAACCTCTTCAATCAGCGGCCAGTTGAGCGGATGCAGATCCAGACTCTCTTTTTTCACGCCGGTCAGCAGTACCGCTTTCAACGCCGCCTCTTTAGTACCGCGGGCAAACTGCAGGCCTTTTTCATCCGCAGGCGCGGCTTCACGTCCGAGGAAACACACCACCACGGGCTTATGACAGGCGCGCGCACGTTCCAGCACCTTGCGCGCCACCGCTGGCGCAGGCGGTTTGGAGATAAGTGCGATGATCTCAGTTTGCGGATCGGCCTCCAGCATGCCAATCGCGTCAAGCATCATCAGGCCGCCAATCTTTTCGCTAAGATCGCGTCCACCTGTGCCAATCAACTGGGAAATTCCGCCGCCAAATTCGTGAATGCGTACGCTCAGCTCCTGGCTGCCGGTACCGGAGGCACCAATAATTCCGATGTTGCCGCGACGCACCGCGTTGCCAAAACACAGCGCCGCGCCGTTAATGATGGCGGTTCCGCAATCTGGCCCCATCATCAACAGTCCTTTTTCATGCGCCAGCTGCTTAAGCGCCAGCTCGTCCTCAAGAGAGACGTTGTCAGAGAAGAGCATCACATTGAGGTTATTTTGCAGCGCCTGGCGCGCTTCACGCGCGGCAAACAGGCCATTGACCGAGATCACCGCCAGATTGCTCTCAGGAACATGCTTCTTCGCGCTGGCAAGCGTGGCATAGCGCGCTTCATGCTGGCCACCCTGCTCTTTATGCGTAAACAGATCGTCAATCGCCATCAGCGTTTGGTCGTTCGCCGCCTCGCTGGCGCCTTTAATGACAATCATCAGATCGCCACTTTTCGCCTCTTCCAGCTCAGGCGTCAGCAGGCCGAGATTCTTCAGTACGCCCTTATTCATCTCTGTCGCCATAGCCACAAACGCCTGCTCAACGCCATCGAGCTTATTTGCGCGCGTGGAGATAGACATCAGTGAGACAGAATCAAAATACGTGTTCTTTTTAACAACTATCCTGATCGACATAATTCCCTCCGGACCTGTGGCTCAGGGCGCAGGCATCCGCCATGCCATACAGCATGTCGCAGCCAGAACTTGAACCGATATTTTTAATGTCAGTAATATATTGCGTAGAAACGAGTTGTTGCTCAGTAATAAATTGGTTCAGCAGCCATCCGATGCTTTCCCGATAACGCTGATTAAATGCTTCCTCTAGCGTTATTTTGCTAAGTAGCGTTGTATTATTTCCTGCACGTTGCAATGCCGCTAAAAAATCATCTCTATATTTCCTCAGCGGATGTCCGGGAATAAATAAAATGGTGCTTAAACCTACTAAATAATCATCCGATGAGGGCGTCAGCCCTATTCCCAAACCAATTAAATGGCCGACCGCCGTAGTAATATTTTCTCCTGTACGCAACGCCGTCAGTAATGTTTGTCGGCGGTTGAGTAATTGACGGGTGATTTCCTGATAAAACGGATTGTCACCCTGGTACAGAAATAATGTGTCGTCGCTTCTTAGCTGTTGGCGGATAACCTCTTCCCAGTGCTGCCAGCCGACTGCGGCAAGGCTTGCTGCATCAGATGTCCACCGTGGTATTCGCCACAGCTGGCAACCGGCGGTTTCTATCCATTTATCATTGCCAACAACTATTCCCGACCCGCTAAAATTGACCCGCTCACCGGGGTGAAACAGGTCTTCACAATGCGTCAGCGCCAACCGACAGCTGTTAGGTGCGTTATCACAATCTTCACTCAGTAACGTCAGCAGCCGCTGCTGTTCGGGTATCAACAGGTTTACCGCGTGGGAAAAAACCTGTTCAACCCGTCCCGTTCCCCGGAAAGTGAGAAACGCGCTGTCTGCGGTTAGCGCCCGTACGCATCGCCGTGATGGCGTAGCGATAATGGCGCTCCTGTGTCAGGCTCCGGCCGCAATCAGCAGCTCGGCAATTTCGTGGTACCCTTTCTCTCGCGCCAGTTCCAGCGGGGTTTTACCGTATTTATCCGTCATGTGCGGGTTTGCGCCATGGTCGAGCAGCAGCTTAACGATCTCCTGCTGCTTCGCACCGCCGTCATTTAGCACGATGGCTTCCAGGAGCGGCGTCCAGCCAACAAAATTAGTATGGTTGACATTGATATCGGTACGCAGCAGTAGTTCGCGCACGATCTCGACATGACCTTTTTCGCTGGCAGGTGTAATACCAACGCCGCCAAAACGGCTCAGGCAATTGAGGTCGGGGTCAGCCGGTAATACCGTACGCAACAGCGTTAAATCATTAGTCAGGCAGCTAATCAGGAAGGGATTAAAACAAGTTTGATCTTGTTTATTAATATCGGCACCCGCAGCAATCAATAAAGAAACACAGTCATAATGTTTATTCAGGCTGGCAATAATAATGGCAGTACGCCCCTGGCGGTTGGTGGCGTTAATATCCACATTTTTTGCCAGACAGGATTTTAATCCATCGGCATTGCCCTGCTCTGCCGCCAGCAGAAATTCAGTAATGAGTTCTTTCTCTGACATAATCGCTCTCCTGCAGTTTTTTAGACTTTTTAAATATCCGATAACCTGAGAATAGCAATAGAGTGCAGAGAATAACATCCGCTTAAATTTCATTCATCGTTAGCGCATCGATTATTGAATCAATTTTAACAATGAGAGCAAAACGTGCTGTAGTGCAATCTTTCCCTTATGGCTGGGGCCCTTTTAGCCACTAATCAGTAGTCCGGAAAATCAGGCGGTATGCTGCACGGATAGCGGCCTGCAATTAAAATACAGAAGTGTGATTGCCTTCAAATCAAATGTAAAACTAGTGTTAAATTCTGTTCAAAACTGATTGCTCTGTATAAGGATTACAAATACATTCAACAATCATCGTGTTGCGGATGCGCATTGTCGCCGGAGGGGAGAAAGATGAATTCAATATTTACCGAGGAAAACCTACTGGCATTTACGATGGCTGCCCGCTATAGCAGTTTCAGCAAGGCAGCGGAGGAGCTTGGCTTAACCACATCGGCAATTAGTTACACCATTAAGCGCATGGAAATGGGTCTCGACGTGGTGCTGTTTACCCGCAGTACTCGCAGCATTGAGCTGACCGAGTCCGGACGCTATCTGTTTCGCAAGGCGACCGACCTGCTCAACGATTTCCACGCCATCAAGCGCAGCATTGATACCATCGCTCAGGGAATTGAGGCTCGGGTGCGCATCTGCATTAACCAGCTGTTGTATACCCCTCAACATACGGCGAGGCTGCTGCAGGTACTCAAGAAACAGTTTCCAACCTGCCAGATAACCGTCACTACAGAGGTGTATAACGGCGTCTGGGATTCGATCATCAATAACCTGGCCAATATCGCGATTGGCGCGCCCGATACATTACTGGACGGCGGCGGAATTGATTACACCGAGATCGGCGCGATCCGTTGGTCGTTCGCGATTGCCCCGGATCATCCGCTGGCGTTTATGCCTGAACCCATCTCTGAGAGCCAACTGCGCCTGTACCCGAACATCATGGTGGAAGACACCGCACACACCATCAACAAAAAAGTCGGTTGGCTGTTACACGGTCAAGAGTCGATTCTGGTTCCCGATTTTAATACCAAGTGCCAGTGCCAGATCCTGGGGGAGGGCATCGGTTTTCTGCCAGACTATATGGTGCGCGAGGCGATGGAAAAGTCGTTGCTGGTGACACGGCAGATCCACAACCCACGTCAGGATTCACGAATGCTGTTGGCAACCCAGCATTCGGCAACCGGTCGTGTCACTCAGTGGATTAAAAAAGAGTTTGGCCCGCAAGGGATACTGACGGGGATTTATCAGGATTTACTGCATCGGGCGTGATGCACCGGATGGCTGTTATACCTTCCAGTGCATATAAGATAATCAGGCGCGGATATCGTCGTACTCGCGGGTTTTATCAAATTCATGTTTGGCAAACGGGCACAGCGGAATCACTTTGCGGTTTTCAGCGCGCATCTTCTCTACCACTTTCGCCACCAGCAGTTTGCCGACGCCCTGACCTTTCAGACTGGGGTCAACATCGGTATGTTCAATGATACTCAGATGCTCGCCCGTCGGCACAAAGACAATCTCGGCAACCTGATTGCCTTCGGCATCGTTGACATAAAATTTGTTGTGGCCTGCAAGAATTTCCATGCTTCCCTCACTCATTTTTGGCGATATTTCAGAGCACCGCTCGGACAGGTATCGATGACCTTGATGACCGTGGCAACGTCCACTTCATCCGGAATAATCCACGGTTTACGTTTCAGGTTAAACAGCTTCGCGCTTCCCCGCACGCAATTGCCCGAATGCTGACACATCGCCGTGTTGAAGTAGACGTCAATCTTCTCGCCGGTATAGGCCCGGTAACCTGCATCCAGTAGTTCCTTATCCACGATATTGCCTCGCATTTTTTTATTGTCTGTTTTAATCATAGACCTATGCGAGGCTGAAGGAAGCGGCTGAAATCAGAAATATCATTCAGGCTTTTTCTGTATCGACGGCTGCGGCTCTGGCGGCAAATACTCCAACATCGCAGGCGTCGGCGGCGGGAGGCGGTTATCGGCAATATCCCTGTCCACATCGATATGACTGATTTCGCCATTCTCATGATGGTGGACCGTCAGCACCCTCGCCTTGTTCAGTTCCGTAACCAGCTCCCGGGTAATACGCAAACTTTCTGCCAGCTCATGGTCTTCAAGCCCGGGTCTGCGACTGCGGCGTTCGACCCGAAAACGAAACTGGTTGTACTTCGCCCAGCCAATCAGCACCAGGCCGTTGACCAGGGCGACAAGGATATAAAACGTGACCGTATCCAGCGTGGTGAAAAAGGGTCGCACCCCCATATACGGTGAATGCGCCAGGGCTGTGATCAGCCCTTTATAGATTAAATAGATAAATCCAACCCATGCGATGGCCGTCAACAACACATCGATGATGCGCGGCAGCAAACGCCGCTCCGTGAAGATCAGTGGCTGGTTCATGATTCGATCCTCCCAATACCGCGGTCAGGACTCACCCAACGCGCTCTGCCACGTTTGCGTTTGAGCATCACTTTCGGGAATGACACCAGCGTGGTGAACAGGCTTAGCATCCAGTACACCACCGGGAACCAGATAATCCAGAACAATGAAGCGCCAATATTTTTTTCATAGCGTCGTTCAATCATCAGGCTCACCGCAAACTGCAGCAAGCACACCACGCCGAGGATAAGCCCGGTAAAGGCCGGTGGGAACAGATGCTGTACATACAGCGAGTCCGGCATCGGGATCATCAGTCCTAAAAGGAACAGCACGATACTGATCGCATAGGCAAATGCCCAGGCGGTAGAAAAACAGAACTCAAGAAACAGCGGCCACATGCGGCGGAACTCCCACGACCACAGACGACGCATGTTAACGATAAACACCTCTGCACCACCCTGCGCCCAGCGCAAACGCTGCTTCCACAGCCCTCTTAAGGTTTCAGGCATCAGGATCCAGCAAAGTGCGCGCGGCTCAAAGAATACCGACCAGTGGCGCAATTGCAGCTTCCAGCTGATATCGATATCTTCGGTGATCATGTCCGGGCTCCAGTAACCGACCTCGGCCAGCGCGCGACGACGAAACGCCGCAACCACACCTGAGACACTAAAGATCTGCCCATAGACTCGCTGAGTACGCTTAATCAAGCCGATAATGGAAGTGAACTCACCAACCTGCACACGACCGATTAACGTAGAGCGGGTTCGAATTCGCGGGTTCCCCGTCACCGCACCAACGCGCGGGAACTGGATCAGCGGAGCTACCATATAAGCGACGGCATCGCGTTCCAGTAACGCATCGCCATCAATACACACCAGATAATCGCTGCGCGCCGCGGCCGCACCGGTCTTGAGCGCCAGCGCTTTGCCCTGGTTTTCAGCCAGATGAATCACCCGCAGGCTGGGGTATTCCACTGCCAGTTGTTCCAGCACGTCGTGAGTGTCATCCGTCGAACCATCGTTGATGGCGATCACTTCGATATTCTTATATCGCTGGGCCAGTGCTGCCTCAATGGTTTCACGCGCATTGATCCCTTCGTTAAAACAGGGGATCAGAATGGAAACCAGTGGATTCCCCTGCAATGTCGGTGGTGGCGTGTCATCTCCCCATTTCCAGTGACGTTCACGGTAAAACCAGAAATAGACTCCGCCGCTTATCCATAAGCCAGACATGAACAATGGCCAGAAGAAGACGAAGTTCAACATCACTTCACCTGTAAAGATGACAGCCACACCAAACGGCAGGCTGAACATCAGGCAAAGTATCAGGAAAGCAATAATGCGATCGGTCATTTTTGCGGATACCAGTATGAGGAGAACGTCGAGCGAATCTCTGACATCTCAGGTTTGTCGCTGATGAAATCATCCGGGTAATAGCCGTAGTTACCTGCACCGCTTAATTTCAGCTGGCGCATCCATTCGGCTATTTGTTTTCCGCTGATTTCAGCCTGATCCCCGGATTTACGCCAGTCTCGTGCCTGCAGTTCAAACACGGTTTTATCCAGCGCCCCAGGGGTTTGTGCAACGGCATTCACCAGTCGGTCAAGCCATGCGTTGGCATCATTGGCCGGGATCTGTTCCATGAATGGCATCGCCATCGGCGCCGTCCAGTCATAGGTATTGAGGAAATCATTCAGGTTTTGTGCAAACCAGGCTTCACTCTCAGGCTCCAGTACCGGCATGGCGTAAATATTGCGCGCAGTTTGCACCTGTGGACCGCGAATATTACGCACCGTCCGGGTCAGTTGTTTGGTGAAGTCAATCAGCATCTTACTTTTCAGGCGAGTCCAGCGCTCGAACGCCTGAGGATTATTACGTATTTGCTCGATACTGTCCGGAAGCCCTGCGGCACGGTAGGCGGCTAACGCCTCCGGTGACGCATCTTCAAAATCCGTCAGGAAAGCATCGTCATGGAACAAAATACCTTTGAAGCTGGCGTGCTTCGCCAGGTCTTCATAGATTTCAGTGATGCGTTTGCGCGCTTCGCTGTCCCAGGGCGAGAGACGAACATAGTTCTCATGATTGATAGCAGTGCGTCCCGTTTTCGGATCCCATGCGGTTACGCGTGGAATGGACGCGTCGAGATCGAAAGCCAGAACCGGCATCCAGGCGTACACCGTCACCCCTGCCCGCGTTTGTAACTGCCAGGAGATATAGTTAAAGAGATCGGCACGCATCGGCAGCCAGCGGTTGGGGAAATAGAGTTCGCGAATATTCCCGTCGCCCTGCGGATCGGCGTACGCCTGCAGGAAGACATGAGAAATACGCATGTCATAAACGCGCTGGATCAGCTTATCGATATTTCGCTTCTGCTGAGCAGGGTCTTTGTCATACACGTAATCCAGATCGACATGCATCACGCGCATCGTCTGTGGTTCACGGACCTGAGCGACCTGACTGGCAAAGCGCTTAAGGGATGGGTTATCAGAGATCAGCACGCGCGGAATATCATCGAGAAACGCGGCATTCGCCAACCCTTCATTAAGCGTAAAGGCCATCTTATAGCCATGCTCTTTGGCCAGGTTTAACGTTGTACCGTTGGCTGCGCCGTAAGGCCATACCCACGCGCGCGGCGATTTGCCGGTCACCGCTTTGATCTTGTTAGTGATCAGAGAGATATCCGTGTTTATACGTCGCGTGTACTGTTCGTCCGTTTCGTAAGTGCCGGTTTTCTTATCATACAGGCGGTTCGCCACAGCGGGCTCTTTACTCCCCTGCGGGTTGGCCTCAGCGCCAAAGTGCGAGTTCCAGGTGTGCGCACCGACTTCTACCAACGGCGACTTGCCCATTTCTTCGACCATTTTCCAGGTGGCGAATTTGTCTCGCGCGGTCATTAAGCCGCCAAAATCGACTTTTTTGTTGGCTGGCGCATCAACCCAACTGCCTACTGGTGCCCAGAGCGCAGGCCAGTTGTAGGCTTTCAGCAATGGCCAGACGCGGGTATAAAAACTGCTATATCCATCGTCAAAGGTGAGTAATACCGCTTTTTCCGGCAGTACAATTTTACCGTCATGGGCGTCCAGAATTTGCTGCACGCTGATCGGCTGATAGCCATTATCACGCAGCCAGGCCATTTGGTCGCTCAACGCGCTGGTACGCACAGAGAGGTAGCGCTGGTCGGCTGCACCATCCTCCACATCATGGTAGCCGAGCACCAGAAAGCTATTTTTCGGCCACGGATGATCCGCCGTCAGCGGTGTTCTCTCTGCGGGAGGAACATAGCGAGGCGTTGTATTGTGCGCGCTGCTGCACGCGGTAATCATCAACCAGCCAGCGATTAATGCGCTAAGCCACAGGCATCTTTTCAGCATGAACAATCCTTAAAACCTGACATTTAAATCGAAAGCGAGGGAGATATTCCGCTCACGTTTACCGTCATAGGGGCGTTTATCCCAAATCAGCATCACCCCGCCATCTACGACGTTGTTCCATTTAAGCCGTTGGCCGTATCCCACCTGGACGATAGCACCTGCATCTTCGCCTTGCTGCCAGTAGCCACCTACGCCTGCCAGGCCTTGCTGCGTCCAGACGGTATCATAGTGGCGGTAAAGAACCTGCTCCGCGCTCAAGCCAGGGACAACGGAAAAATCACTCTTCGGGTTGTAATACGGCACATTCTCTTTGGTGTTGGTGCTCCCGCCGATACCCGGCGTAAAGTCCAGCGTGAAGCGCGGCGTGGTCCACATGCGCTCTTTTCCGCTGAGTCCATATTCGATGCGATCGTTACCGTCCGAGAAATGTGATGCGGCAAACGACAGTTGATATTCACGTCGTTCGTTTTGATACCAGCGAACAAACATATCGCCGCCGTTGGCATACACGCCACTACGCAGCGCGCGCAACGGGGTATTGCGAGAGAGGCGTTCGGCCGACCCACCAACGCGCCAGTTGTCATTAAAGTCATGCCAGCCGGATAGACGCCCGCCAATCTTCTGACCATCGCCATAATTTCGGCCTGACACTTCCATTTCCGCCCAGTAATCACGGGAAGTCCATTCTGCCCCCGCCGCCAGATCGCGGCTGATGCCCTTCCCTTCCTCAAATTCACCGGTTGCAAAGTTGAATCCGGTAAACAGTCGCCAGTTGTCATTAATCGGCGGACTGTAAATAGCCGTGTTGATGTTGAAGTCATTCTTACCGCTGACCGGGCTATCGGACGAGATCCCCTGCGTTCCGCTAATGCGCACTTCCGACATTTTGTGGACATCACGAATACGCGCGAGGCGTAGCGTCGCTTCATCATCCGGGCTACGGGCAATAACGTCATCCGTCAGTTCATCTGCCTGTTTCCACTCCTGAAGATCCAGTGCAACGTAAGCCTGCTGGCGCTCCAGCTCCAGGTTGCTTGGCTCAATGACTTCCGCCAGCTTAAGCTCTTTCTCCGCCGCATGCGGCAATCCACGCGCTTCAAGCACAGAGGCATAAGATATGCGCAATCCCTGGTTACCAGAGCCTGTTCGTGCCAGATGCTCTGCGAGCTTTTCTGCCTCTGGCAGTTCATTGGCAGCGATATGATATTGCGTCAGTAGCGACTGTCCGAGCAGCCAGTTATCGTTAGGCTGCGGCGTTGGCGAGCCATAGATACGCCGTAGATACGGACTCTCTTTGATCAAATCATCAACTTGTTTTTTGGCAGCATCGAAGTTTTCATTATCAATGTGCGCGTAGAACAGATCTTGTTGATCCTCAGGACTGAGTGGCGTCACCGGGATAGGTCCATTCGGGTAGTAAATGCTCGCCAGCATCGCTTCGGTTTTTTCCGGCTGACGTTCGCTTAACCATGCTGATGCCACCCAGCGTTTTGCATAGTTTGGTACTTCGCCGCTTGCAGAAAGGGACTCATACTCATCAATCACTTCGGCAGTACGCTTACGCACCAACAAGGCACCCATACGGTCAATTCTCGCCCGACGGACATCATTCTGCGCAGACGGCTCATCTTTCCAGGCCGCCAACAGTTGGTCATAACGGGCCAGCGCTTTATCGGCCACGATAAAACGTTCTTCTTCATTACGTGCGGACGTATAAGAGGAGCGTACCATTTCAGCCGCCGCATCAAGCTCAAGACGGCGCTTCACTGGATCAGCCGTGGGAACGACCTCCGCCATATTTAAAGCGGGTCCGGAAACACGGTTCGCCGACAGCGCAGATAGCAGCGTGGATTTTGCATTTTTGTTGCCTGGATCAACATCATCCGCCTGGCTGGCAACCAACAGTGCATCCCAGTTTTTCCCCTGAGAATGATACACATAGGCAAGCAGTGCGTCGGAGTCTGCTCCCGGATGCGCCTGCGCCCATTTATTCGCTTCAGTAAGGGCTTGCTGATTGTAGCGCGCATCCGCCAACGTCATTATCCAGCCGGTGCGTACATCCACGTTATCAGGCTCTTCCTGTAAAACGCTTTCCCACACCGCCAATGAATCATTCCAGTTTTTCTGGTTACGGTACGCACGTGCAGCGGCGACTTTGCCGCGCGCAGGCACATCCATCTGCCCACGATACCGCTGCCAGATTTGAATGGTTGTTTTATCGTTGTTATCGACCCAACCAGAAACTTGCAACCAGTCGGCAACCTGATTTGGCGTTAGCGCACTTTTCTTTCCCTGATCCTCAAGGTAGCGCAATAGCGGCGCACTATTCCCTCCCCGCGCTTCAATAACCAAAGCATCATAATCTGATACCGCAGCAGAGATTTGCATAGGGAAAAGAATGCTTGCCGTAAATAAACAGCTTACAGACTTAAAACGTTTAATGAAGTTGGCATGTCGACGCATACTGAACATATCTGCCCTTATATCTTACATCAGAGTAAAAATAAGCGTTTTCAATAAGTTACGGTCAATCCCTGACAGTTGCCGACCATGTAAGATGCACTGCCGCTTATTTCGTAATAGGGTTATGAAGCAATTAATTCTTTCGTCTTATTGACTACCCGCACCGCGTCCTCTAATCGTTGGACAGGAGGCATAAACTCGGGAATTTTATCACTCCATGTAGTTCGTGGCTACGCAATAAGAAAATTCTTAGGCAAAAAAGTATTTTAGACTAAATAATCCTAATACTCTTGGGATTGAATTCTGGATTTAAACAAAGTTTGCCCGGTGACATCATGTGACGATGCTTACTATTGCTGGTTAGCATAGCTACACCGCGCAACTGTTTGCATGGTAACTATTTTGAGAGGTGAATAGAGAAAAATCTGATAATAGGCTCTCTGCTAACAACAAAATATAACTTAATTTTTAGGGCTCAAACAGGGCCAATGAAATGAAAATAAGGGTACAGGCGCAAGAAGAATTAGATACAGTAACAATGCGTTGAAATCAAACAACTTTATTTATCATTTTTCGAAACCTACCATAATTGGTATTTGGAAACTCAATCAAATACGTGCGTGAATAATTGTGTATTACTCTACCTGTTAATATATTTACCAACCTTGCGTACTATTGACAATATCAACCACAATCAATTATTTCCCCTTACAATATGCAAGCCTATTTGCATTACAAGCAACTGATAGAAGCATAATTTTTTGCACTTACCTTCCCCTCAGTCTTTCAGGTAATCTGGGCAAAGACGCCAATGGGAGCCGGTCAATGAAAATCGTTAACGCAGAAGAAAAGCACATCCTCACCATACGCGATATCTATGCACATCATGTTCTTCACGGTACCGGCAGCTTTGAAACCGACCCGCCGGATGCACACGAGATGCTTGCTCGTCTGGAAAAAATCCGCAGCCTCGGGCTGCCGTGGGTCGTCGCTCTGCAGGAAGATAAGGTCATCGGGTATTGCTACCTCACCCGCTACCGCGAGCGCTATGCCTACCGCTATACCCTTGAGGATTCGATTTATATTGCTCCAACGGCTCAGCGTCAGGGTGTAGGAAAAGCCTTACTGCGTCATGTGATTGGCTGGGCTGAAGCACAGGGTTATCGGCAACTGATTGCCATCGTCGGCGACAGCAATAATCAGGGATCGTTAAAAGTCCATCAGCAGGCCGGATTTACGCAAATCGGCACACTGAAAAACATTGGCTTCAAACATGGGCTATGGCTCGACACGGTATTGCTACAACGTAATCTGGGTGAAGGTAACAACACGCTGCCACCGGATTCCGGTGTCGCTATCTAACGTTTTTAAGGATTAACTACAGGGAGAGAATTTTGGAGCGGGCGAAGGGAATCGAACCCTCGTATAGAGCTTGGGAAGCTCTCGTTCTACCATTGAACTACGCCCGCATCAAAGTGCGTAAGGGATTATAAACCTTACGCTCTTCTTGGCAAGGGACTTACCCACTGACTGGCGATTAATTCACCGTCAGCATTTTGGCTTACTGCCCTGCGGCGGTAAATAACGCAGCGGATCGATAGCCGTCGCCCGGTAGCGGATTTGGAAATGCAGCCGCACCGTAGTCGCATCCGAGCTGCCCATCGTCGCGATTTTCTGCCCGGCCTTCACGTTTTGACCGTTGTTCACCAGCATGGTGTCATTATGCGCATACGCAGTGATGTAGTCCTCACTGTGCTTAATCATGATGAGATTACCATAGCCCCGCAGCTGATTACCGACGTAAACCACCTTCCCGGCGCCGGCGGCATAAATCGGTGTACCGCGCGCAGCCGAGATATCAATGCCCTTGTTGCCGCCGTCCGCGGTTGAATAAGGCAGGATCACCTTACCGCTGGCAGGCCACAGCCAGCAACGTTGCCCTACCGGAGGCCAGGAAGACTGCGGTACGGACGAAGACGGTCTGACCGCTGCCGTTTTGGTTGAGGATTTCTTGGTTGTTTTGCCAGAGTTAGAACTGGTTTTCGCGCCACCGCTGACCTTCAGTTTTTGCCCTACTTCAATGGTATAGGGCGGTGAAATATTATTCAGGCGGGCGATCTCTTTCACGCTGGTCCCGGTAGCGCGCGAAATACGGTATAGCGTATCCCCCCGCTTCACGGTATACACGGAGCCGGAATAACTTCCTGTATCAGACGACTTGCTCCCGGAACACCCCGCTAACAGCAGACCGACGCACAGCAACATCACGATACCCAGGCCATTTTTCTTCAGGCGTCCTGCACTCAAAACAATACCTCGCAACATTTTCAGACGCTTTATCATAGCAGCCAGAAACCGGATGCCAAATCATATCGCGCAACGAACCGTCGGCCCTGGCATTTCACACCCTCTGTTAATCAATCTGACTTAATTAAGCATATAATATGGATGCTTAAGATTGATGGTGGACGCTATGCGACAGGAACATGTCATTTTATTGAATGAGCAGGACCAACCCTGCGGAACGCTGGAAAAATATGCGGCGCATACCGCCACAACCCCCCTGCATTCCGCTTTCTCGTGCTGGATATTTAACGAGCAGGGCCAACTGCTGGTCACCCGCCGCTCGCTGCACAAAAAAGCCTGGCCTGGCGTCTGGACCAACTCTGTCTGCGGTCACCCGCAGCTGGATGAAACCCACGAAGCCGCTATTGTTCGCCGGGCTCGCTTCGAACTGGGTGCAGACATCGACTTGCTCAGCCCCGTATACGCTGACTTTCGTTATCGCGCTACAGACCCGAGTGGAATAGTTGAAAACGAAGTATGCCCGGTTTATGCCGCACATATCGTGAGTCCGCTACAGCTAAACCCAGATGAAGTGATGGATTGCCACTGGAGCAGTCTTGCGGATGTCTTAAGCGGGATTGACGCGACGCCGTGGGCTTTTAGCCCGTGGATGGTAATGCAGGTTGCAGACAAAGAAGCGCGTACGCTGTTGCGGAATTACTGCCAACAAATTATTGCCTGATGGCGCTACGCTTATCTGGCCTACATAACGAATCGTAGGCCGGATAAGGCGTCAGCCGCCATCCGGCATTTCACATCTTACTTAACCGGGCGCATCGCCGGGAACAAGATCACGTCGCGGATAGTGTGGCTGTTGGTGAACAGCATAACCATACGGTCGATACCAATGCCCAGACCCGCAGTCGGCGGCAGACCGTGTTCCAGAGCGGTAACGTAGTCTTCGTCATAGAACATTGCTTCGTCATCACCCGCATCTTTAGCGTTAACCTGATCCTGGAAACGCTGCGCCTGATCTTCCGCATCGTTCAGCTCGCTGAAACCGTTACCGATTTCACGTCCGCCGATGAAGAATTCGAAACGGTCAGTGATTTCCGGATTTTCGTCATTACGACGCGCCAGCGGAGAAACTTCTGCTGGGTACTCGGTAATGAAGGTCGGTTGAATCAGGTGCGCTTCCGCAACTTCTTCAAAGATCTCGGTCACGATACGGCCCAGACCCCAGCTCTTCTCAACTTTGATGCCGATAGATTCAGCAATCGCTTTTGCAGAGTCGAAGTTATCCAGATCGGCCATGTTGGTTTCCGGACGGTATTTCTGAATCGCTTCACGCATGGTCAGTTTTTCGAACGGCTTACCGAAGTCGAAGACTTCTTCACCGTAAGGCACTTCAGTCGTTCCCAGAACGTTCTGCGCCAGCGTACGGAACAGCGATTCGGTCAGTTCGATCAGATCTTTGTAGTCCGCATAAGCCATGTAGAGTTCCATCATGGTGAACTCTGGGTTATGGCGAACAGAGATGCCTTCGTTACGGAAGTTACGGTTAATTTCGAATACGCGTTCGAAGCCGCCAACCACCAGACGCTTGAGGTACAGTTCCGGCGCGATACGCAGGTACATGTCCAGATCCAGCGCGTTATGATGAGTAATAAACGGACGCGCTGCCGCACCGCCAGGGATCACCTGCATCATCGGGGTTTCTACTTCCATAAAGCCACGAGCAACCATGAACTGACGGATGCCAGCCATAATTTGTGAACGCACTTTAAAGGTATTGCGGGATTCATCGTTAGAGATGAGATCCAGGTAACGTTGACGATAGCGCGCTTCCTGATCCTGCAGACCGTGGAATTTGTCCGGCAGCGGGCGCAGCGCTTTGGTCAGCAGACGCAGTTCGGTGCAGTGAATAGACAACTCACCGGTCTTGGTCTTGAACAACTTACCTTTCGCGCCGAGGATATCGCCCAGATCCCATTTTTTGAACTGCTCGTTGTAGACGCCTTCCGGCAGGTCATCGCGAGCAACGTACAGCTGAATACGGCCGCCAACGTCCTGCAGCGTAACGAATGATGCTTTACCCATAATACGACGGGTCATCATACGGCCAGCAACGGATACCTCAATGTTCAGCGCTTCCAGCTCTTCGTTTTCTTTCGCGTCGAAGTCAGCATGCAGTTGGTCTGAGGTATGATCGCGACGGAAATCGTTCGGGAACGGGATCCCCTGCTCACGCAGGCTCGCCAGCTTCTCACGGCGCGTTTTCAGTTCATTGTTAAGGTCGGCTACCGCGTCAGCGCCCTGTACGTGTTGTTCAGACATGTTGGTTCCTCATAACCCTGCTTTCAAACTTGCTTCGATAAATTGATCCAGGCTGCCATCCAGCACCGCCTGCGTGTTACGGGTTTCAACCCCGGTACGCAGATCTTTGATGCGAGAGTCATCAAGGACATAAGAACGAATCTGGCTACCCCAGCCGATATCTGACTTGTTGTCTTCCATCGCCTGTTTCTCGGCATTCTTCTTCTGCATTTCCAGTTCATAAAGCTTCGCTTTCATCTGCTTCATGGCCTGGTCTTTGTTCTTGTGCTGGGAACGGTCGTTCTGACACTGCGTCACAATCCCAGTCGGGATGTGGGTAATACGCACCGCAGATTCCGTACGGTTAACGTGCTGACCACCCGCACCGGAGGCACGGTAAACGTCAATACGCAGATCCGCCGGGTTGATATCGATATCAATATCATCATCAACTTCCGGATAAACAAACGCAGAACTGAACGACGTATGGCGACGTCCGCCGGAGTCGAACGGACTCTTACGAACCAGACGGTGTACGCCGGTTTCAGTACGCAGCCAACCGTACGCATATTCGCCAGCAATTCTGATGGTTACGGATTTAATACCCGCCACTTCACCTTCAGACTCTTCAATAATTTCAGTCTTAAAGCCGCGCGCTTCAGCCCAACGCAGATACATGCGCATCAGCATGCTTGCCCAGTCCTGCGCTTCCGTACCGCCAGAACCTGCCTGAATATCGAGATAGCAATCTGCGCTGTCATATTCACCGGAGAACATACGACGGAATTCCAGCTGGGCCAGCTTATCTTCCAGCGTGTCGAGTTCTGCTACGGCTTCGTTAAAGGTTTCTTCGTCGTCGGCTTCTACAGCCAGTTCCAGCAGGCCGGAGACATCTTCCAGGCCCTGGCTCATCTGATCGAGCGTATCAACGATGGCTTCAAGAGAAGAACGCTCTTTACCCAGCGCCTGCGCGCGTTCGGGTTCGTTCCATACGTCCGGCTGTTCCAGCTCGGCGTTTACTTCTTCCAGACGCTCTTTCTTGGCATCATAGTCAAAGATACCCCCTAAGAACGTCAGAGCGCTCCGTGAGGTCCTGAATGCGGTTATTTACCGGATTAATTTCAAACATTGTCTGATTTCTTTTATTGGACTAGTCAAAATGCGGTGATAAGAGCGGGATTGTAACTAATCCACGCCCTTTTTTATAGCGATTAGTGACGCTAAAGTGGCCAGATATTGTCGATTATAATCTGCAAACTACGGTTGCCGCGAAACTCATTAATATCCAGTTTGTAGGCAAGCTGAACTTCGCGCACGCCGTTGTCCGGCCAGCAGGTGGTATCGACGTTAAACGCAATGCCGTCCAGCAGCGGACCACCGCCTACGGGCTCGACCATTACCTTCAGATGACGCTCACCGACCAGACGCTGCTGGAGCAAACGGAAATGCCCGTCAAACAGCGGTTCCGGGAACATTTGTCCCCACGGTCCGGCATCGCGTAGCATTTGTGCGACCTCCATGGTCATCTCCGCTGCGCTCAGTGGGCCATCCGACACCACTTCACCTTGCAGTAAGGCGGGATCCAGCCACTCGGTAACCAGTTCGCCAAAACGCTGCTGGAAACGCTCAAACTGCGCCTCTTCAAGCGATAACCCCGCCGCCATGGCGTGACCGCCAAACTTGATGATCATGCCCGGATGAAGGGTGTCCAGGCGCTCCAGCGCATCACGCATGTGCAGCCCCTGAATCGAACGCCCGGAGCCTTTGAGAGTACCATCACCTGCCGGGGCAAACGCTATCACCGGACGATGGAATCGCTCTTTAATGCGCGATGCCAGAATCCCCACAACGCCCTGATGCCACTCGGGATGATACATTGCCAGGCCGCCCGGAAGCGTATCGCTACTGCGTTCCAGCTTTTCACACAGGGTAAGCGCTTCGGCCTGCATACCCTGCTCAATTTCTTTGCGCGTCTGGTTGAGTGCGTCCAGCTCATTGGCCAGCACGCGCGCTTCACCAATGTTGTCGCACAGCAACAGCGCTACGCCAACGGACATATCGTCCAGACGCCCCGCCGCATTCAGCCGTGGCCCGAGGGCAAAACCTAAATCACTGGCTGCCAGCTTTAGGGGGTCGCGATTGGAAATCTCCAGCAGCGCTTTGATACCAGGGCGGCATTTTCCGGCACGGATACGGCTTAAGCCTTGCCACGTCAGAATGCGGTTATTGGCATCCAGCGGTACCACGTCCGCCACCGTGCCAAGCGCAACCAGATCGAGCAAATCCGCCAGGTTCGGCGGTGCAATGCCTCGCTCATCAAACCAGCCTTTGTCACGCAGGAAAGTGCGCAGCGCCAGCATCAGATAGAAGGCTACACCAACGCCTGCCAGCGATTTCGACGGGAACTCACAGTCGTGCAGGTTAGGATTGATGATCGCCTCTGCGCCCGGCAGCGTATCCCCTGGCAGGTGGTGATCGGTCACAACGACCGGGATCCCCAACGTTCTGGCATGTTCGACACCCGCGTGAGACGAGATGCCGTTGTCTACGGTGACAATCAGCTGAGCACCACGGGCATGGGCCTGATCAACGACTTCCGGGCTTAAACCATAACCGTCCTCAAAACGATTTGGCACCAGGTAGTCAACGTTACTGCAGCCCAACGCGCGCATCGCCAGGATGCTTAGCGCCGTGCTGGTCGCGCCATCGGCATCGAAATCGCCAACAACGATGATGCGAGTTCCCGCACGAAAGGCGCTGTAGAGGATCTCAACCGCCTTTTCGACACCGTTTAAATGCTGCCACGGCAGCATTCCTTTGACGCTACGCTCAAGCTCCTGCGCGCTACGTACACCGCGACTGGCGTATAAACGGCGCAGCAGCGGCGGTAAGTCGGCAGGTAGCTCGACTGTCTCGTCGGCTTCACGCCGACGAAGTTGTATCTGTTGTTTCACGCGAATTATTTACCGCTGGTCTGTTTTGCATGTGCGTCGAGGAATTCTTTCATCTCTTTCGGGCCCTGATAACCAGGTACGACATAGCCATTGCTCAGCACAATCGCCGGTGTACCGCTGACGCCAAACTGTACGCCCAGCGCATAGTGGTTAGCGATATCCACATCACAGGTCGCCGCTTTCACGCCCTTGCCAGTCATCGCGTCGTCAAAGGCTTTGTTTTTGTCCTTAGCACACCAGATAGACTTCATGTCTTGCTCAGCCTGGCTGTCCAGCCCCTGACGTGGGAAGGCCAGATAACGTACGGTGATCCCCAACGCATTGTAATCTTTCATCTCTTCATGCAGCTTGTGGCAGTAACCACAAGTGATGTCGGTGAAAACGGTAATGACGTGTTTTTCCTGCGGCGCTTTGTAGATGATCATCTCTTTTTCCAGCGCGTTCAGATGCTTCATCAGCAGTTGGTTGGTGACATTCACCGGACTTGCGCCGCTCACGTCGTACATCGGTCCCTGGATAATATGTTTACCGTCTTCGGTAACGTACAGCACGCCGCTATTGGTCAGTACGGTTTTCATGCCCGCAACCGGAGCAGGTTGAATCTCGGTGCTCTGCACACCCAGCTTTGCTAATGACTGACGAATTGCCGCGTCGTCTGCATGTACCATGCCGGAAAACGCCGTCGCCAGCAGGGTGAACATCATAAAACGTTTTTTCATAGCCTATCCTATACTGTCAGCACTCACGCTCGCGGGTGATGCTGTTGATGTAGTTGCCGCAAGCGCTCCGTTGCGACATGAGTATAAATTTGCGTTGTCGAGAGATCGCTATGCCCCAGTAGCATCTGCACCACGCGCAGGTCTGCGCCATGGTTGAGCAGATGCGTGGCAAACGCGTGCCGCAGGACGTGCGGTGACAGCTTTTCGCTGTCGATTCCCGCCAACACAGCATAGTGTTTGATACGATGCCAGAAGGTCTGACGGGTCATCTGTTGCGCCCGCTGACTAGGAAACAGCACATCAATCGATACACCGTTGAGCAACCATGGACGCCCATGCTCCAGGTATGTTTCCAGCCAGTACACAGCCTCCTCACCCAACGGGACAAGGCGCTCTTTGTTACCTTTACCGATCACCCGTACCACACCCTGACGCAGGCTGACGTCACTCATCGTCAGTCCTACCAGTTCAGACACGCGCAGGCCTGTTGCATACAGCACTTCCAGCATGGCTTTGTCGCGTAGCTCCAGCGGTTGCTCAATAAGCGGCGCTTGTAGCAGCCGCTCAACCTGCGCTTCGCTGAGATCTTTAGGCAGGCGCTGCGGAAGTTTAGGTGATGCAAGCGAGGCGCTGGGGTCATCTTCGCGATATTTTTCGCGGTACAGATGCTGAAAAAAACGTCGCGTCGCACTGAGCAAACGTGCGGAACTGGTGGCTTTATACCCTCCATCCATCCGCTCAGCCAGCAAGGCTTGCAGATCATCACTTTGCGCGGTCGCAAGCGAAGCGCCGCGGTGATGTAACCATTCCACAAGCATGGTCAGATCGCGACGATACGCACTTAATGTGTTTTCCGCCAGATTTCGTTCCAGCCACAGGGCATCAAGAAACTGCTCGATGCGCGCCAGATCCTGTTCCACTCGCGCCCCTTATTCCACTCTCATTTTTGATGCATTATGCCTCATTGTGCCGTGAATGCGGCGATTCTGTTACACTACCCGCAACGCTACAGCAGAATTGAGATGTTTACGTCATGAACATGGGTCTTTTTTACGGTTCCAGCACCTGCTACACCGAAATGGCAGCAGAAAAAATCCGCGATATCCTGGGTCCCGAACTGGTGACACTGCACAACCTCAAAGACGATTCCCCGACCCTAATGGAGCAATATGACGTGCTCATTTTGGGCATCCCAACCTGGGATTTCGGTGAAATTCAGGAGGACTGGGAAGCGGTCTGGGAGCAACTGGACGACCTCAACCTGGAGGGCAAGATTGTCGCGCTTTACGGTATGGGCGATCAGTTGGGATACGGCGAATGGTTCCTGGATGCGTTGGGTATGCTGCACGATAAACTGATCACCAAAGGTGTAAAGTTTGTCGGCTACTGGCCCACAGAAGGCTACGAATTCACCAGCGATAAACCCGTCATTGCTGATGGACAGCTGTTTGTTGGCCTGGCGCTGGATGAGACGAACCAGTACGATCTCAGCGATGAACGCATTCAGGCCTGGTGCGAGCAAATTCTTGGGGAAATGGCCGAGCACTGGTCCTGATAACCGATTTGCCGGATGACGGCGTAAATGCCTTATCCGGCCTGCATGACGCACCTAACTGTTGGCCTTCAAGCTGCGCGCCATCAGGCATGTGTCATGCGTTACCCTTGCTTCGCCTTTTGCAGCATCAACCGCCGTAAATCCCGCCACTCTGCATCATCCATACTGTCTGCTGCCAGCCACAAATGTTGACGTTTTCCGGCATCAGATCGCAAGCGTAGCATCATACCTGTTTTAACCATCCAGGGGGCGCTAACGATAGACCACTCTTGCCCTTGCCAGCGCAGACGGCCATCCATCAATAGCCGAATCTCACCCTGACAGGCGTTGATTCGACGCTGACTGCGAACGCTATCGAACACCACCAGAGAGAGCAAAACCAGCCATAATGGGGTGTAGCTCAATGGCCAGGGCATCAATAAAATAAACACCGCGACCAGCCCATGAATTAGCAGTGAAAGCCACTGCGCGCGCCATGATACGCGTAAATCAGATTGCCACTGGACCACGTTCCCGATTCCGTGTCTGGATAAGTCGCACCATCTGTTCCAGCTGCTCATCCGCTGGTTTCCCATGATTCATCAACCAGTTAAATAAATCTGGATCATCACATTCTAGCAGACGGATGAAGATACGTTTTTCTTCGTCACTTAAGCTGTCATATTCATGTTCAAAAAACGGCATGATCGATATGTCCAGCTCGCGCATACCGCGGCGGCATGCCCAATGAATACGTGCTTTGTTGTTAATATCCATGTTCTTCTCCCTGTCTCGCGAAAACGAAGTATCCCGCTATTGTAACGTGTTTTTCCCGCTCTTTTTACGGGAATATCAGTAAACTGAAGCTCGCTCGCTAAATAAAACCTTATTAAGCCAAAGGATTCACCAATTTTGGATGTCTCCTCGCAAAGCACAATATATGGCACAAATAGCCTGTTTAAACCGCTTGCAATGGTCCATAGCTCTTTTACCATTAGTCATCATCACTGCGTTAAGCAAATCAGGACATTATTATGGCTTTTACATCTTTTCCTCCTCGCCAGCCTTTTGCGTCAACGCGTTTACCTCTGACGCTAATGACGCTCGATGACTGGGCGCTCGCCACCATCACCGGTGTCGACAGTGAGAAGTATATTCAGGGTCAGGTCACGGCGGATGTCAGCCAGATGACCGAGCATCAGCACCTGTTGGCTGCACATTGTGACGCCAAAGGTAAAATGTGGAGCAACCTGCGTCTGTTCCGCCAGGGTGACGGTTTTGCATGGCTTGAGCGCCGTAGCCTGCGTGATGCGCAGCTCACTGAGCTGAAAAAATACGCGGTCTTCTCGAAGGTGGCGATCGCCCCAGACGACGAGCGCGTCTTGCTGGGCGTAGCGGGATTCCAGGCACGTGCAGCGCTGGCCAATCTCTTCAGCGAATTACCGAACAGTGATAAGCAGGTCATTACCGAAGGTGCCTCCACGGTATTGTGGTTCGAACACCCTGCCGAACGTTTTCTGCTGATCGTTGATGCCACCACCGCAGAAACCTTGGTTGAAAAGCTGCGTGGCGAAGCTGAGTTAAATAACAGCCAGCAGTGGCTGGCGCTGGATATCGAAGCGGGTATCCCCGTGATTGATACAGCCAACAGTGCACAGTTTATTCCACAGGCTACCAATCTGCAGGCTCTGGGCGGGATCAGCTTTAAAAAAGGCTGCTACACCGGTCAGGAAATGGTGGCTCGTGCAAAATTCCGCGGAGCCAACAAACGCGCCATGTGGACTTTGGCGGGTGCCGCCGGTCGAGTACCGGAAGCTGGCGAAGACCTTGAATTAAAAATGGGCGAGAACTGGCGTCGTACTGGTACCGTACTTGCTGCAGTACAACTGGCCGATGGTCAGGTACTGGTACAGGTTGTGATGAATAACGACATGGAGGCCGACAGCGTGTTCCGCGTCCGTGACGACGCAAAAACGCTGCGTATCGTACCGCTGCCATATTCGTTAGACGAAGAGTAATTGGTAGGCCTGATAAGCGCAGCGCCATTAGGCAATTCGGCACAGGCCGCCGGATTGCGGCATTGCCTCGTCCGGCCAACAAAATACAGCCCGGGCGAGGCGTTTACGCCGCCCCCGGGGTTGCACTGAATCTATGCGTTTTGCCCCACGTACAGATAGATCGCCAGGAAGTGGCAAACGCTGCCGCCCAGCACAAAGCCGTGCCAGATCGCATGGTTATAAGGAATACGCTTACAGACGTAGAAAATTACGCCCAGCGAATACACTACACCGCCAACAGCCAGCAACGTCACGCCTCCCGTCGCCAACTTCACCGCCAGTTGATACACCACAATCAGCGAAAGCCAGCCCATTGTCAGGTAAGTCACCAGCGACAGAATTTTAAACCGGTGTGCGATGGTCAGTTTGAATAAAATACCGATCAGCGCCAGGCTCCAGATAACAATCATAAGTCCACGTGCCAGCGGCGAATCAAGCCCCACCAGCAGAAATGGCGTGTAGGTCCCGGCAATCAGCAGATAAATCGCACAGTGGTCGAACTTTTTCAGCCAGACTTTCGCTCTCTGATGGGGGATCGCGTGATACAAGGTTGAGGCGAGGAACAGCAGGATCATGCTGCCGCCGTACAGGCTATAGCTGGTAATCGCCATAGCGCTGGCATTGGTATCCACTGCCTGAACCAGCAACAACACCAGTCCGACAATCCCAAACACCAGCCCGATACCGTGACTGATGCTGTTGGCTATTTCCTCTGCCAGCGAATATCCCTGCGCGATTAATGGCTTCTGAACCATAACTTACTCCCGAGAAACGAACCCTATCGTGATTGCTCCTCTAGCGTAACTGAGAATGGTTCCAGTGAACACCTGTTAGCTAAAATAATTACCAGATAAATATTTACCATTAAAAATCATGGTGTTAGTTTTTAAATTTCAGCTAACATGCGTACCATTAAAATCAAAGGCATTTAAAATCAATCACATAAAATTGCGTCTGATCCGGGTAAATCTCGGCAATGACATGTTTAAGTTCTTCAAGCGTCATATTTTCCTGCTGGGCATGTTTATCCGTCAGCGTATCCAGCGTGACGGTTGAGGTGCCAACAACCTCAATCGTGCAGAAGTAACCGTCATCTTCGAAGCGCCCAACCCGTAAAATGTCCCCGGCTTTGAAGTGTGATTCAGACTCGTCACGGATAGTGATGGTCTTGCGTCCGGCCAGAATGTCATCCTGGAAACGCTGAAAAAAAGTGATGTCATTTGGCTGCATGTTATTATTCCCTGTAGATGAAGTCTGATGAGTGAGTTTTGCCATTGTGAGTATGTTCTCCCACGCTGCCATCGCCAGTCTCAACAATCTTGAGATGCTGGTCTACAACTATGTCATCAAAAACCGTGACAAAGTCATGTACATGACCATTCGCGAACTGGCCGATGCCGTGGGTGTTTCCACTACCACCGTACTGCGCTTTTGCCGCAAGCTTAAGTGTGAAGGTTACTCAGAATTTCGCGTGCGCTTCAAATTATATTTAGAGCAGAATGAACCGCAACAGGCTAATTTCGGTGCCAGCGAAATTATCAGCTTCTTTAAAGGCGTTAATAACGATGAGTTCGATAATCTGCTCGATCAGGCTGTTGATATTATATTATCTTCCGAGCGTATTATATTCGTTGGGGCGGGAACATCCGGAGCCTTAGCCAAATATGGCGCACGTTTTTTCTCAAACGTTGGAAAATTCAGTAATCACATTGATGACCCTTATTTCCCGGTAACGAATGACATGGCCAGAAACGCGCTGGCGATCGTGCTTTCTGTTTCCGGTGAAACAGAAGAGATCCTGCGCTTTGCCAGCCAGTTCAGCCTGCATAACTGTAAGGTTCTGTCTGTCACCAGTCATGAACATTCGCGGCTGGCCAAATTGGCTGACTTTAATCTCTCCTGGCACGTTCCACAGACGCGCATTGCCGGGGTATACGATATAACCACGCAGATCCCTGTTATTTATATTCTGGAATCGCTCGGCCGCAAGTTGGCGAAAAGAATAGCGTAAAAAAACAATCTGTTTTTTGGATGTAACAAATCACATTAGCGCTATTTTGTTATATCGTGACATTTATCTTTCCTTTGTTAGACTCAAAATCAGATGGTATTAATTTGAGACTGAGCGCAGATGAAAAAACTTACCTTACCAAAAGATTTTTTATGGGGCGGCGCGGTTGCGGCGCACCAGGTTGAAGGCGGCTGGAACAAAGGTGGCAAAGGCCCCAGTATTTGCGATGTACTGACCGGTGGTGCGCACGGCGTTCCGCGAGAAATCACTCAGGAAGTTGTGCCCGGTAAGTACTACCCCAACCACGAAGCCGTCGATTTTTACGGTCATTACAAAGAAGACATTAAGCTGTTTGCCGAGATGGGCTTCAAATGCTTCCGCACCTCAATCGCCTGGACCCGTATCTTCCCCAAAGGGGATGAAAGCCAGCCGAATGAAGAAGGGCTAAAGTTCTACGACGACATGTTCGATGAACTGCTGAAGTACAACATCGAACCGGTCATCACCCTTTCCCACTTTGAAATGCCGCTGCACCTTGTTCAACAGTACGGCAGCTGGACCAATCGTAAAGTCGTCGATTTCTTTGTCCGATTTGCTGAAGTCGTTTTTGAGCGCTACAAGCACAAGGTCAAATACTGGATGACCTTTAACGAGATCAACAACCAGCGCAACTGGCGCGCACCGCTGTTTGGTTATTGCTGCTCCGGCGTGGTGTATACCGAGCATGAAAACCCGGAAGATACCATGTACCAGGTGCTGCATCACCAGTTCGTGGCCAGCGCTCTGGCAGTGAAAGCCGCACGCCGCATCAACCCGGAAATGAAAGTCGGCTGCATGCTGGCGATGGTGCCGCTGTACCCGTTCTCCTGTAAGCCTGAAGATGTGATGTTCGCGCAGGAATCGATGCGTGAGCGCTACGTTTTCACCGACGTTCAACTGCGCGGCTACTATCCATCATATGTACTGAACGAGTGGGAACGCCGCGAATTCAACATCCGAATGGAAGCCGGAGATGAGCAAATCCTGCGTGAAGGCACCTGTGACTATCTCGGATTCAGTTACTACATGACCAACGCGGTAAAAGCGGAAGGCGGCAGCGGCGATGCCATTTCTGGTTTTGAGGGCAGCGTACCGAACCCGCACGTAAAAGCGTCCGACTGGGGCTGGCAGATTGATCCGGTCGGTCTGCGTTACGCCTTATGTGAACTGTATGAGCGCTATCAGAAACCGCTATTTATCGTAGAAAACGGATTTGGTGCCTACGACAAAGTGGAAGAAGACGGCAGCATCAACGACGACTATCGCATCGACTATTTGCGCGCCCACGTTGAAGAGATGATGAAAGCGGTAACCTATGATGGCGTAGACCTGATGGGCTACACGCCGTGGGGCTGCATCGACTGTGTCTCGTTCACCACCGGTCAGTACAGCAAACGTTACGGCTTTATCTACGTGAACAAACACGACGACGGCACCGGCGATATGTCGCGTTCACGCAAGAAAAGTTTTAACTGGTACAAAGAGGTGATTGCCAGCAACGGCGAGAAACTTTGATTTTTTGCCGGATGGCGGCGTATACGCCTTATCCAGCCTACAGATTAAATTCCCGTAGGCCGGATAAGCATAGCGCCATCCGGCGATTAAATCCTACTTCCCGCCAGCCAGTTCCAGAAAACTGCCCGTTACGTACGACGCCTTCTCGCTCAGCAGCCAGGTAATCGCCTGCGCGACCTCCTCCGGTTGTCCTCCGCGCTGCATAGGCAACATCGATTTCACGCGATCGACCCTTCCCGGCTCGCCGCCAGAAGCGTGCATTTCAGTGTAGATAAGACCAGGTCGCACGCAGTTTACGCGGATCCCTTGCGCCGCAACCTCCAGTGCAAGGCCGGTGGTGAGCGTGTCCACAGCGCCTTTTGAGGCCGCGTAATCAACATATTCGAATGGCGCACCAAGCCGCGATGCCGCCGAAGAGACATTCACAATCGCCCCGCCTGGCCCTCCGTGTTTGAACGACATGCGCTTTACCGCTTCCCGACAACACAAAAAATAGCCGGTAACATTGGTCGCCAGCACGCGGTTAATTCTTTCGGCGGTTAGGCTTTCCACCGTGCTCTGTTCAAACAAAATCCCGGCATTATTAACTAACGCAGTCAGTGGTTCACCTTCGCGGTCAATAGATTCAAACATTGCCACAACCTGGCTTTCATCGCTGATATCAGCCCGTAGAGCAAACGCCTTTCCCCCGGCAGCGACAATAGTATTCACCACCTCCGTTGCCGCACGGATATTGTGATGAAAGTTAACCGCAACCGTGTAACCCTCTTGCGCTAACTGCAGCGCGGTTGCCCGCCCGATGCCGCGACTGCCGCCAGTAACCAGTGCGATTCCCATGGATACCTCCAGATATGAAAAAGCCGGGAGGCGACTTCGCCTTACCCGGCCTACAAAAGCTTTACTGCGCGGAAAAGTTACTGATATTCGCTCATCGGCACGCAGGAGCAGAACAGGTTACGGTCACCGTAAACATCATCAAGGCGTTTCACGGTCGGCCAGTATTTGTTCGCCACACCAGCCGGGAAGACGGCGATTTCGCGGCTATAACCGTGATTCCACTCCGCGACCAGCTCGTTTTGCGTGTGCGGTGAGTTAACCAGCGGGTTATCTTCCAGTGACCATTCACCGGCTTTCACGCGATCGATTTCAGCGCGGATTGCCAGCATCGCATTGATAAAGCGATCAAGTTCCACTTTGCTTTCAGATTCAGTCGGTTCAACCATCAGGGTACCCGCGACCGGGAATGACATGGTCGGCGCATGGAAACCGTAATCGATCAGACGCTTGGCAATATCCAGTTCGCTGATGCCGGTCTCTTCTTTCAGTGGGCGAATGTCGAGAATACATTCATGCGCCACGCGACCGTCGCGACCGGTATACAGTACCGGATAAGCATCTTTCAGACGGCTGGCAATGTAGTTAGCGTTAAGGATAGCCACCTGGCTTGCCTGCTTCAGACCTTCTGCACCCATCATACGGATGTACATCCAGCTGATTGGCAGAATGGATGCGCTACCGAACGGCGCCGCTGAAACTGCGCCCTGACGGGTGAGCATTCCTTCAATCTGCACTACGCTGTGACCCGGTACAAACGGTGCCAGATGTGATTTGACGCCAATCGGTCCCATACCTGGGCCGCCGCCGCCGTGCGGAATGCAGAATGTTTTATGCAGGTTGAGGTGCGAGACATCTGCGCCGATAAAGCCCGGCGTGGTGATCCCAACCTGAGCGTTCATGTTCGCGCCATCGAGGTAAACCTGGCCGCCAAACTGGTGTACAACGTCGCACACTTCACGGATCGTTTCTTCATACACGCCGTGAGTAGACGGATAGGTCACCATGATGCAGGAGAGATTCGCAGCATGTTGTTCTGCTTTTGCTCGCAGATCGTCCAGGTCGATGTTGCCGTTCTTATCACACGCGACAACCACAACCTGCATCCCCGCCATCTGTGCAGATGCCGGATTGGTGCCGTGGGCAGAAGCCGGGATCAAACAGATATCGCGATGGCCTTCGTTACGGCTTTCGTGATAGTGACGAATCGCCAGCAGACCCGCATACTCGCCCTGCGCGCCGGAGTTCGGCTGCATGCAGACGGCGTCATAACCGGTCAGTTTTACCAGCCACTCGGAAAGCTGGCCGATCATCTGGTGATAACCTTCTGCCTGCTCTGGCGGGCAGAACGGGTGAAGTTCAGCGAATTCCGGCCAGGTGATAGGGATCATCTCGGCGGCAGCGTTCAGCTTCATGGTGCAAGAACCCAGCGGGATCATTGCCTGGTTCAGCGCCAGATCTTTGCGCTCCAGCGAGTGCATGTAGCGCATCATTTCGGTTTCGCTGTGATAGCGATTAAACACCGGATGGCTGAGGATCGCATCGTCACGCAGCATGCTGTCCTGAATGGAACGGCTGTCGAGCGCCACATCTTTATCCAGCGTATCGATATTCAAACCGTGGCTGTCGCCCAGCAGAACATTGAACAACTGCACCACGTTTTCACGGGTGGTGGTTTCATCGAGCGTAATACCTACCGCGTTATGGATATCGCTACGCAGGTTGATTTCTGCCGCTTCGGCACGCGCCAGAACAGCCGCTTTGTCGGCCACTTCAACACACAGAGTGTCGAAGTAGTGCGCATGGCGCAGCTTCAGCCCTTTCTGTTGCAGACCGGCCGCCAGAATATCAGTCAGGCGGTGGATGCGATTAGCGATACGTTTCAGGCCAACCGGACCATGATAAACGGCATACAGGCTGGCGATGTTGGCCAGCAGAACCTGCGAGGTACAAATGTTGGAGTTCGCTTTCTCACGGCGGATATGCTGCTCGCGAGTCTGCATCGCCATGCGCAGTGCGGTATTGCCCGCCGCATCTTTCGATACGCCGATAATACGGCCTGGCATGGAGCGTTTGAATTCGTCTTTAGCGGCGAAGAATGCCGCGTGTGGGCCGCCGTAACCCATCGGTACGCCGAAGCGTTGCGCAGAGCCGAAAACAATATCCGCGCCCTGTTTGCCCGGTGCAGTCAGCAGTACCAGCGCCATAAAGTCGGCAGCGACACTGACCACAACTTTACGGGATTTCAGCTCGGCAATCAGTTTGCTGTAGTCGTGCACTTCACCGGTAGTGCCAACCTGCTGCAACAGCACGCCAAACACATCCTGGTGATCCAGTGCTTTCGCCGCGTCATCAACAATGACGTCAAAGCCAAAGGTTTCTGCACGGGTGCGAACCACGTCCAGCGTTTGCGGGTGAACATCAGCCGCCACAAAGAAACGGTTGGCATTTTTCAGTTTGCTGACACGTTTGGCCATCGCCATGGCTTCAGCAGCCGCAGTGGCTTCATCCAGCAGAGAAGCAGAAGCCATATCCAGGCCCGTCAGGTCCAGTGTGACCTGCTGGAAGTTCAGCAGAGCTTCCAGTCGTCCCTGGGAGACTTCCGGCTGATACGGCGTATATGCGGTGTACCAGCCTGGGTTTTCCAGCATGTTACGCAGAATAACCGGTGGCAACTGCACGGCGGTGTAGCCCATGCCAATGTAGGACGTGAAGCGCTTGTTACGCCCGGCGATGGCTTTTAATTCAGCCAGCGCAGCGTATTCGGTCGCCGCCTCGCCAACCTGTGGCGGGGTTGCGAGCTGAATGTCTTTCGGCACAATCTGGCCGATCAGCGCGTTTAACGACTCGGCGCCAACCGCATTCAGCATCTCTTGCTGCTGCGCGGCGTCCGGTCCGATGTGGCGTTCAATGAAAGCGCCGCTGTTTTCAAGCTGGCTTAACGTCTGTGTCATGGGCGATGGTTCCTGAAACGTGCAGTGAATCGTGATTGTCTCTAACTCAATTGCCCGGTGGCGCTGACGCTTACCGGGCCTACATAAAACCGTAGGCCGGATAAACGCAGTGCCATCCGGCACAATCTTATTCGTCTTCCAGTAATGCCTCGTACGCAGTGGCATCCAACAGCGATTCAATTTCGCTTTCATCGCTGGCTTTGATTTTGAAAATCCAGCCGCCCGCATACGGTTCGCTGTTGACCAGTTCCGGGGAGTCGCTGAGCGCATCGTTAACCGCAACAATCTCACCGCCTACTGGCGCATAGATATCGGATGCCGCTTTTACGGACTCCGCAACGGCGCAATCATCGCCCGCGCTGACGGTGGCGCCAACTTCTGGCAGGTCAACGAAAACCATGTCACCTAACAGCTCCTGAGCGTGTTCGGTGATACCAACGGTGTAAGAGCCGTCAGCTTCTTTGCGCAGCCATTCGTGTTCTTTGCTGTATTTCAGTTCTGCAGGTACGTTGCTCATCAATCAATCTCCAAAAAAGGATGAATTACGCGACGGCTTTGCCGTTACGCACAAAAACAGGTTTAGTCACTTTTACCGGCATTTCACGGTTACGGATCTGTACGATCGCAGTCTCACCGATACCCGCAGGCACGCGCGCCAACGCGATGCTGTAACCCAGGGTTGGGGAGAATGTGCCACTGGTGATAATGCCTTCATGCTGGTTGCCAGAAGCATCGGTGAAACGCACCGGCAGTTCATTACGCAGCACGCCCTTCTCAGTCATCACCAGCCCGACCAGCTGTTCGTGGCCTTTTTCGCGCTGCATTTCCAGTGCTTCACGACCAATAAAGTCGCGGTCGGCAGGTTCCCACGCAATGGTCCAACCCATATTGGCTTCCAGCGGAGAAATCCCTTCGTCCATCTCCTGACCATACAGGTTCATACCCGCTTCCAGACGCAGGGTGTCACGCGCGCCGAGACCACAAGGTTTGACACCAGCCTGTACCAGCGCACGCCAGAAATCAGCCGCTTTTTCATTCGGCATGGCGATTTCATAGCCTGCTTCGCCGGTATAACCGGTGGTTGCGATAAACAAATCACCCGCCTGAACGCCAAAGAACGGCTTCATACCTTCTACCGCATGGCGCTGTTCGTCAGTAAACAACGTGGCTGCTTTTTCCTGCGCGTTTGGCCCCTGCACCGCAATCAGCGACAGGTCGTCACGAACGGTGATGTCGATGGCGTAAGGTTCAGCGTGTTGGGTAATCCAGGATAGGTCTTTTTCGCGGGTGGCGGAGTTTACAACGAGGCGGAAGAAATCTTCAGTGAAGTAGTAGACAATCAGGTCATCTATCACGCCGCCCGAAGCGTTGAGCATCCCGGAGTAGAGGGCTTTACCCGTCTTCGTTAGCTTCGCGACGTCGTTTGCCAGCAGATAACGCAAGAACTCCCGGGTGCGGCTACCGCGCAGGTCGACGATGGTCATATGCGACACATCAAACATTCCGGCGTCGGTGCGAACAGCATGGTGTTCATCGAGCTGAGAACCGTAATGCAGTGGCATCATCCAGCCATGGAAATCGACCATGCGCGCGCCACATAGCGTGTGTTGTTCGTACAAAGGAGTCTGTTGAGCCATCTTTTCCTCGTTGAATAAGCGGGGCTACCAACTCTTTCGCGGTGAAATTTTCGCCACGAAACCCAGCACCGCAGCCGCTCCAGGGGCTACGACGCAAACGTTCTCTTTGTCCTGAACTTACCACCGAAACAGACGCTAAACCATAAGTCAAAATTAACCATCACATTAGCTTATGGCGAAAAACAGCCAGATCACCAACAGAATAAAACTCCATACATATAGCAATTAATCAGAACAACAAACAAAGACAAACGCAAAATTACAGCACCAACCAACATTAAATGTGGAAAAAATGTCAAAAATGGCGTTATGAAAAAAACGTAATATTAGAAAAACTAATGCGAAAAAAGGCGTGGAATTAGATTATTTCAAATGAGAGAAGCACCCCGGCGCGAAGGCCGGGAGAGGAAAGTGTGACGGGTCTCAAACTCTTAAGATTGTCCTTACGGACACTAACGTAACCACTCGGGAAGATCGTTCAGTCCCATCGCCTGACGGATGAGTTGTGGTTTTACGCCCGGGAGGGTATCGGCCAGTTTCAGCCCAATATCGCGTAGCAGTTTTTTCGCCGGATTCTCGCCTGCAAACAGTTCACGGAAACCCTGCATCCCCGCCAGCATCAGCGCTGCGCTGTGCTTACGGCTGCGCTCGTAGCGGCGTAAATAGAGATACTGCCCAATATCTTTGCCCTGACGCTGTAGCCGCTTAAGTTCATCGATCAGCTCTGCCGCATCCATAAAGCCCAGGTTAACCCCCTGACCCGCCAGCGGGTGGATGGTATGCGCCGCATCCCCCACCAGCGCCAGACGATGGGCCGCGAACTGGCGAGCATAACGTCCCGTCAGCGGAAACGCCTGACGTTCGCTTTCAAGGCTGCACAGCCCCAGACGATTATCAAAAGCGATATTCAGCGCCTGATTAAACTCGTCAACGCTTGCCTGCTGCATACGTTCTGCTTCCTGCGGCGAGAGCGACCAGACGATAGAACACAGGTGTGGATCGCTGAGTGGCAGGAATGCCAGGATCCCCTCGCCATGAAACGCCTGACGCGCAACCGCACCGTGAGCTTCCTGCGTACGGATAGTCGCCACCAGCGCATGATGACGGTAGTCCCAGAAGGTGAGCGGAATGTCCGCTTTATTGCGCAGCCAGGAATTAGCACCATCGGCACCGACGACCAGACGCGCCGTCAGCATTGCGCCATCTTTGAGGCTCAGAAATGCCTCGTTCTCGCCCCAGGCCACCTGCTGTATTTCAGCTGGCGCCATCAGCGTAATATCCGCTGAACGCTGCGCCTTTTGCCACAACGCATAATGGATTTCTGAGTTTTCAACGATGTGGCCCAAATGGCTGTAACCCATGCTCTGGTCATCAAATTCAATGCGTCCAAAGCTGTCTTTGTCCCAGACTTCCATGCCGTGGTAGCAGCAAGCGCGACGGGCAACAATGTCGGACCAGACGCCAAGACGGGTAAGCAGTTTTTCGCTGGCTGCATTAATGGCCGAAACGCGAAGCTGAGGAGGTGCATCCGCCACCAACGGCTGCGGAACATGTTGTTCTAATACAGCAACGCGCAACCCACTGCCCTGCAGGCCGCAGGCAACCGCCAGCCCCACCATGCCGCCACCAACAATTGCTACATCAACACTTTGCACTGTTTGTACCTCGAAACCTGTAATCCGTAGGCCTGATAAGCGCAGCGCCATCAGGCATTTTTGCGGGGACCCTTGCCAGATGTCGGCGTTGCCTTATCCGGCCTACAGGTCATATTTATCGTGCAACCCAACCCAGGGTCCGCTCCGCCAGCGCATCGCGCGCAGGGGTGAATAATTCCATCGCCATCAACCCGACATTGCGCCCAACAACCAGCGGGGCCCAGTGATTGGCAAACAAATACACTAAATTATTGGTCACACCAATCGTCGTCTCGCGATCGCGCTCGCGGCGCTGCTGATAGCGTGCCAGCACCGCATAATCACCCACATCTTCCGCGCCGTTCTGCGCCTGCGTCAACGTCTCAGCAAGGCTCATGACATCGCGCAGGCCAAGGTTGAAACCTTGCCCGGCAATGGGATGCAGCGTCTGGGCGGCGTTCCCTACCAGCACGGTACGATGGGTAATCGCTTTCAGCGCCGTAGTTAACGAAAGCGGATAAGCGCTACGTTTACCAGCCTGGGTAATACGTCCCAGTCGCCAGCCAAAAGCGGTTTGCAGTTCACGGCAAAACTGTTCGTCGGACAAGGCCATGATCTCATCACGCAGCTCCAGCGGATGGCACCACACCAGCGAGCAGCGACCGTCAGACATTGGCAGCATTGCCAGCGGGCCATATTGCGTGAAGCGTTCAAACGCTCGCCCATCGTGCGGTACAGAGGTCGTGACGTTGGCAATCACCGCCAGTTGCTCATAAGGCTGTTGCAGCCAGTCAACACCGCAGGCAGTCGCCAGTGCGGAACGCGTGCCGTCAGCAGCCACCAGCAGGCGACCGGTAATCATCTCGCCATTCTCCAGCGTCACTTCAACGCGCTCCTGCGTGCGCGACACGCTGGCTACGCGGTCGGGGCAGTGCAATGTGACGCCCGGTGCTTTGCGCAGCAGCGCAAACAGACGCAGCCCGACGTCGTGCAGTTCTACCACCTGACCCAGAGCCGGAATACGGTATTCCTGCGCATCCAGCGTCACAAATCCGGCATGGCCGCGATCGCTGACGTGAACCGTTTTAATGGCCGTTGCGCAATCGGCAATCGCCTGCCATACACCAATTCGCGCCAGCTGTTGGCAGGTTCCTGCCGCCAGCGCGATCGCCCGGGCGTCAAACCCAGGATGACGGTCAGTTTCAGGTTCGCTCGCTTCTATCAGATGAACTGGCAGCGTCCCATGACTGAGCTGGGAAATGGCCAGCGCCAGCGTCGCACCGACCATACCACCACCAACGATAATCACGCTCATTGCAGTCGCGCCGCAGCCATTAAGGCTTCAATGTCATCAGCTTTCTTCACTACGCTGGCGGTCAGGTTTTCATTGCCGTCCTCGGTGATGAGGATGTCATCCTCAATACGAATGCCGATACCACGATAAGCCGGCGGTACATCTGCATCCGGCGCGATATATAGTCCCGGTTCGACGGTGAGTACCATTCCCGGCTCAAGAATACGTGAGCGGTCCTGACCATAAACGCCGACGTCGTGCACATCCAGACCCAGCCAGTGACTTAGGCCATGCATAAAGAATGGGCGGTGCGCATTTTCGGTAATCAACTGATCGACATCACCGTGCAGAATGCCAAGCTTCACCAGACCCGTAATCATGATGCGCACCACTTCGCCAGTGACTTCCTGAATGGACGTTCCGGGACGATACAGACGCAGGCTGGTCTCTAAGGATTCCAGTACGATATCGTAGATTTCACGCTGTGCTGGGGTAAATTTACCGTTTACCGGGAAGGTACGCGTAATGTCACCCGCATAGCCTTTGTATTCACAGCCAGCGTCAATCAGCACCAAATCGCCATCGCGCATTTCACTTTCATTTTCGGTGTAATGCAGGATACAGCCGTTTTCACCGCTGCCGACAATCGTGTTATAGGACGGATAACGCGCGCCATGACGGGTAAATTCATGGTGAATCTCCCCTTCTAACTGGTATTCAAACATTCCCGGACGGCATTTTTCCATCGCGCGGGTATGCGCCAGTGCGGTGATTTCTCCGGCACGACGCATGACCGCAATTTCTTCCGGTGATTTGAACAGGCGCATTTCATGTACCATCGGACGCCAGTCGATAATCGCGGCAGGCGCGTGCAGATTTTGTCTGGAGCCTTTGCGCAGTTTATCCAGCGCCGTGCACACAATCTCGTCGGCCCAGGCATACTCGCCCTGAGCGTGGTATACCGCGTCCAGACCATTGAGCAGCAAATACAGCTGTTGATTGATTTCACTGAAGGCCAGCGCCCGGTCAACGCCAAGTTTTGCCGGGGCAGCATCCTGGCCCAGACGGCGGCCAAACCAGATCTCCGCCGTCAGATCGCGAACCCGATTGAACAAAACGCTGTGGTTATGAGTGTCATCACTTTTAATCAGCACCAGCACGGCTTCAGGTTCGTTAAAACCGGTGAAGTACCAGAAATCACTGCTTTGGCGGTAAGGGTATTCACTGTCCGCACTACGCGTCGTTTCCGGTGCGGCAAAAATCAGCGCGGCGCTGCCGGGCTGCATTTGTGCCAGTAAAGCCTGGCGACGACGCTGGAATTCTTGCTGAGATATCTCGCTCATCACACTCTCCTTTGCGTTTCGTTCTTAGTGCAGAGTCGGTTTACGGACTTCCGGCGCGGTCGGCTGCTGACGCGTAAACGTGTCATGGCACAGCAAGGCGGCTACGCGCACGTATTCGATGATCTCTTCGAGCGACATTTCCAGCTCTTCCTGATCTTCGTCTTCGTCATATCCCAACTGAGCGATATTGCGCAGGTCGTCAATCGCTTCCCCGGTTTCGCCGGTCACTTTGTCGAGCTTCGGCTGCGTGACGCCAAGGCCCAGTAAAAAGTGGTTTACCCATCCCGCCAGCGCATCGGCGCGATCGAACACGCTGACGTCATCCCCTTCAGGCAGATAAAGCTGAAAAAGGAAGCCATCGTCTTCGAGGGCATCACTGGTGGCTGAGTGCATTTTCAGCAGCGCCTGAGCCAGCTCGTGACCAAAGGCCAGACCTTCGTTCGTCAGGTCGTGCAGCAGCGGCTGCCATGAGCTGTCGTTGTTTCCGCCACAAATCATTCCGCTTATCAAGCCGTGCATTTCGGCCGGGGTTAATCCAGCCCCTTGTTGGTTCAAAAACTGGCTAACTTCGTTGTAACCAGGCATTTCGTTCTGTATAGACATAAGCATTCGTCATCAAAGGGAGGAATATTCATGATATGCTACCACTTTGGACCCTGGTGGACCAGAAAAGGGCTTGTATCTTGATACCAGGGTAGCTATAGTGTCGCCCCTTCGCGGACCCACGGTCTGGAGACGAAGGCAGCGCAGTCAATCAGCAGGAAGGTGGCATGTCTGCACAACCCGTCGATATCCAAATATTTGGCCGTTCACTGCGAGTGAATTGCCCGCCTGAACAAAGGGATGCGTTGAATCAGGCTGCGGACGATCTCAATCAGCGATTGCAAGATCTGAAAGTTCGCACTAGAGTCACAAATACTGAGCAGTTGGTTTTCATCGCCGCGTTGAACATCAGCTATGAATTAACTCAGGAAAAAGCGAAGACGCGTGAGTACGCGGCGAGCATGGAACAACGTATTCGGATGCTACAACAGACCATCGAACAGGCGTTGCTTGATCAGGGTCGCATAACCGAAAAAACGGGCCAAAACTTTGAATAACACTTTTCGGTTTACTGTGGTAGAGTGACCGTGAAGACAAAATTTCTCTGAGATGTTTGCAAGCGGGCCAGTCCCCTGAGCCGATATTTCATACCACAAGAATGTGGCGCTCCACGGTTGGTGAGCATGCTCGGCCCGTCCGAGAAGCCTTAAAACTGTGACGACGCATTCACCTTGAACCAAGGGTTCAAGGGTTACAGCCTGCGGCGGCATCTCGGAGATTCCCTTCTACCTGGCAACAGCCATGACATTACTTTCTGAACTCCCTTTATCCCGGCACGAAATCCGCCAACTGATTCGGCAGCGTCGTCGCGCGCTTACTTCCGAACAGCAACGACAATACGGTCAGCAAGCCGCGACCCGAATGCTCAGTTATCCCCCTGTTGTACTCGCTCATACCGTGGCGGTATTCCTCTCGTTCGATGGCGAACTCGATACCCAGCCGCTAATAGATCAGCTGTGGCGAGCAGGCAAGCGCGTATATCTTCCAGTTCTTCACCCCTTCAGCCCTGGCAACCTGCTGTTCCTGCACTATCATCCGCACAGCGACCTGGTAACCAATCGCTTAAAGATCCAGGAACCACGGCTTGATGTACGTGACGTATTGCCGCTCTCACAGCTGGATGTACTGATTACGCCGTTAGTGGCGTTTGATGAGGTCGGGCAACGCCTGGGTATGGGCGGTGGATTTTACGATCGAACGCTTCAAAACTGGCAGCAACATAAGATCCAGCCCGTAGGCTACGCGCACGATTGTCAGCGAGTGGAAAAGCTGCCTGTCGAAGAATGGGATATCCCGCTGCCTGCGGTGGTGACGCCGTCCAAAATCTGGGAGTGGTAGCTTTTTTGCCAATTGCGGCAAGGCTCGAAAACAGAATGTATGCGTGACAGGAAGAGATTTTGAGGCCGGAAAATCAGAGGAAAGATGGGCAGGTCAACCGCCTGCCCATGTAGAGGAAATCAGTACAGCAGACGAGCGCGAATGGTTCCCGGAAGGGCTTTCATCGCCAGCAGCGCTTTCTCTGCCACATCTTCATCCGCTTCAATATCAATAACCACGTAACCTACCTGTGCGGAAGTCTGCAGATACTGCGCGGCAATGTTGACGCCCTGCTCGGCAAAAATCTGGTTCAGCGCAGTCAGTACGCCCGGACGGTTTTCGTGAATGTGCATCAGACGACGACCGCCGTGCAGCGGCAGCGAAACTTCCGGGAAGTTAACTGCAGACAGCGTAGAGCCGTTGTCGGAATACTTGGTCAGTTTCCCAGCCACTTCCAGACCGATGTTTTCCTGTGCTTCCAGCGTTGAACCACCAATGTGCGGCGTCAGGATCACGTTGTCGAAATCACACAGCGGCGAAGTGAAAGGATCGCTGTTGGTTGCCGGCTCGGTTGGGAATACGTCGATTGCTGCCCCTGCCAGGTGCTTGGTCGCTAACGCGTCGCACAGCGCAGGAATATCAACAACTGTGCCGCGTGCGGCGTTAATCAGCAGCGCGCCTGGTTTCATCAACGCAATCTCACGCGCACCCATCAGATTTTTGGTGGAGGCATTTTCCGGTACGTGCAAACTGACCACGTCGCTCATATTGAGCAGGTCGGAAAGATGCTGCACCTGCGTGGCGTTGCCGAGCGGGAGTTTATTTTCAATATCATAGAAATAGACGTGCATCCCCAGCGATTCCGCCAGAATGCCTAGCTGAGTACCAATGTGGCCATAGCCGATGATCCCCAGTTTTTTGCCACGCGCTTCAAACGAGCCGGTAGCCAGTTTATTCCACACGCCGCGGTGTGCTTTGGCGTTTGCTTCGGGTACGCCGCGTAGCAGGAGCAACAGTTCGCCAATCACCAGTTCCGCAACGGAACGCGTGTTAGAGAATGGCGCGTTAAACACGGGGATACCGCGCTTTGCCGCAGCGCTGAGATCAACCTGGTTGGTGCCGATACAGAAGCAGCCAATCGCGACCAGTTTCTCTGCGGCGTCAATCACATCTTCAGTCAGATGGGTACGGGATCGCAGGCCAATGAAGTGGGCATCACGGATGGACTCTTTCAGTTGTTCAGTGTCCAGAGCGCCTTTATGAAACTCGATGTTGGTATAACCTGCTGCACGAAGGCTTTCGAGCGCTTTTTGATGCACGCCTTCAACCAGCAGAAATTTAATCTTATCTTTCTCCAGTGATACCTTTGCCATTTCCCCGACCCTGTCTTTTTTTGTTCAAACTGATGTGTTGTGTGTGGGATTTTCATCCGTCTCTTCAACATATCAAAAAATAATATTGCGGCAATATGAACGTTTGCGTCGCCGTGCTGAAGAAATGTCATTCAGAGAGAAATGTCAGAGGAAAATACTGGCGATAACTTTTTCTTTGGAGAGATCGGCAGGACAATATTATAAACGTGACACAAGTCACCAAATTTGCCCTGCCAAAATTTTTTTAACGGGAGAAGACACTCCCGTCAGATCATTTTACGATAGTTTTCACGCCGTCTGGCGTACCGATCAGCGCAACATCCGCACCACGGTTGGCAAACAGACCGACGGTTACCACGCCCGGAATCGCATTGATGGCGTTTTCCATCGCAATGGCATCGAGGATCTCCAGACCGTGTACATCAAGGATCACGTTACCATTGTCCGTCACTACGCCCTGACGGTATTCAGGACGACCGCCCAGCTTCACCAACTGGCGAGCCACAGCGCTGCGCGCCATTGGGATCACTTCAACCGGCAGCGGGAAGTTACCGAGGATATCGACTTCTTTGGACGCGTCGGCAATGCAGATAAATTTCTTCGCCACGGAAGCAATAATTTTTTCACGGGTCAACGCTGCGCCGCCGCCCTTGATCATCTGCATGTGGCCGTTGATTTCATCCGCGCCGTCAACGTATACGCCGAGGCTGTCCACTTCGTTAAGATCGAACACGTGGATACCGAGGCTTTTGAGTTTTTCGGTTGAAGCGTCCGAACTGGATACCGCACCTTCAATCTGACCTTTCATTGTGCCCAGCGCATCAATAAAGTGTGCGGCTGTTGAACCTGTACCTACGCCCACAATGGTACCGGGCTGTACATACTGAAGTGCCGCCCATCCTACTGCTTTTTTCAGTTCATCCTGCGTCATGATCGTTTCGCCTGTGGTGTGAATATGGTGGGAAAATTCACGCGCATTATAGAACATTGTGCAGAAAAATGTCCCCACACCCGCTCGCAAGCGGCGGATTTCGTCTTTACCCAACCTAAATTTGTGTCATAGTGCAGAACAAGCAAAATTTTCAGGAGTGCGTCAAAGCAATGAAACGTCCGGACTACAGAACACTACAAGCACTGGATGCGGTTATTCGTGAACGAGGATTTGAGCGCGCGGCGCAAAAGCTGTGCATCACGCAATCCGCGGTTTCACAACGCATAAAACAGCTTGAGAATATGTTCGGACAACCGCTGCTGGTGCGTACCGTACCACCACGCCCAACCGAACAGGGGCAGAAACTACTGGCGCTTTTGCGTCAGGTTGAACTGCTGGAAGACGAGTGGCTGGGTGATGAACAAACCGGCTCGACGCCGCTGCTGCTCTCACTGGCGGTGAACGCCGACAGTCTGGCGACCTGGTTGCTTCCGGCGCTGGCTCCGGTACTGGCAAATTCGCCGATTCGGCTGAACCTGCAGGTTGAGGATGAAACCCGAACTCAGGAACGTCTGCGTCGTGGTGAAGTGGTCGGTGCGGTGAGTATTCAACATCAGGCGCTGCCAAGCTGTCTGGTGGATAAACTCGGCGCGCTGGACTACCTGTTTGTCGGTTCTAAACCTTTCGCCGAGCGTTATTTCCCTAACGGCGTCACCCGCTCTGCCCTGCTGAAAGCCCCAGCGGTAGCGTTTGACCATCTTGATGATATGCACCAGGCGTTCCTGCAACAAAACTTCGACCTGCCGCCGGGCAGCGTGCCGTGTCATATCGTTAACTCGTCTGAAGCCTTTGTTCAATTGGCGCGTCAGGGAACGACCTGCTGCATGATCCCCCACTTGCAGATTGAGAAAGAACTGGAAAGCGGTGAGCTTATCGACTTAACGCCAGGTCTGTTCCAGCGCCGGATGCTGTACTGGCACCGTTTTGCACCGGAAAGCCGCATGATGCGCAACGTCACCGATGCACTGCTGGCCTATGGTCACAACGTACTGCGTCAGGATTAAACCGCTCATAACCTCTGAGTGCCGGATGGTGGCGTAACGCCCTATCCGGCCGACAAGCCTTTTACCCTCTTTTCATGCTATTCCCGCCACGTCTTTGAAATAAATCACAAAATCAAACACGCCACGCGGCAAAAAACGACGCCCTGTTGGCTATTTTTTGCTGGCGACAAGCCAAATGAAAAAGCTCACCGTATTCGCAAAGATTCAACTTATTGCGTAATACGGAGCAAAAAATGGCAAACGTGCAGGAGTGGCAAACACTCGCCAATAAAGAACTCAGTCGACGGGAAAAAACCGTCGAGTCGCTGGAAAGACAGACGGCGGAAGGGATTGCCATCAAGCCGCTGTACACCGAAGAAGACCTCGATAATCTGGAAGTCACGGGCACCCTTCCCGGCCTGCCGCCTTACGTGCGTGGCCCGCGCGCCACCATGTATACCGCGCAGCCGTGGACCATTCGTCAATACGCTGGTTTCTCTACCGCCAAAGAGTCCAACGCCTTTTACCGCCGCAACCTCGCCGCCGGGCAAAAAGGGCTTTCCGTCGCCTTTGACCTTGCCACCCATCGTGGCTATGACTCTGACAACCCGCGCGTGGCAGGTGACGTCGGTAAAGCAGGCGTGGCGATCGATACCGTCGAAGATATGAAGATACTGTTCGACCAGATCCCGCTGGATAAGATGTCGGTATCGATGACCATGAACGGCGCGGTTCTGCCGGTGCTGGCGTTTTATATCGTCGCTGCAGAAGAACAAGGCGTAACGCCGGAACAACTCACCGGGACCATTCAGAACGATATTCTGAAAGAGTACCTGTGCCGCAACACCTACATTTATCCACCAAAACCGTCCATGCGCATTATCGCCGACATCATCGCCTGGTGCTCCGGCAACATGCCGCGCTTTAACACCATCAGCATCAGCGGCTATCACATGGGTGAAGCCGGAGCAAACTGCGTGCAGCAGGTAGCGTTTACGCTGGCAGACGGTATTGAATACATCAAAGCCGCACTCTCCGCCGGACTGAAAATTGATGACTTCGCCCCGCGCCTGTCGTTCTTCTTCGGTATCGGCATGGATCTGTTTATGAACGTCGCCATGCTGCGCGCGGCGCGCTATTTGTGGAGTGAAGCGGTCAGCAGCTTTGGCGCGACCAACCCGAAATCTCTCGCTCTGCGTACCCACTGCCAGACGTCCGGCTGGAGCCTGACCGAGCAGGACCCGTACAACAACGTGGTACGAACCACTATTGAAGCACTCGGCGCTACGCTTGGCGGCACCCAGTCGCTGCATACCAATGCTTTTGATGAAGCGCTCGGTCTGCCCACCGATTTCTCCGCCCGTATTGCGCGTAATACGCAGATCATCATTCAGGAAGAATCAGAGATCTGCCGCACCGTTGATCCGCTGGCCGGATCGTATTACGTCGAGTCACTCACCGATCAAATCGTGAAGCAGGCGCGCACGATCATCAAACAGATTGATGAGGCAGGCGGCATGGCGAAAGCAATCGAAGCCGGACTCCCTAAACGGATGATCGAAGAAGCTTCCGCGCGTGAACAATCGCTGATCGACCAGGGTAAGCGCGTTATCGTCGGCGTCAATAAGTACAAACTGGATAAAGAAGACGAGACGTCGGTACTGGAGATCGACAACGTGAAGGTGCGCAACGAGCAGATTGCCTCGCTGCAGCATATCCGCACCACCCGCGACAACGATGCCGTCAAGACCGCGCTATCCGCGCTGACCCACGCCGCGCAGCATAATGAAAACCTGCTGGCCGCCGCCGTCAGCGCCGCCCGCGTTCGCGCCACGCTCGGTGAAATCTCCGACGCGCTGGAGGTCGCCTTTGACCGGTATCTGGTTCCCAGCCAGTGCGTCACCGGGGTGATTGCGCAAAGCTATCACCAGTCAGACAAATCCGCCGACGAGTTCGATGCCATCGTTGCGCAAACCGAACAGTTCCTCGCGGAAAATGGACGCCGCCCGCGTATTCTGATCGCCAAGATGGGTCAGGACGGCCACGATCGCGGCGCGAAGGTGATCGCCAGCGCCTATTCCGATCTCGGTTTCGATGTCGATCTCAGCCCGATGTTCTCCACTCCGGAAGAGATCGCCCGTCTGGCGGTAGAAAACGATGTGCATGTAATAGGCGCATCGTCACTGGCGGCGGGCCATAAAACGCTGATTCCTGAGTTGGTTACCGCACTCAAAAAATGGGGGCGTGAAGATATCTGCGTGGTAGCAGGAGGCGTTATTCCGCCACAGGATTACGCCTTCCTGCACGAACATGGCGTGGCAGCCATTTATGGTCCCGGCACGCCAATGCTCGACAGCGTCCGCGATGTGTTAACCCGTATCAGTCAGCATCATGATTAACGCCGCCACGCTTGAAGATACCGTCCGCCGTTTGCGACTCGGTGAACGGGCTACGCTCGCCCAGGCGATGACGCTGGTCGAAAGCAACCACCCGCGCCACCAGCCGCTGAGTACGCAATTGCTGGACGCGATTATGCCGTTCACCGGTAACGCCCTGCGTTTGGGGATCACCGGTACGCCGGGCGCGGGCAAAAGCACTTTTCTGGAAGCATTCGGCATGCTGCTTATCCACCACGGATTACGGGTAGCGGTGATCGCCGTCGATCCCAGCAGCCCGGTCAGTGGCGGCAGCATTCTTGGCGATAAAACCCGCATGACGGAGCTGGCCCGCGCCGAATCTGCGTTTATTCGCCCGGTCCCTTCCTGCGGTCATTTAGGCGGTGCCAGCCAGCGTGCCCGCGAATTAATGCTGCTGTGCGAAGCGGCTGGCTTTGACGTGGTGATTGTAGAAACCGTCGGCGTTGGGCAGTCAGAAACCGAAGTCGCAGGCATGGTGGATTGCTTTATCTCACTGCAAATCGCTGGCGGTGGCGACGATTTACAGGGCATCAAAAAAGGGCTGATGGAAATGGCGGATCTGGTCGTCATCAATAAGGACGACGGTGATAACCATACCAGCGTTGCCATTGCCCGCCATATGTACGAGTCCGCCCTGCATATTCTGCGCCGCAAATATGACGAGTGGCAGCCGCGGGTTCTGACCTGTAGCGCCCTGGAAAAACGCGGTATCGAGGAGGTTTGGCAGGCGATAACCGACTTTAAAACGTGCCTGACCGCCAGCGGTCGACTGGAAAAAGTTCGCCAGCAGCAGGCAGTGGACTGGTTACACCAACAGGCTGAAGAAGAAGCCCTGCATCTGTTGTTTGCCCGCACTGATTTCGACCGCTATTTCCAGCAGACGCTTCAGGCCGTCAAAAACAATGATCTTTCGCCGCGCACCGGTCTGCGGCACATCAGCGAATTTATTCAGCATCATTACTTTCAATAAAGAGAACATTATGTCTTATCAATACGTCAACGTGGTCATCATCCAGAAAGTCGCGGTTATTGAGTTCAATTACGCCCGCAAGCTCAATGCCCTGAGTAAAGTGTTTATTGACGATCTGATGCAGGCGCTGAGCGATCTCAATCGTGCAGACATTCGCTGCATCATTCTGCGCGCTCCAAGCGGGGCCAAAGTGTTTTCTGCCGGGCATGATATTCATGAACTCCCGACCGGACGTCGCGATCCGCTCTCTTATGACGATCCGCTGCGTCAGATAACCCGTATGATCCAAAAATACCCGAAGCCGGTGATCTCCATGGTCGAAGGCAGCGTCTGGGGCGGCGCGTTTGAGATGATCATGAGTTCCGATCTGATCATTGCAGCCAGTACCTCCACTTTCTCGATGACCCCGGTCAACCTCGGTGTGCCGTATAATCTGGTGGGCATCCACAACCTGACCCGCGACGCTGGTTTTCACATCGTGAAAGAGCTGATTTTTACCGCTTCGCCCATCACCGCTCAACGCGCCATGGCGGTCGGGATCCTTAACCATGTCGTGCCCGTCGAGGAACTGGAAGATTTCACTCTGCAAATGGCGCACCACATCTCGGAAAAAGCGCCGCTGGCCATCGCCGTCATCAAAGAAGAACTGCGCGTGCTGGGTGAAGCGCACACCATGAATTCCGATGAGTTCGAGCGTATTCAGGGCATGCGCCGCGCGGTGTACGACAGCGAGGATTATCAGGAAGGGATGAACGCGTTTATGGAAAAACGTAAACCAAATTTTGTTGGCCATTAATCACGTCCGAGGAAGGAGACGGCCATGAAACGGATGAGCGCCGAACAGGCGGCAGAAATTATCCAGCACGATGATATGGTGGCGTTTAGCGGCTTTACCCCTGCGGGTTCACCCAAAGCGTTACCCAGCGCAATTGCCCAACGCGCCTGCGAACGGCATCAGAACGGGCAGCCTTTTCAGATCCGCCTGCTGACCGGAGCATCAATTGGCGCCGCCGCTGATGATGTTCTATCCGCGGCGGATGCCGTTTCCTGGCGTGCGCCTTATCAAACGTCATCGGGCCTGCGCGAGAAAATTAATCAGGGCCAGGTGAGGTTTGTCGATCTCCATTTGAGTGAAGTGGCGCAAATGGTTAATTACGGCTTTTTTGGCGAGATCGATGTTGCAGTCATTGAAGCCTCCGCTATCGCGCCAGATGGCCGGATTTGGCTTTCCAGCGGTATTGGCAATGCACCCACCTGGCTGCTGCGGGCGAAAAAGGTGATAATCGAGCTGAATCATTACCATAATCCGCGCGTGGCGGAGTTTGCCGACATCGTAATACCCGGCGCACCGCCGCGGCGTAACAGCGTACCCATTTTTCATACCATGGATCGCGTGGGTAGCCAGTGCGTGCAGATAGACCCCAAAAAGGTGGTTGCGGTGGTGGATACCGAGCTGCCCGATGCTGGAAATGCGGCGGATAAAACCAATCCGGTCAGCCAGCAAATTGCCGATAACGTAGTCACTTTTTTGCTGGCAGAAATGGCGCACAAACGTATTCCAGCTGAGTTTCTGCCCTTACAAAGCGGCGTGGGCAATATCAACAACGCGGTAATGGCGCGACTGGGCGAGAACCCGGATATCCCGCCCTTTATGATGTATTCGGAGGTGTTGCAAGAGTCGGTGGTGCATCTGCTGGAAACGGGCAAGATAACAGGTGCCAGCGCCTCCAGCCTGACCATTTCAGCCCCGTCGCTACAGAAGATTTACGACAACATGGACTTCTTCGCCAGCCGGATTGTGCTGCGCCCGCAGGAGATCTCCAATAACCCGGAGATCATCCGTCGGCTGGGGGTTATTGCGCTCAACGTCGGTCTGGAGTTTGATATCTACGGCCATGCCAATTCCACGCACGTTGCGGGGGTGAACCTGATGAATGGCATCGGCGGCAGCGGGGATTTCGAGCGCAATGCCTACCTGTCTATCTTTATGGCGCCGTCGATTGCCAAAGGCGGGAAAATCTCCACCATCGTACCGATGTGCAGCCATGTCGACCACAGCGAACATAGCGTTAAAGTGATCGTGACCGAACAAGGGATTGCCGATCTGCGTGGGCTATCTCCGATGCAGCGGGCGCACACGATTATCGATAACTGTGCGCACCCTCTTTACCGGGATTATCTGCACCGCTATCTGGAGAAAGCACCCGGCGGACATATCCATCACGATCTCAGCCATGCATTCGATCTGCATCGTAATCTTCTCGAAACAGGATCGATGCTCGGTTAACTTGCGCTACCGTCACGATCTTCAGCAATATGCTGAAGCATCGTGGCGGTATAGCGATGATTTTTCAGCGAATAGAGAAACTCCTGCATATACATGGGGCTGCCGGGCGCATCGAAATACTTTAGCGTCGACGGGTTCACCAGCCGCCAGGCGAAGTGAGGGATCACCGTCAAAAACTGCCCGCGCTCTACCGCGCTGATCTTGGCCATAAAGCTGTACGGACGGTAGATAATCGTCGGGTTGATCCCGCAGGGCCGCATGTATGCATCCAGCATCGCCTCAAAGTTGGCGCGATTCTGGAAGCGCATTTGCAGCCAGGGCAGCTCGCGCAGCAGATCCTGCGGCTGTTTTTCTTCGTAGCGCCGGGAAACGAGAAACCCCAGACGCAGCGGAGGCAACTCGCTAATCGCCAGATTCTCCAGTTCCTGGACGCGGGGGGAAACGTGCTGCGGCGAGATAATAAAATCCAGTTTGCGATCGAACAGGTTATCAATCACCCCATTCTCGCTGAATTCAACGGCCTGAGCCGTCACGCCGTCATACTTGTCACCAAGGCTAATCAACTGGTCAAAAATAATCGTTGGGTAGGTATTGTCGATACCGATGACGATTTCCCGCGAGCGGCGAGAGGCGTTATGGATTTCGTTATCAATGGCAGAAAGGCGCTGATAAACGGGAAACAGCTTCTGATACAGCTCCTGTCCGGCTTTATTCAGGCTGATGTTGTTATCTTTGCGGGTAAACAGCGTATAGCCGATTTGATCTTCCAGTGCGGCAATGCTTTTACCGAAAGGCGATGCGGTCATATGTATTTTTTCTGCCGCTCTGGCGATGTTATTGGTTTGCGCCAGCAGAATGAAATTACGCATCTTTTTCGAGATAAAAATATCCATAGCGTCCCCTTAAAAATCGCTATGGCCTATCCTCATTACGGCGAAAAAAAAGACTGGATGTAGGGTCTCATTTTTACAGTTGCTCACAGAAAAAACCCGGCTGGAAAGCCGGGTCTGCAATGATTACTGGGTTTTGGCTGGCGTTGCTGCTGGTTGCCCCGCCGTCGGCTCAATCTGGAAGACCACATCAACCTGATCGTCAAACTGAATAACCGGCTGTTCGTAGGTTTCCTGAGCGGATGTCGCAGGTGCTGCATCTGCTTTCATCATCCGTACCATCGGGCTCGGTTGATAATTGGACACGTGGTAACGCACGCTGTAAACGGGCCCCAGTTTGCTGTTAAAGCCCGCAGCTAACTGCTCAGCCTGATGAATAGCATCATCAATTGCTGCTTTACGCGCTTTATCTTTGTAAGTATCCGGCTGGGCAACGCCAAGCGATACCGAACGGATCTCATTCAGACCGGCCTTCAGTGCACCATCGAGCAGCGCGTTGAGTTTGTCCAACTGACGCAGCGTGACCTCAACGGTACGTACCGCACGATAGCCTTTAAGTACGCTTTTACCATTCTGGTAATCGTAGTCCGGCTGGGTGCGCAGGTTTGCCGCGCTAATATCTTTCTTCGCTATCTGGTTCTGTTCAAGGAAGGACAGATATTGCGCCACGCGCTCATCAGCCTGCTTCTTCGCTGAAGCCGCATCCTTTGCAGCTACGTTCACTTCAATCGCCAGAGTAGCGATGTCTGGTGTCGCATCCACGCTTGCCGTTCCGGAAGTCACGATGTGCGGTCCATTTGGCAACTCATTTGCCTGTACCGATAGTGCGCTGAATCCGACTAATGCCGCCAGGGCCATTATTTTGAACTTCACGGTCGTTCCTCCATGTTTCATTAATTACCCCGAAACTCAGGGCACATGCAGGCAAGCTTAGCCGATCTCGCTGCGTTGTCCATCAGACAACACTTAGTTGAACAACGCATGAACGTGCGCAACACCTTCTTTTGCCAACTGAAAAGCGATAAACCACATCACCAATCCTACCAGGGTATTGATGATCCGCTGTGCTTTAGCAGTGCGCAAACGCGGAGCGAGCCAGGCCGCCAGCAATGCCAGGCCGAAGAACCACAGGAACGAAGCGCTGACAGTACCCAGCGCAAACCAGCGCTTAGGCTCAACGTCCAGTTGGCCTCCCAGACTCCCAAGCACCACAAAGGTATCCAGGTAAACATGGGGATTGAGCCATGTCACCGCCAGCATAGTAGCGATAATTTTCCAGCGGCCCTGCTTCATCACCTCGGCGCTGGCCAGTTCCAGGTTACTGCTCATCGCCGTTTTTAACGCCCCGAAACCGTACCAGAGTAAAAATGCCACCCCACCCCAGGTGACAAGCGCCATCAGCCATGGTGACTGCATCAGCAAGGCGCTACCGCCAAAGATCCCCGCGCAAATCAGCACTAAGTCGCTGATAGCGCAGAGTAAAGCAATCATGATGTGATACTGGCGACGGATCCCCTGATTCATCACGAAGGCGTTTTGCGGACCGAGCGGAAGTATCATAGCCGCACCAAGTGCAAGCCCTTGAAAATAATACGATAACACGTTAATCATCCCGAACTGTTTCTCTTAGGAGCAGACTATAGCGCGGGGAAAACATTAGCGGAAATGGATAATTTTAATCAGGGATAAGAAGAATTAATACCAAGGGTGGGGAAATGCCGGATGACGGCTGACGTCTTATCCGGCCTACAAAACCTGTGGGCCCGGTAAGCGATAGCGCCGCCGGGCACGCGATTACTCTGCCGCGCTCTCTTTCACACGCTTGAAGTTCACATCCATCTGCGGGTACGGGAAGCTGATACCGTTGGCGTCAAACTCGCGTTTAATACGCTCCAGTACGTCCCAGTAGACGCTTTGCAGATCGCTACTGTTGCTCCAGACGCGTACCACAAAATTAATCGAGGAAGCGCCCAGCTCATTCAGGCGCACCGTCATTTCACGATCTTTAAGGATACGCTCGTCAGACTGAATGATATCGGTGAGGATTTTTTTCACCTGATCGATATCGGAGTCGTAAGCCACGCCGATGATAAATTCGTTACGACGAACCGGCTCACGAGAGAAGTTAATGATGTTCCCGGCAATGATTTTACCGTTTGGGATCACAACAATCTTACCGTCTACGGTACGCATAGTCGTGGAGAAAATCTGCACGTTGAGTACGGTTCCCGCTACGCCGCCGAGGTCTACATACTCACCTGCGCGGAACGGACGGAACATCACCAGCAACACGCCAGCGGCGAGGTTGGACAGCGAACCTTGCAGCGCCAGACCAACGGCTAAACCTGCGGCACCGAGAACGGCAATCACAGAAGCGGTTTGTACCCCAACGCGACCCAAAGCGGCAATCAGCGTGAACGCGATAATACCGTAGCGCACCAGTGCGGAGAGGAAGTCAGCAACGGTTGCATCAATTTTACGTGCCACCATCAGGCGGTTAACGGTGTTTGATACGATTCGCGCCACAATCATACCGATAATGACAATGGCGATGGCCGCAACGATGTTGACGGCATAGCTTAACAGCAGCTCCTGATTGCGGACCAGCCAGGTGCCCGCACCATTTATGCTGTCGACAACATTCAAATCTTCCATTCAATATTCCTTTTTTGCTTACCCAAATGGGAAAAATAAAGCCGTCCCAACGGGACTGGCAATCTGACAAGGGTAAACAATAAACCTGGATTTTGCCAAACAGATCACAGAATTCTCTGCCAGCAGCATATTGAAATGGCAATAAAAAAGGCCCGCATTTGCGGGCCTCATGTCACGTAGAACGGCGTAAATTACAGAACGTCAACCGCGTTCAGTTCTTTGAAAGCCTGTTCCAGACGGGTGATCATGGTTGCCTGACCAGCACGCAGCCATACGCGCGGATCGTAGTATTTCTTGTTCGGCTGATCTTCGCCTTTCGGGTTGCCCAGCTGGCCCTGCAGGTAAGCTTCGTTCGCTTTGTAGTAGTTCAGAACACCTTCCCAGGTAGCCCATTGGGTATCGGTGTCGATGTTCATTTTCACTACGCCATAGCTTACGGAGTCTTTGATTTCCTGAGCAGTAGAACCGGAACCGCCGTGGAAGACGAAGTTCAGGCTGTTGTGCGGCAGGTTATGTTTCTTAGAAACATAGTCCTGAGAGTCGCGCAGGATGGTCGGGGTCAGAACAACGTTACCCGGCTTGTAAACGCCGTGTACGTTACCGAAGGAAGCTGCGATGGTGAAACGCGGGCTGATTTTGCTCAGCTCGGTGTATGCGTAATCAACGTCTTCCGGCTGGGTGTACAGTGCAGAAGCGTCCATGTGGCTGTTGTCCACGCCGTCTTCTTCGCCACCGGTGCAACCCAGTTCGATTTCCAGGGTCATGCCCATTTTGGACATGCGCGCCAGGTATTTGGAGCAGATTTCGATGTTCTCTTCCAGAGACTCTTCAGACAGGTCGATCATGTGAGAAGAGAACAGCGGTTTGCCGGTTGCTGCGAAGTGTTTTTCACCCGCGTCCAGCAGACCGTCGATCCACGGCAGCAGTTTCTTCGCGCAGTGGTCAGTGTGCAGGATAACCGGAACACCGTAGTGTTCAGCCATCTGGTGAACGTGATGCGCGCCAGAGATAGCACCCAGGATTGCAGCGCCCTGAGGAACGTCAGACTTCACGCCTTTACCCGCGATGAAAGAAGCACCACCGTTGGAGAACTGTACGATTACCGGCGCTTTAACTTTTGCAGCGGTTTCCAGAACGGCGTTGATGGAGTCGGTACCAACGCAGTTAACAGCTGGCAGGGCAAAGTTGTTTTCTTTTGCTACCTGGAAAACTTTCTGTACGTCATCACCAGTGATTACGCCTGGTTTTACGAAATCAAAAATTTTAGACATATTACGAATCCTGTATCTTCGGCCTTGGAAAGGGCGCGCGCTCTAAAGCGCGCTAATAATTGGGCAGGTTTCCCTGCCCATTAAATGCTTACTTTTTAGCGCGCTCTTCGAGCATCGCTACTGCTGGCAATACTTTACCTTCCACGAATTCGAGGAAAGCGCCGCCGCCAGTGGAGATGTAGGAGATTTTGTCAGCAATGCCGAACAGGTCGATTGCTGCCAGGGTGTCACCGCCGCCTGCGATAGAGAACGCTTCGCTGTCTGCGATAGCGTTAGCAACGATTTCAGTACCTTTGCGGAAGTTCGGGAATTCGAACACGCCAACCGGGCCATTCCACAGAATGGTTTTCGCATTTTTCAGGATGTCAGCCAGCTGCTGTGCAGAAGCGTCGCCGATGTCCAGGATCTGCTCGTCTTCTTTCACATCGCTTACGGACTTCAGAGTAGCCGGTGCAGTTTCAGAGAATTCAGTCGCTACGCGAACGTCAGTCGGGACCGGGATGTCGCAAGTGGTCAGCAGACGCTTAGCTTCGTCAACCAGGTCAGCTTCGTACAGGGATTTACCCACGTTGTGGCCTTGAGCGGCAACGAATGTGTTCGCGATACCACCGCCAACGATCAGCTGGTCAGCGATTTTTGACAGAGAATCCAGAACGGTCAGTTTGGTGGAAACTTTAGAACCGCCAACGATAGCGACCATCGGACGAGCAGGTTCTTTCAGTGCTTTACCCAGCGCATCCAGCTCAGCAGCCAGCAGCGGGCCTGCGCAAGCTACATCAGCGAATTTACCGATACCGTGAGTAGAAGCCTGTGCACGGTGAGCTGTACCGAAAGCGTCCATTACGAATACGTCGCACAGCGCAGCATATTTTTTGGACAGTGCTTCGTCGTCTTTCTTCTCGCCTTTGTTGAAGCGAACGTTTTCCAGAACCACCAGTTCACCGGCAGCGACTTCAACGCCGTCCAGGTAATCTTTTACCAGGCGAACCGGAGCAGACAGTTTGTCTTTCAGGTAGTTAACAACCGGCAGCAGAGAGAATTCTTCGTTGTACTCGCCTTCGGTAGGACGACCCAGGTGGGAAGTTACCATCACTTTCGCACCCTGTTTCAGGGCCAGTTCGATGGTCGGCAGAGAAGCACGGATACGCGCATCGCTGGTTACTTTCCCTTCTTTAACTGGTACGTTCAGGTCCGCACGGATAAAAACGCGTTTACCAGCCAGATCCAGATCGGTCATCTTAATTACAGACATGGTGAATCCTCTCGTTGATTCATAAAGTTTTGTCGACGCTCAAGCGTCGAGCCTGAAACCAATAGCAGCCATCGCTAACGTAGTGTCGAGCATACGGTTAGCAAAGCCCCATTCATTATCACACCAGACCAGCGTTTTGATCAGGTGAGCGCCACTCACACGCGTTTGCGTACCATCAACGATGGCGCTGTGCGGGTCGTGGTTAAAATCTACAGAGACCAACGGTAATTCCGTATAGTCAACTATACCATGAAATGCACCTTGTGCTGCTTTTTGCAGCAACTGGTTGACTTCACTGGCTTTTACTGGTTTTTTCACCGTCACGCTTAAGTCGATCGCCGTCACATTTATGGTCGGTACACGCACCGCTATCGCTTCAAAACGATCGTTAAACTGCGGGAAAATTCGCGTGATGCCCGCCGCCAGTTTGGTATCAACCGGAATAATCGACTGGCTGGCCGCTCGCGTGCGACGTAGGTCAGGATGATAAGCATCAATAACCTGCTGATCGTGCATCGCGGAGTGGATCGTGGTGACGGTACCAGACTCAATGCCGTAAGCATCATCCAGCAATTTAATGACGGGTATTATGCAATTCGTGGTGCAGGAAGCGTTGGAAACGATCCGGTGCTCAGCGCGCAGCTGATCCTGATTAACGCCATACACAACGGTTGCGTCGATGTCGTGACTACCAGGATGTGAAAAGAGCACTTTTTTTGCACCAGCGGCAATATGCGCCTCGCCGTGTTCGCGATTGCCGAAGACCCCCGTACAATCCAGCACGATGTCGACACCCAGTTCGCGCCATGGAAGTGCATCGAGTGTTCGCTCATGCAGAATGCGGATAGCGTCATCGCCAACGATGAGCTGGTCACGTTCCTGACGAACATCCCAGGCAAAACGTCCATGGCTGGTGTCATATTTCAACAAATGCGCCATGCCTGTAGCATCCGCAAGTTCGTTGATTGCCACCACGGTGATTTCCGCCCGACGCCCGGATTCATACAAAGCACGAACCACGTTGCGTCCGATGCGACCGAAACCATTAATCGCTACGCGTACGGTCATAGGTCTCCTGCAAGGATTTCTCAGAAACGATGTGGCAGACAGAGTAATGCAGCAAATCGCTCAGGGAAACCTTACCTGTCGCAAACTGCGACTAATTGGTTAATTGTCGAACATTTAATCGACTGAAACGCTTCAGCTAGAATAAGCGAAACGAGGAATAAAAGGAATGATTGTCCAGCAACAGAACACAGTTATCTGACTTGCGTCACATTTTAACGCCCTTCAACGCTAAATTTATTCCATATTCCAGAATGACGAATAACCGTAGCAAAATTATTTCGTTGTCGTGTTGCACACCCTGATTTAAATCAGAAAGCCCCCTAACCTGCATCTAATCACCAGCGCGAGGTCCGAGTCCCGGAGCCCTTCAACGATGCCGCAGACGGTCTGGATAGCAGACTGCGCCGTGCGATTGCGCAACGCGCGGCGCGTTCCGGAAAAGCAAAAAAAAAACGGGCCGCCTGAGCGACCCGTTTTCACCTGTAATCGAAATTACAGCAGTTCTTTAGCTTTCGCGACAACGTTGTCTACGGTGAAGCCGAACTCTTCAAACAGCAGCTCTGCCGGAGCAGACTCACCAAAGGTGGTCATACCGACGATTGCGCCGTTCAGGCCCACGTATTTGAACCAGTAGTCCGCGATACCTGCTTCCACTGCAACGCGAGCGGAAACCGCTTTCGGCAGCACAGACTCACGGTAAGCGGCATCCTGTTTGTCGAACGCGTCGGTAGACGGCATGGAAACCACGCGAGCCTTCACGCCTTCGGCAGTCAGTTTGTCCCACGCAGCCACAGCCAGCTCAACTTCAGAACCGGTAGCGATGAAGATCAGTTCCGGCTGACCGTCGCAGTCTTTCAGCACGTAACCACCGCGAGCGATGTTTGCCAGTTGCTCTTCGGTACGCTCCTGCTGTGCCAGGTTCTGGCGGGAGAGGATCAGCGCGGTCGGGCCGTCCTGACGCTCAACACCATATTTCCACGCAACGGCGGATTCAACCTGGTCACACGGACGCCATGTGCTCATGTTCGGGGTCACACGCAGAGAAGCAACCTGCTCTACCGGCTGGTGAGTCGGGCCGTCTTCGCCCAGACCGATGGAGTCGTGGGTGTAGACCATGACCTGACGCTGTTTCATCAGCGCAGCCATACGCACCGCGTTACGGGCATATTCCACAAACATCAGGAAGGTGGAGGTGTACGGCAGGAAACCACCGTGCAGGGAGATACCGTTCGCGATAGCGGTCATACCGAATTCACGCACACCGTAATGGATGTAGTTACCGGCAGTATCTTCGTTAATCGCTTTCGAACCAGACCACAGCGTCAGGTTAGACGGTGCCAGGTCAGCGGAGCCGCCAAGGAATTCAGGCAGCAGAGGACCGAAGGCTTCAATCGCGTTCTGAGAAGCTTTACGGCTGGCGATTTTCGCCGGATTAGCCTGCAGCTTAGCAATGAACTCGTTCGCTTTGGCGTCGAAGTCAGACGGCATTTCACCTTTCATACGACGGGTGAATTCAGCCGCTTCCTGCGGGTAGGCTTTCGCATAAGCAGCGAACTTCTCGTTCCATGCAGCTTCTTTTGCCTGACCGGCTTCTTTCGCATCCCACTGCGCGTAGATTTCAGACGGGATTTCGAACGGCGCGTATTTCCAGCCCAGCTGTTCACGGGTCAGTGCGATTTCTGCATCGCCCAGCGGTGCACCGTGAGAGTCGTGAGTACCCGCTTTGTTCGGAGAACCGAAACCGATGATGGTTTTGCACATCAGCAGGGACGGTTTGTCGGTTACTGCGCGTGCTTCTTCAACTGCGCGCTTAATCGCATCAGCATCGTGGCCATCAACACCACGAACCACATGCCAGCCGTAAGCTTCAAAACGCTTCGCGGTGTCATCGGTGAACCAACCTTCAACGTGGCCATCGATAGAGATGCCGTTGTCATCGTAGAACGCAACCAGTTTGCCCAGCTTCAGCGTACCAGCCAGGGAACATACCTCGTGAGAGATACCTTCCATCATGCAGCCGTCACCCATGAAAGCATAGGTGAAGTGGTCAACGATGTCGTGACCTGGACGGTTAAACTGCGCCGCCAGCGTTTTTTCAGCGATAGCCATACCCACTGCATTCGCAATGCCCTGACCCAGAGGACCTGTAGTGGTTTCAACACCCGCGGTGTAACCCACTTCCGGGTGACCCGGAGTTTTGGAGTGCAGCTGACGGAAGTTCTGCAGCTCGGACATCGGCAGATCGTAGCCGGTGAGGTGCAGCAGGCTATAAATCAGCATGGAGCCGTGGCCGTTGGACAGCACAAAGCGGTCACGGTCAGCCCAGGACGGGTTAGTCGGGTTGTGGTTCAGGAAATCACGCCACAGGACTTCGGCAATGTCAGCCATACCCATCGGGGCACCCGGGTGACCGGATTTGGCTTTCTGTACTGCGTCCATGCTCAGCGCACGAATAGCATTGGCAAGCTCTTTACGTGAGGACATTTTGACTCCAGATCGGATAATGAAGGCTGAGCCCTTAACGACTTGACGACAGCGCGTTTTGGGCTACGCCGGAAAAAAGTGCCAACAATGTAACCCAAGCCGCGTGTCATGTACATGGAGCATCCTTTTGCCGCTTCAGAAATCTCTGGATCATGCGCGCAAGTTGCGCAATCTTCTCGCCCGCGTATTGTTCTTTTCTTTATACTTAGGCCGAGCGTCGGTTCACCTGCAAACGACGTAATTTTTAGAATAATCCTGACTTTGTGCGGAAGAGAAAAAATGAAAATTCGCGCTTTACTGCTTGCTACGAGCATGGCTGCGGCATTGACCGGCTGCCAGAACATGGACTCCAACGGACTGCTTTCTTCTGGCGCGGAGGCTTTTCAGGCCTACAGTCTGAGCGATGCTCAGGTAAAAGCGCTGAGCGATCAGGCCTGTAAAGATATGGACAGCAAGGCTACTATCGCCCCGGCCAGCAGCGAGTACGCAACGCGTCTTGGCAAAATATCCGCCGCGCTTGGCGATCACATTAACGGCCAGCCGGTGAACTACAAAGTCTATATGGCGAAAGATGTGAATGCCTTTGCCATGGCAAACGGCTGTATCCGCGTATACAGCGGCCTGATGGATATGATGACCGACAACGAAGTCGAAGCGGTGATCGGCCATGAAATGGGCCACGTCGCGCTGGGTCACGTGAAAAAAGGTATGCAGGTTGCGCTGGGTACCAACGCCGTACGTGCAGCGGCGGCATCCGCTGGCGGCATTGTCGGCAGCCTGTCGCAGTCGCAACTGGGCGATCTTGGCGAGAAACTGGTGAACTCGCAGTTCTCCCAGCGTCAGGAATCCGAGGCGGATGATTACTCGTATGATTTGTTGCGCAAACGCGGGATCAATCCGGCAGGTTTAGCCACCAGCTTTGAGAAACTGGCCAAACTGGAAGCTGGACGTCAAAGCTCAATGTTTGACGATCACCCGGCATCCGCAGAACGTGCGCAACATATTCGCGATCGCATGAGCGCAGACGGGATCAAATAACCGTTAATCGTGCCGGATGCGGCGTGAACGCCTTATCCGGCCTACAAACATCAACCAGCTGTAGGCCGGATAAGCGTTAGCGCCATCCGGCAAAACAACTTACTCGCCTTTTTTCGCTGCCTGGATGTACAGCATTTCCAGAGCCAGCGTAGCCGCCGCCAGCGCGGTGATCTCTGACTGATCGTAGGCCGGAGCCACTTCAACGACGTCCATCCCGACGATGTTCAGATCTTTCATACCACGTACCAGCTTGATCGCGCGATCGGAAGTCAGACCGCCAATCACTGGCGTACCGGTACCCGGCGCAAACGCAGGATCCAGGCAGTCGATATCAAAGGTCAGATACACCGGCATATCACCGACAATCTGCTTAACCTGGGCGATGATGTCATCCACGCTGCGATCGTTCACCTGGCAGGCATCCAGCACGGTAAAGCCGTTGTCTTTGTCGAATTCGGTACGAATACCAATCTGCACAGAGTGATTCGGATCGATCAGACCTTCGTTCGGCGCAGTGTAGAACATGGTGCCGTGGTCGAATTCGCAGCCGTTCGCGTAGGTATCGGTGTGGGCATCAAAATGCACCAGCGCCATTTTACCAAAATGCTTAGCGTGTGCGCGCAACAGCGGCAGCGTGACGAAGTGGTCGCCGCCGAAAGAGAGCATGCGCTTACCGGCAGAAAGCAGCTTCTCAGCATGAGCCTGCAGTTTTTCACTCATTTCACGCGCATCACCGAAGGCATAAACCAGATCGCCGCAGTCCACCACGTTCAGGCGCTCGCGCATATCGAAGTTCCACGGGAAGCGGTTATGCTCCCACGCCAGGTTAGTGGAAACCTGACGGATCGCCGCCGGACCATGACGCCCGCCCGCACGACCAGACGTTGCCATATCAAACGGTACGCCGGTGATCACCCAATCGGCGTCGCTGTCGTATGGCATGAAGTTCATCGGCAGACGTAAAAAACCAAAGGCGTTAGAAACCAGGGAGTTGTCGTATTGATGACCTAAGGTGCTCATGTACTGACCTCTTTAAAAATCGATGAAAAAAAATCCCCTCCGCGTCGTTAAGCCCGACGAGGAAGGGATTGATTTGGTAACTGCATATTTACGGCAAATTATCGCCGTTATTTTGTACGGATTCAAGTAAGTGCCACAAATGCGGCTTCGCTTTATCCGGCCTACTTTCGTAGGCCCGGTAAGCGTAGCGCCAGCAGGCATTTATCGTTACTCATCTTCCAGATAAGTATAACCGTACAGACCGGCCTCAAACTCTTCGAGGAACTGTTGCTGCAGCTCGGTATCCAGATCGGTGTTTTTCACCTGGTCACGGAACTGCGTCAGCAGGGTGTTCGGATCCAACTGCACGTACTGCAACATATCCGCCACGGTATCCCCTTCGTCGGACAGCTCAACTTCTACGCTGCCGTCAGGGAAGACGAACACGTCAACCGCTTCGGTATCACCAAACAGGTTGTGCATGTTGCCGAGGATCTCCTGGTACGCCCCCACCATAAAGAAGCCCAGCATCGGCGGGTTCTCCGGGTCATATTCCGGCATCGGCATCGTGGTCGCGATGCCATCACCGTCAACGTAGTGGTCGATAGCGCCATCAGAGTCACAGGTGATATCCAACAGCACCGCGCGGCGCTCAGGTACCTGATTCAGTCCTTCCAGCGGCATTACCGGGAACAGCTGATCGATTCCCCACGCATCCGGCATCGACTGGAACAGCGAGAAGTTGACGTAAATCTTATCCGCCATACGCTCCTGCAGCTCGTCGATAATCGGGCGATGCGCGCGGTTGCTCGGGTCGAGTTGTTTCTGCACTTCATGGCACATGTTCAGATAAAGCTGCTCAGCCCACGCGCGTTCTTGCAGGCTAAAAGTACCTGAAGAGTAACCAACGTGAATATCGTGCAGATCCATCTGGCTGTCGTGCAGCCATTCACGCAGCGAACGGCGCGTGCCCGGCTCGTGCATCTCTTGCCAGGTTTCCCACATGCTTTGCAGGGAGCGCGGCGCGTTGTCTGCCGGAGGCGTCGCTTCGGTAATTTCGCTACGCTCAACGCCGATAATGTTAGATACCAGCACGGTATGGTGCGCGGTAACCGCGCGGCCAGACTCGGTGATTACCGTCGGATGCGGCAGACCGTGTTCTTCACAGGCGTCGCCAATAGCCCAGATGATGTTGTTGGCGTATTCGTTCAGGCCGTAGTTTACGGAACAGTCAGACTGCGAACGGGTACCTTCGTAATCCACGCCCAGACCACCGCCCACGTCGAAGCACTGGATATTGACGCCAAGCTTGTGCAGCTCAACGTAGAAACGCGCCGATTCACGTACGCCGGTGGCGATATCACGAATGTTCGCCATCTGCGAGCCAAGGTGGAAGTGCAGCAACTGAATGCTGTCCAGACGACCGCGCTCGCGCAGAATTTCGACCAGCTGCAGCACCTGGTTTGCCGCCAGGCCGAATTTTGATTTTTCCCCGCCGGAGGACTGCCACTTGCCAGAGCCCTGCGACGCCAGACGCGCACGCACGCCCAGACGCGGAACGACATTCAGGCGTTCAGCTTCATCCAGCACGATTGCAATTTCAGACATCTTCTCGATGACCAGATAGACCTTATGGCCCATCTTCTCGCCAATCAGCGCCAGACGGATATATTCGCGGTCTTTATAACCGTTACACACGATCACGCTACGGGTCATTCCGGCATGAGCCAGAACGGCCATCAGTTCAGCTTTGGAACCCGCTTCCAGTCCCAGCGGTTCGCCGGAGTGGATCAGCGATTCAATCACGCGGCGGTGCTGGTTGACCTTGATCGGGTAAACGAGGAAATAGTCACCGTTGTAACCGTAAGATTCACGGGCACGTTTAAACGCGGCGTTAATCGAACGCAGACGGTGTTGCAGGATCTGCGGGAAGCAGAACAATGCAGGCAAACGCTGGCCCTGCGCTTCACGGGCTTTCACCAACTCAGCAAGGTCAACGCGCGCTTCGGGTACGTCCGGATCCGGGCACACGCTGATGTGACCCAGTTCATTGACGTCGTAGTAGTTATTACCCCACCAGGCAATATTGTAAGTACGCAGCATCTTGCTGGCTTCCTGGGAACTCATTGCAACCTCCTGCATGGAGCGTAGTACACCGTGTTCGCCTGCTGACGAAGGCGAACCCAAAGAAATGTCGTCAGACATAGCGAACCTCAATTTTATTAACAAGTGTAAAACAGTTGACTACTATCGCAATCCGAAGACGCGATAACAACCCAAATACAGGCAGAATTTGCAGCAGATAGTGCTGACGCTCCGACTGTGCGACCGGTTTCTTTTTCATATCAATGTAAACACGTAACCGAACTTAATGCTGACGGTTCGGCGAAACCACGAGAAAACTCTTGTTTACCAAGAGCGCCCTTGTTCAGTTCTTAGTGACCGTTACCGGCTCTTGAGTCCTGAGATACGCCGAGATGGGTATACACTTCATCCTTCATGCAGCCTCTTTGTTGGCTACGCTCATTCGCCCCAGTCACGTACTACTCGTACGTTCAGGGGACTCATTCACTTGCCGCCTCGACGCAGCATAAATGATTTTGTGTATATAACATCGACAGGTATGCAAAGCAGAGATGCAGATTGCGGGGGACATATGTACACCAGAACGGTGCGACAGATTCTGCAGAATACAACGGTTCATTATCTCGTATCACCTCCACGGTTGCTCCTTACGGAACGAACCCACAAGCCAAAGCTAAAGTTTTAACCCGGCTGGAAGTGGCAACACGATGAAAACGTCGTGTGCTTTTGTATGAGCCGCGCGCCGCGTTTTATACCGATAAGAAAGTCAAAAAGCAAAAGATAAATATGCACATTGCCAGCACCGTCAGGAAAAATTTCCAGTTACATTTTCAGTACAATGCGACCTCAATCAAAAAAAGCTGGAAATCAGGCGAAGAACTGTCCTAAAATAGCCGTCCAGATGTTAATCCATCTATACCGATTAACACTCAGACTGCCAGTGTCCGTCATCTGCAGACTCATGGTAGAATCTTCTACACATGGCTATTCCACTCGACAGTTTGAGCTAACCAAATTCTCCTTAGGTGAAATTAAATATGGCAAAACACCTTTTTACGTCCGAGTCCGTATCAGAAGGGCATCCTGACAAAATCGCTGACCAAATCTCTGATGCTGTGCTGGATGCAATCCTGGAACAGGATCCAAAAGCACGCGTTGCCTGCGAAACCTACGTCAAAACCGGTATGGTTTTAGTTGGCGGTGAGATCACCACCAGCGCATGGGTTGATATCGAAGAGATCACCCGTAACACGGTTCGCGAAATTGGCTATGTGCATTCCGACATGGGCTTTGACGCCAACTCTTGCGCGGTACTGAGCGCGATTGGTAAACAGTCTCCGGACATCAACCAGGGTGTTGACCGTGCTGATCCGCTGGAACAGGGCGCAGGCGACCAGGGCCTGATGTTTGGTTATGCAACCAACGAAACCGACGTGCTGATGCCAGCACCTATTACCTATGCTCACCGTCTGGTGCAGCGTCAGGCTGAAGTGCGTAAAAACGGCACCTTATCCTGGCTGCGTCCGGATGCCAAAAGCCAGGTAACTTTCCAGTATGACGACGGCAAAATCGTCGGTATTGATGCGGTTGTTCTGTCTACTCAGCACTCTGAAGATATCGACCAGAAATCGCTGCAAGAAGCCGTTATGGAAGAGATCATCAAGCCGGTACTGCCGACTGAATGGCTGACCGCTTCGACCAAATTCTTCATCAACCCAACTGGTCGTTTCGTTATCGGCGGCCCGATGGGCGACTGCGGTCTGACCGGTCGTAAAATCATCGTTGATACCTACGGCGGCATGGCGCGTCACGGCGGCGGTGCATTCTCTGGTAAAGATCCGTCTAAAGTTGACCGTTCCGCAGCCTATGCAGCCCGTTACGTAGCGAAAAACATCGTTGCCGCAGGCCTGGCTGACCGTTGTGAGATTCAGGTTTCCTACGCAATCGGCGTGGCAGAACCGACATCTATCATGGTGGAAACGTTCGGTACTGAAAAAGTGCCTTCAGAGCAGTTGACCCTGCTGGTACGTGAGTTCTTCGACCTGCGCCCGTATGGCCTGATTCAGATGCTGGATCTGCTGCACCCGATTTACAAAGAAACCGCTGCTTACGGTCACTTTGGTCGCGAACATTTCCCATGGGAAAAAACCGACAAAGCACAGTTGCTGCGCGACGCTGCCGGTCTGAAGTAATTTAAACCAGACTTAACGCTTATGAAGACCAGCCTCGCGCTGGTCTTTTTTTATACCTATTTCCTCTCCCACATCCATCACCAAACCGCGATGATTACTATTGCTTTAAATGAAAATGAAAGCGATTACATCACACCATATTTCCCTCTACCTTGAATTAACATCTCTTAGCCAGCACACTTGCATCACTGTTACATTATCTTTCATCATTGTCTTAAATTCAGACGACCAACATTATTTAATCCCAATAAATAATACTAATTTTCAATTAGTTAACTAATAAGCCGCATGAATGACAGTGTAAGCGATTACACTAATGTGATGTGATTCGCATTTTTTTACCCCGTACTCACCTACCCTTAACATCAACAAAACTAGCTACCCAACCGGAGGGCATCATGCCTGACAATAAAAAAACGGGGCGTTCCAACAAAGCCATGACATTTTTTGTCTGCTTTCTGGCAGCCCTGGCTGGATTACTTTTTGGCCTGGATATCGGTGTTATTGCCGGTGCTTTACCGTTCATCACCGACGAGTTTCAAATTACCCCGCACACTCAGGAATGGGTGGTGAGTTCCATGATGTTTGGTGCGGCGGTAGGTGCTGTCGGCAGCGGTTGGCTCTCCTTCAAACTGGGACGCAAAAAAAGCCTGATGATCGGTGCGATCTTGTTTGTTGCGGGTTCACTGTTCTCCGCCGCTGCACCAAACGTTGAAGTCCTGCTGGTTTCCCGCGTGCTGCTCGGCCTGGCTGTAGGCGTTGCGTCTTATACCGCGCCATTGTACCTGTCTGAAATTGCCCCGGAAAAGATTCGTGGCAGCATGATCTCCATGTATCAGTTGATGATCACCATCGGTATTTTGGGCGCGTATCTTTCCGATACAGCGTTTAGCTACAGCGGCGCATGGCGCTGGATGCTGGGTGTAATCATCATCCCTGCCCTGCTGCTGCTGGTTGGCGTTATCTTCCTGCCGGACAGCCCACGTTGGTTTGCAGCTAAACGTCGTTTTGTTGATGCTGAACGCGTCCTGTTGCGTCTGCGTGACACCAGCGCAGAAGCCAAACGCGAGCTGGATGAAATCCGTGAAAGTCTGCAGGTGAAGCAGAGCGGCTGGGCGCTGTTTAAAGAAAACAGCAACTTCCGTCGCGCGGTATTCCTTGGCGTTCTGTTACAGGTGATGCAGCAGTTCACCGGGATGAACGTCATCATGTATTACGCACCGAAAATCTTTGAGCTGGCGGGCTACACCAACACCACCGAGCAGATGTGGGGGACTGTTATCGTCGGTCTGACCAACGTGCTGGCAACCTTTATCGCCATTGGCCTGGTTGACCGTTGGGGCCGCAAGCCTACGCTGATCCTTGGCTTTATCGTGATGGCTGTTGGTATGGGCGTGCTGGGTACAATGATGCACGTGGGTATTCACTCGGCATCCGCACAATACTTCGCAGTACTGATGCTGCTGATGTTTATCGTTGGCTTTGCCATGAGCGCCGGTCCGCTGATTTGGGTACTGTGTTCTGAAATCCAGCCGCTGAAAGGCCGCGATTTCGGCATCACCTGCTCTACTGCAACCAACTGGATTGCCAACATGATCGTCGGCGCAACCTTCCTGACGATGCTGAACTCGCTGGGCAGCGCCAACACCTTCTGGGTCTACGGCGGCCTGAACGTACTGTTCATCTTCCTGACTCTGTGGCTGATCCCTGAAACTAAAAACGTCTCTCTGGAACACATTGAGCGTAACCTGATGAAGGGTCGTAAACTGCGCGAAATTGGCGCACACGACTAATCACCAAAGGCTTCCTCCCCAGCGGAGGAAGCCTTCCTCTTGCAGTCCCTTCCCTGTCGCACTATCCTCTGGCGTTATGAAAACCTCCCGTCTCCCTATCGCCATCCAGCAAGCCGTTATGCGTAGCCTGCGGGAAAAACTCGCCCAGGCCAATCTCAAGCTCGAACGCCAATATCCGGAGCCAAAGCTGGTTTACCAACAGCGCGGCACCGCCGCGGGTACCGCATGGCTACAAACCTATGAAATTCGCCTTAATCCCGTCCTGCTGATGGAAAACGTCGACGCATTCATTAACGAAGTTGTGCCCCATGAACTGGCGCATTTACTGGTGTGGAAGCACTTTGGGCGCGTGCCGCCACACGGGAAAGAGTGGAAATGGATGATGGAAAGCGTTCTGGGCGTACCGGCCCGGCGCACGCATCAGTTTGAACTGCAATCGGTGCAGCGCAAGACCTTTACTTACCGCTGTAGGTGTCAGGAGCACCAACTGACCGTCCGCCGCCATAACCGCGTTGTGCGCGGTGAGGCCACCTACCGCTGTGTTCACTGCGGCGAACCACTGGTTGCAGAATAATCTTCAGAATTATCAGGAACTTTTCTGACCTAACTGATTGCATACTGGAATAACTTTCGCTACGTTGCGGGCTCGTTTTGACACGGAGTTTGTGATGTACCGTCATTTTTCTTTTGCTGCGGCCCTGTTAGCCGCTGCGTTTTCAGGCCCAGTTTTAGCCGAAGGCATCAACAGTTTTTCTCAGGCAAAAGCAGCAGGTGTCAAGGTTAACGCCGATGCACCGGGCGATTTCTACTGCGGTTGTAAAATTAACTGGCAAGGCAAAAAAGGGGTCGTTGACCTCGAATCCTGCGGCTATAAAGTGCGAAAAAATGAAAACCGCGCCAGTCGAATTGAATGGGAGCACGTTGTCCCCGCCTGGCAATTTGGTCATCAGCGTCAGTGCTGGCAGGACGGAGGGCGTAAAAACTGCGCCAAAGATCCGGTCTATCGTAAGATGGAAAGCGACATGCATAACCTGCAACCTGCGGTGGGTGAGGTAAATGGCGATCGCGCTAACTTCATGTACAGCCAGTGGAACGGTGGCGAGGGTCAGTATGGGCAATGCGCCATGAAGGTCGACTTCAAAGAGAAAGTTGCCGAGCCGCCGGCCCGCGCCCGCGGTGCCATTGCTCGTACCTATTTTTACATGCGCGACCAGTACTCTCTAACGCTCTCCCGCCAGCAAACTCAGCTTTTTAACGCCTGGAATAAGCAATATCCGGTCACCGACTGGGAGTGTGAGCGCGACGAACGCATTGCAAAGGTACAGGGGAACCATAACCCATATGTGCAACGCGCTTGCCAGGCGCAAAAGAGCTAACCTACACTAGCGTCAATATTTTTAACCATGCCCTGGCCTTTCGTAGCCCAGGGCCATGACGCGGATGTTTAACTATGCGCATTCCTCGCATTTATCACCCTGAGCCAATCACTTCCGGCAGCCAAATTTCACTGTGTGAAGATGCAGCCAACCATATCGGCCGCGTGCTGCGTATGGGACCGGGCCAGGCGCTACAGCTGTTTGATGGCAGCAATCAGGTATTCGACGCTGAAATCACCCACGCCAGTAAAAAAAGCGTGGATGTGAAGGTACTTAACGCTGAACTCGACGATCGTGAGTCGCCGTTACACATCCACCTGGGTCAGGTGATGTCGCGTGGCGAAAAAATGGAATTTACTATCCAGAAATCGATCGAACTGGGTGTAAGCCTCATTACGCCACTTTTTTCTGAGCGCTGCGGCGTTAAACTGGACAGTGAACGCCTGAACAAGAAGCTCCAGCAGTGGCAGAAAATCGCCATTGCCGCCTGCGAACAGTGCGGTCGTAACCGGGTGCCCGAAATTCGCCCGGCAATGGATTTGGAAGCATGGTGCGCGGAACAGGACGAAAGTCTGAAACTGAACCTGCATCCGCGCGCCAGCGCCAGCATCAATACTCTGCCGCTGCCGGTGGAACGCATCCGCTTGCTGATTGGCCCGGAAGGCGGGTTGTCGGCAGATGAAATTGCCATGACCGCACGTTATCAGTTTACTGATATTCTGTTAGGACCTCGCGTTCTGCGTACTGAGACAACCGCGCTCACCGCCATTACTGCGCTACAGGTGCGTTTTGGCGATCTGGGCTAAGGCATAAACGGAGAAGAAAATGATCAAGCTCGGCATCGTGATGGATCCCATCGCAAGCATCAACATCAAGAAAGATTCCAGCTTCGCTATGCTGCTGGAAGCGCAACGTCGCGGTTACGAAATTCATTATATGGAGATGGCCGATCTTTATCTGATCAACGGTGAAGCCCGCGCCCATACGCGTACCCTGAGCGTAGAGCAGAACTACGACAAATGGTATGAGTTCAAGAGCGAGCAGGATCTCCCGCTGGCAGACCTGGACGTTATTCTGATGCGTAAGGATCCGCCGTTTGATACCGAGTTCATCTACGCTACCTATATTCTGGAACGTGCAGAAGAAAAAGGGACGCTGATCGTCAACAAACCGCAGAGCCTGCGCGACTGCAACGAAAAACTGTTCACCGCATGGTTTGCCGATCTGACGCCGGAAACGCTGGTCACGCGTAACAAAGCGCAGCTGAAAGCCTTCTGGCAAAAACACAGCGACATCATTCTCAAACCGCTGGATGGCATGGGCGGCGCATCTATTTTCCGTGTGAAAGAAGGCGACCCGAACCTTGGCGTCATTGCTGAAACGCTGACCGAGCACGGTACCCGCTACTGCATGGCGCAGAACTATCTGCCAGCAATTAAAGATGGCGATAAACGCGTCCTGGTAGTCGATGGCGAACCCGTTCCTTATTGCCTGGCGCGTATTCCGCAGGGCGGCGAAACCCGTGGCAACCTGGCCGCTGGCGGTCGTGGCGAGCCGCGTCCATTGACCGACAGCGACTGGGAAATTGCACGTCGCATTGGGCCAACGCTGAAAGCGAAAGGTTTGATTTTTGTCGGTCTGGATATCATTGGCGATCGTCTGACGGAAATTAACGTTACCAGCCCAACCTGTATTCGTGAAATCGAAGCAGAGTTCCCGGTTTCGATTACCGGTATGCTGATGGATGCCATTGAGGCGCGTTTGCAGAAATAAATACGTTGCCGGATAGCGACGCCATGCGTCTTATCCGGCCTGAAATTGCACCCCGCAGACCGGATTAGGCGAAGCCGTCATCCGGCAATGCTATCTTCAGAGGGTGACATCTTCGAGCTTTGCCCACATACTGGGCTCTGTTGCTTTTTTGAACCAGGAAACAGAACCTCTGACAATGAATTTACAGCATCACTTTCTGATTGCCATGCCTGCTCTCCAGGATCCGATTTTCCGCCGTTCCGTGGTGTACATCTGTGAACATAATGAGAACGGAGCAATGGGGATTATCGTTAATAAGCCTCTGGAAAACTTACAAATTGAAGGGATTCTGGAAAAGCTGAAGATTACCCCAGAAGAACGCGATCCGGCCATACGTCTGGATAAACCAGTGATGCTCGGCGGCCCGCTGGCGGAAGACCGTGGATTTATTCTCCACACTCCACCGTCACGCTTTGCCTCCAGTATTCGCATCTCAGATAACACCATCATCACAACCTCCCGCGATGTACTAGAAACCCTGGGTACGCAGGAGCAACCGTCCGAAGTGCTGGTTGCGCTGGGTTATTCATCATGGGAAAAAGGTCAACTGGAACAAGAGTTACTGGATAACGCCTGGCTCACGGCGCCCGCAGACCTCAACATCTTATTCAAAACGCCGATTGCCGACCGCTGGCGCGATGCGGCGAAGCTTATCGGGATAGATATTCAGACCATGCCTGGCGTGGCGGGACATGCCTGATGAGCGGAACATTACTCTCTTTTGATTTTGGTACGAAAAGTATTGGTGTTGCTGTTGGTCAGCGCATTACCGGTACGGCCAGACCGTTGCCCGCCATTAAGGCGCAGGACGGTACGCCAGACTGGAGTTTGATTGAACGCCTGCTGAAAGAATGGCAGCCGGATGAAATCATTGTCGGCCTACCACTCAACATGGATGGCACAGAACAGCCCCTTACCGCGCGCGCGCGTAAGTTCGCTAACCGTATTCACGGTCGCTTTGGCGTAACCGTAACGCTGCATGATGAACGCTTGAGCACTGTCGAGGCCCGCTCCGGCCTGTTTGAACAAGGCGGTTATCGGGCGTTGAATAAAGGCAAAGTAGATTCCGCTTCTGCCGTGGTCATCCTCGAAAGCTATTTCGAGCAGGGCTACTAAATCCGCCCCTGCGCCTGACGCTGCTGCTGGCTTTGTGCAAATGTCTGCATACCTGTCTGCAGCCCGGTTTGAATTACGCCGGGTAGCTGATGCGTTTTCCCTTCACGAATCAAATTGCCCACGGCTGGCGTGTTGACGAGCAGCTCAAATAGCGCCACGCGCCCTCCCTGTTTATCTTCCTCCAGCTTTTGCGAAAGTACCGCCCGCAGGCTGTCTGCCAGCTGATTACGCACCGGATCTTTCTCCTGTGCGGGAAAGGTATCCACCAGCCGCGCGATGGCCTGCGCCGCCCCTCGCGTATGTAACGTTGCCAGCACCAGATGCCCAGTTTCCGCTGCGGTTAACGCCAGACGAATGGTTTCCGCGTCGCGTAGCTCGCCCAGCAAAATGACGTCGGGATCTTCACGCAGCGCGCCGCGTAAACCAGCGGCAAAAGAAGCGCAGTGTACGCCCACCTCCCGTTGGTGAATAAGACAACGCTGGCTGGTGTAGCGATATTCAATCGGGTCTTCCAGCGTCAGAATATGCCCCGCAACATGCTGATTAAGGTACTCTACCATCGCCGCCAGGGTCGTTGATTTACCGCTACCGGTAGCGCCTGTCACCAGAATTAACCCATTTTCACTGCGCAGCAGTTCAGGTATGACGTCAGGGGTCTGGAGATCGTCTAAACATGGACAATCAAGCGGGAGCAATCTTAGCGCCAGTGAGGTTCCCTGTTGATGAACAAAAGCACTGGCGCGCAGCCGCTGGGAACCTGCCAGCGCAATAGCAAAATCAATCTGCCCCTGTTCCTGCCACTGTACCTGTTGTTGCTCACTGAGCCAGCACATCAGCAGATTCTCCACGTCAGGCGTAGTAAAGGGTGCGATTTCGACTTTTCCACGTATGCGCCAGCGCGCAGGCCATGCATTGCACAGGTGTAGATCCGACACGTTATGCTTTACACTAAGGGCCACTATTTCTTCCATATTCATATGAACATCCTCGGAAAATGAACGATATCGCGCATAACCTGGCACATGTCCGGGACAAAATCTCAGCCGCCGCGACGCGTTGCGGGCGGTCTTCAGAAGAAGTTACGTTGCTTGCAGTCAGTAAAACCAAACCTGCGAGCGCCATCGAAGAAGCCATTACCGCAGGGCAGCGTGCCTTCGGTGAAAACTATATGCAGGAAGGGGTGGATAAAATCCGCTACTTCCAGGAAAAAGGTGTCAACGATCTGCAGTGGCACTTTATCGGCCCGCTGCAGTCCAACAAAAGTCGTCTGGTCGCCGAGCACTTTGACTGGTGCCATACGATCGACCGTCTGCGTATCGCTGCCCGCCTGAGCGAACAGCGCCCGGCGGAACTGCCGCCGCTCAATGTACTGATTCAAATTAATATCAGCGATGAGAACAGTAAGTCAGGAATTCCGCTGGCAGAGCTTGATGCACTGGCCGCTGAAGTCGCTGCACTGCCGCGCATTACCCTGCGTGGTCTGATGGCGATTCCGGCTCCAGAGTCAGATTATGTAAGGCAGTTTGAAGTTGCACAGCAAATGGCGGTAGCATTTGCCGGGTTGAAAACACGCTACCCAGGCATCGACACTCTCTCACTGGGAATGTCTGATGATATGGATGCCGCCATCGCGGCGGGTAGCACGATGGTGCGCATTGGCACTGCCATTTTTGGTGCTCGTGATTACACTAAAAAATAAGGAAAACTAAGGAACACCATGAATACGTTGACCTTCCTGCTCTCAACGGTAATTGAGCTGTATACCATGGCGCTGTTGCTGCGCGTGTGGATGCAATGGTCTCGCTGCGATTTTTACAACCCGTTCTCGCAGTTTATAGTGAAAATCACTCAGCCCATCATTGGGCCGTTACGCCGCATTATTCCCCCGATGGGGCCGATCGACAGCGCATCGGCATTAGTTGCGCTCGTTCTCAGCTTTATCAAAGCAATCGTGCTGTTTAAGGTGGTCACGTTCCAGCCGATCATCTGGATCGCCGCCGTACTGATTGTCCTGAAGACTATCGGGCTGTTGATTTTCTGGGTGCTGCTGGTGATGGCAATTATGAGCTGGGTCAGCCAGGGCCGCAGTCCTGTAGAGTACGTGCTAATTCAACTGGCAGATCCGCTGCTGCGTCCTATTCGTCGCATACTTCCAGGCATGGGCGGGATAGATTTCTCCCCAATGATTCTGGTTCTGCTGCTCTACGTTATTAACATGGGCATCGCGGAAGTGTTACAGGCGACAGGCAACATGCTGCTGCCGGGGCTGTGGATGGCGCTATGAGTGCCGTTACACCCTGCGACGACGGTCTGGTTTTACGGCTCTACATTCAGCCTAAAGCCAGCCGTGACAGTATTGTGGGTTTACATGGCGACGAAGTTAAAGTCGCCATTACCGCCCCGCCAGTAGATGGCCAGGCCAATAGCCATCTGGTGAAGTTTCTCGGCAAACAGTTCCGTGTGGCAAAAAGCCAGGTCGTCATTGAGAAGGGCGAGCTTGGTCGTCACAAACAGGTTAAAATCATTCATCCGCAACAGATCCCGCCCGAAATTGCGGCGTTAACTGATTAGGTATCCCATGCAAAAAGTTGTCCTCGCGACCGGCAATGCCGGTAAAGTGCGTGAACTCGCCTCTCTTCTGAGTGATTTCGGTCTTGATGTTGTTGCCCAAACGGAACTGGGTGTTGATTCTGCAGACGAGACCGGGCTGACGTTTATTGAGAACGCCATTCTGAAGGCGCGTCATGCCGCGCAAATTACCGGCTTACCGGCCATTGCTGATGACTCAGGTCTGGCAGTAAATGCCCTTGGCGGCGCGCCGGGTATCTATTCAGCCCGCTATTCCGGCGAAGATGCGACCGATCAGCAGAACCTGGAAAAACTGCTTCACACCCTGCAGGATATTCCTGATGACAAGCGCCAGGCGCAGTTCCACTGCGTGCTGGTGTATATGCGCCATGCAGACGATCCAACGCCTGTTGTTTGCCACGGAAGCTGGCCGGGCGTGATTACCCGCGAACCTGCCGGAAACGGTGGTTTTGGCTACGACCCGATCTTCTTTGTGCCGTCTGAAGGGAAAACCGCAGCCGAACTGACCCGTGAAGAAAAGAGTGCAATTTCTCACCGCGGACAGGCGCTAAAGCTGCTGCTGGATGCCCTGCGTAATGGTTAAGCTTCCGCCGCTAAGTCTTTATATTCACATCCCGTGGTGCGTGCAGAAATGCCCGTACTGCGACTTCAACTCGCATGCGCTAAAGGGCGAAGTCCCTCATGACGACTATGTGCAGCATCTGCTGAGCGATCTGGATACTGAGGTAGCCCATGCCCAGGGCCGTGAAGTAAAGACGATTTTTATCGGTGGTGGCACGCCGAGCCTGCTTTCTGGCCCGGCGATGCAAACGCTGCTCGACGGCGTGCGAGCACGGCTGAATCTGGCCGAAGATGCAGAAATCACGATGGAGGCGAATCCCGGGACGGTGGAAGCCGATCGCTTTGTGGATTATCAACGCGCTGGCGTCAACCGTATCTCGATTGGCGTACAGAGCTTTAGCTCCGCCAAACTCGAACGTCTGGGACGTATTCACGGGCCGGAAGAAGCCAAACGAGCAGCACACCTGGCGAGCGGTCTGGGGCTACGCAGCTTTAACCTCGACCTGATGCATGGTTTGCCGGATCAGACGCTGGAAGAGGCGCTGGGCGATTTACAGCAGGCCATCGCGCTCAACCCACCGCATCTTTCCTGGTATCAGTTAACCATCGAACCCAACACGCTGTTCGGTTCCCGACCGCCGGTTTTACCGGACGATGACGCGCTGTGGGATATTTTTGAGCAAGGCCACCAGCTACTGACCGCCGCGGGATATCAGCAGTACGAAACCTCAGCCTACGCCAGACCGGGTTATCAGTGTCAGCACAACCTTAACTACTGGCGTTTTGGCGACTATCTTGGCATTGGCTGCGGCGCACACGGTAAGATCACATTCCCTGACGGACGCATCCTGCGCACCACCAAAACACGGCATCCGCGTGGGTATATGCAAGGGCGTTATCTCGAAAGCCAGCGCGATGTCGCCGAAGCCGATAAGCCGTTCGAGTTCTTCATGAACCGTTTCCGGCTGCTGGAAGCCGCGCCTCGCGCGGAGTTTACGCAATATACCGGTCTTACCGAAGACGTTATTCGTCGACAGATCGATGAGGCTATTTCCCAGGGCTACCTGAGTGAATGCGATGAGTACTGGCAGATTACCCAACACGGTAAGCTGTTCTTGAATTCGCTGCTGGAGCTGTTTCTGGCGGAGTGATGGCTGGTGAACGTAGGCCTGATAAGCGTAGCGCCATCAGGAAAATTGCCGGATGGCGGCTGCGTCTTATCCGGCCTACAGGGTTAGGGCGGTAAGCGCAGCCACCTTCATCGATTAATACTGATTAAACATTTCCTGGATCTGCTTAGGATCCTTGGTTTGAGTCAGCGCAAGCTGCAGCAGAACACGTGCTTTTTGCGGGTTCAGGGAACCTGAAGCCACAAATCCGTATTTTGCATCATCAACTTCTGCATCCTGTGTAGTGGCGCCCGTTGGTACACGGGATGAACGCACTACAACGGTACCTTTATGCGCGGCGGTTGCCAGCGTATCGAAAATGGTTTTATACAGGTTACCGTTACCTACACCCGCACTGACGATCCCGGCGTAACCCGCATCCACCAGCGCTTTTGCCGGCAGATCAGAGGCGTTAGCGTAGTTATAAACAATTCCAACCTTCGGCAGCTCGGTCAGCTTAGACACATCGAACGGAGTAGACGTGGTGTGCTTACGCGCAGGCGTACGCTGGTAGTCGATTTTACCGTTATGGATGTAACCCAACGGGCCGTAGTTAACGGATTTGAAGGTAGCGACGTCGGTAGTGTTGGTTTTAGTCACGTCACGACCATCCATAACGGTGTCGTTCATCACCACCAGCACTCCGCGGTTGGCAGAGGCTTTGTCTGCGGCAGTTACTACTGCGTTATACAGGTTAAACGGGCCATCAGCGCTCATACCCGTAGACGGACGCATTGCGCCGACCAGCACCACCGGTTTGTTACACTTGACGGTCAGGTCGAGGAAATAGGCGGTTTCTTCCATGGTATCCGTACCATGTGTTACCACGAAGCCGTCGGTTTTATCACACTCGGTATTAATCTTTTTCGCCAGCGTTAACCAGACTTCGTCATTCATATCCTGGGAGCCGATATTCACCACCTGCTCGCCTTTAACGACAGCGATATCTTTCAATTGAGGTACGGCCTCAACCAGATTTTCTACGCCAACCTTGCCTGCCGTGTAGTTAGATTTTGTCGCGGAATCACCACCGCCGGCAATCGTTCCGCCGGTCGCTAAAATGGTGATGTTTGGCAGTGCAAGCGCCGCGCCGCTGAAACCCATAACCAGTGCGGCAAGTGCCGTTTTCTTGAAAAACTCCATGTTATTTCTCCAGTTACTTGAATTTGCAGCATTATGTCTATCCTACAGATGAATAATGTGACGAGTTCCAATTAACCAGATTTATATCTCCACCAAATTGCCGTTCTTAGAGATGGATATCAAAAAAACAGAAATATACAAAATAAAACGGCACAGAATGTTTCTGTGCCGTTAATAAGAGGTGAAGATTATTTCAGAGTGCTAACCAGCGTTTTACGATCGTTTTCCAGCGTCACAACGCGGGAACAAACATCTTTGCCAAACTGCTGGAAGTTTTGTTCCTGATTCTTCCATTCGTTCTGAATTGAGGTCTGCAAACCACCGAGGCTTCCGAGTACGCCCTGCAGTGGATTACCACCGCCTTTGAGCACGGCTTTCGCTCCCATCTCGTTGATGCTGTCCTGCAAAATGCCGCCCATCGCCTGATTCACCAGCTGTTGTCCGTCCGCGCGGACCTGATCAATCGCCTTATAATGGAAAGTCAGGCCATCAGTTCGATGCTCGATGATGCGGTTCATCTGCTCTTTCAATTGCGCATCCAGCTTGGTTAAGCGGCCACGCATGTTGCTGCTTTCACCGACCTCTTTGGCGATGATTTTGTCCAGCGCCACGCGACCTTTCTCTACGCGCGCTCTGGCACCTTCGTCGATCCACGGCAGGCTGCTACGCAACGCCGCCTGATAATCTTTGGCCTGCTCACGCTGTGCGGCGTTCAGGTTGTACTGTTTACCGTTGAAGGTGACATCACCAGCCTGGGTAATAACCAGGTCGCCATTCTCGCCCTTCACCTGCACCGTTTGTGGGCTCAAAATCACATCGTCACGCGGGGTGACGCTGCACTGGTAATCTGCATGTGCGGCCATCGCCGTGAACGTTAGGACTGCCGCCAGCAGCGTTTTGCGCATCATATCTTTCCCTCAATACAAATCGGGCCGGCATTTGCCGACCCTGTGCTACTTAGTCCCACCAAATATCGAAAAGTTCGCTGGTACGCACTTCTTCGAGTTTGTGCTCTTCCAGCCACTTACGCACGATTGCCTGGTGTTCTTCGGTGCATTTGCCGATTTCCTGCAGACAGATCAGACCTTCCCAGGCCAGATAGCCGCTGCCGTCAAAAGCCAGCTTGTTCGGTTCGATGACTTCATTGATAAAGTCATCAACGATTTGATCGACCTGCTCTCCAGATGTACCTTCCGGGAAACGCCATGCAACCGAAAATCCTACTTCCTGGAATTCTTCGATGTGCATCTTTTTACGCAGACGACGGCTACGGTTCTTTGCCATTATTTCACCCTCTCGAACATTAAGTCCCATACGCCGTGGCCAAGACGATGACCACGTTGTTCAAATTTGGTTACCGGGCGCGATTCCGGGCGCGGTACATAATCGTTACTCTCTGACTGGTTTTTATACCCGTCAATCGAGGACATCACTTCAAGCATGTGCTCCGCATACGCTTCCCAGTCGGTCGCCATATGGAACACGCCGCCCAGCTTCAGCTTACTTAAGATATGCTCAGCAAACGGTACCTGAACGATACGGCGTTTATTATGACGTGCTTTATGCCACGGGTCAGGGAAAAACAGCTGAACCATAGATAAAGAATTGTCAGGAATCATTTTATGCAGGACTTCAACGGCATCATGGCACATGACGCGCAGGTTCTCGACACCCTCTTCATGGGCTGAAGCCAGACACGCACCAACGCCCGGTGAGTGAACCTCAATGCCGAGGAAATTCTGTTCCGGACGCGCTTTCGCCATTGCAACCAGCGACGCTCCCATACCAAAACCGATTTCCAGCGTGACTGGCGCGTCACGGCCAAACAGTTCTGCGAAATCTACAGGCTCTTCGCTGAACTCAACGCCCATCACCGGCCAGTAGTTTTCCAGCGCGTGTTCCTGCCCTTTCGTCAGTCGCCCCTGGCGACGAACAAAACTACGAATCCGGCGCAGAGGGCGGCCGTTTTCATCAAATTCCGGTGAAATGACGTCGTTCTTCATAAAAGTTTAGTCTGCTGTGTTTGAGTTCTGAAAACGGGCATTATCCAAAGTTAGTTGCCGGATGCAAGTAAAGGAAGAAAGTGAGCAGCGGAAAGTTCCGGTTTACACCCCGTTGCCGCTGTGCTGCAATCTTGCCCCCGGCAATAATGAAACGGTAATCATGCAAGCGTCTCAATTTTCGGCTCAGGTTTTGAGCTGGTACGACAAATACGGGCGGAAAACGCTGCCCTGGCAAATTGACAAGACGCCTTACAAAGTATGGCTCTCTGAGGTAATGCTGCAACAAACTCAGGTTGCGACCGTTATCCCTTATTTTGAGCGCTTTATGGCGCGCTTCCCAACGGTAACGGATTTAGCCCATGCGCCGCTGGATGAAGTTCTGCATTTGTGGACCGGGCTGGGTTATTACGCCCGTGCGCGTAATCTGCATAAAGCCGCGCAGCAGGTTGTGACGCTGCATAGCGGTATATTTCCGCAAACCTTTGATGAAGTAGCCGCCCTACCTGGCGTCGGACGTTCAACCGCAGGCGCGATCCTTTCTCTCTCTCTGGGTCAGCATTTTCCGATTCTCGACGGTAACGTCAAACGCGTGCTGGCTCGCTGTTATGCTGTAAGCGGCTGGCCGGGTAAAAAAGAGGTCGAAAAGAAGCTGTGGGAGCTGAGCGAGCAAGTTACGCCGGCCCAGGGTGTTGAGCGTTTTAATCAGGCGATGATGGATTTAGGCGCCATGGTCTGTACGCGCTCAAAACCTAAATGTTCCCTGTGTCCGTTGGAAAATGGCTGTGTGGCGAGCGCCAATGCAAGTTGGGCGCTGTATCCCGGTAAAAAGCCCAAACAGACGTTACCGGAACGAACGGGCTATTTTTTACTGATGCAGCATGATGACGAAGTGCTGCTCTCACAGCGACCGCCCAGCGGCTTGTGGGGTGGTTTATACTGTTTTCCGCAGTTTGACGACGAAGATGGACTGCGCAACTGGCTGGCGCAACGACAAATTAACGCAGATAATCTGACCCAACTTAATGCGTTTCGCCATACCTTTAGCCATTTCCACTTAGATATTGTGCCTATGTGGCTTCCCGTGTCTTCATTCACCTCATGCATGGATGAAGGCAACGCGCTCTGGTATAACTTAGCGCAACCGCCGTCGGTCGGACTGGCGGCCCCCGTGGAGCGTTTGTTACAGCAATTACGTGCCGGTACACACGTTTAACGTACCGGACGATAGAGAGGACTTTTTATGAGCAGAACGATTTTTTGCACTTTCCTGCAACGCGAAGCAGAAGGCCAGGATTTTCAGCTGTACCCGGGCGATCTGGGAAAACGCATTTATAACGAGATTTCTAAAGAAGCATGGGCGCAATGGCAGCATAAACAGACCATGCTGATTAACGAGAAAAAACTCAATATGATGAACGTCGAACACCGTAAGTTACTGGAACAGGAGATGATTAACTTCCTGTTTGAAGGTAAGGATGTGCATATTGAAGGCTATACGCCAGAATCATAAGAACCGTTGCCGGATGGCGCTGCGCTTATCCGGCCTACGTTTTAATCTGGTCCTTGCAAACAACAAACACAACACGCACTCCCGGAATGATGAAAAAATTTCTCGCGCTTGCCGTTATTGCGCCGTTGCTCATCTCCTGTTCCAGTTCGACCAAAAAAGGCGATTCCTATAACGAAGCCTGGGTCAAGGATACCAACGGTTTTGATATTCTGATGGGGCAATTTGCCCATAATATTGAGAATTTGTGGGGATTTAAGGAAGTGCTGATTGCGGGTCCGAAGGACTACGTCAAGTATACCGATCAGTATCAAACCCGCAGCCACATCAACTTTGATGACGGTACGATAACCGTCGAGACCATTGCCGGGACAGATCCCGCCGGACACCTGCGTCGGGCGATTATTAAGACATTGCTGATGGGCGATGATCCGGGATCTATCGACCTCTATTCCGATGTCGACGACATTAAGATTTCCAAAGAGCCATTCCTGTACGGACAGGTGGTTGATAATACCGGCCAGCCCATTCGTTGGGAGGGACGTGCCACCAACTTTGCCAACTACCTGCTGCAAACACGACTTAAAAGCCGCAGCAATGGCCTGCGTATCATCTATAGCGTGACGATCAATCTGGTACCGAACCACCTTGATAAGCGCGCGCATAAATACGTTGGCATGGTGCGTCAGGCTTCACGTAAGTATGGCGTCGACGAGTCGCTGATTCTGGCTATCATGCAAACCGAATCCTCGTTTAACCCGTATGCGGTGAGCCATGCCGATGCGCTGGGACTGATGCAGGTGGTACAGCACAGCGCCGGGAAAGATGTGTTCCGCTCGCAAGGGCGCTCAGGCACACCAAGCCGTAGCTTCTTGTTTGACCCGGCCAGCAACATTGATACCGGTACGGCCTATCTGGCAATGCTCAACAATGTCTATTTGGGCGGTATCGATAATCCGACCTCACGTCGCTATGCGGTAATCACCGCGTATAACGGCGGCGCGGGCAGCGTGCTACGCGTGTTCTCGAACGATAAAATTCAGGCCGCGAATATCATTAACAGCATGTCTCCTGGTGACGTTTATCAAACGCTGACCACCCGACATCCCTCTGCTGAATCACGCCGATACCTTTACAAGGTCAATTCCGCACAAAAATCCTATCGACGCCGCTAATGTATCCCCCTTCAGCCCCCTAAACCGGGGGCCTGAAGCACCAAAAATGTTAACTCCATCACTCTTTTGCTTTGCAATCAGAAATTGTTTGCAAATATTTGTCACAGGTAACAAAAAAAGAGTGCATCTCATTGATAGAATCACATCATATAGCCACGGCAAATGTGCCTTTTAAAACATTCATCCGCATTACGGTGTGAGGAAATTAACATGAATCTTAAGCTGCAGCTGAAAGTTCTCTCGTTTCTGCAGTTCTGCTTATGGGGTAGTTGGCTCACTACCCTCGGCTCCTATATGTTTGTCACCCTTAAATTCGATGGTGCATCCATTGGCGCGGTGTATAGCTCGCTGGGGATCGCCGCCGTGCTTATGCCAACGCTGTTAGGGATCGTGGCCGATAAATGGATCAGTGCTAAGTGGGTTTACGCCCTTTGCCACCTGGTCGGTGCAGGAACGCTGTTTGCCGCAGCCGAAGTCACCACGCCAGGGGCCATGTTCTTTGTGATCTTGCTTAACTCCCTGGCCTATATGCCAACACTGGGGCTAATCAACACCATCTCCTACTATCGCCTGCAATCTGCCGGGATGGATATCGTTACCGACTTCCCGCCAATTCGTATCTGGGGCACCATCGGCTTTATTCTGGCGATGTGGGCCGTGAGCTTCTCCGGCTTTGAACTGAGCCATATGCAGCTGTACATCGGTGCGACATTGTCCCTGGTACTGGTACTGTTCACCCTGACGCTGCCGCATATTCCGGTTGCCAATCAGCAGAAAAACCAGAGCTGGACATCAATGCTCGGTCTGGATGCTTTCGCGCTGTTTAAAAACAAGCGTATGGCGATTTTCTTCATCTTCTCAATGATGCTGGGCGCAGAGCTGCAGATTACCAATATGTTTGGTAACACCTTCCTGCACAGCTTCGATAACAACCCACTGTTCTCCGGTAGCTTTATCGTGGAACACGCATCGGTGATGATGTCGATTTCACAGATTTCCGAGACGCTGTTTATCCTGACCATCCCGTTCTTCTTAAGCCGTTACGGTATTAAGAACGTGATGCTTATCAGTATTGTGGCGTGGATGCTGCGCTTCGGCCTGTTTGCCTACGGCGATCCAACGCCGTTCGGTACCGTGCTGCTGGTTCTGTCGATGATTGTTTACGGCTGCGCCTTCGACTTCTTCAACATCTCTGGTTCTGTGTTCGTGGAGAAAGAAGTACGCCCTGAAATCCGCGCCAGCGCACAGGGTATGTTCCTGATGATGACCAACGGCTTCGGTTGTATTCTGGGCGGACTGGTGAGCGGTAAAGTCGTTGAACACTATACGCTGAACGGTATTACCGACTGGCAGACCGTGTGGTTGATCTTCGCAGGTTACTCGCTGGTTCTGGCTTTTGCCTTCGTTGCGCTGTTTAAATACAAACACGTACGCGTTCCAGCAGGCACCCAGACTATCGCGCACTAACGTTTACTCAGAGAAAAGCGGGTTGCCAAAAGGTAACCCGCTTTTTTTGCGCTTACTTCACAACATATCCATACAGACGCTTAATACCGTCTGCATCCGTTTCACTGTAAACACCTTGCAGCTCCGGCGAGAAGCCTGGCAGCAGGTTTACGCCCTCTTCCAGCGCCAGGAAATATTGCTGTACCGCGCCACCCCATACTTCGCCCGGTACCACGCACAGCACGCCCGGAGGATAAGGCAGCGCACCTTCCGCCGCAATGCGGCCAGCTGCTTCACTAATCCGCACCAGTTCAACATCACCACGGATAAAAGCGCTGTTCGCATCCTGTGGGTTCATCGCCACGGCAGGTAAACTTTCCTGACGGAACATCGCTTTTTGCAGATCTTTCACATCAAAGCTGACGTACAGTGAGTGCATCTCCTGGCACAGTTCACGCAGGGTGTAATCCCGATAGCGTACCGGATACTTATTGAAGATGGTGGGCAGCACATCTGCCAGCGGCGTATCGTCTTCAATATGCTGCTCAAACTGCGCCAGCATCGCCACCAGTTGCGCCAGTTTCTCTGCGCTTTCTGCCGGGGTCAGCAGGAACAGAATCGAGTTAAGGTCGCATTTCTCCGGCACGATGCCGTTTTCACGCAGGTAATGCGCCAGAATCGTCGCCGGAATACCAAACTCGGTATATTGCCCGGTTTGTGCGTCAATGCCCGGAGTGGTTAACAGCAGTTTGCAAGGATCGACGAAATACTGGTCGCGCGCGTAACCGGAAAAACCATGCCATTTAGCACCTGGTTCGAAGCTAAAGAAGCGACGCTCGCTGGCAATCACCTGCGTCGGATAGCTTTCCCACGGTTTGCCATCAACTACCGGGGGAACAAACGGCTGAATCATCTTACAGCGGGTAATAATCGCTTTACGGGCCTCAATGCCCAGCGTCACACACTCCGCCCACAGCCGACGACCGCTCTCGCCTTCATGGATTTTGGCGTTAATGTCCAGCGCTGCAAACAGCGGGTAAAACGGACTGGTAGAAGCATGCAGCATAAATGCATTATTCAGACGCTTATGCGGGCAGAACCGCGCCTGACCGCGAATATGGTTATCCTTTTTGTGGATCTGCGAGGTTTGCGAGAATCCGGCCTGCTGTTTGTGTACCGACTGGGTGACAAAGATCCCCGGATCGTTAGCATCGAGATCCAACAGCAGCGGTGACCCATCGGCCATCATCGGAATAAATTGTTCGTAGCCGACCCATGCAGAGTCAAACAGGATGTAATCACACAGATGACCGATCTTGTCGATCACCTGCCGGGCATTGTAGATCGTACCGTCATAGGTGCCGAGCTGAATGATCGCCAGACGGAACGGGCGCGGTTGATCGGCCTTTTGCGGCGCAACCTCGCGAAGTTGCTGGCGCAGATACTCCTCATCAAAGCAGTGCTCGTCAATACCGCCAATAAAGCCAAACGGATTACGCGCCGCTTCCAGATACACCGGCGTCGCACCCGCCTGGATCAGCGCACCGTGGTGGTTCGACTTATGGTTATTACGGTCAAACAGCACCAGATCGCCGCGCGTCAGCAGCGCATTGGTTACTACTTTATTGGCCGCAGAGGTCCCGTTCAGCACAAAGTAGGTTTTATCCGCGTGGAAAACTTTCGCGGCAAATTTCTGCGCATGTTTCGCCGAGCCTTCATGAATCAGCAGATCGCCAAGCTTAACGTCGGCGTTGCACATATCCGCGCGAAACAGATTCTCGCCAAAGAACTCGTAGAAATGGCGCCCCGCGGGATGCTTTTTAAAGAACTCACCGTGTTGATGTCCTGGGCAGGCAAATGTGCTGTTCCCCATCTCGACATACTGAGTCAATGTGTCATAGAACGGCGGCAGCAAATTTTCTTCATACTGACAGGCAGCAGACTCCAGCTCCAGCCAGTCCTGCGCCTGACCGCGAATGACCGCATTCACACCCATCGGCAGATCAACATCCGACTCTGCGAACAGAAACACGGGTATATGAAAACCGGTGCGTTTCAGCAAAGCAAGGATCCCGCTGCGGCTATCCGCAACGGTAATGACGACTGCCGCAACGTCAGTAAAATCAGTACTGTCCAGCGACACCACCTGACGATGGCTGGACAGACGAGAAACCAGTTCTCCACTGGCGGCAATTTTCATTGATTTCATAAGCGCAATAACCCGTTTCGGGAAAATCAAAAGTCCCGGACAAAGCCACATTGCTTTGCCCACGAAATGACAGGTCAAACTGGTTACCAGCCCCGACCGCCAGACATCAGTAAAAGCAGATAGCCTCTGATTTTACTGTTATCCTGCAGTGAGCGTGCGCTGCCCTCACCGCATGGTGGGAGCGTAAAGATAAGTCGCAGGAAGGGGCAAACGTCGCGCAAAAAGGCGATGTTGAATGCGATGTAGGGGGAGTAATATCATCCCAGGCAGCCCCATTCAGACAGGAGAAAATTCGCGCAATCATGGCACCTTTCACTTTCAGGCGCAAGATAAAATCCCGCGCCCGAACCTCACAGATAAACAAGCATTTCGACTGTCAATCGCGGCATAATAATGCAATCTGAAAACATATTTTACCCAGAGAATTGCCTTTAGCATCAAGACGATAATGGGTATGCAGGAGCAAACGTGGTAATTGGACCCTTTATTAATGCTGGCGCTATTTTATTTGGTGGTGTTCTCGGCGCACTACTCAGTCAGCATTTACCGGAACGCATTCGTGCCTCCATGACCTCCATATTCGGACTGTGCTCTTTGGGAATTGGTATTTTGCTGGTTATCAAGTGCGCTAACCTACCGGTGATGGTTCTGGCTACGTTGGTCGGTGCATTAATTGGCGAGTTCTGTTATCTGGAAAAAGGGATCAATACCGCGGTTGCCAAAGCGCAGCAGCTTTTCACCCAGTCGGATGCCAACACCACGCACGAATCCTTCATCCAGAGCTATGTGGCCATCATCGTGCTATTTTGCGCCAGTGGTACCGGGATCTTCGGGGCGATACATGAAGGGATGACCGGCGACCCGAATATTTTAATCGCCAAGTCGTTTCTTGATTTCTTCACGGCCATCATTTTTGCCTGTTCATTAGGTATCGCGGTATCGGCAATTTGTGTACCAATGCTGGCAATCCAGCTAACGCTTGCCACCTGCGCAGCACTTATTTTGCCCCTGACGACACCAGCCATGATGGCCGATTTCAGCGCCGTAGGTGGGCTACTGTTGTTGGCAACCGGTTTACGTATTTGTGGAATCAAAATGTTTGCGGTTGTGAATATGCTTCCTGCCCTTCTGCTGGCAATGCCGCTTTCCGCCGCGTGGACGGCATTTTTTGCCTGAGAATGCGTGCGATAGCAACAATGTGGTGATAGATTGTGCAGTCTGCGTTGATTTGAAGAAATTTCGTTGACGAAACGAAGCGAATCGGTTTTAATGCGCCTCGTTGCCCGGATAGCTCAGTCGGTAGAGCAGGGGATTGAAAATCCCCGTGTCCTTGGTTCGATTCCGAGTCCGGGCACCACTATTTTAGTTTTGGGACGTTCCTATACGTCCGGGAACATAGAAAAATCAGTAAGTTGATGAAAATCTGGAGTACCGCAAGGTACTGCCAGATTTTTTGACATCCGTAGTTTTTGGGGGCTTAATTGGGGGCCTGCCGGTTTGATAAACTACGGAGCCCCCACAATGCCTCTGACTGATACCGCCACCCGCCACGCCAAACCTCTCGACAAACCTTACAAACTCAGCGACACGCAAGGTTTATACCTGCTGATTAAACCCAACGGTTCCAAACTCTGGCACCTTAAGTACCGCTTTGGCGGAAAAGAGAAAAAGCTGGCGTTTGGCGCTTACCCGACTGTCTCGCTGGCAACGGCCCGTAAACTGCGCCAGGAAGCCCGTACAATACTGAGCACAGGTGCCGATCCCGGTGTAAAGAAACAGCAGGACAAGCAGGCGAGAAAAAACGGCATTACCTTCGAGACCGTCTCCCGTCAGTGGGTAGCCGCGAACATTCGCTGGAGTGAGGCACACGCCACCAGAGTCCTGAGGTCACTGGAGTTGCACATTTTCCCGCTCATCGGCAATGCCCTTGTAACTGACCTGAAAACTGCCGATCTGCTTATTCCGCTACGGATAGCGGAGAAAAAAGGTTGCCTGGAAACAGCAGCACGAATACAGCAACGTACCACGGTCATCATGCGTTATGCCGTACAGGAAGGATTGATTACAAGCAACCCGGCCAATGACCTCTGCGGCGCTATCGCCCCGCCACCAAAAAACCATTACCCTGCCCTGCCGCTGGAAAAATTACCGGAACTACTGGAAAGAATAGAAAGCTATTCAGGCAGACTGCTGACAAAGCTGGCGGTACAGCTTAATTTGCTGATTTTTATTCGCTCCAGTGAATTACGTTTTGCCCGCTGGCCGGAGATCGACCTGGATAATGCGATGTGGACACTTCCTGCAAATCGGGAACCCATCACCGGTGTGCGTTACTCAGAACGCGGTGCAAAAATGAAAACGCCGCATCTGGTGCCGCTGTCAAAACAGGCGGTAACGGTACTGAAGCAGCTAAAACTGTTATCCGGCAACGGGGATTTACTCTTCCCCGGCGATCACGATGCCCGTAAGCCAATGAGTGAGAACACCATCAACAAGGCACTGCGCACGATGGGTTACGACACACAGGTGGAC
>NZ_JAOWHL010000038.1:0-2329 GCF_030332645.1 Citrobacter sp. Cpo091
GGTTAACCGAATAGGGGAGCCGAAGGGAAACCGAGTCTTAACTGGGCGTTAAGTTGCAGGGTATAGACCCGAAACCCGGTGATCTAGCCATGGGCAGGTTGAAGGTTGGGTAACACTAACTGGAGGACCGAACCGACTAATGTTGAAAAATTAGCGGATGACTTGTGGCTGGGGGTGAAAGGCCAATCAAACCGGGAGATAGCTGGTTCTCCCCGAAAGCTATTTAGGTAGCGCCTCGTGAACTCATCTTCGGGGGTAGAGCACTGTTTCGGCTAGGGGGTCATCCCGACTTACCAACCCGATGCAAACTGCGAATACCGAAGAATGTTATCACGGGAGACACACGGCGGGTGCTAACGTCCGTCGTGAAGAGGGAAACAACCCAGACCGCCAGCTAAGGTCCCAAAGTCATGGTTAAGTGGGAAACGATGTGGGAAGGCACAGACAGCCAGGATGTTGGCTTAGAAGCAGCCATCATTTAAAGAAAGCGTAATAGCTCACTGGTCGAGTCGGCCTGCGCGGAAGATGTAACGGGGCTAAACCATGCACCGAAGCTGCGGCAGCGACACTATGTGTTGTTGGGTAGGGGAGCGTTCTGTAAGCCGTTGAAGGTGTGTCGTGAGGCATGCTGGAGGTATCAGAAGTGCGAATGCTGACATAAGTAACGATAATGCGGGTGAAAAACCCGCACGCCGGAAGACCAAGGGTTCCTGTCCAACGTTAATCGGGGCAGGGTGAGTCGACCCCTAAGGCGAGGCCGAAAGGCGTAGTCGATGGGAAACAGGTTAATATTCCTGTACTTGGTGTTACTGCGAAGGGGGGACGGAGAAGGCTATGTTAGCCGGGCGACGGTTGTCCCGGTTTAAGCATGTAGGCGGAGGTTCCAGGTAAATCCGGTACCTTTTAACGCTGAGGTGTGATGACGAGGCACTACGGTGCTGAAGTAACAAATGCCCTGCTTCCAGGAAAAGCCTCTAAGCATCAGGTAACACGAAATCGTACCCCAAACCGACACAGGTGGTCAGGTAGAGAATACCAAGGCGCTTGAGAGAACTCGGGTGAAGGAACTAGGCAAAATGGTGCCGTAACTTCGGGAGAAGGCACGCTGATATGTAGGTGAAGTGATTTACTCATGGAGCTGAAATCAGTCGAAGATACCAGCTGGCTGCAACTGTTTATTAAAAACACAGCACTGTGCAAACACGAAAGTGGACGTATACGGTGTGACGCCTGCCCGGTGCCGGAAGGTTAATTGATGGGGTTATCCGTAAGGAGAAGCTCTTGATCGAAGCCCCGGTAAACGGCGGCCGTAACTATAACGGTCCTAAGGTAGCGAAATTCCTTGTCGGGTAAGTTCCGACCTGCACGAATGGCGTAATGATGGCCAGGCTGTCTCCACCCGAGACTCAGTGAAATTGAACTCGCTGTGAAGATGCAGTGTACCCGCGGCAAGACGGAAAGACCCCGTGAACCTTTACTATAGCTTGACACTGAACACTGGTCCTTGATGTGTAGGATAGGTGGGAGGCTTTGAAGTGTGGACGCCAGTCTGCATGGAGCCATCCTTGAAATACCACCCTTTAATGGCTGGTGTTCTAACGTAGACCCGTAATCCGGGTTGCGGACAGTGTCTGGTGGGTAGTTTGACTGGGGCGGTCTCCTCCTAAAGAGTAACGGAGGAGCACGAAGGTTAGCTAATCCTGGTCGGACATCAGGAGGTTAGTGCAAAGGCATAAGCTAGCTTGACTGCGAGAGTGACGGCTCGAGCAGGTGCGAAAGCAGGTCTTAGTGATCCGGTGGTTCTGAATGGAAGGGCCATCGCTCAACGGATAAAAGGTACTCCGGGGATAACAGGCTGATACCGCCCAAGAGTTCATATCGACGGCGGTGTTTGGCACCTCGATGTCGGCTCATCACATCCTGGGGCTGAAGTAGGTCCCAAGGGTATGGCTGTTCGCCATTTAAAGTGGTACGCGAGCTGGGTTTAGAACGTCGTGAGACAGTTCGGTCCCTATCTGCCGTGGGCGCTGGAGAATTGAGGGGGGCTGCTCCTAGTACGAGAGGACCGGAGTGGACGCATCACTGGTGTTCGGGTTGTCATGCCAATGGCATTGCCCGGTAGCTAAATGCGGAAGAGATAAGTGCTGAAAGCATCTAAGCACGAAACTTGCCCCGAGATGAGTTCTCCCTGACCCTTTAAGGGTCCTGAAGGAACGTTGAAGACGACGACGTTGATAGGTCGGGTGTGTAAGTGTAGCGATACATTGAGCTAACCGATACTAATGAACCGTGAGGCTTAACCTTACAACGCCGAAGATGTTTTGGCGAA
>NZ_JAOWHL010000038.1:2384-7804 GCF_030332645.1 Citrobacter sp. Cpo091
CAGAAGTGAAACGCCGTAGCGCCGATGGTAGTGTGGGGTCTCCCCATGCGAGAGTAGGGAACTGCCAGGCATCAAATAAAGTGAAGAAGCCCATCCTGCCGGATGGGTTTTTTTGCGTCTGTGCGGGGTGAAAACCGCCGGATGCGGCGTGTCGCCTTATCCGGCCTGCAGAGGCCGGGCTGAACGTATTTTGTAGGCCTGATAAGCGCAGCGCATCAGGCACATCACAACACCGCACCATCGGGTACAAAGCAATATCCTGAGCCTCCATAACACAAGCCATCCTGCGGTATATGCGGTAAACTAGGCGCGATTTTGCATCAGGAAAGCGTCTATGAATCACTCCCTTAAAGCCTGGAACACCTTCGGTATCGATCAGCAAACGAATGAACTTGTCTGCGCCGAAAATGAACAACAATTACTGAATGCCTGGCAATCAGCCAATGCATCGCATCATCCTGTACTGATCCTGGGCGAAGGGAGTAACGTCCTGTTTCTTGATACCTTCCAGGGTACGGTGATCGTCAATCGTATTAAGGGTATTGAGATTACAGAACAACCTGATGCGTGGCATTTGCACGTAGGTGCGGGTGAAAACTGGCATCATCTGGTCCAGCATACGTTGCAGCTTGGCATGCCTGGGCTGGAAAATCTGGCGCTTATCCCAGGCTGCGTGGGTTCATCGCCAATCCAGAATATTGGTGCCTATGGCGTAGAGCTACAGCGCGTCTGCGAATACGTAGACTGCGTTGAGCTGTCGACTGGCAAACATCTGCGCGTTGGTGCAGCAGAATGTCGTTTTGGTTATCGTGACAGCATCTTCAAACATGAATACCAGGATCGCTTCGCAATTATTGCTGTTGGTTTACGCTTGTCTAAACAGTGGCATCCGGTACTGACCTATGGCGATCTGACGCGCCTGGATCCTACAACGGTGACGCCTCAGCAGGTTTTTGATTCTGTCTGCCATATGCGCACGACAAAATTGCCCGATCCGAAAGTAAACGGTAATGCAGGAAGCTTCTTTAAAAACCCGGTTGTCATCGCAGAGATTGCGCAGGAGCTCCTGGCAAAATTCCCAACAGCACCTCATTACCCGCAGGCTGATGGTTCTGTGAAACTGGCAGCCGGCTGGCTTATCGATCAGTGTCAGCTAAAAGGCATGCGCATTGGTGGCGCAGCGGTACATCAACAGCAGGCACTGGTGCTGATCAATGCAGACAATGCGACGAGTCAGGATGTGGTGCAACTTGCACATCATGTACGTCAAAAAGTCGGTGAGAAATTTAATGTCTGGCTCGAACCAGAGGTCCGGTTTATTGGCCCGCAGGGTGAAATGAATGCTGTGGAGATCATTGCATGAAGGATAATACCGTCCCTCTGACGCTTATTTCATTACTCGCTGATGGCGAATTTCATTCTGGTGAGCAGCTCGGTGAAAAGTTGGGAATGAGCCGTGCCGCAATCAATAAGCATGTCCAGACGTTACGCGACTGGGGGGTTGATGTCTTTACTGTTCCAGGTAAAGGATACAGCTTACCGGAGCCTATCCAACTATTAGATGCCTCACTTATTCATTCTCAACTGGATGGTGGAAATATCACAGTCCTGCCGGTTATCGACTCAACCAATCAGTACCTGATGGACCGAATAGGTCAACTGGAGTCAGGGGATGCCTGTGTCGCTGAATATCAGCAAGCCGGGCGCGGCCGCCGTGGTCGCAAATGGTTCTCACCGTTTGGTGCCAACCTGTACCTTTCAATGTTCTGGCGGTTGGAACAAGGACCGGCTGCCGCGATTGGCCTGAGTCTGGTTATTGGTATCGTCATGGCTGAGGTTTTACGCGATCTGGGCGCAGAGAAGGTACGTGTAAAATGGCCCAACGACCTCTATTTGCTCGACCGTAAGCTGGCAGGGATCCTGGTTGAACTGACCGGTAAGACAGGGGATGCCGCGCAGATTGTTATCGGTGCGGGTATTAATATGTCCATGCGCCGGGTTGAAGAAAATGTGGTTAATCAAGGCTGGATTAACTTGCAGGAAGCGGGCATTAACATTGATCGCAATACCCTTGCTGCCCGACTGATACGTGAGTTGCGTGCTGCGTTAGTGCTCTTTGAGCACGAAGGTTTAGCGCCGTATCTGTCTCGCTGGAAGAGACTGGATAACTTTATCGACCGTCCGGTCAAACTTATTATTGGCGATAAAGAAATATTTGGCATCTCTCGTGGAATAGACGCGCAAGGTGCATTATTGCTTGAACAAAATGGCGAGATCAAACCCTGGATGGGTGGAGAAATATCGCTAAGAAGCGCTGAGTAATAAGAAGGGGAGCTGTTGCTCCCCTTTTTTATTTATTTTCTCAACCTGACTTGCTCAACGGCATGATTGGCACTTTTCGTCATGATTAAGCTTGCTCGCTCACGAGTTGGTAATATATTTTGTTTTAAATTCAGCCAGTTAATTTCTTTCCATAACGATGTGGCGGTGTTGATAGCCTCATCTTCTGATAATTTTGCATAGTTATGGAAATAAGAGTCCGGGTTGGTAAATGCCCCTTCACGGAATTTCAGGAAACGGTTGATATACCACGTCTGGAGTAATTCTTCTGGCGCATCAACATAAATAGAAAAGTCGACAAAGTCAGAAACAAATACATGATGCGGATCGTGAGGATAGTCCATCCCGCTTTGTAATACATTTAGCCCTTCGAGTATTAATATGTCGGGCTGGGCAACGGTTTTGTCGCCATCAGGGATCACATCATAGATGAGATGGGAATAGACCGGAGCCGTGACGTTAGGTACGCCTGATTTCAGATCGGAAACGAATTTAACCAAGCGATGCATATCATAGGACTGGGGGAAGCCTTTCTTCTTCATCAGTCCACGATCTTTCAATACCTGGTTAGGGTGGAGAAAGCCATCGGTAGTAATCAACTCAACCTTGCGATGCTCGGGCCAGCGACTGAGCAAAGCCTGCAAAACACGCGCAGTCGTACTTTTACCGACGGCGACGCTGCCAGCAATGCTAATAATATAAGGAATACGCTCGCCATTCGTGCCTAAAAATTGCTCCAGCACGGCCTGACGTCGCAGGTTCGAACTGATGTAAAAGTTTAGCAAACGCGAGAGAGGCAAATAAATCTCGGCAACTTCTTCCAGCGATAAGTCTTCGTTAATGCCTTTAAGACGAGCAATCTCTTCCTCGGTCAGGGTCATCGGCACGGAATCACGAAGCGCAGCCCACTGGTTGCGATCAAACTGTAGGTAAGGCGACGTTAACGCTTGCTCTTTTATACTCATACGCATGGTCTGGCTGTCATTGCTATATCAGGTCTGCGGTAAAAAACGAAATCATCCCGGTACGCAATGGCACGCACATTTCAGTTAATTTGGACAATGGGCAGGAGGGTAACACCAGATGGGGGGGAATAATAAGAAAAAATCATCCTCTGAAATGCAATGTGACGGGTATTCCAGATGTATAAAGATGTGCTTTCTCTCTATCAAAGCGTACCTGCCGGAGCAAAATTCCTCCCAGAGGAGGCTCGTGACGTTGGAAATTTGTCCAATCCAAAGAGGAAATAGATTATTTATCGGTCGTATAGTGCAAAATGTGAGCGATAGAACATTTTATGCAATTTTTTAGTTGCATGAGTGCGCGTGTCTCCATAAAATGCGCGCTACTTGATGCCGACTTAGCTCAGTAGGTAGAGCAACTGACTTGTAATCAGTAGGTCACCAGTTCGATTCCGGTAGTCGGCACCATCAAGTCCGGTGGGGTTCCCGAGCGGCCAAAGGGAGCAGACTGTAAATCTGCCGTCACAGACTTCGAAGGTTCGAATCCTTCCCCCACCACCACTTTCTGGCAGCGTTATCGCCGCCTGAGTTGATTAAAAAATTAATCAGCTCGAACAGAAAAGAGAGAAATCTCTTTTTTGTTGCAGAAAGAACTGGGTAGCCGAGTTTCAGGATGCGGGCATCGTATAATGGCTATTACCTCAGCCTTCCAAGCTGATGATGCGGGTTCGATTCCCGCTGCCCGCTCCAGACGTGCTGATATGGCTCAGTTGGTAGAGCGCACCCTTGGTAAGGGTGAGGTCCCCAGTTCGACTCTGGGTATCAGCACCACTTCACTTCTCCTTCCCGTTTCTCTCTGTTTACTTTTAAAAGCATTCAACAGCTCAGGTATATTGCCTGGTTGATGTGGTGATATCACCGATTTATCCGTGTCTTAGAGGGACAATCGATGTCTAAAGAAAAATTTGAACGTACTAAACCGCACGTTAACGTCGGTACTATCGGCCACGTTGACCATGGTAAAACAACGCTGACCGCTGCAATCACTACCGTACTGGCTAAAACCTACGGCGGTGCTGCTCGTGCATTCGACCAGATCGATAACGCGCCGGAAGAAAAAGCTCGTGGTATCACCATCAACACTTCTCACGTTGAATATGACACCCCGACTCGCCACTACGCACACGTAGACTGCCCGGGCCACGCCGACTATGTTAAAAACATGATCACCGGTGCTGCGCAGATGGACGGCGCGATCCTGGTTGTTGCTGCGACTGACGGCCCGATGCCGCAGACTCGTGAGCACATCCTGCTGGGTCGTCAGGTAGGCGTTCCGTACATCATCGTGTTCCTGAACAAATGCGACATGGTTGATGACGAAGAGCTGCTGGAACTGGTAGAAATGGAAGTTCGTGAACTTCTGTCTCAGTACGATTTCCCAGGCGACGACACTCCGATCGTTCGTGGTTCTGCTCTGAAAGCGCTGGAAGGCGAAGCAGAGTGGGAAGCGAAAATCATCGAACTGGCTGGCTTCCTGGATTCTTACATCCCAGAACCAGAGCGTGCGATTGACAAGCCGTTCCTGCTGCCTATCGAAGACGTATTCTCCATCTCCGGTCGTGGTACCGTTGTTACCGGTCGTGTAGAACGCGGTATCATCAAAGTTGGTGAAGAAGTTGAAATCGTTGGTATCAAAGAGACTGCTAAGTCTACCTGTACTGGCGTTGAAATGTTCCGCAAACTGCTGGACGAAGGCCGTGCTGGTGAGAACGTTGGTGTTCTGCTGCGTGGTATCAAACGTGAAGAAATCGAACGTGGTCAGGTACTGGCTAAGCCGGGCTCTATCAAGCCGCACACCAAGTTCGAATCTGAAGTGTACATTCTGTCCAAAGACGAAGGCGGCCGTCATACTCCGTTCTTCAAAGGCTACCGTCCGCAGTTCTACTTCCGTACTACTGACGTGACTGGTACCATCGAACTGCCAGAAGGCGTAGAGATGGTAATGCCGGGCGACAACATCAAAATGGTTGTTACCTTGATCCACCCAATCGCGATGGACGACGGTCTGCGTTTCGCAATCCGTGAAGGCGGCCGTACTGTTGGTGCGGGCGTTGTTGC
>NZ_JAOWHL010000039.1:0-28953 GCF_030332645.1 Citrobacter sp. Cpo091
TTCTTTAAGGTAAGGAGGTGATCCAACCGCAGGTTCCCCTACGGTTACCTTGTTACGACTTCACCCCAGTCATGAATCACAAAGTGGTAAGCGCCCTCCCGAAGGTTAAGCTACCTACTTCTTTTGCAACCCACTCCCATGGTGTGACGGGCGGTGTGTACAAGGCCCGGGAACGTATTCACCGTGGCATTCTGATCCACGATTACTAGCGATTCCGACTTCATGGAGTCGAGTTGCAGACTCCAATCCGGACTACGACATACTTTATGAGGTCCGCTTGCTCTCGCGAGGTCGCTTCTCTTTGTATATGCCATTGTAGCACGTGTGTAGCCCTACTCGTAAGGGCCATGATGACTTGACGTCATCCCCACCTTCCTCCAGTTTATCACTGGCAGTCTCCTTTGAGTTCCCGGCCGAACCGCTGGCAACAAAGGATAAGGGTTGCGCTCGTTGCGGGACTTAACCCAACATTTCACAACACGAGCTGACGACAGCCATGCAGCACCTGTCTCAGAGTTCCCGAAGGCACCAAAGCATCTCTGCTAAGTTCTCTGGATGTCAAGAGTAGGTAAGGTTCTTCGCGTTGCATCGAATTAAACCACATGCTCCACCGCTTGTGCGGGCCCCCGTCAATTCATTTGAGTTTTAACCTTGCGGCCGTACTCCCCAGGCGGTCGACTTAACGCGTTAGCTCCGGAAGCCACGCCTCAAGGGCACAACCTCCAAGTCGACATCGTTTACGGCGTGGACTACCAGGGTATCTAATCCTGTTTGCTCCCCACGCTTTCGCACCTGAGCGTCAGTCTTTGTCCAGGGGGCCGCCTTCGCCACCGGTATTCCTCCAGATCTCTACGCATTTCACCGCTACACCTGGAATTCTACCCCCCTCTACAAGACTCTAGCCTGCCAGTTTCGGATGCAGTTCCCAGGTTGAGCCCGGGGATTTCACATCCGACTTGACAGACCGCCTGCGTGCGCTTTACGCCCAGTAATTCCGATTAACGCTTGCACCCTCCGTATTACCGCGGCTGCTGGCACGGAGTTAGCCGGTGCTTCTTCTGCGAGTAACGTCAATTGCTGCGGTTATTAACCACAACACCTTCCTCCTCGCTGAAAGTACTTTACAACCCGAAGGCCTTCTTCATACACGCGGCATGGCTGCATCAGGCTTGCGCCCATTGTGCAATATTCCCCACTGCTGCCTCCCGTAGGAGTCTGGACCGTGTCTCAGTTCCAGTGTGGCTGGTCATCCTCTCAGACCAGCTAGGGATCGTCGCCTAGGTGAGCCGTTACCCCACCTACTAGCTAATCCCATCTGGGCACATCCGATGGCAAGAGGCCCGAAGGTCCCCCTCTTTGGTCTTGCGACGTTATGCGGTATTAGCTACCGTTTCCAGTAGTTATCCCCCTCCATCGGGCAGTTTCCCAGACATTACTCACCCGTCCGCCACTCGTCACCCAAGGAGCAAGCTCCTCTGTGCTACCGTTCGACTTGCATGTGTTAGGCCTGCCGCCAGCGTTCAATCTGAGCCATGATCAAACTCTTCAATTTAAAAGTTTGATGCTCAATGAATTAAACTTCGTAATGAATTACGTGTTCACTCGTTGAGACTTGGTATTCATTTTTCGTCTTGCGACGTTAAGAACCCGTATCTTCGAGTGCCCACACAGATTGTCTGATAAATTGTTAAAGAGCAGTTGCGACGCGCTTTAGCGCTCTGTCGCGAGGTGGCGTATATTACGCTTTCCTCTTTCAGAGTCAACCCTCATTTTCAGGTTTTTCTCTTCAACCGAACCGGCTGTTTGCGTGAAGTGATTCACATCCGCCGTGTCGATGGAGGCGCATTATAGGGATCCCATTTTTTAGCACAAGTATTTTTTGGATCTTTTTTTCTGAATGCTTGTTTTTCACTCCTTTCGCTACATTCCTGCGCAATTTGGCTGATTTTTGATAGCTAAACCACTTGCACAGTCTTAATAATCCAACCAAAGTCTTCATTACTGCTCTATTTTCGTTGAGGTAAACATGTCTGATGTACTGCGTCCTTATAAGGATCTTTTCCCACAGATCGGAAATCGCGTGATGATCGACACCAGCAGTGTCGTCATTGGTGATGCTCGTTTGGCTGATGATGTTGGAATTTGGCCACTGGTTGCCATTCGTGGCGACGTCAACTATGTACAAATTGGTGCCCGTACAAACATTCAGGACGGCAGCGTTCTCCATGTCACACATAAATCCACGTCTAATCCGCAGGGTAATCCATTGATCGTGGGTGAGGATGTAACGGTCGGTCATAAGGTCATGCTACACGGCTGTATCATTGGCAACCGCGTATTAGTCGGCATGGGTTCGATTCTGCTGGATGGCGTGGTAGTAGAAGACGACGTTATGATTGGGGCTGGGAGCCTGGTTCCCCAAAACAAACGCCTGGAAAGCGGGTATCTGTACCTGGGAAGCCCGGTTAAACAAATCCGTCCATTAAGCGATGAAGAGAAAGCAGGTTTACAATATTCAGCTAACAACTATGTTAAGTGGAAAGATGAATATTTAAGTCAGAGTAACCACACCCAACCTTGAGCATCTTCCTGCTGGGCCTGGATCAATCCTTCAGCTTCTTCTTCCAGATCCCAGCGATGCTGTTGAAAGATTTCCAACCAATGTTCAGGCGTGTCGCCGCCAAAGCGGGACGCCAGCATCTCTCCAGATATGGCACATGTTAACTGCATACCATGAACCATCGCCGGAAACACAACGGCGTTGACATCCGTGCGCCATTCTTCTCGATCGGGAAACTGGATCGCCTGATTCATGCCGACAATTCCTGCTGCATGATTTTAATGACGGGCTCAATCTGCGGCAAAACCCCATGCCAGAGTAAAACGGCGTGCGCTGCTTGCCCCACCAGCATACCCAGGCCATCAGCATATTGTTTCGCCCCATGTTCGGCACACCAGGAGAGGAACGGTGTATCTCCTTTCTGATAAAACATGTCATAACAATAGACAGATGAGTGAATAAGAGATGTCGGAATAGCCGGGATCTCACCGCTAATTCCGCTGGATGTCGCGTTAATAATCAAATCAAAACTGTAATTATCAAGCTCGTCCATTCCTACCGCCTGTACGCTGCCGGTATGGGAGAAGATTTGTGCCAACTCTTCAGCGCGCGAAGCGGTACGGTTAACAATAGTCACCGCACAATCCATAGAAAGAAGAGGTAATAAAACTCCACGGGATGCACCACCCGCACCAATCAGCAGAACTCGCGATCCGGGACGAATGAAAGATAAACGCTCAAGATCGCTCAACAAGCCGATACCATCCGTGTTGTCTCCCAGTAAACGCCCATCCTCCAGCCGTTTAAGGGTGTTGACCGCTCCAGCAAGCGATGCCCGCTCCGTTAGTTCATCGGCACGTGCAAATGCCTCTTCTTTAAAAGGCACGGTGACATTTGCCCCCTTCCCGCCCTCAGCAAAAAAAGCGTTCAGGGTATTCACAAAATCATTGATGGGTGCCAATACACGCCCGTAGGAGTGATCAATCTTCAGCTGCTCTGCAAATTGCTGATGAATAAAGGGCGATTTACTGTGCGCTATCGGATTACCAAAAACAGCATAGGCTTCTTTCATATTACCCCTGTCGAAACTGTTCACCTGTCAGAGCATCACGGATCTCCGAAGGATTCAAACGCCCCCCGGTCTCCCCTTCAACCACGGGAAAGTCTGTACCGAACTGTGCGCGAACTTCCTCTACCGTTCTGCAAGGCGGTAAGCCACTCAAATTAGCACTGGTAGAAACTAACGGTTTGCCATAAGCCTGGCACAACGCAACCACCAGCGGGTGATCGGTGACGCGAACAGCCAGAGAATCAAAGCGCCCGGTCAACCAGCGTGGCGTTGTCGCAAGCGCTGGGAAAACGAAGGTAACAGGACCAGGCCAACGAGCGAAAACAGCGTCACGTTGAGCATCGGTGAGCATGCTATCGTCGATATAGGGTTTAAGTTGTTCAAAGTTTGACGCGATTAAAATTAACCCTTTATCGACCGGACGTTGTTTTAGCGCCAACAAACGGGTTACAGCCGTTTCGCTATCGGGGTCGCAGCCGACACCAAATACAGCTTCAGTTGGATAGGCGATGACTTTTTCTTGTTTCAGAACCGCTATCGCCGCAGCGATAGCGTCTGTGGGCAGGCTATTATTCACTTTTTTATTCCGCCGAAATCGGCTTTCCACATTGTTTACTGGCACAGAAATGCTTCACACCCTGCGCGGTTTTCTTTTCGATGAGAAGCGGATAATGACACTCAGGACATTCTCCGGCTAACGGTTTGAAGTTAATGACAAACTGGCACTCCGGATAGCGATCGCAGGAGTAAAAGGTTTTGCCATAACGGGAACGCCGCTGGACAAGATGACCAGTCTGGCATTGAGGACAGACTATTGCTGTTTCATCAGGCTTGTCGATGAGCTCGGTGTGATCGCACGCAGGATAGTCACTGCATCCAATAAACATACCGAATCGTCCCTGTCTCAGCACCAGCTCAGCGCCACATGCAGGACAAAGCTTACCCTCCAGAACTTTGACAATATGTCCGTCCGCGGAAGATTTCAGCGGACGGATGTAATCGCATTCTGGATAGTGTGAACAACCGAGAAACGGACCGTGTTTCCCGGAACGAATAACCAGTTCAGCCCCGCATTGTGGGCAGGGCTCGTTTTTACGCACCGTGAACAGTGCTGATTTAGCCATAACAACTCATACTGAATGAAGATTGATTAATGCAGCATACCTTCATTCACTTCAAAGAGTAATTCTTCCATTTGCTGATAGGCATTTTCACAACCTGGAATGTTGAATAGCACCATCAGAATCACCCACTTCAGGTCTTCCAGATCGAACTCTGCCGTATCCAGCGCGAGTACGCGCTCAATAACCATTTCTCGCGTTTCGAGGTTTAGCACCTGAATCTGCTCCAGGAATAGCAGAAATCCTCTACAGCTTGCATCCAGTCGATCGCACTCTTCCGCAGTATAAATACGTATAGAAAGAGGGTCCGATGCCAGCTGCATAGGTTCAGCAAGGCCATCCTGATAGTCAGCAAGCTTCTCCAGCCAAAGTAACGCGTTGTAAATGTCTTCACGATCAAAACCAGCGTCGGTAAGATCCCGTTCCAGTTTGTCCTGATCCACACGCAGCTCAGCTTCGTTATGGATATATGTCTCAAACAAATACATTAGTACGTCGAACATGGCATGCCCTCCTCAATCGGACATAGCCGCCGGGTACAGCTGCGATCCACCCTGCTAACTCCAGTTCGAGCAGTTGAGCCACTACCTCTGGCACAGGTTGGCCGGCACGTTCAGCGACGACGTCAACAGGTGTTACCTCATCTCCTACGTTAGCCAGGAGCTCCGGAAATGGCAATGCCACCTCTTCGTGATCTGGCGAATAAATTGATTTTTCAGGTTCATCTGGCAACCATTGCAGCCCATATTGCAAATTTTCAAGAATTTCCTCTGGTGTCGTCACAAGCATGGCTCCCTGCTGAATAAGCCAATGCGGGCCTTCACTTCCCGGGCTCCCAATCGGCCCTGGTAAAGCAAACACCTCCCGCCCTTGTTCCAGTGCACAGCGAGCAGTAACCAGTGAACCACTACGCTGTGCAGCTTCGACAACCAGTACACCTTTACTTAGACCACTAATAATGCGATTTCGTCGGGGAAAATTGCGCGGCAAAGGGAGCGTATCTAATGGGAACTCAGACACCAGTGCGCCCCCTGCCTCAATCAGTCGTTCCGCAAGACGGATATGCTGTCGTGGGTGAATGGTCTCAAGTCCATTTCCCAGCACCGCAATACTTGTGCCTTGTCGGTTTATCGCAGCATTGTGCGCCACGCCATCAATCCCCCGGGCCAGACCGCTGGTGATCGTCACCCCACATGCAGCAAGCTTTTCACAAAACAACCGTCCCCAGCGTTCGCCATACCATGAATGTTGTCGACTACCGACAACGGCAACTTGAAATGAGTGGAGGCATGCTGGAGCTCCTGCAACAAAAAGCACCCCAGGATAATCCTCAATCGCACGGAGCTGTGGCGGATAATGCTCGCTGTCGGCAACCACAAAGTGGTGGTTAGGCTGTTCAAGCCAGCGCAGCGTTTTTTCCAGCGTCAGATCTGAAAAGGTTAAAAAGCGTCTTGCCTGGCGTGGAGAGAATCCAGCCTGCAGGAGTACCGCATTGTTAATACACGGTTGAGTATTGAGCCAGTGAGCAACGCGCACTATCTCATCACCATACAGTTCATTCACTTGCGCTAAACGTAGCCAAATTTCGATTTGGGTCATCCCTGTTCCCCTGCCACAAGCAGTCCTGGCAATCTTTGCGATTGGTCACTGATGCTGTCAATCAGAGGGGGTTTTGTCTAGAATAGAGGTAATAATCTTTTCAACTCCTGAACACAACTCTGGATAACTATGTCAGTTTTGCAAGTGTTACATATTCCGGACGAGCGCCTTCGCAAAGTCGCAAAACCGGTTGAAGAAGTGAATGCAGAAATTCAGCGTATCGTTGATGATATGTTCGAAACGATGTACGCCGAAGAAGGTATCGGTCTGGCAGCAACACAGGTCGATATTCATCAGCGCATCATTGTTATTGATGTCTCTGAAAATCGCGATGAGCAGTTGGTACTCATTAACCCAGAACTGCTGGAAAAAGACGGCGAAACCGGCATTGAAGAAGGCTGTCTGTCTATTCCTGAACAGCGTGCGTTAGTACCGCGTGCAGAGAAAGTAAAAATTCGTGCGCTCGATCGCGACGGCAAATCTTTTGAACTGGAAGCCGATGGCCTGCTCGCTATCTGCATTCAACATGAAATGGATCACCTGGTCGGTAAACTATTTATCGATTATCTGTCTCCGTTGAAGCAACAACGCATTCGTCAGAAAGTTGAAAAACTCGACCGCCTGAACGCCCGAGCTTAAGGACAAGGATCAACGTGTCAGACTCACTACGTATTATTTTTGCGGGTACACCTGACTTTGCAGCGCGTCATCTCGACGCGCTGCTGTCTTCTGGACATAACGTCGTTGGCGTGTTTACCCAACCGGACCGCCCGGCGGGACGCGGGAAAAAGCTGATGCCCAGCCCGGTAAAAGTGCTGGCAGAAGAAAAAGGGATATCGGTCTTTCAACCCGTCTCTCTTCGCCCTCAGGAAAACCAGCAACTGGTTGCTGATTTACACGCAGACGTGATGGTGGTGGTAGCATATGGCCTGATCCTGCCAAAAGCAGTACTGGAAATGCCGCGCCTGGGTTGTATCAACGTTCACGGTTCCCTGCTTCCGCGCTGGCGGGGTGCAGCACCGATCCAGCGCTCACTGTGGGCAGGCGACGCCGAAACCGGTGTTACCATCATGCAGATGGATGTTGGCCTCGACACCGGTGATATGCTGCTGAAGCTGTCCTGCCCAATTACGGCAGAAGATACCAGCGGTTCGTTATATGACAAGCTGGCAGACCTGGGGCCTCAGGGGCTGATTGAAACGCTAAAACAGCTGGCTGCCGGTACAATAAAACCGGTGGTACAAGACGAATCACTGGTTACGCATGCAGAAAAACTCAGCAAAGAAGAGGCCCGTATCGACTGGTCGCTTTCGGCTGTTCAATTGGAACGCTGCATCCGCGCCTTTAACCCGTGGCCAATGAGCTGGCTTGAAATCGATGGTCAGCCAGTGAAAGTCTGGCAAGCTTCGGTTATTGCTGTAAACACCCAGGCCGAGCCAGGCACCATTCTAGAGGCAACAAAGCAGGGTATCCAGGTCGCAACAGGCGACGGCATTCTGAATCTTATCTCTTTGCAGCCTGCCGGTAAAAAAGCCATGAGCGCGCAGGATCTGCTTAATTCGCGCCGGGAGTGGTTCGTGCCCGGAAACCGTCTGGCCTGACGGTTCATCTCTTTAAGCCCGGTGTCTCCGGGCATTTTTATTTTTGCGCTTATGAAAAAACATCTTAATTTACGCAGTATGACGGCCCAGGCCGTCGAACAGGTTGTCGAGAAAGGACAATCACTAAGTAACGTGCTGCCCGCCATGCAGCAAAAAGTTGCCGATAAAGACAAAGCACTGTTACAGGAACTTTGCTTCGGCGTATTGCGTACACTCTCTCAACTGGAGTGGATGATCCAGCAACTGATGGAACGTCCAATGACGGGCAAACAGCGCACCGTTCACTACCTGATCATGGTGGGCTTCTACCAACTGTTGCATACTCGTATTCCAGCACACGCTGCCTTAGCTGAGACCGTAGAAGGCGCGGTCGTTATTAAGCGTCCACAGCTGAAAGGGCTGATCAACGGCGTACTGCGCCAGTTTCAACGCCGTCAGGATGAACTGCTGGCCGAGTTTGCGCAAAGCGATTTGCGCTTCTTACACCCCTCCTGGCTGGTGAAACGTATTAAGAGTGCGTATCCGCAGCAGTGGGAAGCCATTCTTGAAGCCAATAACCAGCGACCGCCGATGTGGCTACGAGTCAATCGTAATCACCATACTCGCGACGCCTGGCTAGACCTGCTTACCGAAGCGGGTTTGACAGGTTTCCCGCATCCAGACTACCCGGATGCAGTGCGTCTGGAAACACCGGCTCCAGTTCACGCCCTCCCTGGTTTTGACGAAGGTTGGGTCACCGTTCAGGATGCTTCCGCTCAAGGATGCGTAAATTATCTGTTGCCGGAGGACGGTGAGCAGATCCTCGACCTGTGCTGTGCGCCGGGCGGTAAAACCACTCACATTCTGGAAGTTGCTCCGCTAGCTAACGTCATGGCCGTCGATGTGGATGAAAAACGCTTATCGCGCGTTTACGACAATCTGAAACGTCTGGGCATGAAGGCAACCGTAAAACAGGGGGATGGCCGCTATCCACAGCAGTGGTGCGGTGAACAACAGTTTGACCGTATTTTGCTGGACGCTCCATGTTCTGCTACCGGGGTGATCCGTCGCCATCCTGATATCAAATGGCTGCGCCGCGACCGGGATATTGCCGAACTTGCCCAATTGCAGGCTGAGATCCTGAATGCGACCTGGTCACATCTTAAATCTGGCGGCACGCTGGTGTATGCAACTTGCTCTATCCTGCCAGAAGAGAACCAACAGCAAATTGCCGCCTTCCTGGCACGCACACCGGATGCGGTATTAAGCGAAACCGGTACGCCGGAAAAACCCGGACGTCAGAATTTACCGGGTGCGAAAGATGGCGATGGCTTCTTTTACGCTAAGCTAATCAAAAAGTGATGAGATAACGGGTCGCGACTGATGAAAATTATCATTCTGGGCGCAGGGCAAGTTGGCGGTACGCTGGCTGAAAACCTGGTCGGAGAGAACAACGATATCACGGTAGTCGATACCAATGGCGAACGCCTGCGCAGCCTGCAGGACAAGTTTGATCTCCGTGTCGTGCAAGGGCATGGTTCGCATCCCCGCGTATTGCGTGAAGCCGGTGCCGACGATGCCGATATGCTGGTTGCCGTAACCAGCTCAGATGAAACAAATATGGTTGCCTGCCAGGTAGCTTATTCACTGTTTAATACGCCTAATCGCATCGCCCGTATTCGTTCACCAGATTACGTTCGCGATGCCGACAAGCTGTTCCAATCCGATGCGGTACCAATCGATCATCTGATTGCACCTGAGCAACTGGTTATCGATAGCATTTATCGCCTGATTGAATATCCGGGCGCATTGCAGGTGGTGAATTTTGCCGAAGGTAAAGTCAGTCTGGCAGTAGTAAAGGCCTATTACGGCGGGCCGCTTATTGGTAATGCGCTGTCAACAATGCGTGAGCATATGCCGCACATCGACACCCGCGTTGCAGCGATTTTCCGTCATGACCGACCGATCCGTCCGCAAGGTTCTACGATCGTTGAAGCGGGTGATGAAGTCTTCTTTATTGCGGCATCACAGCATATACGCGCCGTAATGAGCGAACTGCAGCGTCTGGAAAAACCGTACAAACGCATTATGTTAGTGGGTGGCGGTAATATCGGCGCTGGTCTGGCACGTCGTCTGGAAAAAGATTACAGCGTCAAACTGATCGAACGTAATCAACAACGCGCATCGGAGCTTGCGGAGAAACTGCAAAATACGATCGTCTTTTTTGGTGATGCCTCGGATCAAGAGCTGCTGGCAGAAGAACATATCGATCAGGTTGATCTGTTCATCGCAGTGACCAACGATGATGAAGCAAATATCATGTCGGCGATGCTTGCCAAACGGATGGGTGCCAAGAAAGTAATGGTGTTGATCCAGCGCAGAGCATACGTCGATCTGGTGCAAGGCAGCGTGATCGATATTGCGATTTCACCGCAGCAGGCGACCATCTCCGCGCTGCTGAGCCACGTGCGTAAAGCTGATATTGTTGGCGTTTCTTCACTTCGCCGTGGCGTCGCGGAAGCCATTGAAGCCGTCGCACACGGGGATGAAACGACGTCGAGAGTTGTAGGGCGTTCAATTGATGAAATTAAACTTCCGCCCGGAACCATTATTGGCGCCGTTGTACGTGGTAACGATGTCATGATTGCCAACGATAACCTGCGCATTGAGCAGGGCGATCACGTAATTATGTTCCTGACAGATAAAAAGTTTATTACCGACGTCGAGCGACTATTCCAGCCAAGTCCTTTCTTCCTGTAATAATTTGGGCGCTAATACAGCGCCCTTTTTATTTCCCTTTATTTTTCATGGTCTAATAAATTTTCCTTTCGGCAATACATAAATGGAAATTGCCTAAACATTTGTTAAACTTATAAACGTCAGCTGCATAGGGAGAATAAAATGAGCATTATTAAAGAGTTTCGCGAATTCGCGATGCGCGGGAATGTTGTCGATTTGGCAGTGGGTGTCATTATTGGTGCGGCATTCGGTAAGATTGTTTCATCACTGGTTGCCGATATCATTATGCCGCCGCTGGGGCTGTTAATTGGTGGAATTGATTTTAAACAGTTTGCTTTAACGCTACGTGATGCACAGGGAGACATCCCTGCCGTGGTCATGCATTACGGTGTATTTATTCAGAATGTATTCGATTTCATTATTGTTGCGTTTGCTATCTTTATGGCAATCAAACTGATCAACAAACTGAACCGTAAAAAAGCGGAAGAGCCGGCAGCACCGCCAGCTCCATCGAAAGAAGAAGTATTGCTAAGTGAAATTCGTGACCTGCTGAAAGAACAGAATAATCGCTCTTAAGCACTCACTGAAACTAGAAGGCCAGTGGTAAAAAAGTTAATTACTTTCTTGCCACTGGCCTCCCAGTTACCCCGATTGCCATGTTTGCCTTTTCGCAGATAACTTCCTTTCCCTTTCTTATTTTTCTCAACGCGCTGTCTGAACAGTGGGTCATGCAGAAGCGCCTCAATGGCGTTGTCCTTTATCTGCCCTTTGGTGTGCTGATAACGACTCATAATATCTCCAGTTTGTAGTAATTTACGCCGCGAGTGTAGACCTGGCAGTTCAAGAAATCAACAGCCTGATGTTGTTCCACTGGCGCCTTGCTCAAGAGCTTCAAGAATAGAGCAGTACACGCTGCTGTGTGCCTTGCCGCAGCATGCATCATTCAATCGCTGCAGAGACCGCTGCATCGTCTGAAGTTCAGCAATACGGGCTTCGACTTCTTGCAGTCTTTCCTGGACGATCCCTTTTGATTCCTGACAGGTATGGTGTTCGGGATCAACCCGGATCGAAAGCAATTCACGGATCGACTCCAGAGTGAAACCAAGCTGCCGGGCATAACGAATAAACTTCAAGCGCTGAAGATCGCTTTCTGTATAGAGGCGAAATCCGCCTTCAGTACGCACTTCATGCTCCATCATCTGCTGCTTTTCATAGTAGCGGATAGTATCTGGCGTAACGTCAGCCAGTTTCGCTATTTCACCAATTCGGTACATGCTCTCTCCGCTATTCGTCGTTGATCTTTTTTAGCAGCTTATCTGCGTAGTCACCGCGCAAAAACTCGGTGCTGAGTCCAGCCTGCCGAAGTTTAAGTTCCAATAGCGACAGTCTTCGGCTCACCTCAGGATAACTGGGATCATCTTTGCGGATCCCCGCGAGTATTTCAAGCAGCTGTATTGCCTCTCTGCGTTGCTCGAGCTCAGGAGGAAGGCAACCTGCATTTTTTAATAAACGGTATCCGGCTCGGAGTTCAGGCGGAACATGGGAGTCATCGTCAAGAGTCAGCGGTTCGCCCGTTCCCGGTAAATCATCAAACTCGCCTTTAGACTGTGCATCAATAATATGGCGCTCTGCCCACTGGTCAAGTAACCACATACAACACTCCAGGGGATGAACAAAAAGAGTACAGATATTGTAGATAAGTGGGGATATGACGGATATAAAAAAACCCGCCGAGGCGGGTTTTTTTACGTTACTACAGATTACTCTGCAGCAGCTTCTGTTTTCTCTGAACGATCAACCAGCTCGATGTATGCCATCGGCGCGTTGTCGCCTGCACGGAAACCACACTTCAGAATGCGAGTGTAACCACCGGCGCGGCTCGCAAAACGCGGGCCCAGTTCGTTAAACAGTTTTGCCACGATCTCGTTATCACGAGTACGGGCGAATGCCAGACGACGATTAGCTACGCTATCAGTCTTGGCAAGAGTAATCAGCGGCTCAACTACGCGACGCAGCTCTTTCGCTTTCGGCAGAGTCGTCTTGATGATTTCATGACGAACCAGTGAACCTGCCATGTTGCGGAACATAGCCTGGCGATGGCTGCTGTTGCGGTTCAGTTGACGACCACTCTTACGATGGCGCATGACCTTATCCTTCTCAGTAAAACCTTAACCTGTGATCCGGTTACTCGTCAGCGATGCTTGCCGGTGGCCAGTTTTCCAGGCGCATGCCCAGAGACAGTCCACGGGAAGCCAGCACGTCTTTAATCTCGGTAAGAGATTTTTTACCAAGGTTAGGCGTCTTAAGAAGCTCAACCTCAGTACGCTGTACCAGATCACCGATATAGTGGATAGCTTCTGCTTTGAGGCAGTTAGCAGAGCGGACAGTCAATTCCAGATCGTCAACAGGGCGCAGCAGGATCGGATCGAATTCTGGTTTCTCTTCTTTAACTTCCGGCTGACGTACATCACGTAAATCAACGAAAGCTTCCAGTTGTTCAGCCAGAATGGTTGCCGCACGACGAATCGCCTCTTCAGGATCGATTGTGCCGTTGGTTTCCATTTCGATGACCAGCTTGTCCAGGTCGGTACGCTGTTCTACACGCGCTGCTTCAACATTGTAGGCAATACGCTCTACAGGGCTGTAGCATGCGTCGACCAGCAGACGGCCGATTGGGCGCTCATCTTCTTCCGAATGAATTCGGGTAGAAGCCGGCACATAACCACGACCGCGCTGAACTTTGATACGCATGCTAATAGATGCATTCTCATCGGTCAGGTGGCAGATCACGTGCTGTGGCTTGACGATTTCGACATCACCATCATGGGTAATGTCGGCTGCAGTCACAGGGCCAATGCCAGATTTATTCAAGGTAAGAATAACGTCATCTTTACCCTGAACTCTCACCGCCAGCCCTTTCAGGTTGAGCAGGATTTCCAGGATATCTTCCTGAACGCCTTCTTTGGTGCTGTACTCATGTAGTACACCATCAATCTCAACCTCGGTCACCGCGCAACCCGGCATCGATGAGAGCAGAATACGGCGCAGTGCGTTACCCAAAGTATGGCCAAAGCCACGCTCTAAAGGCTCAAGGGTCACCTTGGCGTGCGTCGAACTCACTTGCTCGATATCTACCAGGCGCGGTTTTAGAAACTCTGTCACAGAACCCTGCATTGTGTCCTCTCTTTGGTACTAAGCTTTACTTGGAGTAAAGCTCGACGATCAGGTGTTCGTTAATGTCCGCAGACAGATCAGAACGCTCCGGCTTACGCTTGAACGTACCTTCCATCTTGCCAGCATCAACTTCCAGCCAGGTTGGCTTTTCACGCTGCTCAGCCAGCTCCAGAGCGGCTTTCACGCGAGACTGCTTCTTCGCTTTCTCACGAATGCTAACAACGTCATTCGGACTAACCTGATAAGAAGCGATGTTAACAACACGACCGTTTACCATAATTGCTTTATGGCTGACCAGCTGACGTGCTTCTGCACGAGTGGCACCGAAGCCCATACGGTATACAACGTTGTCCAGACGACCTTCCAGCAGACCCAACAGGTTTTCACCGGTGTTGCCTTTCAGACGTGCTGCTTCTTTGTAGTAGTTACGGAACTGACGCTCCAGCACACCGTAGATACGGCGAACTTTTTGCTTTTCACGCAACTGCACACCATAGTCAGACAGACGCGGTTTACGCGCACCGTGCTGGCCAGGAGCTTGTTCAATTTTACACTTGGTATCGATCGCGCGAACGCCAGACTTAAGGAATAAGTCAGTGCCCTCACGACGGCTCAGCTTGAGCTTAGGACCCAAATATCTTGCCATTTTCTTTCTCCAACAATCCTAGAAACGACAGCGTTATACGCGACGTTTTTTCGGCGGACGACAACCGTTATGAGGGATCGGAGTCACATCAGTAATATTAGTGATGCGGAAACCAGCGGCGTTCAGAGCACGAACAGTAGATTCGCGACCTGGACCCGGTCCTTTGACCATAACTTCCAGATTCTTGATACCGTATTCTTTTACGGCTTCAGCGCAACGCTCTGCTGCAACCTGAGCTGCAAACGGAGTGGATTTGCGAGAACCACGGAAACCGGAACCACCGGCTGTTGCCCAACCCAGTGCGTTACCCTGACGATCAGTAATGGTAACGATGGTGTTGTTAAAAGAAGCATGGATATGAGCCACGCCGTCAGAGACTTGTTTTCTTACACGTTTACGTGCACGAATTGGTGCCTTTGCCATTATTCAATCACCCCGATTATTTCTTGATCGGTTTGCGCGGACCCTTACGGGTACGTGCGTTGGTCTTGGTACGCTGACCGCGAACCGGGAGACCACGACGATGACGCAAACCGCGATAGCAACCAAGGTCCATAAGGCGCTTGATGCTCATGCTAACTTCACGGCGCAGATCACCTTCAACGACAAATTTGGCAACTTCGTCACGCAGCGTGTCGATTTGTTCTTCAGACAGCTCACTGATCTTAACATCTTCAGCGATACCCGCGGCAGCCAGAATGGCTTTAGAACGGGTCTTGCCGACGCCGTAGATCGAAGTTAATGCGATCACAGCATGTTTCTGATCAGGAATGTTAATGCCTGCTATACGGGCCACTATGCACTCCTACTATTTAATATGTACGCACCATGCTGAAAAGCCCGTTTTCAGGATACTCAAATGGAAACGCACAGACATACAAAAGATTGGCTGGCTAATCTAGCCAGCTCAACCCAACTTTGCAAGAAAAATATGCGAATAAATCAGCCTTGGCGCTGTTTATGCTTCGGCTCGGCACTGCAAATCACACGGATGACACCATCACGCTTAACGATTTTGCAGTTACGGCATAATTTCTTGACGGAAGCACGAACTTTCATTTTTACTCTCCGTAACTTCTCGGGCGACTGTTAACGGCCGTAGCCTTTCAGATTCGCCTTCTTCAATGCAGACTCGTACTGACTTGACATCATCAGAGTTTGCACTTGAGCCATAAAGTCCATAATCACGACAACAACGATAAGCAGTGAGGTCCCACCGAAGTAGAACGGTACTTTCATTGCATCACGCATGAACTCCGGGATCAGGCAGATAAAGGTAATGTAGAGCGCACCAACCAAAGTCAGGCGGGTCATTACTTTATCGATATACTTCGCCGTTTGCTCTCCCGGACGAATTCCTGGTACAAATGCACCGGACTTCTTCAGGTTATCTGCTGTTTCACGCGGGTTGAAGACCAACGCCGTGTAGAAGAAACAGAAGAATATGATTGCAGACGCATAGAGTAACACATAAAGCGGTTGCCCAGGCTGCAAATACAGCGAAATTGTTGTCAGCCAGTTCCAACCAGTCCCGCCCCCGAACCATGACGCGATGGTCGCCGGGAACAGAATAATACTGGAAGCGAAGATTGCCGGGATTACCCCCGCCATATTCACTTTCAGCGGTAAATGTGTGCTCTGTGCAGCATAGACACGACGACCTTGCTGACGTTTCGCGTAGTTTACCACAATACGGCGTTGACCACGCTCAACAAATACAACAAAGAACGTCACTGCGAATACTAATACTGCAACCAACAGCAACACGAGGAAGTGCAGGTCGCCTTGACGCGCTTGCTCGATAGTATGGGCAATGGCTGGCGGGAGTCCCGCGACAATACCGGCGAAGATAATGATTGAGATACCGTTGCCGATACCACGTTCAGTAATCTGTTCGCCCAACCACATCAGGAACATCGTCCCTGTAACCAGACTTACAACAGCGGTGAAATAGAATGCAAAGCCTGGGTTCATCACCAGGCCCTGCATACCAGGCATATTCGGCAGACCGGTAGCAATACCGATCGACTGGAATATTGCCAGCACCAGAGTACCGTAGCGGGTGTACTGGCTGATCTTACGACGACCAGACTCCCCTTCTTTCTTAATTTCTGCCAGCGTTGGATGAACCACCGTCAGCAGCTGGATAATGATCGACGCCGAAATATACGGCATGATCCCCAGAGCAAAGATAGAAGCACGGCTGAGAGCACCACCAGAGAACATGTTAAACATTTCAATGATGGTGCCTCGCTGTTGCTCAAGCAGTTTGGCAAGTACAGCGGCATCAATACCAGGGATCGGAATGAAAGAGCCAATACGGAACACAATCAGCGCGCCGATTACAAACAGCAGTCTGCGTTTCAGCTCGCCTAAGCCACCTTTGGCACTTTGAAAATCTAATCCCGGTTGTTTAGCCATCTGCTACTTATTCCTCGATTTTACCGCCAGCAGCTTCGATAGCAGCACGAGCGCCTTTAGTAACACGCAGGCCACGAACAGTTACCGGAGTAGTGACTTCACCAGCCAGGATCACTTTCGCGAACTCGATCTGGATACCGATAATGTTAGCTGCTTTCAGCGTGTTCAGGTCTACAACACCGCCTTCAACTTTAGCCAGGTCAGACAGACGAACTTCGGCTGTAATCGCTGCTTTACGTGAAGTGAAGCCGAATTTCGGCAGACGACGGTACAGAGGCATCTGACCACCCTCGAAACCGCGACGTACGCCACCGCCAGAACGAGACTTCTGACCTTTGTGACCACGACCACCGGTTTTACCGAGGCCAGAACCGATACCACGACCCAGGCGGCGAGCCGCTTTTTTAGAGCCTTCGGCCGGAGACAGAGTATTTAAACGCATCTCTTACTCCTCAACTTTAACCATGAAGGAAACCGCGTTGACCATACCACGAACAGCAGGAGTATCCTCGCGCTCTACGGTGTGACCAATACGACGCAGACCCAGGCCAAGCAGCGTTGCCTTGTGTTTCGGCAGACGACCGATTGCACTGCGGGTTTGAGTAATTTTAATAGTCTTTGCCATGGTTTATTTCCCCAGAATTTCTTCAACGGATTTACCACGCTTGGCAGCGACCATTTCCGGAGATTTCATATTTTCCAGGCCATCGATAGTTGCACGAACCACGTTAATCGGGTTAGTGGAACCATACGCTTTAGCCAGAACGTTACGAACTCCAGCGACTTCCAGAACGGCGCGCATTGCACCACCGGCGATGATACCGGTACCTTCGGAAGCCGGCTGCATGAATACACGAGAACCCGTGTGAGTACCCTTAACCGGGTGCTGCAGGGTGCCGTGGTTCAGCGCGACGTTAATCATATTGCGACGGGCTTTTTCCATCGCTTTCTGGATCGCTGCTGGAACTTCACGCGCTTTACCGTAACCAAAACCAACGCGACCGTTACCATCACCAACTACAGTCAGAGCTGTGAAGGAGAAAATACGACCACCTTTAACGGTTTTAGATACGCGGTTAACCGCGATCAGCTTTTCCTGCAGTTCGCCAGCTTGTTTTTCGATGTGAGCCATCTTACACCTCTACCTTAGAACTGAAGGCCAGCTTCACGGGCAGCATCTGCCAGTGCCTGGACACGACCATGATATTGGAACCCGGAACGGTCAAAAGAAACATCTTTGATGCCTTTTTCCAGAGCGCGTTCAGCAACAGCTTTACCTACAGCTGCAGCAGCGTCTTTGTTACCGGTGTACTTCAATTGTTCAGCGATAGCTTTTTCTACAGTAGAAGCAGCTACCAGAACTTCAGAACCGTTCGGTGCAATTACCTGTGCGTAAATATGACGCGGGGTACGATGTACCACCAGGCGAGTTGCACCCAGCTCCTGGAGCTTGCGGCGTGCGCGGGTCGCACGACGGATACGAGCAGATTTCTTATCCATAGTGTTACCTTACTTCTTCTTAGCCTCTTTGGTACGCACGACTTCGTCGGCGTAACGAACACCCTTGCCTTTATAAGGCTCAGGACGACGGTAGGCGCGCAGATCTGCTGCAACCTGACCGATCAGCTGTTTATCAGCGCCTTTCAGCACGATTTCAGTCTGAGACGGACATTCTGCAGTGATTCCCGCAGGCAGCTGATGGTCAACTGGGTGAGAGAAACCTAAAGCCAGGTTTACTACATTCCCTTTAACCGCTGCACGATAACCTACACCAACCAGCTGAAGCTTCTTAGTGAAGCCTTCGGTAACACCGACAACCATTGCATTCAGCAGGGCACGCGCGGTACCAGCCTGAGCCCATCCATCAGCGTAACCATCACGCGGACCGAAGGTCAGTGCATTATCTGCATGATTTACTGCAACAGCATCGTTGAGAGTACGAGTCAGCTCGCCGTTTTTACCTTTGATCGTAATAACCTGACCGTTGATTTTTACATCAACGCCGGCAGGAATAACGACCGGTGCTTTAGCAACACGAGACATTTTTTCCTCCGATTAGGCTACGTAGCAGATAATTTCGCCACCAAGACCAGCCTGGCGCGCTGCACGATCAGTCATAACACCTTTAGAGGTAGAAACAACTGCGATACCCATGCCAGCCATAACTTTCGGCAGCTCGTCTTTACGCTTATAAATGCGCAGACCTGGGCGACTGACACGCTGAATGCTTTCTACAACAGCTTTACCCTGGAAATACTTGAGAGTAAGTTCCAGTTCCGGCTTGGTGTCGCCTTCAACTTTAAAATCTTCAATAAAACCTTCTTCCTTCAGCACGTTGGCAATTGCCACTTTCAGCTTGGAGGAAGGCATGGTGACCGCAGCTTTATTCGCGGCCTGACCGTTACGGATACGGGTCAGCATATCCGCGATCGGATCTTGCATGCTCATCTGTCTTTACTCCCGTGATTCAATTGGTAATTACCAGCTAGCCTTTTTCAAGCCTGGTACTTCACCGCGCATGGCGGCTTCACGCAGTTTGATACGGCTCAACCCGAACTTGCCCACATAGCCATGCGGACGACCTGTTTGACGGCAGCGGTTACGCTGACGGGACGGGCTGGAATCACGCGGCAGAGACTGCAGCTTGAGAACTGCGTTCCAACGATCTTCGTCGGTCGCGTTCACATCAGAGATAATAGCTTTCAGTTCAGCGCGTTTTGCGAAGTACTTATCAGCTAAAGCTACGCGCTTTACTTCGCGTGCTTTCATTGATTGCTTAGCCATTCAGTAACCCTACCTTACTTGCGGAACGGGAAGTCAAAGGCAGCCAGCAGAGCACGGCCTTCTTCATCAGATTTCGCAGTAGTGGTAATGGTAATATCCAAACCACGCACGCGGTCGACTTTATCGTAGTCGATTTCTGGGAAGATGATCTGCTCACGGACACCCATGCTGTAGTTACCACGACCGTCAAAAGACTTAGCGGACAAGCCACGGAAGTCACGGATACGTGGAACAGCAATAGTGATCAGGCGCTCAAAGAACTCCCACATGCGTTCGCCACGCAGAGTTACTTTACAGCCGATCGGATAGCCCTGACGGATTTTGAAGCCTGCAACTGATTTGCGTGCTTTGGTGATCAGCGGTTTTTGACCGGAGATTGCTGTCAGGTCAGCTGCTGCGTTATCCAGCAGTTTCTTGTCAGCGATCGCTTCACCAACACCCATGTTCAGGGTGATCTTCTCGACCCGAGGGACTTGCATGACAGAATTGTAGTTAAACTCAGTCATGAGTTTAGCGACTACTTCGTCTTTGTAGTAATCATGCAGTTTCGCCATCGTACTACTCCAAATTACTTGATAGTTTCGCTGTTAGATTTAAAGAAACGGACTTTTTTGCCGTCTTCGAATCTAAAGCCTACACGGTCAGCCTTGCCGGTTGCCGCGTTGAAGATAGCAAGGTTAGAGATCTGAATAGCTGCTTCTTTCTCTACGATGCCGCCTGGTTGGTTCAGGGCCGGAACCGGCTTCTGATGTTTCTTAACCAGGTTGATACCTTCAACAATGACCTTGCCGGAAGACAGGACATTCTTAACTTTACCGCGTTTACCTTTATCTTTACCGGTTAACACGATAACTTCGTCATCACGACGGATCTTCGCTGCCATGATTCGCTCCTTAGAGTACTTCTGGTGCCAGAGAGATAATTTTCATGAACTTCTCGTTACGAAGTTCACGAGTTACCGGCCCAAAAATACGCGTACCGATAGGTTGCTCGCTGTTATTGTTTAAAATAACGCATGCATTACCATCGAAGCGAATGACAGAACCGTCCGGGCGACGAACACCCTTCTTGGTGCGCACCACTACCGCCTTCAGCACATCACCTTTTTTGACCTTACCACGCGGAATTGCTTCCTTGATGGTGATCTTGATGATATCGCCGACGCCTGCGTAGCGACGGTGCGAGCCACCCAGAACCTTGATACACATTACGCGACGTGCACCGGAGTTGTCGGCGACGTTCAGCATAGTCTGTTCTTGGATCATTTTAGTGCTCCGCTAATGTCAACTACTACTGAGACCCGAAAATCAGGTCGTTAAAAAAGCCCCATATCGGGGGCGCGGCATTATAACACCGCTTCAACGATATGGGTAGAAAAAATAAACGGCTCATCGCTGAGCCGTTTATTCGTTGAGAATGCCTACTGTATTACAGAACGGCTTTCTCTACAACGCGAACCAGCGTCCAGGACTTAGTCTTGGACAGCGGACGGCATTCGCGGATTTCAACCACGTCACCAGTACCGCATTCGTTGTTCTCGTCATGTACGTGCAGTTTGGTCGTACGCTTAATGAATTTACCGTAGATCGGGTGTTTCACAAAACGTTCGATAGCAACAACGATGGATTTCTCCATTTTATCGCTAACAACGCGACCTTGCAGAGTACGGATTTTATCGGTCATTACGCACCCGCCTTCTCAGTCAGTAAAGTCTTAACGCGTGCGACGTCACGACGCACTTGCTTCAACAGGTGAGACTGTTGCAGCTGGCCACTTGCAGCCTGCATACGCAGGTTGAACTGCTCACGCAGCAGATTCAGCAGCTCGGTGTTCAGCTCTTCAACACTCTTCTCACGCAGCTCTTTTGCTTTCATTACATCACCGTCTTAGTTACAAAGGTGGTTTTAATCGGCAGTTTCGCTGCTGCCAGCTTGAATGCTTCACGGGCCAGCTCTTCCGGTACGCCGTCCATTTCATACAGGACTTTACCCGGCTGAATCAAGGCAACCCAATACTCCACGTTACCTTTACCTTTACCCATACGCACTGCCAGCGGCTTTTCAGTGATCGGTTTGTCCGGGAATACACGGATCCAGATCTTACCTTGACGCTTAACTGCACGGGTCATAGCACGACGTGCTGCTTCGATCTGACGGGCAGTCAGACGACCACGGCCAACAGCTTTCAGACCGAAGCTGCCGAAGCTAACATCCGCGCCAGCAGCCAGACCGCGGTTACGGCCTTTGTGCATTTTACGGAATTTTGTACGCTTTGGTTGTAACATCAGCGACGCTCCTTATTTACGGCCTTTACGCTGCTGCTTTTTAGGTTGCGCAGCCGGTTTTTCCGGTTGTTCAACAGCAGCCATACCACCCAGGATCTCGCCTTTGAAGATCCACACTTTAACGCCGATTACACCGTAAGTGGTGTGCGCTTCAGAGGTGTTGTAGTCGATGTCAGCACGCAGAGTGTGCAGAGGTACGCGACCTTCGCGGTACCATTCGGTACGTGCGATTTCCGCGCCGCCCAGACGCCCGCTAACTTCAACTTTGATACCTTTAGCGCCCAGACGCATTGCGTTCTGTACAGCACGCTTCATAGCACGACGGAACATAACACGACGTTCCAGCTGAGAAGTGATGCTGTCAGCAACCAATTTTGCGTCCAGTTCAGGCTTACGCACTTCGGCGATATTGATCTGAGCAGGAACGCCAGCAATATCCGCTACGACTTTGCGCAGTTTTTCTACGTCTTCGCCTTTCTTACCGATAACGATACCCGGGCGAGCGGTGTGAATGGTCACACGGATGCTCTTAGCCGGACGCTCGATAACGATACGAGATACAGACGCTTTAGCCAGTTCCTTAGTCAGGTACTGACGTACTTTAAAATCGCTGTCCAGGTTGTCAGCGAATTCTTTGGTGTTCGCAAACCAGGTTGAGTTCCATGGTTTTACAATACCCAGGCGAATACCATTAGGATGTACTTTCTGACCCATTGCTAGTCTCCAGAGTCTCAGCGATCGGACACAACCACAGTAATGTGGCTGGTGCGCTTCAGGATGCGATCTGCACGACCTTTTGCACGCGGCATAATGCGCTTCATGCTCGGGCCTTCGTCTACGAAAATTTTCGTAACTTTCAGATCGTCAATGTCAGCGCCATCGTTGTGTTCAGCGTTAGCAATGGCAGATTCCAGGACTTTCTTAACCAGTACAGCCGCTTTCTTATTGGTGTAGGTCAGAATATCCAGAGCCTGCGACACTTTCTTACCGCGAATCAGGTCTGCAACAAGGCGAACCTTCTGAGCAGAAGAACGAGCATGGCGATGTTGAGCTAAAGTTTCCATCTCTTCCTCCTACCTTATTTCTTCTTCGCTTTTTTATCAGCAGCGTGGCCGCGATAAGTACGAGTCGGTGCGAATTCACCCAGTTTGTGACCGACCATTTCGTCGGAAACAAATACCGGAACGTGCTGACGACCATTATGGACAGCGATGGTCAAACCGATCATGTTAGGAAAGATCGTTGAACGACGGGACCAAGTGCGCAGGGGCTTCTTGTCTCCGCTTTCCACCGCTTTCTCTACCTTCTTCAGCAAGTGCAGGTCAATAAAAGGACCTTTCTTGAGAGAACGTGGCATGGCTTATCCTCTAAAATTATTTGCTACGGCGACGTACGATGAATTTATCAGTACGCTTGTTGCTGCGGGTCTTCTTACCTTTGGTCTGAACGCCCCACGGAGTTACCGGGTGCTTACCAAAGTTACGACCTTCACCACCACCATGTGGGTGATCGACTGGGTTCATCGCAGTACCGCGAACGGTAGGACGAACACCACGCCAGCGTGCAGCACCTGCTTTACCCAGAACGCGCAGCATATGCTCAGCATTGCCAACTTCGCCCAGAGTTGCACGGCAGTCTGCTTCGACTTTACGCATTTCACCAGAACGCAGACGCAGGGTGACATAAGCACCATCACGAGCAACGATCTGAACGTAAGTACCAGCGGAACGTGCCAGCTGACCGCCTTTACCTGGTTTCATTTCTACGTTATGAACGGTAGAACCAACCGGGATATTGCGCATCGGCAGGGTGTTACCTGCTTTGATTGCAGCATCAACGCCAGACTGAATCTGGTCGCCAGCTTTCAGGCCTTTAGGGGCCAGGATGTAACGGCGTTCACCGTCTTTGTACAGAACCAGCGCGATGTTCGCGGAGCGGTTCGGATCGTACTCAAGACGTTCAACAACTGCCGGGATACCGTCTTTGTTGCGTTTGAAGTCAACAATACGATAAGCCTGCTTGTGACCACCACCGATGTGACGAGTGGTGATGCGGCCATTGTTGTTACGACCACCGGATTTGCTGTTTTTTTCAACCAGCGGAGCAAAAGGTTTGCCCTTGTGCAGCTCTGGGTTGACCACTTTAACAACGTGGCGACGACCCGGAGATGTCGGTTTACATTTAACAACTGCCATTGTATTACTCCTCCGACTTACTCAGCGCCGCCGACGAAGTCCAGATTCTGGCCTTCCTTCAGGGTGACGTAAGCTTTTTTCCAGTCGCTACGACGACCGATACGCTGTCCGTGACGTTTAACTTTCCCTTTAACTACCAGGGTGTTAACGACTTCGACTTCGACTTCAAACAGTTTCTGCACAGCAGCTTTGATTTCTGCTTTGGTCGCGTCTTTAGCAACTTTGAGAACGATGGTGTTAGTTTTTTCCATCGCAGTAGACGCTTTTTCAGAAACGTGCGGTGCGCGCAGCACTTTCAGCAGACGTTCTTCACGAATCATGCCAGCATCTCCTCAACTTGCTTAACAGCATCAGCAGTCATTACGACTTTGTCGAAGGCGATCAGGCTAACCGGGTCGATACCAGTTGCATCGCGTACGTCAACCTTGTGCAGGTTGCGCGCAGCCAGGAACAGGTTTTCGTCCAGCTCACCGGTGATGATCAGCACATCTTCCAGAGCCATGTCTTTCAGTTTCTGTGCCAGCAGCTTAGTTTTAGGCGCTTCTACAGAGAATGATTCGACAACGATCAGACGATCCTGACGTACCAGTTCGGACAGAATGCTTTTCAGCGCGCCGCGGTACATCTTTTTGTTAACTTTTTGACTGTGGTCCTGTGGACGAGCAGCGAAGGTCACGCCACCTGAACGCCAGATCGGGCTCTTGATAGAACCTGAACGCGCACGGCCGGTACCTTTCTGGCGCCACGGCTTTTTGCCTGAACCAGTTACTTCAGCACGAGTCTTCTGAGCACGAGTACCCTGACGAGCACCAGCTGCATAAGCAACAACAACCTGGTGAACCAGCGCTTCGTTGAAATCACGACCGAAGGTAGTTTCGGAAACAGTCAGCGCGCTCTGCGCGTCTTTCAATACTAATTCCATTGCTATCCCCTTACGCCTTCACAGCTGGTTTAACGATCAGGTCGCAACCGGTCGCACCCGGAACACCACCTTTAACCAGCAGCAGGTTGCGCTCAGCGTCAACACGTACTACGTCCAGGCTCTGAACGGTTACACGTTCGTTGCCCAGCTGACCTGCCATTTTCTTGCCTTTGAACACTTTGCCCGGAGTCTGGTTCTGACCGATAGAACCCGGAACGCGGTGAGACAAGGAGTTACCGTGAGTAGCGTCCTGGGTACGGAAGTTCCAGCGCTTAACGGTACCAGCGAAACCTTTACCTTTAGAGGTACCGGTTACGTCAACTTTTTTAACGTCAGCAAACAGTTCAACGCTAATGTTCTGACCAACGGTGTATTCTTCACCATCTGCCAGACGGAATTCCCACAGGCCGCGGCCAGCTTCTACGCCAGCTTTAGCAAAGTGGCCAGCTTCCGGCTTAGTTACGCGGTTAGCTTTTTTAGCACCGGTGGTAACCTGAACAGCGCGATAGCCATCGTTAGCCAGATCTTTAACCTGAGTAACGCGGTTTGCTTCAACTTCGATAACGGTTACTGGGATAGATACGCCATCTTCAGTGAAGATGCGGGTCATACCCACTTTTTTACCGACTAAACCAATCATTGTATCAACCTCTCAATCGCTCGATGACCTGATTAACCCAGGCTGATCTGCACGTCTACACCGGCAGCCAGGTCCAGACGCATCAGAGCATCAACGGTTTTTTCAGTTGGCTCAACGATGTCAACCAGACGCTTGTGAGTACGGATCTCGTACTGATCACGCGCGTCTTTGTTGACGTGCGGGGAGATCAGAACGGTGAAACGCTCTTTGCGGGTCGGCAGCGGGATCGGACCACGAACCTGCGCACCAGTGCGCTTGGCAGTCTCGACGATTTCCGCGGTTGATTGATCGATCAGACGATGATCAAACGCTTTCAAACGGATACGGATTCTTTGGTTCTGCATGAGACCAGAGCTCCAATTATTTTATAGACGAAATAGTTACTCCTCAAACCCATTACGATTGATGGGAGAGTGTAACCGTTCTTACAGAGTTCCCCGATTGGGAACATTGTCTGGTATTGCTTTCGCAGTACCGGTGGCTCATATCGAACCGCTGTCAATATTAGACAAGCCCGCGCATTATACGTAAATCTCAGTCTTAAGCAAGTGCCGCGTAGAAATTAATCACTCGTTCACCAATGCGGCGCTCCTTCCACTCTGATTGTATGTCCTGTGGTGCAACGCGTTTTCCGTGGAAGAGAGCATCCATAACCCACATCCCGGGCTTGTAGGGCCGCCGGGTTTACCTGAAGGTAAACTCTTTACCAGATAAGGCTTGCCCATGTACATCGACCTCCCCTTTCTGTTGATTTATGTTTCGCTATCAGGGTTGCTCTTAGTCCATGACCTACGTACCGGGTTACTGCCCGACAAATTTACCTGCCCTCTTTTGTGGGGCGGTCTTATTTATCATCAATGCTGCAGACCTGCACAGTTATCCGACGCGCTTTGGGGTGCTATAGCGGGCTATGGGGTATTTGCTTTGTTCTACTGGGGGTATCGTTTGATATGTCGACAGGAAGGGTTAGGCTTTGGTGATGTCAAATTTCTTGCCGCGCTAGGCGCATGGCATCGCTGGGAATCATTACCACTTTTGGTTTTACTTGCCGCGGGTATGGCATGTTGCCTCACCGGGATTTCCTGCGTCCGTTACGGGAAACAGGTACTAAAAAACCCGCTGCCATTTGGGCCATATCTGGCGGCTGCGGGTTTTGTTATTGGCCTGGTAAGTATGATACAGGGCGGTTAGTCACTGACTTTAATTTGCGATTGCAGATAATTTTGTAAGCCAAGTTTTGCAATCAGGTCCAGCTCGGTTTCGAGCCAGTCAATATGCCCTTCTTCTTCAGTCAGGATCTCAATCATCATATCCCGGCTGACATAATCATGAACGCTATCGGCATAGGCAATGGCTTCACGTAAATCTTTAGCACCATCGAGTTCGAGTCGAAGATCGGATTGCAGCATCTCTTCAACGTCTTCGCCAATACCCAACTTGCCAAGATCCTGCAAGTTCGGGATCCCTTCTAAGAATAAAATACGCTCGATATATTTATCAGCGTGTTTCATCTCATCGATAGATTCATGGTACTCAACATCATTGAGGCGAGTCAGTCCCCAGTTTTTAAACATACGAGCATGGAGAAAATACTGGTTGATCGCGACAAGCTCATTTCCCAATAGTTTATTGAGATAATTTATGATTTTAACATCACCTTTCATTTTATAGTCCCTCCGCTTCCACTCTTAGAGCGTAGATGGGGCTACAGGGATGTCAAAAAAAAGAGTGTGACTTAGGCGATCTCTTTAAATTCTGGCATTTGCGTTAATTCATCCTGCATGACTTCGCGGGCAGCACGAATGCACTTACCGCATTGATTTCCAACAGGAATAAATTTACGTAATTGCTGAAAAGACTGAGGATGAAACTGGCGAACAGCCTGACGTATTTTTTTATCACTTATTGCATTACACAAACAAACGTACATGATCGCTCCCGTTCAATTTCTGCGCAAAGTGTAAATGAGAATAGTTATGATTACAATAGCACAACGCGATTTACGCGGCGGGAGAATGAATAAAAAATGCGAATAAATATGACTACGACTAAATTGCAGGTAGCAAAAAGGGCGCCGAAGCGCCCTTTTTAAGCTCAAAGCTAATTAATCAATAATTAGCTCATTACTTTAGCAACAACGCCCGCACCAACAGTACGGCCGCCTTCACGGATTGCGAAACGCAGACCGTCGTCCATCGCGATTGGGTGGATCAAGGTAACAACCATTTTGATGTTGTCGCCCGGCATTACCATCTCTACGCCTTCTGGCAGTTCGATGGTACCAGTCACGTCAGTAGTACGGAAGTAGAACTGCGGACGGTAGCCTTTGAAGAACGGAGTATGACGGCCGCCTTCGTCTTTGGACAGAATGTACACTTCAGATTCGAACTTGGTGTGCGGCTTGATAGAGCCCGGCTTAGCCAGTACCTGACCACGTTCGATTTCTTCACGTTTGATACCACGCAGCAGAACACCAACGTTCTCACCAGCACGGCCTTCGTCCAGCAGTTTGCGGAACATTTCAACGCCAGTACAGGTAGACTTAGCAGTCTCTTTGATACCAACGATTTCAACTTCTTCACCAACTTTGATGATACCGCGTTCTACACGACCGGTAACAACGGTACCACGACCGGAGATGGAGAATACGTCTTCGATAGGCAGCAGGAACGGCTTGTCAATCGCACGCTCTGGTTCTGGGATGTAAGAATCCAGGAAGCCAGCCAGTTCGATGATTTTCGCTTCCCACTCTGCTTCGCCTTCCAGCGCTTTCAGAGCAGAACCACGAACGATCGGAGTGTCGTCGCCTGGGAAATCGTACTGAGACAGAAGTTCACGAACTTCCATTTCTACCAGTTCCAGCAGCTCTTCGTCATCAACCATGTCGCATTTGTTCAGGAACACGATGATGTACGGAACGCCTACCTGACGACCCAGCAGGATGTGCTCACGAGTCTGCGGCATCGGGCCGTCAGTCGCAGCAACAACCAGGATCGCGCCGTCCATCTGCGCAGCACCGGTGATCATGTTTTTAACATAGTCGGCGTGGCCCGGGCAGTCTACGTGTGCGTAGTGGCGAGTCGGGGTGTCATATTCAACGTGAGAAGTGTTGATGGTGATACCACGAGCTTTTTCTTCCGGCGCGTTATCGATCTGGTCGAATGCACGAGCAGCACCGCCGTAGGTTTTAGCCAGTACGGTAGTGATTGCAGCGGTCAG
>NZ_JAOWHL010000039.1:29003-519379 GCF_030332645.1 Citrobacter sp. Cpo091
GTTTTTCTCTTCAACCGAACCGGCTGTTTGTGTGAAGTGATTCACATCCGCCGTGTCGATGGAGGCGCATTATAGGGAGTCGACTCAGGAAGACAAGCGGAAAAATGCATTTTTGTTTCAACCGCTCACCTTTTATCCACAACGCTTACTTTTGCTGCTTTTTTATCGCCATTGGCAGGTCTGCCAGACTATTTATGACCAAATCTGCCGCATTTTCTGCTTCCGGCGTGACGGGTTTGCCTGTGCGCACCAATACCTTCGTGCCAACATTCGCAGCTGCCGCCGCCTGCATATCTTCAATTTTGTCGCCTACCATATAAGAAGCGGCCATATCGATGTGCAAGAAGTCTCGGGCGGAGATAAACATGCCAGGATGCGGTTTACGGCAGTCGCAGACCTGACGATACTCTTCTACAGTACCCTGCGGGTGATGCGGGCAGTAGTAGATACCATCCAGCTCAACGTCGCGATCGGCCAGCGACCAGTCCATCCATTCGGTCAACGTTTCAAACTGCGCCTCAGTAAATTTACCGCGCGCGATACCAGACTGGTTCGTCACGATAATAAGCGCGTAACCCATTTTCTTAAGTTCACGCATGGCATCAATAACGCCGTCGATAAACTCAAACTCGTCGATCTCATGTACATAACCGTGGTCCACATTAATGGTACCGTCACGGTCGAGAAAAATTGCGGGTACAGACTTTGCCACCTTTTATAGCTCCTGAATAAGGCATGTGACTCTAGTATCGCATGTTTCAGCGGGCAAGAAAGTGCTCATCGTGCAAAGCCCGATTGATTTAGACGTCTGGATGCCTTAACATCCATCTTGTTGACGGCTTCGACCGTACCTGACAGACGAAAATGCCACGGCTAACTTAATTACGATAATAAATAACCAATGATTAAACTTTCGAATATCACCAAAGTGTTCCAGCAGGGGACTCGCACCATTCAGGCGCTAAATAATGTCAGCCTGCATGTTCCTGCCGGGCAGATTTATGGCGTTATTGGCGCCTCCGGTGCCGGTAAAAGTACGCTCATCCGCTGCGTTAACCTACTCGAACGCCCTACCGAAGGCAGTGTTCAGGTTGGCGGTCAGGAGCTGACCACGCTTTCTGAGTCGGAGCTGACTAAAGCTCGCCGTCAAATCGGCATGATTTTTCAGCACTTTAACCTGCTCTCTTCCCGTACGGTGTTCGGTAACGTCGCACTACCGCTGGAACTGGATAACACGCCAAAAGAAGAGATCAAACGCCGCGTAACAGAACTGTTGGATTTGGTTGGTCTTGGAGACAAGCACGATAGCTACCCGGCCAACCTTTCCGGTGGACAAAAACAGCGTGTGGCGATCGCCCGTGCGCTGGCAAGTAATCCCAAAGTGTTGCTGTGCGATGAAGCCACCAGCGCACTCGATCCGGCAACGACACGCTCGATTCTGGAATTATTGAAAGATATTAATCGTCGTCTGGGACTCACCATTCTGCTGATTACTCACGAGATGGACGTTGTAAAACGTATTTGTGACTGCGTGGCGGTCATCAGTAATGGTGAACTGATTGAGCAAGACACCGTTAGTGAAGTGTTCTCACACCCGAAAACGCCGCTGGCACAGAAATTTATCCAGTCCACGCTGCACCTGGATATTCCGGAAGATTATCTGGAACGTTTAAAAGCGGAGCCGGAAGCCGACAGCGTGCCGATGCTGCGTATGGAATTCACCGGTCATTCGGTCGATGCACCGCTACTTTCTGAGACGGCCCGTCGCTTTAATGTGAATAACAACATTATTAGCGCGCAGATGGATTACGCCGGCGGTGTAAAGTTCGGCATCATGCTGACTGAAATGCACGGCACACAGGAAGATACACAAGCAGCCATTAGCTGGTTGCAGGAACACCATGTAAAAGTAGAGGTACTGGGTTATGTCTGAGCCGATGATGTGGCTGCTGGTTCGCGGCGTATGGGAAACGCTGGCAATGACCTTTGTGTCCGGTTTTTTTGGCTTTGTGATTGGTCTGCCGGTCGGCGTGTTGCTGTATGTAACGCGTCCGGGGCAAATTATTGAGAACGCGAAGCTCTACCGTACGCTCTCTGCGCTGGTGAACATTTTCCGTTCCATCCCGTTCATCATCTTACTGGTGTGGATGATTCCGTTCACCCGCATGATCGTAGGCACCTCTATCGGACTGCAGGCAGCTATCGTTCCGCTGACTGTCGGTGCCGCGCCGTTTATCGCCCGTATGGTGGAAAACGCGCTGCTCGAAATCCCGACCGGGCTGATAGAAGCCTCTCGTGCGATGGGCGCCACACCGCTGCAAATTGTACGTAAGGTATTACTGCCAGAAGCGCTGCCAGGACTGGTCAATGCGGCCACCATCACCCTTATCACGCTGGTTGGTTACTCCGCGATGGGCGGTGCCGTCGGTGCCGGTGGTCTTGGACAGATTGGCTATCAGTACGGCTATATTGGTTACAACGCTACCGTAATGAATACAGTACTGGTATTGCTCGTCGTTCTGGTTTATTTAATTCAGTTATCCGGCGATCGCATCGTCCGGGCTGTCACGCACAAATAACGTTGCACACAACACTAAAAACTCATTAAGAAAAGGAAATAAGCATGGCGTTCAAATTCAAAACCTTTGCGGCAGTTGGAGCCCTGATCGGTTCTCTGGCACTTGTGGGTTGCGGTCAGGATGAAAAAGATCCTAATCACATCAAAGTGGGCGTTATTGTTGGCGCAGAGCAGCAGGTTGCAGAAGTCGCGCAGAAAGTGGCAAAAGAAAAATACGGTCTGGACGTTGAGCTGGTCACGTTTAACGATTACGTTCTGCCTAACGAAGCGCTGAGCAAAGGCGATATCGATGCTAACGCCTTCCAGCACAAACCATACCTGGACCAGCAGATCAAAGATCGTGGTTACAAGCTGGTTGCTGTAGGCAATACTTTTGTTTACCCGATTGCGGGCTACTCCAAAAAAATCAAATCGCTGGATGAGCTGCAGGACGGTTCCCAGGTCGCGATTCCAAACGACCCGACTAACCTTGGCCGTTCCTTGCTGCTGCTGCAAAAAGTGGGCTTAATCAAACTGAAAGACGGTGTTGGCCTGCTGCCAACCGCGCTGGACGTGATTGAAAACCCGAAAAACCTGAAGCTGGTTGAACTGGAAGCACCGCAGCTGCCGCGTTCCCTGGACGATGCACAAATCGCACTGGCGGTCATCAACACCACCTACGCCAGCCAGATCGGCCTGACTCCGGCAAAAGACGGTATCTTTGTTGAAGATAAAGATTCCCCGTACGTAAACCTGATTGTAACTCGTGAAGACAATAAAGATGCTGAGAACGTGAAGAAATTCGTTGAAGCATACCAGTCTGACGAAGTGTACGAAGCAGCAAACAAAGTCTTCAACGGCGGTGCTGTTAAGGGCTGGTAATTTTAGGCTGTTTACAGAATCTGTAATATCATCAGGACGGGCGCTTGCCCGTCTTGTCATTTATGCAAGCACCTGATTCAATATCTGACGTTTAGATCATTCATTGAGGAAATATTATGCGTGCTTTACCGATCTGTTTAGTAGCACTCTTGCTGAGCGGCTGTTCTATGTTAAGCAGATCCCCTGTTGAACCCGTTCAAAGCACCGCAACCCCGCCGAAAGCGGAGCCGGAAAAACCGAAAGCACCGCGCGCTACGCCGGTAAGAATCATTACTAACGCTGAAGATTTAGTAGGCAAACCGTTCCGCGATCTTGGCGAAGTTAGCGGTGAATCCTGCCAGGCTTCAAACCAGGATTCCCCTCCGAGCATTCCAACCGCACGCAAACGCATGCAGATTAACGCATCAAAAATGAAAGCTAATGCGGTATTGCTGCACAGTTGCGAAGTGACCAGCGGAACGCCGGGTTGCTATCGTCAGGCGGTTTGCATCGGTTCTGCACTGAACATTTCGGCGAAATGAGCCATTTTCAGTTCGAGCAAATAGGCGTTATCCGCTCACCTTATAAAGAAAAGTTCGCCGTTCCACGCCAGCCCGGTCTGGTGAAAAGCGCCAGCGGTGAACTGCATTTGCTCGCACCTTATAACCAGGCCGATGCCGTTCGCGGCCTGGAAGCCTTCAGTCATTTGTGGGTGATTTTTGTTTTTCACCAGACAATGGAAGGTGGATGGCGTCCGACCGTGCGCCCTCCCCGCCTTGGCGGCAACGCCAGAATGGGTGTCTTTGCCACGCGTTCAACGTTTCGTCCTAACCCTGTTGGCATGTCGTTGGTCGAGCTACGGGGCATCCGCTGCCATAAAGAGCACGTGATCCTCGAACTCGGTGGGCTGGATCTTGTTGATGGCACGCCAGTCGTAGATATAAAACCGTATCTGCCGTTTGCCGAATCGTTACCCGATGCTCGCGCCAGCTATGCTCAGGATGCCCCCAAGGCCAGCGTAGACGTGACGTTCAGTGAAGATCTCGCGGAGCAGCTACCGAAGCTCGAACAACGTTACCCGCATCTTCGTCAGTTTATTGCCGAAGTGCTGGCGCAGGATCCGCGTCCTGCCTACCGTAAAAACGAGGAAGAAGGCAAAACCTACGCCGTCTGGCTGCTGGACTTTAACGTCCGCTGGCGCGTCACGCCGTCAGGATTTGAGGTCTTTGCTCTGGAAGCCCGCTAATTTGCGTCGCGTACTCTTTTGACATCCCTTTCTCGCTGGTAAACTAAACCACTTTTGTTTTGTGCCAGGCTCGTTTTGAGCCTGTTCGATCGTTCAACTGGAACCGTAACAACATGCGTACTAGCCAATATCTGCTCTCCACTCTGAAGGAGACACCTGCCGACGCCGAAGTCATCAGCCACCAGCTGATGCTGCGCGCCGGGATGATCCGCAAGCTGGCCTCCGGGTTATATACCTGGCTGCCGACCGGCGTGCGCGTCCTGAAAAAAGTCGAAAACATCGTGCGTGAAGAGATGAACAACGCCGGTGCGATCGAGGTGTTGATGCCGGTCGTTCAGCCTTCTGAACTGTGGGAAGAGAGCGGCCGTTGGGAACAATACGGCCCGGAACTGCTGCGTATTGCTGACCGTGGCGATCGTTCGTTCGTCCTCGGCCCAACGCATGAAGAAGTGATCACCGACCTGATCCGTAACGAGCTGAGCTCTTACAAACAGCTGCCGCTGAACTTCTATCAGATCCAGACCAAATTCCGTGACGAAGTCCGTCCGCGCTTCGGCGTGATGCGCTCCCGCGAATTCCTGATGAAAGATGCATACTCTTTCCACACCTCTCAGGAATCCCTGCAGGAAACCTACGACGCGATGTACGCTGCGTATAGCAAAATCTTCAGCCGTATGGGGCTGGATTTCCGTGCAGTACAAGCGGATACCGGTTCTATCGGCGGCAGCGCCTCTCACGAATTCCAGGTGCTGGCGCAGAGCGGCGAAGACGATGTGATCTTCTCCGACTCCTCTGACTATGCGGCGAACATCGAATTTGCCGAAGCCGTTGCGCCGAAAGAGCCGCGCGCGGCAGCAACCCAGGAAATGACGCTGGTAGATACGCCGAACGCTAAAACCATCGCCGAACTGGTTGAGCAGTTCAACCTGCCTATCGAAAAAACCGTGAAAACCCTGCTGGTGAAAGCGGTTGAAGGCAGCAGCTACCCGCTGGTCGCCCTGCTGGTTCGTGGCGATCACGAGCTGAACGAAGTCAAAGCGGAAAAACTGCCGCAGGTTGCCAGCCCGCTGACCTTTGCCACCGAAGAAGAAATTCGTGCGCTGGTAAAAGCAGGTCCTGGCTCGCTCGGTCCGGTGAATATGCCAATTCCGGTGGTTATCGACCGTACCGTTGCAGTAATGAGCGATTTCGCTGCCGGTGCCAACATCGACGGTAAACACTATTTCGGTATCAACTGGGATCGCGACGTGGCCACCCCGGAAGTTGCTGACATCCGTAACGTGGTCGCCGGCGACCCTAGCCCGGACGGCAAAGGTACGCTGATGATCAAACGCGGTATCGAAGTCGGCCACATCTTCCAGTTGGGTACCAAGTACTCTGAAGCGATGAAAGCCGCTGTTCAGGGCGAAGATGGCCGTAACCAGACGCTGACTATGGGCTGCTACGGTATCGGGGTCACTCGCGTAGTCGCTGCTGCTATTGAACAGAACTTTGACGATCGTGGCATCGTATGGCCAGATGCCATTGCCCCGTTCCAGGTCGCCATTCTGCCGATGAACATGCACAAATCCTACCGTGTGCAAGAGTTGGCTGAAAAGCTGTATGCTGAGCTGCGCGCGCAGGGTATCGAAGTGCTGATGGACGATCGTAAAGAGCGTCCGGGCGTGATGTTTGCCGATATGGAACTGATCGGTATCCCACACACCATCGTGCTGGGCGACCGTAACCTCGACAACGACGATATCGAATACAAATACCGTCGTAACGGCGAGAAAGAGCTGATTAAAACCGGCGACATCGTCGACTTCCTGGTCAAAGCCATTAAAGGCTAATACCAACAAAAAGGCCCTGATTATCAGGGCCTTTTTTCTATCGATTAATTACACGCTTTACCAGGGATAAATTTCGCGTCTTTATCCGCCATCAACGTTTTCACTTTCTCACCTGTATCCGGGTTTGACTCCAGCGTGAAATGCGCCTCAAGCGTCAGCAGTACGGACTGTCCGTTTTCCGCACGAGCGGCTAAATAGTCGCGTTCAAGCTGAGCGTTATTCGCCACCGGCATCCGTTTACCCGTTGCGCAGTCGGTAAAGATTGCCGCGTCAGCCATGTAGAAATACATGCCTCGCATCGGCATTGGCGTCACCGGTAAGCTGGCGGAAACCGGCTGGAGCGTGTAGTTAAACTGTGACTCAATCGGGTTACCTTCACGATCGAGCATTTCCAGCGCCTCGCCTTTAGCCCGGTAGTACGACTTTTCACCTTTGCTGTCGGTCAGCACCAGTTTGTCGGCTGTACGCGCCCATGTGCCATAAGAGGCAAATGAAGACGGTTCATCCCGCACGCCCTGATAGCGTTCGTTCATCACCCATGTACCGTCTTTTTCCAGAAACAGAGAGGTTTCAATCCCTTCGCAGTCCGCGCAAGGTAAGATGCCACGCCAGCTTTGCTGCATCGGTTTTAATTCTGCCGCCCGCGTCGGCTGTAGTACTTCAACTTCAGTACGATTATTACAGCCGATCAAGGAAAAAAGCGTGCATGCAGCGACCACGGACAATATTGCTGTTTTCACTATCAATTCCTTATTAATTTTTATTCCCGCTCGTCAGTCTTGCGTTCGACGAACTCTCCCGCGCAGTGCTTTCACTGTGGATTTTTGCGCCTTCGATGACAACCTGCGCTCTTTCGAGGCGCGCGTAGGGCGAGTTGCCTGTCGGCTTTTTTGCACCGCGGTTAATTCTTTTATCACCGCCACCAGTCGGGAGATTGCCGCTTCCCGATTGAGCTCCTGGCTACGGTATTCCTGCGCCTTAATGATAATAATGCCATCGCCGCTAATCAGATGATGGCTGGCGGCCAGCAGGCGTTCCTTGTAATACTCTGGCAGGCTCGAGGCCCGAATGTCAAAGCGCAAATGGATAGCCGTCGAGGTCTTGTTAACGTGCTGACCACCCGCGCCTTGTGCCCGAATCGCCGTGATTTCCAGCTCATTATCAGGGATAGAGACGTTTCGGGAGAGAACAATCATGAACGCGGCTGCCACGCGGTCAGATGAATTTCCAGATTGTTCTGAGAATCGGACAGCCAAATAGCGCCGTCCTGAATAGTCGCCTGCAGCGCCATTGTACGACCAGCAAAATCACTCAGTTGCGCCAGCTGTTCATCATCCAGATACCACACGGTGAGATTTTTAAACTGCACACATTTGTTCTGGTTTTGCTGCCACCAGATCTGAGCCGCACGGCTGTTGTAGGCAAACAGAGCAACCTCACCAGACTGGGTACAGGCTTTCTTGATACGGCGCTCATCCGGCAGACCCAGCTCAATCCAAAGATCGATGCCCAGATGGTCGTTACGCAGCCATGCTTCAGGCTCGTCTTCCGCGCTCAGGCCACGCGTGAACTGCAGCCGTTCATCGGCATATTTAATCCAGGCCAGCAGGCGCAGCATCATGCGCTCCTGGGTTTCAGAGGGGTGACGCGCCAGCGTCAAGGCCGCGTCAAGAAACTGGTTGCGGTCAAGATCCGCTACGTTGACGACGGCTTTATAAATTGTCGCTTTAAGCGCCATGGGAGAACTCCTTTCGAATCAGGCGCACATTGTAGCGAAAACTGCGGCAAAAGGCTGCTAACTGCTCATCTATCAAGGCGCTGATATTGCTTGAATGAGTATGGTATAGTCACCTTGCTAAACAGAGTTTATCTTCGTAGGCTTAGACTTGCATCCACGGTTAAGTCAGAGTGCTGACAGGAGGGCATGTGGAAAAATATTGTGAGTTAATACGCAAGCGGTACGCGGAAATCGCCAGCGGAGACTTAGGGTATATCCCGGATGCGCTGGGTTGCGTATTGAAGGTGCTTAATGAAGTGGCGGCAGACAGCGCCCTTCCAGAGTCGGTCAGGGAAAAAGCGGCCTATGCTGCCGCGAACTTACTGGTGAGCGATTATGTCAATGAATGAAACGTATCAACCCATCAACTGCGATGATTACGACAATCTTGAACTCGCCTGCCAGCACCATTTGTTACTGACGCTGGCGTTAAAAGATGGCGAAGTTTTGCAGGCGAAAGCGAACGACCTGGTTTCACGCAAAAACGTGGAGTATCTGGTCGCAGATGTCGCAGGTGAAACCCGGGAGCTTCGCCTCGACAAAATTGCCAGCTTCAGCCACCCGCAGATCGGTACCGTGGTGGTCAGCGAATCCTGATTATTTTGGTGCCGGATGACGGTGCAAAGCACCTTATCCGGCCTACTTTCCACGCCAAACCAGACTCACGCCTTCTTCATCATCCGCCGCTCCCTCACGCGTCACGAAAACACCCGCAGCCGCAATCAACGTTTCGCCGTAAAACAGCAGCGGTGTGGTATCTCGTCGCCAGGGCGGGATCCCCTGCTCCTGCCAGATTTTCTTTAATTTCCGTCCACCGTTACGCCCGACAATATGCAATAACCCTGGTGCTTTGAAACGAATGCTGACAGCTTCATCCGCTTGCGGCATGCGCAATTCACCCGCAGAAATTAACTGAACCGAACCCAATCCGGCAGGCAGCGCCAACGGTGTTTTCCACTCTAACCATGGGATAACGGTTTCGCTTTGCCCATCGACTGACTTCACCCACCACAGCTGTGACTGATAACGACGGACCTCGTACTCCCCGAGGCGAAAACAGGGTGAGGCATCTTCCCGCGCCAGCGCCACTTCCTGCCAGATACGTTCCAGTCCATCACGAGAAGGCATCGGCGCATTTAACCCCGCCAGCCAGCGACGAAGCAGCGCGGCACGACGCACGTCGCTCATCATCATTAACGGTACCAGTAGCAGTGTGCCGTGGGCTGTGATGCAATCGGCTAAATCGCTGGCCAGCAGTTCATCCAGTAAACTCTCCTGCTCAGCACACAGCGCGGCGCTGCGGGCTACGGCTTGCGCGAAGTGCGGCCAGCGCTGTTGCAGCAATGGGGTAACGCGCAATCTGAGGAAATTGCGATCGTAGGTATCATCCTGATTGCTTTCATCTTCAATCCAGCATAATTCATGCTGCCGCGCCCATGCTTCAAGCGCCTCACGCGTTTGCGCCAGCAGCGGTCGAATCAGCTGAGTTCCGGCGAACGGTGAACATTCCCCCATGGCGGAAAGTCCGGCAGGGCCGCTGCCGCGCTTAAGCGCCAGCAGAAAGGTTTCACACTGGTCATCGAGATGCTGGGCGGTCATTAGCACCTCGCCCGGTAGTAAGGTCTGCGCAAATGCCTGATAGCGCGCGCGTCGTGCCTGAGCTTCGATGCCCAGACCATCATCCTCAAGGTGTACCCGCTCAACCACTAGCGGCACCTGCCACTGCATACATACTGACTCACAGTGCTGCACCCAACTGTCTGCATGTGGGCTTAATCCGTGATGAATATGGATTGCGCGTAAAGCGACCTCAGGATGCTGCGCTCGCCACTGCACCAGCTGATGCAGGAGTACGGTTGAGTCCAGCCCGCCGCTAAAGGCGACCAAAATCGATTGAGAATTCAGCAGTGAAGTGTTCAGCGTGAGTGTCGTCATGATGGTTACTTACAATGGCATTGCCCGGCACGTTACCGGGCTAATGCCACAATGACAAGCCTTACAGCTCGTACAGTTCGAGGGGCAATCCGTCCGGATCGTTGAAAAACGTAAAGCGTTTACCGGTAAATGGATCGATACGTATGGATTCACACTTCACGTGGTGTGCTTCCAGATGCGCGATCGACTTTTCCACATCCTCCACGCTGAACGCCAGATGACGCAAACCGCAGGCTTCCGGTCGGCTCGGACGGCAAGGTGGAAACGGGAAAGAAAAAAGCTCAATCACATACTGGCCGTTCAATGCCAGATCGCCTTTCCACGAGTCTCTCTCTTCCCGATAGGCTTCGCTCATCAGTGTAAAGCCAAGCACATCGCAGTAAAATGCCTTACTCGCCGCGTAGTCCGTCGCAATAATGGCAATATGGTGAACCTGTTTTAATCCCAGCATAGCGTCATCGCCTCTTTCATTTTTCTGTCAGCACGTTACTCGTACGTCTTAGGGTCAGGCAAGTCGTTATGCCATTTTTAAGACTCTCACGCGATACACGCCATCCTCGCCCAGTTTAGCGCCATGGATATCGGTTTCAAATCCCGGGTAGCGCTGCCCCACTGAACACAGCATCAGAAGAAAATCGAGGACAGCCCGGCTTTTGGCAGTGATCATTTCCCCGGGCATCAAGAGCGGCACGCCTGGAGGATAAGGCAGGATCATATTGGCGGACACGCGTCCTACCAGTTGATCAAGCGCCACGGTTTCCACCTCACCTTTGATCTGCCGCTGCCAGGCCTGGTGCGGTGTCATTTTCATTTCCGGCAAGGTATCAAATGCCCGCAGCATCAGTCCGGAGAGATCGTGCTGGCGGATAAGCTTATGGATCCCCTGCGCCAGATCCTGAATACGCATATTGCGATAGAAATCGGGATCTTCAGCATACAGATCCGGCAGCATATTTTTCACGCGTAAATTCAGATCGTACGAGCGCTTAAATTCCGTCAGGCCACGTAGCAGCCCCATCGCCCGGGTCTTATCTATGCCAATACTGAACAGGAACAACAGGTTATACGGTCCCGTTTTTTCGACGACGACGCCGCGTTCATCAAGGAATTTCGCCACCAGCGCCGCGGGGATCCCCTCTTCGCTCATATTTCCCTGTTCATCCATTCCCGGCGTCAGAATCGTGACCTTCACCGGGTCGAGGAACATGTGGTCGGCATCAGCATCAACAAATCCGTGCCAGTCTTCACCTGGCGCTACCGGCCAACATTCTGCTTCATCGACCTTTTCAGGCTGCCAGATATCAAAGAACCAGCCATCCGACTCTTCGCGCAGACGCTGCACTTCTTTACGGAAATGCAGCGCCCGTTCCACCGAACGATTGATTAACCGCTTGCCGGAATTGCCACGCAGCATTGCCGCCGCCGTTTCTATCGACGCCACAATCGGATAGCTCGGAGACGTGGAGGTGTGCATCATAAAGGCTTCGTTGAACGTGTCTTCATCATAGTCACCCTTAATGTGGATCAGCGAAGCCTGTGACAACGCCGCCAGCATCTTGTGGGTGGACTGGGTTTCAAATATCACCTTTCCCGGTACCCGTTCGCCGCTCATCCCGCTTTTCCCCTGATAGATCGGATGAAAATGGGTATACGGCACCCAGGCTGAATCAAAATGGATGGAGGACACATCCAGGGTTTGCTTGATCCAGTTGGTGTTATAAAGCAGCCCGTCATAGGTGGAGTTGGTGATCACCGCGTGTACCGGCCATTGCGCCTGAGTCGTCTCTTCTACCTTGCGTTCAATACTTGCACGGGTAAATTCCCGACGGGGTATACCGCCGAGGATCCCCAACGCGTTACGCGTAGGCTTCAGCCAGATTGGCACCACATCGCTCATCATCAGCAAATGCGCCAGCGACTTATGGCAGTTGCGGTCAATCAGTAACGTACTGCCTGCAGGCGCAGCATACATGCCGACAATCTTGTTCGACGTCGAGGTGCCGTTGGTCACCATATAGCTCTGTTCGGCACCAAAAGTACGCGCGATGTACTCCTCCGCTTCGAGGTGCGGACCGGTATGATCAAGCAATGAACCCAGTTCGGTTACGGAAATGGACACGTCGGCTTTCAGCGTATTGCCGCCAAAGAAATCATAGAACAGGCAGCCGACCGGGCTTTTCTGGTACGCCGTCCCCGCCATGTGCCCGGGCGTACAGAAGGTATACTTTCCTTCCTTCACATAGGTAAACAGCGCCTTGGTGAACGGAGGCGTGATGTTATCGAGGTATTCGCTGGTGTACTGGCGAATGCGGGTGGCAATGTCTTCAGACTGACCCAGCGCATACTCAAAAAACCACAGCGCCATGCGCAGGTCGTGCGCACTGACATCCATCGTCGAATGGGTATTAATAAAGGCGTAGAGCGGGAGATACTCGTTGAGCTGGTTGATGTCACTGCACAGCTCCAGGCTATATTCATCCCAGTCAAAAATGACGCCGCAAATTCGCGGGTTGTGTTCGATAAACTTCAGCAGGTCAACGCTATTCTGCGGCCAGATAATCTGAAATCCCTGCTGTTGCAGCGCACGTTCAAGTTCCTTGATGGGCTCATCTTTATAAAAGACGCCATGCGGTCCCATGATGGCAATGATATTCATGCGTTCCTCCTGGAAAAACCTTAGTTAATCATAGCCTGGCCAAACCACAGGTAAAAAAAAGGGCCACAACGTTGTGGCCCTTTTCAGAATTAATGCAGTTTACGCGTAACCGTAGCTCATCAGACGCTGGTAACGACGGTTTTTCAGATCGTCTTTGCTTAACACGTCGAGATCGGCGAGATCGGCCAGCAGCTGTGCTTTCAGGGACGCAGCCATCACTTCCGGATTGCGGTGTGCGCCGCCTAACGGTTCCGGAATGATAGAGTCGATAAGCTTCAGCTCTTTCAGACGCGGGGCAACAATTCCCATCGCTTCTGCGGCCAGCGGTGCTTTGTCGGCGCTTTTCCACAGAATTGAAGCACAACCTTCCGGGGAGATAACGGAATAGGTGCTGTATTGCAGCATATTCACTTTATCGCCTACACCGATCGCCAGCGCGCCACCGGAACCACCTTCACCGATAACGGTGCAGATTACCGGTACGCTCAGACGCGACATTTCACGCAGGTTGCGCGCGATCGCTTCTGACTGACCACGCTCTTCCGCGCCCACGCCCGGGTAAGCCCCTGGGGTGTCGATGAAGGTAATGATCGGCATGTTGAAACGCTCGGCCATTTCCATCAGACGCAGCGCTTTGCGATAGCCTTCCGGCGCTGGCATGCCGAAATTACGGCGAATCTTTTCTTTGGTCTCACGGCCTTTCTGATGACCAATGATCATCACCGGACGGCCATCCAGACGCGCGATACCGCCGACAATAGCTTTATCATCCGCATAGGCACGATCGCCCGCCAGCTCATCAAATTCATCAAACGCCAGGCGGACATAATCCAGGGTGTACGGACGCTGTGGATGGCGCGCCAGTTGGGCTACCTGCCATGCGCCAAGATCGGCGAAGATTTTACGCGTCAGTTCTACGCTTTTTTCACGCAGACGATGCACTTCTTCATCGATGTTAATATCCAGTTTCTCATCCTGACGGCTAACCGCAGTCAAAGAATCGATTTTTGCTTCCAGCTCTGCAATCGGCTGTTCAAAATCAAGGAAATTCAGACTCATAGTATTCCTGTATTAGTCAAACTCCAGTTCCACCTGCTCCGAACCAATAAGGCCACGGAGATCGTTTAGCAAACGATCGCTCGGAGAGACACGCCACGTCGCGCCAAAACGCAACCGCGCACGTGCATCCGCCCTCTGATAGTAGAGATGTACTGGAATTGTCCCCGAGCGGTGGGGTTCCAGAGACTGACGGAGTCGGTTTAAAAGCTGGTCATCAATTTGCCTGTCCGTCAGCGAGATAGCAAGCCCGCGAGCATATTTTTCCCGGGCTTCGTCAATATCCATGACTTCACGGGCCATCATTTTAAGCCCGCCGCTGAAGTCATCAAAGCTGACCTGTCCGCTGACGATAAGTATGCGGTCTTTTTCCAGCAATTGCTGGTATTTATCCAGAGCATCGGTAAACAACATAACTTCCAGACGTCCGGAACGGTCATCCAGTGTACAGATGCCGATACGATTGCCGCGCTTGGTGACCATTACCCGCGCAGCAATGACGAGCCCCGCAGCCGTGGTGACTTTACCACGTTCTGTCGGATGCATGTCTTTCAGCCTGTAGCCTCCGACATAGCGCTCAATTTCTTTTAAATACTGGTTGATGGGGTGCCCCGTCAGGTAAAGCCCCAACGTTTCACGCTCACCATCTAATACCACCTGCTCCGGCCACGGTTGGCAACTGGCATAGGATTGTTCAATTTGCTCCGGTTCTTCCGCCAGCACGCCAAACATATCGGCCTGACCGATAGCTTCGGCTTTTGCATGCTGATCGGCGGCTTTTAGCGCATCGTTGAGCGAATTCATCAACGCCGCCCGATGCGGGCCAAGGCGATCAAACGCCCCGGACATAATTAGCTTTTCCAACACCCGGCGGTTAAGTTTTTTGATATCCGTGCGCGCGCAGAGATCAAACAGCTCACGGAAGTAACCGCCTTCGTTACGCGCCTCAATAATAGCTTCAATTGGTCCTTCACCCACGCCTTTTATCGCGCCGATGCCATAAACAATCTCGCCATCATCATTCACGTGAAAATGGTAAAGCCCGGAGTTGATATCCGGCGGCAGGATTTTGAGTCCCATACGCCAGCATTCATCTACCAGCCCGACCACTTTTTCAGTGTTATCCATATCGGCGGTCATTACCGCCGCCATAAACTCAGCAGGATAATGCGCCTTCAGCCACAGCGTCTGGTAAGAGACCAGCGCATAGGCTGCGGAGTGCGATTTGTTAAATCCGTAACCGGCGAATTTCTCCACCAGGTCAAAGATTTTCATCGCCAGTTCGCCGTCTACGCCGCGCTTTTTCGCCCCTTCTTCAAAGGTGCCGCGCTGCTTAGCCATCTCTTCCGGCTTTTTCTTACCCATCGCACGACGCAGCATATCCGCGCCGCCAAGGGTGTACCCGGACAACTCCTGGGCAATCTGCATAACCTGTTCCTGATACAGGATAATGCCGTAGGTCGGCTCCAGTACCGGTTTCAGACACTCATGCTGCCATTGTACGTCCGGGTAGGAAATCTCTTCGCGACCATGCTTACGGTCGATAAAGTTATCTACCATCCCCGACTGTAGCGGACCTGGGCGGAACAGAGCCACCAGTGCGATCATGTCTTCGAAGCAGTCAGGCTGCAGACGTTTGATCAGGTCTTTCATACCGCGGGATTCAAGCTGGAAGACCGCCGTGGTCTCCGAGCGTTGCAGCATATCGAAGCTTTTCTTGTCATCCAGCGGGATAGCCGCAATATCCAGCGGTGGCTCACCGTTCTTTTCACGGCGCGCGTTGATCATTTCCAGCGCCCAGTTGATGATGGTGAGCGTACGCAGGCCGAGGAAGTCGAACTTCACAAGACCGGCATATTCCACGTCGTTCTTATCAAACTGAGTAACCGGGTGCAGCCCCTGCTCATCGCAGTACAGAGGCGCAAAATCAGTAATTTTTGTCGGTGCGATAACCACACCACCGGCGTGCTTACCAGCGTTACGCGTGACGCCTTCCAGCTTACGCGCCATATCGATCAGCGCTTTAACCTCTTCATCTGCCTCATAGATTTCTGGCAGTTGGGGTTCGGCTTCAAAGGCTTTTGCCAGCGTCATGCCCGGGTCGGGCGGCACCAGTTTCGAAATACGGTCAACGAAACCGTACGGATGCCCCAGCACGCGGCCCACGTCGCGGATAACCGCTTTTGCAGCCATCGTACCAAAGGTAATAATCTGCGAAACCGCATCACGACCGTACATTTCCGCCACGTGCTCGATAACCTGGTCGCGTTTCTCCATACAGAAGTCAACGTCGAAGTCGGGCATTGAGACACGTTCCGGGTTAAGGAAACGTTCGAACAGCAGGTCAAACTCCAGCGGGTCGAGATCGGTAATTTTCAGCGCATAGGCGACAAGTGAGCCAGCGCCGGAACCACGTCCCGGGCCTACCGGTACGCCGTTATCTTTCGACCACTGGATAAATTCCATAACGATCAGGAAGTAGCCAGGGAATCCCATCTGGTTGATAACTTTAAGTTCAACTTCCAGACGTTCATCGTAAGGCGGGCGCTTTTGCGCACGAACTTCAGGGTCAGGGAACAAAAATTCGAGACGTTCTTCCAGCCCTTCGCGTGATTTCGCCACGAGGAAATCCTCGGTGGTCATATCGCCGGTCGGGAACTGCGGCAGGAAGTATTCGCCCAGACGCACCGTCACGTTGCAGCGTTTGGCTATCTCGACGGTGTTTTGCAGTGCTTCCGGAATATCGGAGAACAGCTCGCACATCTCATCTTCGCTGCGCATGTACTGCTGCGGCGAATAGTTACGCGGGCGTTTCGGGTCATCAAGGGTGAACCCGTCGTGGATCGCTACGCGGATTTCATGCGCATCGAAATCTCCGGTTTCCAGGAAGCGGACATCGTTAGTCGCCACCACCGGTAGACCACGCGTTTCGGCTAGCGCTACAGCTGCGTGCAGATAATTTTCTTCATCTTGCCTGCCGGTGCGAATCAGTTCGAGGAAATAGCAATTGGGAAAATGTTCTTCGTAAAACGCCACGCACTCGTCAACCAGTGCGCTATTGCCGCGCAGCAGGCTGCGTCCGACATCGCCCATGCGACCGCCGGAGAGCAAAATCAAACCTTCTTTTAGCTCAACCAACCAGTCCCGGTCGATAACCGGTCCTTCTGCGCCATAGCCGCGCTGATAGGCTTTCGAAATCAACAACGTCAGGTTCTGATAGCCGGTATTATTTGCGGCCAGCACGGTGAGCTGCGTGAGTTCATCACCCAACAGCTCACTGCGGACATGAAAATCTGCGCCAACTATCGGCTTGATACCCGCGCCGTGGCCCGCTCCGTAAAACTTCACCAGACCACACAGGTTGGTAAAATCGGTGATCGCCAGCGCAGGCATGCCTAACGCGGCCGCCTTTTTCACCAGCGGCCCGGTTTTCGCCAGCCCATCGATCATGGAGTAGTCGCTGTGCACCCGTAGGTGGACGAAACGTGGTTCAGACATCTTCAGATTCCTTCGACACAAGAATCAGGACGAGAGTCCCAGTGCGCGTTTGACGGGGCCAAAGCTGCGGCGATGGTGCTCAGTCGCACCATGCAGTGCCAATTTTTCCAGATGAAATGCGGTTGGATAACCTTTGTGCTGTGCAAAACCATACTGTGGAAAAACCGTATCCAGCGCCGCCATTTCAGCGTCACGGGTCACTTTTGCCAGAATCGATGCGGCGCTAATCTCCGCCACGCGGCTATCACCTTTGACCACCGCCATCGACGGTACCGGTAATGCCGGGCAACGATTGCCGTCAATCAGCACGTATTCAGGCGCAATATGCAGACCCGCAACCGCACGCTGCATGGCCAGCATGGTGGCATGCAAAATGTTCAGCTCGTCGATTTCATGCGGTTCCGCCCGACCCAGGCTCCAGCTTAACGCTTTTTCTTTAATTTCATCAAACAGCGCCAGGCGACGTTTTTCTGACAGTTTTTTTGAGTCGTTAAGACCGATAATAGGGCGAGCCGGATCCAGAATGACGGCAGCAGTGACGACTGCGCCAACCAAAGGGCCGCGCCCGACTTCATCCACACCCGCGACTAAATGCGTATGCGGATACACAAATTCAATCATTGCGCTAACTCCAGGACCGCATCCGCCGCCTGCTCATCAGCATTGCAACGGATCTGCTGGTGCAGTTCACGGAATGTGTCGTGCATCGCATGGCTGGTTTTACCATTTGCCAGCAACGGCAACAGCGCTTGCGACAGCGCCTGCGGTTCACACTCTTCCTGCAACAGCTCTTTAACCAGTTCTCTTCCCGCCAGCAGGTTAGGTAGCGAAACGTAATCCGTTTTCACCAGGCGCTTCGCCAGCCAAAAGGTGAAGGGTTTCATACGGTAGCCAACCACCATCGGGCATTTTGCCAGCATACATTCCAGCGCGGCGGTACCTGAAGCCAGCAGTGCGGCATCGCTGGCCACCATTGCTTCACGTCCCATCCCATTGAGCAGATGTACAGAAAGCTCCGGTGCAACTTCCGCTTTAATGCGTTCAAACTGCTCGCGACGTTTGGCATTCACCAACGGCACCACCACTTCGAGATCCGGATAATGCTGGCGTAATAGCTGCGCCGTTTTCAGAAAATCGGCGCTGAGCATCTCCACTTCTGCACCACGGCTTCCTGGCAGTAGCGCCAGGCAGTGAGCGTCATGAGGAATACCCAGAACATCACGGGCCGCATTTTTATCCGGGTCCAACGGCATGGCATCTGCCATGGTATGACCGATAAAGCGGCACGGGACGTTAAATTTGTCATAAAACGCCTTTTCGAAAGGCAGAAAGGCCAGCACCATGTTGGTGGATCTGCCTATTTTGAAAACGCGTTTCTGTCGCCACGCCCAGACGGACGGACTGACATAATGAATGGTTTTAATGCCCTGTTTTTTCAAGTTCCCTTCGAGGGTAATATTGAAATCAGGCGCATCAATGCCGACGAAAACATCCGGCTTTAAGTCGGTGAATCGGCGAGTGAGGTCGGCACGAATATGCAGTAAACGGCGCAGGCGTCCGAGCACTTCAACAATGCCCATGACCGCCAGCTCTTCCATTTCGTACCAGGCTTCACAGCCTTCGGCCTGCATCAGCGGACCCGCCACGCCAACAAAGCGCGCATTGGGAACGCGAGCCTTGAGTGCACGGATTAACCCTGCACCAAGAATATCGCCGGAGGTTTCTCCGGCGACGAGGGCAATCGTTAAAGGACGCTGTTCAGTCATTAACGAATCAGGCCACGCGTTGAGCGTTCAAAGAAGTCGCTGAAAGCCTGAACTTCAGGGTACTGTTTCGCCAGTTCCGCGATTTCTGGTTTCACTTCTTCCAGCGTTTTACCGCTACGGTACAACGCTTTGTAGGCGTTACGAATCGCGGTAATCGCTTCGCGGGTGAATCCACGACGCTTCAGACCTTCGATATTGACGCCAAACGGCGTCGCGTGGTTGCCCTGGGCGATAACGTACGGAGGCACGTCCTGGGCTACACCAGAACAGCCGCCAACCATCACATGAGCACCGATGATGCAGAACTGATGCACCGCAGTCATGCCGCCGATGATAACAAAATCATCAAGCGAAACATGTCCGGCAAGCGTGGCGTTATTCGCCAGAATACAGCGGTTGCCTACCGTACAATCATGCGCGACGTGCGCATTAATCATCAGTAAGTTATCGCTGCCCACCTTCGTCACTCCACCGCCCTGCACTGTGCCACGATGAATGGTGACGCTTTCGCGGATGCGGTTGCGATCGCCAATTTCCACACGGGTCGGTTCGCCAGCATATTTAAGATCCTGGTTAACTTCACCGATGGAGGCAAACTGATAGATCTCGTTATCGCGACCAATTTTTGTATGGCCATTCACGACAACGTGAGACTTCAGTACGGTACCCTCACCAATTTCAACATGGGGTCCAACAATACAAAATGGGCCAATGTGAGCATTGGCACCAATGCTGGCGCCCTCTTCTACAATGGCGGTCGGGTGAATAAAGGCGGATTTATCAATCACGTATCAGGCCTCCCGGCTACGGGCACACATCATCGTTGCTTCGCACACAACTTTACCGTCGACCAGCGCAACCCCTTTAAAACGGGTCAGGCCACGGCGCGTTTTCTCGAAAGTCACTTCCATGATCATCTGATCGCCAGGCACGACAGGACGCTTAAAGCGTGCTTCATCAATACCCGCGAAATAATACAGTTCGCCTGGTTCCAGTTTTCCTACGCTTTTAAACGCGAGGATACCGGTAGCCTGTGCCATCGCTTCCAGAATCAATACGCCAGGGAAAATAGGTTTACCCGGGAAGTGGCCCTGAAAGAAAGGCTCGTTAACGGATACATTTTTCACTGCGCGCAGAAAACGACCTTCTTCAAAATCCAGCACGCGGTCAACCAGCAGAAACGGAAAACGGTGCGGCAGAAGTTCTAAAATCTCTTCAATATGCAGAGTATGAGTGTTAGTAGTCAAAATACTCTTCCTGTCAAAATATACTAAAAGGCAATAATAACACGGCCTGTCGCAATCGTATGAATGGGACAGGCCGAAAAGTCAGACATGCAAAAACGGTGCTTTAGTCTTGTTGATTAACCTTGCGCTCAATCGCTTTGAGGCGCTTGCTCATATCATCAATATTCATCACCAGTGCAGCTGTTTTACGCCATACCTTGTTGGGTTGTAGCGGAATGCCTGAGGAGTAGACGCCAGGTTCAGTGATAGGACGCATCACCATACCCATGCCAGTTACCGTAACTTTGTCGCATATTTCCATATGCCCATTGATCACGCTGGCACCGCCAATCATGCAATAACGGCCAATCTTCAGGCTACCCGCCATAATGACGCCACCGGCTACCGCCGTATTGTCGCCAATCACAACGTTATGCGCAATCTGGCACTGGTTATCAATGATAACACCATTACCGATCACAGTATCGTCCAGAGCACCACGGTCAATGGTGGTACAAGCGCCGATCTCGACGCGATCGCCGATAATCACGCGACCAAGCTGGGGGATCTTCACCCAGTTACCACGATCGTTCGCGTAACCAAATCCATCAGATCCAACGACAGTGCTGGACTGGATCAGGCAATTTTCACCGATCTGGATGTCGTGGTAAATCGTCACATTCGCCCACAAGCGTGAACCTGCACCGATTTTGGTATTTTTTCCGACGAAGCAACCTGCACCGATAACCACGTTATCGCCCAGTTCTACGCCAGACTCAATGACCGCATTTGCGCCCACAGAGACATTATTACCCAGCTTCGCCGTTGCATCGATCACTGCACTGGGTGCAATGTTCTGTGCAGGCTGAGGCGTGGTATCTAAAATTTGCGCCATACGTGCATAGGTCAGGTAGGGATTCTTCACTACCAGCGCCGCACTCTTAGCAAAAGGAAGATCGTCCTGCGTCATCACAACGGCAGACGCCTGGCATACGCCTAAATGTTCACGGTATTTAGGATTCACCATGAACGTGATATTGCCAGTTTGCGCAGATTGCATGGACGCTACGCCGGTGATGACGATATCGCCATCACCGTGTAATTCTGCATCCAACTGCTCTGCTAAATCAGCCAGTCGAATTGAAGGCATTACTTATTTAACCTGTTTCAGTACGTCAGCGGTGATGTCTTTTACATCGCTGCTGTTGTATGCAACGGTGTTTGCGTCAACAACCAGATCGATGCTCTGGCTGTTAGCAACAGATTTCACAGCTGTCTGGATACGAGTAACCAGTTTGCCACGTTCTTCGTTGGAACGACGTGCACGATCCTGCTCGAAAGCCTGAGCTTTCTGAGAGAAAGTCTGGCGCTGAGCCATGACGTCTTTTTCCAGCTTGGTACGATCGCTACCTGCTTTCATTGATTGCAGACGCTGCATTTTAGATTGCAGATCGGATTCCATACGCTGCAGTTCGCTGGCACGGCCTTTGAACTCGTTTTCCAGCGTAGCAGAAACACCCGTCTTCTGTGCAACCTGTTGGAACAGGCTACCCATATTGACGATTGCAATTTTGTCAGCAGCCTGTGCGGACGTTGCCATCGCTAAACCGAGACCTGCAGCTAATAACCACTTTTTCACAATTAACTCCTTACCATCCCATTTGCACCCGAAGGTGCAGTTCTTTGCGTGGCCAGGCGATCCCATGCAAGATCGCCTAAAGTCATCGCTACACTACCACTACATTCCTTTGCGAAGAACAGTTACCAGGTTTTACCAATGTTAAACTGGAACTGTTCCGCTTTGTCTCCATCGTACTTCTTGAACGGCTGGGCGTAGGAGAAAACCAACGGCCCCAATGGGGACATCCATTGTAACGCGATACCTGCAGACATACGGATATTGCTCGGATCACCGTAATCTGGAACCCCAATAGCGCGAGTTTGATCGCTATCCTGCCAGTTAGTATCCCAAACGGTACCCATATCCCAGAAGAAGGAGGTACGGACCGAGTTAGCATACTTATCGCTGATAAACGGCGTCGGGGTAATAAATTCCAGGCTGGCTACGGCCATGGCGTTACCACCGACCGCATCGTCTGATTTACAGTACGAACCGTCTTTATTGGTACACTCTTCGTAGCTGTCAGTATCGCCGGCGTAAGCCCCAGGTTTATAGACCGCTTTCGGACCGATGGTATTAGACTGGAAACCACGCACGGTGCTGGAGCCACCCGCATAGAAGTTCTCGTAGAACGGCAACTCTTTGCTGCCTATACCGTCTCCATAACCTACCTTGGTACGACCCAGGACGACCCATTTATGATCGTCATCGATCGGCACATAGGTCGCGGTATCCAACGTCGCTTTATAGTATTCGTTGTCAGAACCCGGAATGGTGACTTTGCCGTTCAGGTTGACGCGCGTACCTTCCGTTGGGAAGTAGCCGCGGTCAAGCTTGTTATATGTCCAACCATAGTTAAAGGTGAAGTCATCCGCAGCAAAGCTGTTGGTATTGGTCTCACCCATTGACTCAAGATAACGATCCATCGCAACCTGCGGCTGCATATTGGACAGTTTGTTATGTACATAACCCAGGCCCGCACGCAACGTGTTGTATTCGTTGACCGGGAAGCCCAGCGTCACGTCTGTACCATAACTTTTGTTGGTATAGTCGGACAGGTCTGCATCATCCGCTTCAAAGTCGTTATAGAAGACGCGGCCACCAAGGCTCACACCATCAACGGTGAAGTACGGGTTAGTGACAGACAACTCAGTATAGGTCTGGTAGTCGTTTTTGGTGCCGTTAATCCCGACAGAATAACCGGTACCTAACCAGTTATCTTGCTGAACGCCAGCCTGGAAGCTCACGCCGCTCTCGGTACCGTAACCGACGCCGAAGTTAAAGCTACCGGTGTTACGCTCTTTGACCTTGTAGACCACATCAACCTGATCCGGGCTGCCCGGAACACGCTGAGTATCGGTATCAACGGTTTCAAAGTAACCCAGACGGTTCAGACGCTCTTTACCCTGGTCGACCAGATCGCTGCCCAACCATGCGCCTTCCATCTGACGCATTTCGCGACGCAGAACGGAGTCTTTAGAAGTGTCGTTACCTTCAAAACGGATCTTACGCACATAGAAACGGTTACCCGCATCCACGTTTACACGTAATTTAACGGTTTTGTCGGCGTCGTTGATTTCAGGCTGCGACTGAACGCGCGGATAGGCATAGCCATAGCGACCCAGAAGCTTCTTGATGTCATCTTCCATTTTGGTCACTTTGGTGCCGTTATAGAGTTCACCTGGCTCGATCTTCGTCAGGGTCTCAATTTCGGCGGAGTGCCCGGCCAGGTTACCGCTCACCTGAACCCCAGAAAGCTTGTACTGCTCGCCTTCAGTGATGTTAACGGTGATGTAGATGCCTTTTTTATCCGGCGTCAGGCTTACCTGAGTGGAATCAATATTGAAGCGAGCATAACCGCGATCCAGATAGTAGCTACGCAGGGTTTCAAGGTCGCCCGCCAGCTTCTGTTTCTGGTATTTACGATCGCCCACCACGTTCCACCACGGCACTTCGTCACGCAACTGGAAGTGAGAGATAAGTTCGTCAGTCGAGAAGGCATGGTTGCCGACGATATTGATCTGTTGGATCTTCGCCGAAACACCTTCCTGGAAGACCAGCTTGAGGTCAACGCGGTTACGCGGCAACGGCGTCACCACCGCTTTCACACTGGCGCTGTACTTACCGACGCTATAGTAGAAATCTTCCAGGCCCTTTTCGATATCGGCAAGCGTTGTGCGATCCAGAGACTCGCCAACACGCACGCCAGACGCCTCGAGGTTTTGCTTCAGCATGTCATCTTTCACCGATTTGTTACCGGAGAAAGTGATGCTGGCAATCGTCGGACGTTCTTTTACCTGAACCAGAAGGGTATCACCATCGCGCAGGACGCGGACATCCTCAAAGTTTCCGGTGGCGAACAGAGCACGAATGGTATTACTGATGTCTTCATCATTAACCGTGTCGCCTGTGCGCACCGGCATACTGAGGAGAGCCGCACCAACGGCGACTCGCTGTAGGCCTTCGAAATGAATGTCCTTCACTACGAACCCTTCAGCACCGTATACGGTGGCGCTGCTAAACAGCAGCGACGCTATGAGCAACTTTTTCATCGCCATCGTTATTATGCGTTCTTCCTAACACTCTCTTACAACCGAGAGAAATCATTGAAAAGTGCAAGCCCCATTAACAACACCAGCAAGATAGAGCCAATGCGATAACTAAAGTCTTGAACCCGCTCGGATACCGGACCGCCCTTCAGCTTTTCAATCGCCAGGAACAGCAGATGCCCCCCGTCAAGAACGGGCAACGGAAACAGGTTGATTATCCCTAAGTTCACGCTGATAAGCGCAAGGAACATCAGGTAATAAATAATCCCGAACTCCGCTGACATCCCAGCCCCCTGGGCGATAGAAATCGGCCCACTGAGGTTGTTCAGTTTTACATCACCGGTAATCAATTTTCCCAGCATACTGACCGTCAGCTTCATCAACTGCCACGTTTTATCCGAGGCTTCGAGGATGGCGCTGAATGGCCCATACTGGCGTACAGTCTTATACTCATCAGGCAGAGGAATAACTTTAGGCACCACGCCCGCAAACCCTTCTGCCTTACCGTTAACCTGTTTTGAATCTGGGGTTAACGTTAAAGACAAGGAACTTCCTTGTCTTTCAATATCTAGCGCTAACGGCGTATCCGGATTATCGCGCACCAGCGTCACGAACGTCATCCATTGCGTCAGCGACTGACCATTGACTTTAACGATCCTGTCGCCAGCTTGCAAACCTGCCTTACTTGCAGCGGAGTTAACCTGCACTTCTGACAGTACCGGTTCAATCTGCGGACCACGCGGACGCATGCCCAAACTAGAGACAGGATCCTCTTTGTCTGGCTCAAATGCCCAATGGCGTAAATCCAGCGTTTTGTCCTGTCGCTGGTTACTGCCAAATTGCGCCACGCTGAGGGTCGTATGCTCATCGCCAATTTTGGATACCAGTTGCAATCGCACGGCATCCCAATCAGGGGTTTCGATGCCATCAACCGCTTTTAGTTCCGTACCCGGCTGAATTTGCGCCTGTGCAGCAATCGAGTTGGGTGTTATTTCACCAACAACCGGACGAACGCCAGGGACACCAATGATAAACACCAGCCAATAAGCAAAAATAGCAAAAAGAAAGTTTGCAATCGGACCCGCGGCGATAATGGCAGCACGTTGTCCAACCGTTTTATTGTTGAAGGCGTAATGGCGCAATTCCGGTGCGACCGGTTCAGCGCGCTCATCCAGCATTTTGACGTAACCGCCGAGGGGAATCATGGCGATGACGTATTCCGTACCTGATTTATCGGTACGCCGCCAAAGCGCTTTTCCAAAGCCAATGGAAAAGCGTTCGACGCGGACTCCGCAGCGCCGTGCAACCCAGAAATGACCAAATTCATGCACGGTGATAAGCACACCAAGTGCAATGATGAATGCAGCCAAATTCCAGAGAATACTCAGCATAAGACCATCCGTTAGAGCGTCCTGAACACCAGTAACAACAGGCAGGCAAAGACCGGTACCGCAGCCGTCAGGCTATCAATACGATCCAGAATACCGCCGTGTCCTGGAATTAAGTGACCACTGTCCTTAATACCTGCTTCACGCTTAAACATACTCTCGGTCAGGTCACCCAGCACGGAGGCCAGGGCTGCAACGATGGAGCAAATGAGCAAGGTGACAGGCGCAACTTCAAGATTCGCCCACATGCCATAACCCCATGAGATTACGGCCGCAGTGGCGAGTCCGCCAAAAAAACCCTGCCAGGTTTTTCCAGGAGAAACCTTCGGCGCCAGCTTATGTTTGCCAAATAGCTTACCAAACATATACGCACCAGAGTCCGCTCCCCAGACGAGGATCATGACATACAGCAGCCATAGCGCGCCACTATAATGATTCTCATCATAGTGCCATGCACGTAGCGCCAGCATTCCCCAAAAGAATGGGACAATGGTTAACACGCCGAAAATTATGCGTAATGTTTTGGAATTACGCCAGACCGACGCAGACTCTGGGTAAAACAATACCAGTAACAGTGCTACGACCCACCAGCCCAGCGACGCCCACAGCGATACTTCAACCAGCGGTTGATGGATATCGCGATGGTACTCTGGCAGCAAAAATAGCATCAGTGCCAGCAATAGCCCGCACAAAACCGCCAGCCAGACTCGCTGCGTACGCGTGGTAAAACCGCTTAACTGTCCCCATTCCCAGGCGGCCAACATACAGACGACCAACGTAACAATGGCGAACCCCACCGGCGGCAGCAAAAACAGCGCCGCGATGACAACGGGTATTAAAACAAAAGCAGAAATCAGGCGATACTTCAGCAAAAGCGACCCCCATCAGGCTTTTTCATCACCGGGTTCGGTGCCGCCGAAACGACGCTCACGATTAGCAAAGGCATGCAGCGCACCTTCAAAGTCTTGTTCATCGAAATCGGGCCAGAGAACATCGGTAAAGTAAAGTTCGGCGTAGGCAATTTGCCACAACAGAAAATTACTAATTCGGTGCTCTCCCCCAGTCCTTATCACTAAATCCACAGGAGCCAGCTCATGCATACAAATTTGCTGCCCAAGCATCTCTTCATCGATTTGCTCAGGATGCAGCACACCGTCCTGCACCTGTTGTGCCAGTTGCCTGACTCCCTGGACAATATCCCACCGACCACCGTAATTCGCTGCAATATTCAGCGTCAACCCGGTATTCTGGGCGGTAATCGCTTCTGATTTGCGAATCCGTTCTTGCAAACGTGAGTTAAATCGACTGATATCCCCGATAATACGCAGGCGTACGTTATGGCGATGTAGGTTTTTCACTTCGCTATCAAGTGCCCACACAAACAGTTCCATTAACGCGCTCACTTCCTGCGCAGGTCGGTTCCAGTTCTCACTGCTAAAGGCATACAGCGTTAACGCATCAATACCGTTATTTGCAGCAAAAGAGACAGCCCGGCGGACGGATTTAGCTCCAGCCTTATGCCCAAAGGCGCGAATCTTCCCTTGCTTTTTCGCCCAGCGGCCATTGCCATCCATGATAATTGCGACATGGCGACAACCATGTGCTGGCAAATTTTCGCTTAATGGTTTAGTTGCAGACAACATAACGCGTTATTAGTCCCTGAAAGGATTTACGGTACTCAGGAATACTGAAGCCTATCCACAAAAAAGCCGTGTCAAACCACGGCTTACCCGACCGAAAAAAAGCAAATACCCGCGATCGGGTGGCGCAGACTATATCACTGAAGCCCAACGCTAACAAATAGCACGATTCTCCGTAGAGGGATTATCATCAGCTTGAGAGTCGCATCACTTCTTTTCTGGCGACTTCCCGCGCGATGGCATCGACCTTCAACACGTCGTCAACGCTCTGCGGTTCCTGCAAATCCATCTTATCCAGTACAGATAAATTGAGATCGGCAATATCGGTAAATCGGATCTGCTGCGCCAGGAATGCGGCAACGGTAATTTCATTCGCGGCATTGAGTGCGGTCGTCGCCGCCTGACCTTGCTCAAACGCGTCCATCGCCAGTTTCAGGCACGGATAACGCTGGTAATCAGGTGCGGAAAACGTCAACGCACTGAGTTTGCAAAAGTCGACAGGCTTAACACCGGACGTCACACGTTCTGGCCATGCCATCGTATGGGCAATAGGTGTACGCATATCAGGTTCACCCAACTGCGCCAGAACACTACCATCCTGATAACGGACCATCGAATGAATAACCGACTGCGGGTGAATCAGCACTTCCATCTGGCTTGCACTGGCATTAAATAACCAACGCGCTTCAATGTATTCCAGACCTTTGTTCATCATGGTGGCGGAATCGACAGAGATTTTTCGTCCCATCGACCAATTCGGATGACGGCATGCCTGATCGGGGGTCATAGAGACCAGATCGCGCAATGGTGTTTCACGGAATGGGCCACCAGACCCGGTAAGCAGAACTGACATGACGCCGTTTTGCTCAAGGTCAGCGTATCCCAGATTGTGTTGGATAGGTTGCGGTAAACTCTGAAAAATCGCGTTATGCTCGCTATCTACCGGCAAAAGCTGCGCTTTGTGGCGTTTCACATCGTCCATAAACAGACGACCGCAGGTCACCAGGGATTCTTTATTCGCCAGCAAAATGCTTTTGCTCGCACGTATTGCCGCCAGCGTCGGCAGCAAACCCGCTGCACCGACAATCGCCGCCATGACCTGATCAACATCATCCAGCGCAGCCATATCACAGGCAGCCTGCTGCCCGCTCATCACCTCGGTACGGCTACCCTGTGCCAAAAGAGCAGCTTTTACCTGTGCCGCGCTTTTTTCATCATCCATGACCGCATAGCGAGGCGCAAACTCCAGGCATTGCTCTACCATACGGGCAACATTTTTACCCGCCACCAACGCAGCAACACGAAATTTTTCCGGGTTATGGCGTACTACATCCAGCGTACTGCAACCAATGGAACCGGTTGATCCCAGGATGGTTAATTGCTTCATCGGACATCCAGAAGAATTTTACTCGCCATACTTCAAGTTGCATGTACGTTGGCTTTACTCGGCCTTTGGCGTCACCGCCTTCCTGCAACTTGAATTATTTAGAGTATGTAGACAGAAAAAAGCAAAACGCCGCCATCCAGCCTTCTCAGGCCTTCTAAGCGGCGTTTTTAGCGTACAGGCGAATCAGAACTGCATCAGTTCTGCTTCTTTCTCTGCCAGCGCCGCATCAACTTTTTTGATTGCTGCGTCAGTCAGTTTCTGTACGTCGTCCTGAGAACGGCGATCGTCATCTTCGCTGATCTCTTTTTCTTTCAACAACGCTTTCACTTTGTCGTTTGCATCACGGCGTACGTTACGTACCGCAACACGCGCGCCTTCAGCTTCACCACGTACGATCTTGGTCAGATCTTTACGACGTTCTTCGGTCAGCGGCGGCAGCGGAACGCGGATGTCAGAGCCCGCAGAGCTTGGATTCAGACCGAGGTCGGAAGCCATGATTGCTTTCTCAACGGCTGGACCCATAGAACGGTCAAATACGTTGATTTTCAGGGTACGGGAATCTTCAACCGTTACGCTTGCCAGCTGGCGCAGCGGAGTCGGCGTGCCGTAATATTCCACGACAATACCATCCAGCAGGCTAGGAGAAGCACGACCCGTGCGAATTTTGCTGATTTGGTTTTTGAACGCTTCGACGCATTTGTCCATGCGTACTTCAGCATCTTTTCTGATATCGTTGATCACGTTACGAATCCTTGAAAGCTTGTTTCAGTCAGACCATACCCGCCACGCAAGATGTGACAAGTATAGTCTTGATTAATTTTGAGGGACGTATCCCGCGACATTAAAGCGGAATATTACCTGCATTTAGCCGCAACGGGAATTATTCCGTGATTAACGTGCCTTCTTTTTCACCCATAACAACACGGCGCAGTGCACCTGGTTTGTTCATGTTAAAGACACGAATCGGTAATTTGTGGTCACGAGCCAGCGTGAACGCGGCAAGATCCATTACTTTCAGCTCTTTATCCAGTACTTCAGTGTAGGTCAACTGTTCGTACATGGTCGCCGTTGGATCTTTAGCCGGGTCGGCAGTAAATACGCCATCGACTTTGGTGGCTTTCAGAACCACATCCGCTTCAATTTCAATACCGCGCAGGCAGGCTGCAGAATCGGTGGTGAAGAACGGATTGCCGGTACCCGCAGACAAAATAACAACGCGGTTGTTACGCAGCAGGCTGATAGCTTCGGCCCAGCTGTAGTTATCACACACGCCGTTCAGAGGAATAGCGGACATCAAGCGAGCGTTCACATAGGCGCGGTGAAGCGCATCGCGCATCGCCAGACCGTTCATTACGGTGGCTAACATGCCCATGTGGTCGCCCACAACGCGGTTCATCCCCGCTTTCGCCAGACCAGCGCCACGGAACAGGTTACCACCACCAATCACTACGCCAACCTGAATACCCAGCTCAACCAGCTCTTTGATTTCCTGAGCCATGCGGTCGAGGATGCTTGCATCAATACCGAAGCCTTCTGAACCTTGCAGAGCTTCGCCACTTAACTTAAGCAGAATACGTTTGTAGACGGGTTTTGCATTGGTAGCCATGTTTCTTTCCTGAGACTGTCAACGAATGAGATGAGTTAATTCCGGCGACATTGTATGTCGCTTTTCAGCATGACCACTATAGCGGTTCGCTGAATTTACAAGCCAGACACAAAAAGAAGCCGCCCTCAGGCGGCTCCTTTAAAAATTAAGACTGCTTGGACATCGCAGCAACTTCTGCTGCAAAGTCAGTCTCAACTTTCTCGATGCCTTCACCCACTTCAAAGCGGATGAAACCAGTTACGTCAGCGTTATGCTCTTTCAGCAGCTGACCAACAGATTTGCTCGGTTCCATGACGAAAGGCTGACCGGTCAGAGAAACTTCGCCGGTGAATTTCTTCATGCGGCCTTCAACCATTTTCTCTGCGATTTCTTTCGGCTTGCCAGACTGCATAGCGATGTCCAGCTGAACCTGGTATTCTTTTTCTACCACTTCAGCGGAAACGTCTTCCGGTTTAACGAATTCTGGTTTGCTTGCAGCAACGTGCATTGCCAGCTGTTTAACCAGTTCTTCGTCAGCGCCAGTTGCAGCAACCAGAACACCGATACGAGCACCGTGCTGGTAGTTACCCAGAACTTCGCCTTCCAGGGAAGCAACGCGACGGATGTTGATGTTCTCACCGATTTTAGCAACCAGAGCAACACGTTCTTCTTCGAACTGTGCTTTCAGAACTTCAACGTCAGTGATTTTGCCAGCAACGGCAGCGTCCAGTACTTTGTCAGCAAATGCCTGGAAACCAGCATCTTTAGCAACGAAGTCAGTCTGGCAGTTAACTTCCAGAATGAAAGCGATGTTGCCGTCGATTTTGGTTTTGATTACGCCGTCAGCAGCAACGTTGCCTGCTTTTTTCGCCGCTTTGATTGCACCGGACTTACGCATGTTTTCGATTGCCAGCTCGATGTCGCCATTAGCTTCAGTCAGTGCTTTTTTGCAATCCATCATGCCTGCGCCAGTACGCTCACGCAGCTCTTTTACCAGGGATGCGGTAATTTCAGCCATTCTAAAATCCTCGGAAGATTTGATCTGCCCGGCATGAAACCGCACAGATTTAAAAGTGAAAAAGGGGGCCATATACAGGCCCCCTAACCAAACGTGATACTACCTGGCCTATATCCGTCATTCTTCCAGCTGCAGGTGCGTTGTTTTCCTTACTCACCCCAGTCACTTACTTATGTAAGCTCCGGGGGATTCGTTGCGTCAACGCCTTCCTGCAACTCGAATTATCTTGGATATATAAGGGGTCGCTCTAACGAGCGTGCCTTATTATTCAGCTTCTACGAAGCTTTCTTCCGCCTGGGAAGCCAGATCCTGAGAACGGCCTTCACGAACGGTAGTAGCTACAGCGCCCAGGTACAGGGTCACAGCACGGATTGCGTCGTCGTTACCCGGGATAACGAAGTCAACACCGTCCGGATCAGAGTTGGTATCAACGATAGCAAATACTGGGATACCCAGGTTGTTTGCTTCTTTGATAGCAATGTGCTCGTGGTCAGCATCGATTACGAACAGAGCGTCCGGCAGACCGCCCATGTCTTTGATACCGCCCAGGCTGTTTTCCAGTTTCTCAAGCTCACGAGTACGCATCAGCGCTTCTTTCTTGGTCAGCTTTTCGAAAGTACCGTCCTGAGACTGAGTTTCCAGATCTTTCAGACGTTTGATGGACTGACGAACGGTTTTCCAGTTAGTCAGCATACCGCCCAGCCAGCGATGGTTCACGAAGAACTGGTCGCAGCTGTTAGCAGCTTCTTTCACCGCTTCGCTTGCAGCGCGTTTAGTACCAACGAAAAGGATTTTACCTTTACGAGCAGAGATCTTGTTCAGTTCAGCCAGAGCTTCGTTGAACATCGGTACAGTTTTCTCAAGGTTGATGATGTGAACTTTGTTACGCGCACCGAAGATGAACGGCTTCATTTTCGGGTTCCAGTAACGGGTCTGGTGACCGAAGTGAACACCAGCCTTGAGCATGTCGCGCATGGAAACAGTTGCCATGATTAAAACCTCTATATATAAAAGTTGGGGTTAAGCCTCCACGCATCCCATATTACCGACCCCAAAGGGCACCCCGGAATATGTGCCGATACGTGTGTGTTGTTACACAAAGTGAGATTTGTCGCTCCCGTCCATCGTGTGTAGTCTTCGAATGGATCGGAAGTCCGGCGCGCTTTATACCACAAATACGCCACCGACACCAATAATTGTTGGCGGTCTGTGCTGAATGAACGATGAATTTCGTGTTACAGGAAGGCGGCAAATTTTTGAATCCCCGGGAGCTTACAACCAGTAAGTGACTGGGGTGAAAAAATGTAGCCAACGCATCTGTGGCACGAAAGGCGAAGTTCAGAATGATTCTCAATTTGGCAGGGTACACCCCAGACTGATACCATTGGCAGCACTTAAACAATTATTGCCGATATCATCGGCACTGATGGACAGAATTTATGGCTATCTCAATCAAGACCCCTGAAGAAATCGAAAAAATGCGCGTCGCTGGCCGCCTGGCCGCTGATGTACTGGAAATGATCGCGCCGTTTGTTAAACCGGGCGTCAGCACCGGCGAGCTGGATCGCCTCTGTAATGACTATATCGTGAATGAGCAGCAGGCCATTTCCGCCTGCCTGGGCTATCACGGTTATCCGAAATCCGTGTGCATCTCTATTAATGAGGTAGTGTGCCACGGGATCCCGGACGACGCCAAGCTTCTGAAAGACGGCGATATCGTTAACATCGACGTCACCGTAATTAAAGACGAGTACCACGGCGATACCTCCAAGATGTTTATCGTCGGCAAACCTACTATTCTGGGCGAGCGTCTGTGCCGCGTCACACAGGAAAGCCTGTATCTGGCGCTGCGAATGGTAAAACCGGGCATTCGCCTGCGCACGCTGGGCGCTGCGATTCAGAAATACGCGGAAGGCGAAGGTTTCTCTGTTGTTCGTGAATACTGCGGTCACGGTATCGGTCGCGGCTTCCATGAAGAGCCACAGGTTCTGCACTACGATGCAGACGACGGTGGTGTGGTACTGCAGCCGGGCATGACGTTCACCATAGAACCGATGCTGAATGCCGGTGATTACCGCATCCGCACCATGAAAGACGGCTGGACGGTGAAAACCAAAGACCGGAGCTTGTCTGCACAGTACGAGCATACTATTGTAGTGACGGAAAACGGCTGTGAAATTCTGACGTTACGCAAGGATGACACCATCCCGGCGATCATCACACACGGCGAATAATGTTTTGCCTGATGGCGATGCATTCGCATCTTATCAGGCCTACAAATTGTACTACTTAGTAGGCCGGATAAGGCGTTCACGCCATCATCCGGCTTTTTAATGGGTGGCGCATAATGAATACTCTTCCTGAACAGCACGCAAATACTGCCCTCCCCACCCTGCCTGGCCAACCGCAAAACCCAGGGACATGGCCACAGCAAGATCTCAACTGCTCCGGCATTAAAGCGCATATCGACACCTTCCAGAACTGGTTAGGCGAAGCGTTTGACAGTGGAATTTCCGCAGAACAGCTCATTGAGGCCCGCACCGAATTTATTGACCAACTGCTACAGCGTTTGTGGATAGAAGCTGGGTTCGGGCAAATAGCCGATCTGGCGCTGGTTGCCGTTGGCGGCTACGGGCGAGGCGAACTGCACCCGCTTTCCGATATTGACCTGCTGATCCTGAGTCGTAAAAAGCTGCCTGATGCGCAGGCCGAGAAAGTCGGTGAGCTGTTAACGCTGCTATGGGACGTGAGGCTGGAGGTTGGGCATAGCGTGCGTACGCTGGAAGAGTGTCTGCTGGAAGGATTATCAGATTTAACCGTCGCCACCAACCTGATTGAAACACGCCTGCTGATCGGCGATGTGGCGCTGTTTCTGGAGCTGCAAAAGCATATTTTTAGCGAAGGTTTCTGGCCTTCCGACAAGTTTTACGCCGCTAAAGTGGAAGAGCAGAATCAGCGCCACCAGCGCTATCACGGCACCAGCTACAACCTGGAGCCGGACATCAAAAGCAGTCCCGGCGGCCTGCGCGATATCCATACCCTGCAATGGGTGGCGCGTCGCCATTTTGGCGCCACCTCACTGGACGAAATGGTCGGCTTCGGCTTTTTGACACTGGCTGAACGCGCCGAGCTGAATGAATGTTTGCATATCCTGTGGCGGATTCGCTTCGCCCTGCATCTGGTCGTTAGTCGTTACGACAACCGCCTGCTGTTTGACCGCCAGCTCAGCGTGGCGCAAAGGCTAAACTACGGCGGCGAAGGCAACGAGCCTATCGAGCGGATGATGAAAGACTATTTCCGCGTCACCCGACGGGTCAGCGAACTGAATCACATGCTGTTGCAACTGTTCGACGAGGCGATCCTCGCCATGCCCGCCGATGAAAAACCGCGCCCGATTGATGACGACTTCCAACTGCGCGGCACGTTGATCGATCTGCGCAACGACGATCTGTTTATCCGCAAACCAGAAGCGATACTGCGGATGTTTTACATCATGGTGCGTAACAGCGCGATCAGCGGGATTTACTCCACCACGCTGCGCCATTTGCGTCATGCCCGCCGTCATTTAACGCAGCCGCTGTGCTACATCCCGGAAGCGCGATCGCTGTTTCTCAGCATGTTACGCCATCCGGGCGCGGTGAGCCGCGGTCTGCTGCCGATGCATCGCCACAGCGTGTTATGGGCCTATATGCCGCAATGGTCGCATATTGTCGGCCAAATGCAGTTTGACCTGTTTCATGCCTATACGGTGGATGAACACACCATCCGCGTAATGCTCAAGCTGGAAAGTTTTGCTAACGAAGAGACCCGTCAGCGCCATCCGCTGTGTGTGGATCTATGGCCGCGTCTGCGACAGCCGGAGTTGATTCTGATTGCCGCGCTGTTCCACGATATCGCCAAAGGTCGCGGCGGCGATCACTCGGTACTCGGCGCTCAGGATGTGCTCAAGTTCGCCGAACTGCACGGCCTGAATTCCCGCGAAACGCAGCTGATCGTGTGGCTGGTGCGCCAGCATTTGCTGATGTCGGTGACCGCTCAGCGCCGCGATATTCAGGATCCCGAAGTAATTAAGCAATTCGCCGAAGAGGTACAAACGGAACACCGTCTGCGCTTTTTGGTGTGTCTGACCGTCGCGGATATTTGCGCCACCAACGAAACGCTGTGGAATAGCTGGAAGCAAAGCCTGCTACGCGAGCTGTACTTCGCAACGGAAAAACAACTCCGTCGTGGCATGCAAAATACGCCGGATATGCGTGAGCGTGTACGCCATCATCAGCTTCAGGCGCTGGCGCTACTGCGAATGGACAACATTGATGAAGAAGCGTTGCACCACATCTGGTCACGCTGTCGCGCCAACTACTTCGTGCGTCACAGCCCAAATCAGCTGGCCTGGCATGCGCGCCATCTGCTGCAACACGATCTCAGCAAGCCGCTGATCCTGCTCAGCCCACAGGCCACGCGCGGCGGGACAGAAATTTTCATCTGGAGCCCTGACCGCCCTTACCTGTTTGCCGCCGTCTGCGCCGAACTGGACAGGCGTAATCTTAGCGTCCACGATGCGCAGATTTTCACTACCCGCGATGGGATGGCGATGGATACGTTCATCGTGCTGGAACCGGACGGCAGCCCGCTGTCTTCAGACCGACATGAAGCGATCCGTTTTGGACTGGAACAGGCCATCACGCAGCGCAGTTGGCAGCCACCGCAACCGCGTCGCCAGCCGGCAAAATTACGCCACTTTACCGTCGATACTGAGGTCACCTTTTTGCCGACCCATACCGACCGAAAATCATTCCTGGAGCTTATCGCTCTCGACCAGCCCGGCCTGCTGGCGCGGGTCGGGCAGATTTTTGCCGATCTGGGAATTTCGCTGCATGGCGCCCGAATTACAACCATTGGCGAGCGAGTAGAAGATTTATTCATAATCGCCACCGCCGACCGGCGCGCCCTTAATAATGAGCTGCAGCAGGAAGTGCATCAACGGTTGACAGAGGCCCTCAATCCAAACGATAAAGGGTGATGTTTTTATTTATTATGGAAAGAGTTTAACAATGCAGCAGTTACAGAACGTTATTGAGTCCGCTTTCGAGCGCCGTGCCGACATTACTCCGGCAAATGTAGATACCGTAACCCGCGAAGCGGTGAATCAGGTTATTTCTTTACTGGATTCCGGTGCACTGCGCGTCGCAGAGAAGATTGAGGGTCAGTGGGTCACGCATCAGTGGCTGAAAAAGGCGGTCCTGCTCTCTTTCCGTATTAACGATAATCAGGTCATCGAAGGTGCGGAAAGCCGTTACTTCGATAAAGTACCGATGAAATTCGCCAACTACGACGAAGCGCGCTTCCAGAAGGAAGGTTTCCGCGTGGTTCCGCCTGCGGCCGTGCGTCAGGGTGCGTTTATCGCCCGTAACACCGTGCTGATGCCATCTTACGTAAACATCGGCGCTTATGTTGATGAAGGTACGATGGTTGATACCTGGGCGACAGTCGGTTCCTGTGCGCAAATCGGTAAAAACGTACACCTGTCCGGCGGCGTTGGCATCGGCGGCGTACTGGAGCCGTTGCAGGCTAACCCAACCATCATCGAAGACAACTGCTTCATCGGCGCACGCTCTGAAGTGGTTGAAGGCGTGATCGTCGAAGAAGGTTCTGTTATCTCCATGGGCGTGTACATCGGTCAGAGCACCCGTATTTACGATCGCGAAACTGGCGAAGTGCATTACGGTCGCGTTCCGGCAGGCTCCGTGGTCGTCTCCGGCAACCTGCCGTCGAAAGATGGTAAATACAGCCTGTACTGCGCGGTGATTGTGAAGAAAGTCGATGCCAAAACGCGTGGCAAAGTGGGAATCAACGAACTGTTGCGCACTATCGACTAACAGCGATTTGAAAAAGCGGGCTTAGCCCGCTTTTTTTACATCTGCGAGTGGCATAAACAAGGCTTTTCGTTAATTATTCAATGGTTATAGTGAGCTTAAGGGTACCGCTATGTATGACAATCTGAAAAGTCTGGGCATTACTAATCCTGAAGAGATCGATCGTTACAGCCTGCGGCAAGAAGCCAACAACGATATCCTGAAAATCTATTTCCAAAAGGATAAAGGCGAGTTTTTTGCCAAGAGCGTGAAGTTCAAATATCCCCGTCAGCGCAAAACGGTGGTAGCTGATGGCATCGGCCAGGGTTACAAAGAAGTGCAGGAGATCAGTCCCAACCTGCGCTATGTGATCGATGAACTGGATCAGATCTGCCAGCGCGATCGCAGCGAAGTCGATCTTAAACGCAAGATCCTTGATGATTTACGTCATCTCGAAAGCGTCGTGACCAACAAGATCAGCGAAATTGAAGCCGATCTGGAAAAACTGACGCGTAAATAACCGCGCGTGAATGTATTCGTAAGCCGGGTAAGGCGAAGCCGCCACCCGGCATTTTGCCTGATAAGCGTAGCGCCATCAGGCAATTAATCAATGCTGTTCATCCAGTTGTAACGCCACATACAGCAGCAGTCTGTCGTCAAAATTCCCCAGATCCAGTCCGGTCAGTTCTGAAATACGATTCAGGCGATATTCCAGCGTATTGCGGTGAATAAACAGTGCCTTTGAGGTGGCCAGCGGCTGGACGTTATGACGAAACCATGCCGCCAATGTCCGACGCAGCAACCCATTGTTATCCATCGCTTTCAGCCTCACCAACGGACGCGCCAGCTCATTGGCCTGCCAGCCGCCGCGCAGGCTGTCCAGCAGTACTGGCAGCATCAAATCCTGATAGAAATAGCTACGGCTTTCCGGCATCCGCTGCTTGCCGACCATCATGGTAGTGCGCGCCGTACGATACGAACGGGCAATGCTACCGGGCCCGGTAAAATAGTTGCCCAGCGATACGCGAAAACGCAGCTGTCCGTTCTCTTTCATACGGGCAATAAGCTGCTCAACGCGCTTACGATGATCTTCAGCGTCCCAGCGGCCAAACTGATTGAGCGCCGGTTTCAGCACCACCATCTCGGTCAGGGAAACAATCGCAATCAGATTATTACGTTCGGGTGTGGTCAACGCATTCTGCAATTGCTGTAACTCCGCCATCGCACTGTCAACGCCAAGCTGGCCGCTGTCAACCTCCACTACCGCCACCACGCGTGGCTGGTTCAAATCAATGCCTAAACGCTGGGCCCATTCCATCAGCGCTGGCGTATTCTCTTCCGCCTGAATCAGGTTCATCACCAGCTCTTCACGCAGACGGCTATCCTGCGCTAACAGATGCATCAAGCGCGACTGTTCCAGCATCATTTCGGCGGTCATACATACTAACTCGCCGTATTTGCGCAGATGCTCCGGCTCGCCGGTAAGGCCGATAACGCCAACGATTTCGCCTTCCAGACGTAGAGGCAGGTTTATCCCCTGTCGTACACCGTGCAAGTGACGTGCCACCGCATCGTCGATATCGACCACCCGACCCTGCGAAAGCACCAGCAGCGCGCCTTCGTGCAATTCACCAATACGTTCGCGATCGCCGCTGCCGATTATCCGCCCACGGGCATCCATTACGTTGATATTGGTATCAATGATGCGCATGGTACGCGCCACGATATCCTGCGCCATTTTGGTATCAAGATGCCAACCAGCCATAAACCCCTCCTGTGAGCAGAGCTCAAGCATAGGGAAGATAATAAGCGGCGACATTGTGCAAATGCACAAAGCGAAAGGGAGAAGTATGGAGTTGTGGGAAGTATCACAAAAAGAAACCCCTTCCTGTGCAGGAAGGGGTTGAGGGAGATTACTGCATCAACAGATAGATGGAGCTGTCACCGCGCTGAATGTTCAGCGCCAGTACAGCCGGTTTGCTGTCGAGGATTTTGCGCAGTTCAGCGATGTTTTTCACCGGCTGCTGGTTCGCGCCGATAATCACATCCCCTTTCTTCAGGCCAATCTGTGCAGCCGGAGAATTCGGTTTCACGTCGCTTACCACGACACCTTTGTCCTGGCCTTTGTTGCTCATATCGGCACCTTCGATGCCTTTAAAGATAGAGCTGGAGTCAACCTGAGTCTGGCTGCTCTGCTGCAATTCCAGGTTCACGGTGACCGGCTTGCCGTCACGCAGCAGACCCAGGGTGATTTTGCTGCCAACCGGCATCGTACCGACCTGCGCACGCAGGGCGGCAAAGCTGCTAATAGGTTTGCCGTTCAGGGAGGTAATCACATCCCCGGCTTTAATCCCCGCTTTCGCTGCGGATGAGTTCGGCATCACCTGGCTGACGAATGCGCCACGCTGAGCGTCAACTTTCATCGCTTTCGCCAGCTCAGAGCTCAGCTCGGTACCCATAATGCCCAGCTCACCGCGTTTAACCTGGCCAAACTCAACCATCTGCGAGGTCAGGTTTTTCACCATGTTGCTTGGGATCGCAAAACCGATACCGATGTTACCGCCGTCCGGTGCGAGGATCGCGGTGTTAATACCGATCAGCTCACCGTTCAGGTTGACCAGCGCACCACCGGAGTTACCCCGGTTGATCGCAGCATCCGTCTGAATAAAGTTTTCGTAGTTCTCCGCGTTCAGGCCACTACGTCCCAGCGCAGAAACAATACCGGAAGTCACCGTTTCACCAAGGCCAAACGGGTTACCAATTGCCACGGTGTAATCACCCACGCGCAGCGCATCGGAATCTGCCAGCTTAATCGCCGTCAGGTTTTTCGGATCCTGAATTTGGATCAGCGCGATATCGGAGCGCGGATCTTTACCCACGATCTTCGCGTCAAATTTACGACCATCGCTCAACTGAACTTTAATCACCGTGGCGTTATCTACCACGTGGTTATTGGTCACGACATACCCTTTCGCGGCATCAATAATTACGCCGGAACCGAGTGCCATAAATTTCTGCTGCTGGCCGCCGCCATTGTCAGCGCCCGGTGCGCCGCCCTGGCAGAACGGTGAACTCTGGAACGGAGAACCGTCCTGGCAGAACGGTGAATTATCACCGAAGAACTGCTGGAAATTACGCGGCATGCGCGGCGTATTTACCGTCGTGCTCCCCTCGACGTTAATACTTACCACCGATGGCATCACTTTTTCGAGCATCGGGGCCAGGCTTGGCATCTGTTGGGCGGTCATTGCTGAAGACGACGTCTCAGCCGCTGTAGCAGACAGGGGGGACAACGCCAAACCTAAACTCAGAGCCAGTGCACTCATTGCTAATGTGGTTTTTTTCATGTGTTTCGTTCTCGATTAACAGGTAACGCAAAATTGCTGTATACGTCAGAGTCGTTTTATAGCGCTAAGTTCCAGAATTAAGTTTAAGGAAAAAGTAAAATTTTATTGTCCGTCTTTACAAATGAGTATTTATTGTTCTACGGCCATCAAGCGACGATATTCATCCCAGGCATACAAATCTGTCATTCCGCTGATATAATCCTGAATCAGCCGGCAGCGATAATAATATTCCAGAACCGAATACTCGGCACACCCCGTCGATATTTTACTAACCGCCTCAACATACGCAAGACGATGGCGGGTAGACAACTTCTGAAATAAACGGGACTCGATAGGAAAACGTTTTACTCTTTCATTGTCGACCAGTTCAGAAAAATCTGACTGAGACATTTTTAATAACGGCTGATAGATCTCCAGCAACCCGCTGATCACCCGATAGCCCTGTAGTTCCAGTTGTTCAACATCCGGATGGCTAAACACATGTTTTACCGCCACATTTTTATAAACACCCAGTAACTGGCTGAAGCTACTGGCATCTTCTAGCAGCGCATGATTAAAGCTGCCTTCATAAATCTGCGGCAAATTATCAATAAACCGCTGGGCCGCATATGGCACCAGTTTATTCAGCGTATTGACGCGTAAATACATAAAGAACTGATCTTCGGTACTCCGGCTTAATGTATTTGAACGTGACTTCTCCCAGGCGTTTTCAACAACCTGGCTAAACAGGGAACCTTTTTCATGCTGCCCCCACGCCTCATACAGATGGTGATAAAGTTGCTCGACGCTAAAGATTCTTTTCTCAACGGCATCTTCCAGATCCGCCACGCAATAAGAGATATCATCGGCAGCTTCCATAATCCAGGTTAATGGAAAGCGACTGTAAGGCGCTAATGATAATTCTTTACGCAACCGCTCAATATACGGTTCTTCAGAAAGGTAATAACCCGGCTTCTTCATTAAATAGTTATGTGTCTCGGGTGCACTGCCGCGCCACCACGCCGGACGGGTATATTTTAAAATACCGCCAACCTGCGCCCAGGTAAGGTTCATACGCATCAACGTATGCACAAGGCGAATACCCTGCGCATTGCCTTCAAAATGGCACAGGTCCTGGCGTACCTTACGGCGAATATCATTCAGCGACTCTTCGCCTTCACGCAACCGTAATGCCGTCACCTGGCAACGGTCATCACTTAGGGGCTGACTTTCTGCGTCTGCGGGATACAGTCGCTGGCGAAACCAGTCATTAATTGCCGCCTCCCCAAAATGGCCAAACGGCGGATTACCAATGTCATGCATCAGGCAGGACATTTCGACAATACTCTCAAATGGCCCTGTCAGTTCATCCAGGCCATACTGCTCCAGCAGCTTTAGTTCTTTCAGTCGGCTGAGGATCTCTTTCGCGATATAGCGCCCAACCTGCTGAACTTCCATCGAGTGCGTCAAGCGCGTGCGTACTGCCGCATTACGCTCCAGCGGAAAGACCTGCGTTTTTTGTTGCAGTCGGCGAATTGCCGGAGAATTGATAATACGTCCGCGATCGCTTTCGAAAATACGCAGGATCTCATGCTCAGTCTTCACGCCCTGCGGCGAACGGTAACGACGATGCCAGTTTATTTTTTTTCGGAAATCGATCTGTGCCATGTCCTCTCCCGCCTGAGAAATGCGCTACCCCTTAAGCGCATGATAGACTATGCCCTCAAATCTGGCTTATCGCGAGTAAATCTATGAAAATCGGCATCATTGGTGCAATGGAAGAAGAAGTTACGCTGCTGCGTGACAAAATCGAAAACCGTCAGACCATCGCGCTCGGCGGTTGTGAAATTTACACCGGCCAACTGAACGGTACAGAGGTTGCGCTGCTGAAATCGGGTATCGGTAAAGTGGCTGCGGCACTGGGCGCTTCGTTGCTGCTTGAACGCTGCAAGCCGGACGCCATCATTAATACCGGTTCAGCGGGCGGCCTGGCCTCTACGCTGAAAGTCGGGGATATCGTAGTTTCTGACGAAGCGCGCTATCACGACGCCGACGTCACTGCCTTTGGCTATGAATTTGGTCAGCTACCGGGCTGCCCGGCGGGTTTTAAAGCCGATCCTGCGCTGGTTGCCGCAGCAGAATCCTGCATTGCGGAACTGAATCTGCATGCCGTTCGCGGACTTATCGTCAGCGGCGATGCCTTCATTAATGGATCCGTAGGGCTGGCTAAAATTAAGCACAACTTCCCGCAGGCGATTGCCGTTGAGATGGAAGCGACCGCAATTGCGCACGTTTGCCACAACTTTAACGTGCCATTTGTCGTGGTTCGCGCTATCTCTGACGTTGCCGATCAGCAGTCCCATCTCAGCTTTGACGAATTCCTGGTGGTTGCCGCGAAGCAGTCAAGCCTGATGGTCGAAACGCTGGTACAGAAACTGGCGCATGGCTAAATTACTCTCCAGGGCGCTGGTCGCCCTGCTTTTCACTCTCCCGGCGTTCCTTTACGCCGCGCCGCGTGTTGTGACGCTTTCTCCTGCCAATACTGAACTCGCTTTTGCCGCTGGCATTACCCCCGTTGGCGTCAGCAGCTATTCAAACTACCCGCCAGAAGCCAAAAATATTGAGGAAGTCTCAACCTGGCAAGGGATGAATCTTGAACGTATTGTGGCGCTGAAACCTGATTTGGTTGTCGCCTGGCGCGGGGGAAATGCTGAGCGGCAGGTGAATCAACTAACCTCTCTGGGTATTAAGGTCATCTGGGTGGACGCCGTTACCATTGAGCAGGTTGCCGATGCGCTACGCCAATTAGCGGCATGGAGCCCCAAGCCTGAACAAGCTAAACAGGCGGCGCAAACCATGCTTGATGACTATGCTTTACTTAAATCTCAGTATGCCAACAAACCGAAAAAACGCGTGTTTCTCCAGTTTGGTGCCAATCCTCTGTTTACCAGTGGAAAAGGTTCTATTCAGCACGAAGTTCTTGAGGTATGCGGCGGAGAAAACATCTTTGCCGGTAGTCGGGTTCCCTGGCCGCAGGTTAGCCGTGAGCAGGTCCTGGCACGAGCCCCCCAGGCTATTGTTGCCACAGGCGGTCCGGGTGAAACTCTGAAAATTGAGCAATACTGGGGAAACCAGCTAAAAATACCCATTATTACACTTAATAGTGACTGGTTCGAACGCGCGAGCCCGCGTATTATCCTCGCCGCAAAACAACTCTGTAATGCGCTTTCACAGATAAATTAGCGCCTGCCCCCACCAGGTCTGTTGTGAGGATTTAAAAATGCTCGTCTATTGGCTTGATATTGTCGGCACCGCGGTATTTGCAATCTCTGGCGTATTACTGGCCGGAAAATTACGTATGGATCCGTTTGGCGTCCTGGTACTCGGCGTGGTTACTGCCGTTGGTGGTGGAACGATCCGCGATATGGCGCTGGATAATGGACCGGTTTTTTGGGTTAAGGATCCGACCGATCTGGTGGTGGCGATGATCACCAGCATGCTGACGATCCTGTTGGTACGTCAACCAAGACGCATACCGAAATGGATCCTTCCGGTGCTGGATGCCGTTGGTCTGGCTGTGTTCGTAGGTATTGGGGTCAACAAGGCATTTCTCGCAGGAACAGGGCCGCTGGTGGCGATTTGTATGGGGGTGATTACCGGCGTTGGTGGTGGGATCATTCGCGATGTGTTAGCTCGTGAAGTCCCGATGATTTTGCGTACCGAGATCTACGCCACAGCCTGTATTATCGGCGGGATCGTGCATGCGACAGCGTTTTATACCTTTGATGTTTCACTGGAAAACGCCAGTATGATGGGGATGATTGTCACGCTGCTGATTCGGCTTGCCGCCATTCGCTGGCATCTGAAATTGCCGACGTTTGCGCTGGATGATAACGGGCGTTGATATGACGATACAGAACATGTAGGCCGGATAAGGCGTTTACGCCGCCATCCGGCACATTGCCCGGTGGCGTTGCGCTTACCGGGCCTACAACATCAGACCATCAGTATTACAGACAGCAATCAGATGCTGAAAGAAGAACCACACCCGCAGGTGCTTTTCGCATTCGGGTTAGTCACAACGAAGCGGGAACCTTCCAGACCTTCGGTATAGTCAACCGCGCCGCCCACCAGATATTGCAGACTCATCGGATCAACGACCAGACCAACACCTTGTTTCTCGATGGTCATATCACCTTCATTGACCTGATCATCAAAGGTGAAACCGTACTGGAAACCGCTGCAACCACCGCCAGTGATATACACGCGTAATTTCAGATTCGGGTTATCTTCGTCGGCGATCAGGCTTTTAACTTTATTGGCTGCTGCTTCAGTAAATTGCAGTGGCAGCGCTACGTCATCACTCATATTTTGCTCCAAACGACATCGGCAATTGGGTAAATTTCAACCCAATATTTTGGGCCATTATCTAATACCCTGGTATTTCGTTCAAGTATTCTCGCCAGCGGCAGTACCCTGGCTTTTTGCCGCCTGCTCCGCTTCCTGTTTTGCCAGCGTACGAGCCAGGATAGTCGAGTATAGCGGCTTTCCGCCCATAAATTGGGCTAATAGTGTTGCGCCAAGACAGGTAATAATCATTGGCAAAATGAGCTGATAGTTATCGGTCATCTCCAGCACCAGTACAATACCTGTTAGCGGCGCACGCACCGAAGCAGCCAACAAAGCCCCCATTCCGGCAATGGCAAAGGTTCCGGCCTCCAGGTGATACTGCGGAAAAGAGGCCGCCGCAGCCATACCGAACGCCGTACCAAGCAACGTCCCCAACGCCAGCATCGGGGCAAAGATCCCACCGGGCGCGCCGGATGAGAAGCACAGCAGCGTGGTGACGACCCGGGTGATAAATATAAACAGCAGTAGACCGACGCTAAAATTGCCTGCTGCGGCAATCGGGATCAGATTAAAGCCACCGCCTGCCGCTTCAGGTTGAATTAATCCCAGGATACCGCACAGACCGCCGATCGCGCCGCCCATCAGCACCCATTTTTTAATTTCACCGCCGTGAAAGCGCTGGAACATATCCTGGGTGCGCAACACCATGGTGTTGAACAATGGCCCGACACAGCCAAAAATAAGCCCGAGCACGAGATACAGCCACAGCGTATTCACCGGCGCATTAGACAGTTTCCCGACTTCAATTATCGGGGCTTCACCGTTGAAAACACGAAACACAATGCTCGACATAATAACGCCGGTAAACACGGCTTTGATCGACACAAGGTTATAGCGAAACTGCGGGCGCATCTCTTCAATAATGAACAGGATCCCCGCCAGCGGAGCGTTAAACGCCGCCGAAAGGCCCGCAGCCGCACCGGTAGCCAATAAGGTATGCCGCGCTTCGGCGCTACGCATGCGGAAAATATCCAGCACCATGCGCCCGAGGTTACCGCCAATCTGCACGGTCGGACCTTCACGCCCAAGCACCATGCCAGCACCCAGCGTGCCCATGCCGCCGATAAATTTCACCGGCAGGACACGCCACCAACGCACAGGTCGCAGCTCTTCCAGCGCACCTTCAATCTCTGGGATCCCCGAACCACCGGCTTCCGGCGCAAATTTACGCACCAGGAAATAGCCGACCATCGCCAGCAACGCCGAGAGAATAAACGCCAGCGGCCACAGCAGAATGTCATGGTCCGCAACCTGAGCCAGCGTGCCAATGCGCTGATTCTGCACCCAGGTCACCGCTTTCTCAAATGCCACGCCAACAAGCCCTGTCACAGTACCCACTACTGCAGCCATCAACAGGATCGCCAACGGCGTTTTGTCTCGTTCCAGGAGACGACGAATTTGATCCCTGCGGCGTAAACGCACAATTTGCTGTGCTTCAAAAGAGGGAGTGTCTGTCTTCATCAGATGATCATTAATTGGTAATACAAATACGGAATCGGCATTCTACTCGCACATTTCGCGAAAATCCCCTGCAAATCGCATTGTTTCAAATGCGTAAAACTTTCATAACCTTCTCTGAATAACTAGAATAGCGGGCATTTACTTTTTCTACGAACCAGGACCCCATCCATGAGTAAGTCTGAAAATCTCTACAGCGCAGCACGCGAACTTATCCCAGGCGGCGTTAACTCCCCCGTTCGCGCCTTTACTGGCGTGGGTGGTACTCCGCTGTTTATCGAAAAAGCGGACGGCGCGTATCTGTACGATGTCGATGGTAAAGCCTATGTCGATTACGTCGGTTCCTGGGGACCGATGGTACTGGGTCACAACCACCCGGCAATCCGTAATGCGGTGATTGAAGCTGCGGAGCGCGGTTTAAGCTTCGGTGCACCGACCGAGATGGAAGTGAAAATGGCGGAGCTGGTCACCGAATTAGTGCCGACCATGGACATGGTGCGCATGGTGAACTCCGGTACGGAAGCGACAATGAGCGCAATCCGTCTGGCGCGCGGTTTCACCGGTCGCGATAAAATCATCAAATTTGAAGGCTGCTATCACGGCCATGCCGACTGCCTGCTGGTTAAGGCCGGTTCCGGCGCATTAACGCTGGGCCAGCCGAACTCCCCAGGCGTTCCGGCCGATTTCGCGAAACACACCCTGACCTGCACCTACAACGATCTCGCTTCAGTACGTGCGGCATTTGAACAGTATCCGCAGGAGATTGCGTGCATCATCGTTGAGCCGGTTGCCGGCAACATGAACTGCATCCCACCGATGCCGGAATTCCTGCCGGGCCTGCGTGCGCTGTGCGATGAGTTTGGCGCACTGTTGATCATCGATGAAGTGATGACCGGTTTCCGCGTAGCGCTGGCCGGAGCACAGGATTATTACGGCGTCGTGCCGGATCTGACCTGCCTCGGTAAAATTATCGGTGGCGGAATGCCCGTTGGCGCATTCGGCGGTCGCCGCGATGTGATGGACGCACTGGCGCCGACCGGTCCGGTTTACCAGGCGGGGACGCTTTCCGGTAACCCGATCGCGATGGCGGCAGGTTATGCCTGTCTGACCGAAGTCGCCCAACCGGGTATTCATGAAACGCTGAACGAACTGACGACGCGTCTGGCGGAAGGTCTGTTGGAAGCTGCCGAAGAAGCGAATATTCCGCTGGTGGTTAACCATGTGGGCGGGATGTTCGGGATTTTCTTCACCGATGCAGAAACCGTAACCTGCTATCAGGATGTGATGGCATGCGACGTCGAACGCTTCAAGCGCTTCTTCCACATGATGCTGGATGAAGGAATTTATCTGGCGCCGTCTGCTTTCGAAGCGGGCTTTATGTCCGTGGCGCACAGTGAAGACGATATCAATAACACCATCGACGCTGCGCGCCGGGTGTTTGCGAAGTTGTAAAAAAGAGAACGTGCAGAAATGTAGGCCGGGTAAGGCGAAGCCGCCACCCGGCTTTTTTTGGTTCATCGCAGGTTAGCCTGAACCGCACCAAACACCCTAAAGCTCATCAATAATATACTGGAAGCTACATGTCGACGTGAACTGCCCGGAGCCAATGTTGCTGGTGTTCACCGCCACATTAATGTCATGAAGTTCAACATCGGTTATCGGATGATCAACGGCGCTGGTCGTGACGCTCGACTGGTCGCAGCCCAGCACATTGAGCGTAATCCCCGATGAGACAAAACGGCAATAAGCGCCACGGTCGTCAAATTTGCTGCCATCGCAAAGTTTCCCCCCCTCCATCAAATAGGTATGTAACGTGCGATTCACCGTACCACCGGTGGCATCAAGCATGAGGGTTGTTTTCTGTTTCGAAACGTTCGCATCCCAGGAGATATCAAAAGTATCAACGGGAACTTTCGGGCAAACTGAGCTGCGCGTATCCGGTGGACTATAGGTTACGCCAGGATAAATAAGATCCGTCGCAGTTGTATGAGTGGCAGCCAGCCACGGGCAACTATAATTATCATTTTGTACCGTAATATCCACAATAAAAGAGCCACAACCATACCAATCCGCAGGAAGATTTTTACAAAGGGAGCGAGAAACGGTGTTATCAAAATCCCGCATAACTATTGTTGGCGCGGGCTCTGGTCCGGACCATGAGATTAAGATCGCAGTATCTCCTTTCCTTGATGCTCTGAACTTCCAGGAACCATAGTACACACCATCTGACGTGGTCACTGTGCTATTCAGTATAATCGATCTATCTGCTAAACTAGGACCTATGCCGTAATAGAGCGTGGTACTTGAAAACGTCGCTTTCAGCATGGGTTTGGCCACTACCGAACTGCCATAAACGGCAATCAGCAGCAAAAATAAAGTCCGTATTATTTTCATCATAAATACTCAAATGTAACCAGTGCACTTGCGAAGAACGTTCCCGGAACCAGATCTTCGCCAGGAAGGTGCTGTACCCAGGCATTCAGGCTTAGCGAGTTATTCCCCGGCACCAGCATGAATATCGCCCCCTCTTCATCGTTCATGCCCACGGGAACGCCGGATAGCGTTTCAATACCAATCCCGATCCCGGAAGCGCCTGAATGGCTATCGATGGCCAGGATACCGCGCATTCCGGTCGCTTCGGTTCCAGTGAAATTCACCTGCACCCCGTTACTCAGCGCCGAATCGCAATCCGTGAGTTCAAACACTAAAGGCTTACGAGCAGACTGGCCATCGGGAGTGAAATCAGAACTGTCAAGCGACGAAAAATCAACTTCGGCAATCCCCGTCCCCTGCATCGTGAGCGTGCAAGGACTGGCCAGCAGGCTACCGGAAAAATGCAGGTTATCTGCCGCTGAGACCGGCAATATCAGCGCCCCACAGAGAATGCAGGCCGCGCCGTGTAATAACGCCTGTCTTTTAGCCATTACTGATAATCCACCTGTAATGTTGCCGTCGCATCGAAGCCGCCTTCTGTCAGCGAAGCACCGCTCTTTTTAACCGGTATGGCTTTCAGAACAGGTATCGATTGTTCATTCACCTTAATGGTGGACCCCAACGTAAAGGGTTGGTCGTTCTGCCTGAGTTCAATCCCCAGTCCCGCCACGCTGGTGTTTACCGCCGCCTGATTAAAATCACTCACGGAACCGCTTAGCGTCAGGGTCATCGCCATCGCCTCATCGCGCACCGTTGAATCACAGGTGATCTCATACGGAACATTCTGCGCATAACGCGTACCATCTATTTTATTAATCAGCATGTTACCGAACTCAACATCGATCGTCTGATCATTGTTAATCGTACAATTCGGCGGTGATATTAACGTACCGTGAAACTTAAGGTTCTCAGCCGACTGCGCGGCAAAACTGCTGCTTATTAACACTATCAAAGCCATTTTTTTCATTGGTAATCCACCACCAGCGTAGCGCCTGCGTTAAACGCGCCACCTGTTAACGTTACGCCATTATTTTTGACGGGAATTGCCTCAATGGCCGGACCGCTGCCACCGCTATATTGAAATGACAACCATTGCGTATTGCCGGGTGAAATCAGCGCGCCATCCGTGGCGGTTTGCAGACGGATTCCCAATCCATCAACATCGGTTTGCAACACCGACTCGCCATTGATAGCCACAGCATTTCCCTGAATCTGTAACTTCAGGTAATCGCTCACTCTGCCGTTACAGCTCAGGCGATAACCCACCGCCTGCCGGTAATTCACCCCATCCACTTTCGTCGTCAACACATTGCCAAATTCCACCTCACCGCCGGTCACAGTACAGGGCGGTGCGGCATTAACGAGTATCGTCAACGTCATGTTGACCGTCTTACTTTCCGCTGCCAGCGGCATACTGACCGCACTCAGCATGGCCGCACACGTTACCGTGCCCAGCCGTAACCGCCATTGCCTCATCTTGCGTCTCCTTGTCGGTTACGACTTTCTGCTTTTTGCTTCATCTACCGCACAACTGTTGTCAGTACAGTTAAAAATCAGCGGTAACCGCGCGCCATAATCGTTGACGTAAGTCAGCACAGGCGAGCGACCTAATTCACTGGCTTCCCCTCCCAGCGTCACGTTGCTTTTTGGTGCAATCACCATTGGGCTAAAACCTCTGGCCGGTGCGCCGTCCATGCGGCTGCTGGCGTTGCTTAACACCACGTAGTAACCGGTCGGATTGCTCACCTGATAGCCATTGCCCTGACGCTGAAGGGTGATCTTGTATTGCCAGGGATGCTGCATATCGATTTTCGATAGCGCCTGCGGGCGGTAAAAAACTTTGATGCGCGTTTGCAGGGCAATTTGCAGCGTATTGGGCTTGTCGCTTTGCGGCGGAATTTCACGCACGTTGTAATAAAAAAGGGTCTCCCGATCCTGGGGGAGCGACGCCAGTGCCGGCATCCCCTGAATTTTGACCTGTCCGATTCCCGACGGCTCAATGCGCTGGACCGGCGGGACGACGATTAAAGGCGATGTGATTTTGGCGCCCTTCTCATCTTCCACCCAGGACTGCGCCAGATAGGGCAGTTTGCTGTTGGCGTTTTTCAGATCGACGCTTATCGATTTATCTTCGCCGCGAAACACCAAGCGGGTGCGATCGGGCGCGATGGCGGCCTGAGCGCTACCGTAGCCGCCCAGCAAAAGCAGCAAAACAGCGGCCAGGTTATAACGTTTTAATGGCATCATGAATGCGATTTCCTGAATCAATGTGTTGGATAACGAGAAGAGAGCGCTTCGGGTTGCGTTGGAGACGTCAGCCGCTGCGTATGAAGCTGGAGTAATGGTTTCTCTTCGGGCTGCGTTGCCATAGGTGATGAAGCGTCGCCGATGCACGGCAGCAGCAGGCCGCTAAACAGATCGCCCGGCAGAGGATCGGGCAACGCCGCTTCACACTGCGTTTTACCTTCCCATGTCACCTGCAACCGCTCGCTGGGGTTAATGCCGATCAGATAAACGCTGCCGTCTTCACCTACGATCCCTAACTGTTGCTGGCGACTGTTGTAAACCTCCGCGCCGAAGGGCGGCGTGCCGCCATCGCGCAAGCGGATACTGGCCATGGCTTTTTTACCGCTGAGCACCTCCATGCGGCGATAACCGATCGCCCCTTCCGTCAGGGTCGCCTGAGCAATGGAGAGGGTTGCTTCCGCGTCTTCCGGCAACTGGGTAATGTCGATTTTCACCTGATTGCGGTAGTAGTCGTTGACGTCGACAATGACGGCTTTACCAAACGCGTTGGTATATACCGGCGTGCTGTAGCCGGAGATGGGTACGTTCGCTTCATCGCCGACATCCACCATCAGCCGCGAGCCGCCGTTGACGCTGGTGCGGTGCAGTGCCCCGCCTTTAGCAGTCAGCGTCGCGCCGCCCTGGATGTTCAGCCCGCCGGAGGTATAGTCGCCTTCCTGATAGTTCGCACTGACGTCAATGTCGGCATAGCTCGCTTGATGACGGTAGTAGCCGTCGAGAGTCGCGCCGTTATCCGCGCGGCCAGCGTTGATCTGGTAGTTATTGCGATCGTCAATGCGCTCGTAATAGCCGACCTGATTAATGTTGTTGTCATCGCTAAAAGAGCCGTTGTAGCTCAGTGTGCGGTTGTTGCCCCACGGAATACTTAGCGAGACGTACACGCCGTCATCTCGCTCATCATCATATTCATTGCGAAAACCGTTCACCGACAGACTGATCCCGCGCACCTCACCGACATAGAAATAGTGCGACAGCGTCATGTTATAGCTGTCCTGGTTGGGTTGATTCCAGTAGGTTCGATGGGTGTAGTTGATATAGGCGTTGACGTTTATTGCCGAAAAGTTCTGGCTGTACGTCAGGGTATACATCTCTTTATCATGGCCGGTACGCTGACGATCGTTATCGTCATTATGCGTATCGATAAACTCGTCCATCGTCATGTAGTTTTCTTCGGAAAAGCGATAGCCAGCAAACGTCAGACGGCTGTCTATATCATCAAAATCTTTAGCGTAGCTGGCACGGAACGAGTTACCCTGAATGGTGCCGTCGCCGTAGGCGCTACCCTCTGGCAGAGTCGCACGGGAATGGGTGACATCGACGGAAAACGCGCCCAGCAGCGCCAGATCGCGCCCCAGTCCTAGCGCCAGCGCCTGATAATCCTGCTCACCAATGGCACCGCCGTACAGCGACCAGCCATTAGCGATCCCCCAGGAGGTTTCGGCTGAAGTGAAAAAGCCGCCTTCCATATTGTGATCCCAGTCCTGCGGTCGCCCGGCTGCCAACTTGTAGCGCACCTGGCCGGGGCGGGTCAGAAACGGAATGGAGGCGGTGCTGACATCATATTCCTGCACCTGACCGCTTTGTTCTTCAATTTTGACGTGTAGATCGCCGGATACCGTTTCATTAATATCCTGAATGCGAAACGGCCCCGCCGGGACCTGCGACTCATAAATCACCCGCCCGCGCTGAGTCACGGTGACTTTGGCGTTGGTGCGCGCCACGCCGGATATATCCGGGGCGTAGCCGCGCAGATTAGGCGGTAACATCTGATCGTCGGTAATAAGGCTACCGCCAACATAGTTAAAGCCGTCGAAAATATCGGATTCCAGCGATCCTTCGCCCAGCGTTAGCTGCGCCTGAAGTTGCGGGATAGCCCTGTAGGCGTAATAACGGTTCCAGTCCCAATTCTGTTCTGAGCTAGAGCCAAAGTTGTCTTCATCTTCGCTGTCATTTTCGTGACGGTAATTAGACTGCCAGTCCGCGCGCAGACGCCACGCGCCGAGGTTGGCACCCACCGTACCATTGCCGCTGATGTCATATTCATCGCCGTCATCATGTTCAGCATGTCGCCACTGGCTGTTAATATTGTAGTCAAATAACACGCCGGGTATCCCCTCGTCCCAGCGGGAAGGCGGGTCCCACTCTTCATCGCTGTATTCCAGATACGCCTGCGGAATAATCACCGTCAGCGTTGACTGGCTTAAATCAGTTTGGGTTTCCATCCCTTCCAGTTGTCCCATTTGCAAACACTGCCCAGCATTTATCCAACTCATTTTTTCCGCTATTTCGGGTTTTAACCCCAGCAGCGACACCAGTTCAGGTGATAAACAGGGATAAGTATTGTCAGGATCGCCATTATCAACGGAATACGTAATAATATTATCCTGGGCAATTTGACTCTGATTGACCAGCACCTGGAGATTATAACTCCCCGGCATAATGTAGCCCTTACGGGAAAAACGGGAAAGATCCAAACTAGCGTCATCTTTAACATCAAGAAACCGGGTATTAAATTGAATGGGCGCTTCCGCATAACTATTATCCGGGCCAACAGCCAGAATAATACCCACCACAGACGCAAGCGTGCTCAGACGAAATTTTTTATAGTGAGCCATCAGACAATCTATCCCTGAAAAATATAATCCATTTTTATTTTAATCATTATCCTGCGGCAGATTGCCGCAGGATGGCATTTCACTTACAGATAGCTGATCGTGAAGTTTACAGTACTGCTAAATTCGCCGGTCTCAATAGAAGGTGCCGCTGAATCGCCTTTCACCCAGGCTTTGAAGTTCAAAGTCTGTTTCGCTGCGGCTACGCTGCCATTCATCGTCAAGTTTTCGCTGTAAGCGTCGCCCAGTTTGATCGCGGAACCCAGGTGGTTACCGATGACAATGCTGGAACCCGCCATTTCGCCGCCGCCGATACGCATCAACGCAACGTTGCCCGGATTAGCGCTGGATTCGTTACCGATCGCAGAGAAAACGGTAGATGCTTCTTTCTCAGTGGTGAACGCGCAGTTTTCCAGACCAATATGGAAATCGACTTTTGAAGATTCTTTACCGCCCATCAGAGAACCGGTACCGATATGACCCAGGTTGACGGTCTGGTGTTCATCACCGACAACGATTGAACACGGAGAATCTTCAATCGTACCGGTAAAAGTAACCGTACCAGTATTACTGCCCGCAGCATTGGCAAAGCTGGAAACCCCCATAACCAGTGCGGCAGTAACCGCAGCTTTTACAGCTGTATTCATTTTTCATCCTTATTAAAAGTTGGTGAGTATTTTTACGCTATTCACATGAAGTTATACTCAACACCCCATGTTTATATTAGTAGATATATATTATATGACGAGTTATAAAATTTCCGACGCAACATTCAAAAGAAGCAAACAACACGTTAATAAATAACATCAATTAAGCTCAGCGAAGTATTTTCCATTAAAAGCCCAAAGACAAGTGTTTTTTATTTAAAGGATTATCAGAATTAAATAACAATTATTTTTTTACTGTTCAAAAAACAAACAAAGCAAGCAGAATGGAAGAGCAAAAAAACAATAAACATGTCAAAATGAATAAAAAAAGATCTGAATCACAGTACTGAATGTATATTAATGACGCATAACATTTATTTTGGGTATAAATTCCATAAAAAAAAACAAAAAATGCTAAGTTACATTTTTTTTGTTTACTCGTGGCAATTAATTTATTTTAATAGAATTGTTTTTATTACTTTAATAGAAAAAATAATATTTTATTATCAAAATTCTATAATGAAAACTTATTATTAAATAAAAATTGATTTACGAGAAGTATCAAAAATGCGACATCTACACCTTAATATTTAAAAAGCATAATGCCCGAATCCGATAATTTTTATTATTGGATAGTTCATGTCGCAATTTATCATCAACGTTTCGAGCCTGGATATGCTGAAATTAGTCACCCTGTTCAGGGGGCAGCAGCGGCGCGCTACTGAAATAGCAATGACTTATCGATACAGAGATAACACCTGCTTCTTCCTGAAAATCAAAGCAGCGTTCCCCGGTAAAATGCGATGAACCTTTTTTATTGCCGGATGTCGACGCAAAGCGTCTTATCCGGCCTACATGAAAGGGGTCAGCCTCAGCGGCTCTGCTTTCTCAGCAGATAGATAAAGTACGGGGCACCAATAAACGTCGACAATAATCCCGCCGGGATCTGATACGGAAACAGCACCATCCTGCCGCACCAGTCAGCAAAGACCAGCAACACGCCACCCGCCAGCGCCGAAATCAGCATATGCGGCATCGCCCGACGAAAACCCATCATACGGGCAATATGCGGAGCCATCAGCCCGACAAAGCTCAACGGTCCAATAGTCATGGTGGCTGTCGCCGTCAGCCCTGCCGCCAGCAGCAGTAACCCCACGCGTGATGGCGTGATAGCCATACCTACAGCCCGCGCCGTATCGCCGCCGAGCGGTAAAATTGTTAGCCAACGGCGGCACAGCGGCGTCATCGCCAGCAGAATCACCATCACAATCCCGGTACGCAGTACCTGCTCTCCGCTCGCGTTATAGGTTGAGCCGGAAATCCAGGTCAACACGCCCGCCATGCGCGGATCGCCGCTGGCCTGCAGCATCATCAGCAGCATAGTAAAGGCCGTACTGAGCGCCATGCCGGCCAACAGCATACGATGCGGTGAAAAACCACCGCGCCCGGCGGCAATCATAATGATAAGCAGAGTAGCCGCGGCCCCGAGGCTTCCGGCAGGCAGCAGCCAGCCAAAAGCATTTCCGGGGACCAAAAACAGCATGAGCACCACGCCAAATGCCGCACCGGAGCTAATGCCCAGCACTTCCGGGCTGGCCATCGGGTTGCCCGTCAGACGTTGAATAATACAGCCCGCTACCGCCAGCATCACCCCGGCAATCAGGGCCGCCAGAATGCGAGGCCAGCGCCAGGGCATCAGCTCATCCAGCATCGCGCCGCTGGCCCATGTCCAGCCATGTGCGTCGCGGCCAAACGACAGCGCCACCACGAGGGTTAGCAGCAAGATAACGCCACCTGCCAGCGCAAACATCAGCACATTCTGACGCTCAGCGGCGATGCGATTACTGGCGTTCATATCCGGGGCGCTCATACTCCTCAAGCGCGGCAACAACCACAGTAGCAACGGTGCGCCAATCAACGCCGTCACTGAACCGGTGGAGACTTCCATCCATACGCGGGTCAGCCACAGAATGATTTGGTCGGAGAGCCAGAGGATCAACGCACCAATCAGCGGGGCCAGTACCAGACGTGCCAGCAAACGACGCGCACCGAGCATTTTCGCCAGCAGCGGTGCAAACAGGCCAATAAAGCCGATAATCCCAACCGCGTTAACCAGTAAGGCGCTGATGACAATGGCCAGCGATAACGCCGCCAGACGTGCCAGCGACAGCGCCAGACCGAGGTTGCGCGCCACGCCGTCATCCAGTCCCATCAGCGTCATTGGGCGTAATAACAACAGAGTCAGCATCACACCGCCCAACAGCTGCGGCCACAGACGCTGTACGCCGCTCCAGTCGGTTTGCGTTAACGTGCCGCTGCTCCATAAAAACATGCTTTGCAGCTGATCGTGATGGAAGATAACCATCAACTGGTTAATCGCCCCGCAGTACAGGCTGACCACCAGCCCGGCAAGGATTAACGTCACCGGAGAAAGACGCTTGCCCCAGGCAACGCCAAACACCAGCACCCCAACGACACATGCTCCCGCCAGCGCCGCAAATTGCGTGGTCAGCGCACCAGGAATAGCCCACAGCGTGGTAACCGTAATGCCCAACTGCGCACCGGTCGCAACGCCCAGCGTGGTTGGCTCCGCCAGCGGGTTACGCAACACCTGCTGAAACAACACGCCGACCAGACCCAGCCCGGCGCCGACCAATAGCGAAATCGCCAGCCTCGGCAGCAGGCTATAGTGAAAAACCATCTGCTCAATGACGTCGATATCCGGTGACCAGATAGCCTGTTGCCACTGACTGCGCGGTAGCGCAACGGAGAAGTTAACCCATGTCAGCCAGCAGGCAGCAACAAACAGCACCAACAACAGCAACGCCGGATGGCGGCTTCGCCTTATCCGGCCGACAAAGCGCCCAAACCGTAAGTCGGATAAGGCGTTTTTCGCACCGCCATCCGGCATTTCAAGTTTCCTGCTCACGCTTTGCCTCCCAACGCATTATCCAGAATACGGGCAAAATGCATGGCCGATAGCGTTGCGCCATAAAACCAAACGGCAGGCACACGTTGAAAACGTCCGCCACGGACAAACGGCATCGCCTGCCATAATGGCGTAGACATCAGCGCAGCCATCTCTTTATCGTTGCCGTGATCAAAGCACAATATATCGACATCCTTATAAGCAGCCAGACGGTCAATACTCACGGCAGTGCTGCCCCAGAAGTTTGTTTCTCCCTGCCAGGCGTTAGGGATCCCATATTCGTCCAGTACGTCCTGGAACAGGCTGTTTGAACCAAACACCAGCATATGCCGCGAATCAAGCAGGGATGTCAGGAGCACGGGACGCGCGCCGCGTTGCATAAAGCGCGGTTTCAGGCTGGCGATAAAATGATCGTACTCAGTCAAATGGCGTTCAGCAGAAGCTTGCAGATTGAACAATTGCGCCATTTCCTGCAGCGACTGTCGCGCAACGGCCAGCGGCTTTTTGCCATCGCTAAAGTTAAATCCCCGGCCTGGTGCAATCCGCGCCAGCTTTTCAGGAGAAGGACCGTAACCTGCCGACCAGAGCAGAAACGAGGGCTTCATTTCGGTCAGCAGTTCGAGATTGGGTTCCGTACGTAGCCCGACATCAATTACCGAGTCCGGTAGAGGAGGCTCACTGACCCACAGCTTGTAGTTAGGGATGTCTGCGATGCCATACGGCGTAATACCCAGCGCCAGCAGCAGCTCTACCGGCAGCCATTCCAGCGCTACAATGCGCTGTGGATCAACCGCCGCGGCGTGCGCCGTATTCATCCGCCACAGCAGAGGCGACAGCGCCATCGCCGTAAGCAGCCGCCGACGGGTAATATGATGTAATCCGATCATTAATAGACAAAACTCACGGGTGCGGCACCGGCCGGATGCGGCAAAATGCCCATCGGGATACCGTAAATTTGTTCCAGAGTTTCACTGCGCATCAGTTCAGCAGGCGTTCCTTGAGAAATCATCTCACCGCCGCGCAGCGCAACGAGGTAATCGCAGTAACGGGCCGCCATATTGATATCATGCAGCACCGCAACCACCGTCAGCCCGCGCTGCTGGCTTAAGTGGTGCACCAGCGCCAGCACGTCAACCTGATGGGCAATATCCAGCGCGGAAGTCGGTTCATCAAGCAGCAGACAGCGGCTGTCCTGTGCCACCAGCATGGCAATCCACGCGCGTTGGCGTTCCCCACCGGACAGGCTATCAACCAGACGGTGCGCCAGCGGCTTTAAACCTACCAGCGAAATTGCTTCTTCTACTTTCTCTCTGTCGGCAACGCCAAAACGCCCCAGCGCCCCGTGCCACGGATAACGACCAATCGCCACCAGTTCGCGTACGGTCATCCCTTCTGCCTGCGGCAGCTGTTGCGGCAGATAGGCGACCTTGCGGGCAAACGCTTTACTACTCCAGCTCTCCAGCGGCTGTTCGTCGAGCAGGATTTCACCTTCTGACGGCGGCTGATGACGTCCCAGCATTTTCAATAATGTCGATTTACCGGAACCGTTGTGGCCGATAAGACCAGTCACTTTCCCTACAGGAAAAGTTAATGAGAGAGGATGCAAAAGCGTGCGACCAGGCACACGAAAGGAGACATTACGCAACGCAAAAGTGGTGTCGGGATGGGATCTGTTTTCCTGCATAGCAGCCAACTTGTAAAACGGGCACGCAAAGCGTGCCCAAAGAGAAATTAGAAACGGAAGGTTGCAGTTGCAACGACCTGACGTTCTGCGCCCCAGAAGCATCCATAAGTATTGAAGCAGCTGGCGACGTATTCACGGTCAAACAGGTTGTTCACATGCAGCGCCACGTTGGAGCCAGCCATACCTACACGCGCCAGATCGTAACGCACTAACGCATCTACCAGCGTGTAGCTTCCCACTTTGAAGGAGTTTGCCGGATCGCCATAACTGGAACTAGTATAACGAACACCCGTACCCAACGTCAGCCCGGAAAGCACACCATCATAGAGGGTGTAATCCCCCCACAGTGATGCCATATGTTTTGGCACCTGGGCAGGCGTATTGCCTTTGTAGTTGGTATCAGTGGTGTATTCCGCATCGGTATAGGTATAAGAACCAACCACGTTAACGCTGGCTGACAGCGCCGCTTTCGCTTCAATTTCTACACCACGTGAGCGAATTTCGCCGCCTTCAACTGACCAGATCGATCCATTCGGGTCGGCCATCAGGTTGTTGGTTTTGGTCAACTGGTAAACGGCACCGGTCAACACGATCGGACGATCGCTCGGTACGTACTTCACGCCCGCTTCGTACTGCTTACCTTTAGATGGCGCAAAGATATTACCGCTTTCCCCAACCTGAGAATTTGGTTCAAACGATTCGCTGTAGCTGAAATACGGGGTTACACCGTTATCGAACAGATAGTTAACACCGCCACGCCAGGTGAACTGTCGGTCATCACGGGAGTCCAGCACACCAGAAACTCGGTTCAGAGAATCCTGCTTAGCCCAGTCGTAACGACCGCCCAGAGTGACCAGTACCTTATCCCACTGCATCTGATCCTGAGCGTACAGGCCCGTTTGTTCCTGTTTATTCAGAACGCGATAAGCTGCGCCAGGTCCAGGGTGCGAGCCAAAGTCAAAATCGCTACGGTCAAGATTATAGATATCTGACGGCGCTACCGAACCAGCCCAACCGAACCAGGAGTTGATATCGTTACGCATACGCATATAGTCAACGCCGGTCAGCAATGTATGATCCAGGGAACCTGTGGCGAATGTGCTCTGCAACTGGGTATCAACAGAGAAATTCTGCAATTTTTCATTATCGTCAACGTACTGACGAGTCAGCGTGTGATCCCAATCTGACTGAGGGATACTGGCACAAGGGCTGTTAGCCGGATCCTTGGTATACAGCGGATCGGAGCACATGCCGTAGCCGTACACGCTTTTCTGCGACACTTTGTTTTGGGCATAACGCAGGTTCTGACGTACGGTAAAGGTGTCGTTAAATTCGTGGTCGAAGCTGTAGCCCACCATCTTCTCGTTACGAGAGTAGGTATTGTTGTCCGCACCTTCGTTGAAATCAGTCGGCAGACGTGAACCATTTGGCAGCTTAGACACGGTCCCCTCTTTCGGCAACCAGCCGTAATAACCGGTTTCCGGCTCGTTCTGGAAGTAGGAGAGGAAGGTGAAATTCGTCTTATCATCCGGACGCCATGTGAAAGATGGCGCGATAGCATAACGCTGTTCTTCTGCGCCCTGCTGCTGCGCATTCGCGGAACGCGCCAGGCCGGTCAGGCGGTATGAGTACACACCATCGTCATCCAGCGCATCGCTGAAGTCAAAACCGGTCTGGAACAGGCTGTCTGTGCCCATTTTGAACTGAACTTCTTTCAGCGGCTCCGTTGTCGGGCGCTTGCTGACCATGTTCAACAACCCACCCGGGTTGCTCTTTCCGTACAGAACGGAAACCGGACCGCGCATCACTTCGGCGCGCTCCAGCATATAAGGGTCGATGACCGCATCGTTGTAGAAGTTGCCCTGCATCTTCAGGCCATTCAGATAGTTATTCTGACTTTGGCCGTCTGCGGCAAATCCGCGAATAATCAGGTAGTCATAGGTATTGGACGCGCCACGCGTACCCACGGCAACGCCCGGGGTGTAGCTGAGCGCTTCTTTGACCGATTTTGGCTGATGCAACGCCATCTCTTCGGCGGTGACCACTGAAATAGACTGAGGAACTTTTTGAATCGGAGTGTCGGTTTTGGTCGCCGTAGCAGACTGTCGTGCAGCGATGGTTGCCGCAGGCCCCCATGCGCTTTCCTGCGGAGCAGGTGCAGCAGTTACGGTGATGGTTTCTTCTTTCGGGTCAACCGCCGCCTGTGCATAGACAGACATGCCGCTAACCGCTGTGGCTACCACTACTGCGATTTTACGCAGCGATGAACTTGGCTGAGCAGTTTTAAGACGCGCCATTGGTATTTCTCTGATGAAAGTGAATGATAACGTAAACGAGAATTATTATTATAACGAGAGCATGATATTCGAAACACTGTTGCGATCGCAAGCGGTACACGCCCCTACTAAAACTGAGGGGTTAAGAAATAACCAGATGAAAAGAAAGGGTTAATAAATTAGGCTGGAATGTTGAAAAGAAAAGCCTGCAAATACACAGGCTATTTTTGGCTAGCGGTAAAAAACGCTAAATGTCGCAACAGAGTCAACCTTTCCCGCTTTTACAGTGCCTGTTTGTACATATCTCGCTTTCAAAGGGATAGTGACAGACTGCCTATCGGTTGTTTGCGCTACCGCGTTGTAATCTTGATCAAATTTCAGCACATTATTGTTGCTGTCGAGAATTTGTAATCCGACCCCTTCGGCCGCGTCATTACCACTGGCGATCTCCAGGATGTCGCTATTGCCACTCACGCCAGTTGAACCGGCAGTGGTGAATTTATAATCAAGCTTGATGCCCGCGACACACTGTTCCAGCTGAATCTTGAAACTATCATCAGACACAACATCGGAATAGCCCTCCACAATATCGCTAGTCATGATTCTCTTTAGCGGCACTGTGATATTTTTTTCAACCAAATTGCAGGTGTTAGCAGTAACGTTAATCGCTATTGGCGCAAAGCGAATTTGAGCAATAACCTGCGAATCATAAATCCAGTCCGCATTGAGCATGTTGACGTCAATAACCCCTGACTGCACAACACCAGTCACGACAAATTCAGCTCTCGCACGTGATTGAATACTATAGTCACTTAAGTGGGTTGTTTTTGACGTCCCTAGATGCATTGGGGTAACCACCGATCCTTCTGTTAGGGCGGAAGCGTTATCTTTAACCCAGGCGACCCGAAAACCTATTCCCGGAACATTTGTTTGATAAACGCGGCTAAGGGGATTATCCGTGCGGGCATCACTACTCGTGAATACGGTATAGCCTGTATAGATATCGCCATTATCTGTACAGTCCACTACTTTAATAAGATCGCCAGTCACTTCCTGGGTTGCAATGATCGTACCTGGAGCGGCGTCCGCATTTACCGTAAACGACGGCATATTGAACGTAGAGGTTGACGGCGACGCATCATTCTCAATTTTGCAGGATGCCTGAACTGATTGCTGTGCGAACAATAGACCGCAACATAGAATCAATCTAAAAATCATATAATTATTCATATTCCCACAGTCCATTTTATGTTTTCCCTTTACACTATCGACACTCAACCGCAGCCTGGTAAATAGAGGACTCGATATCGTCTGGGATCTGCGCATTTCCTTCACAGCGCTGTTCTGGAGCACTACCCCACTGTACTTTAAACGGTACATTACCTTTCAAACCGGTCAGATAAACTTCGCCACCATCTCCGACTATTGAGGAGCCCCCCTCAATTGACAGTACCGCGCCGAAAGGCACAAAACTCGATCCATGGTGAAGTGTTAATAAGGCGCGAATACCCTGGCGGGCAGAGAAATTAGCTGCGACAACTGCCCCTTTCGTAGGTACGACATCTTTGGCCGGTTTTTCGATATCCAGATCGTCGCGTTCCCCGCTGTTCACCGTGACGGTATTACGACGATAATTAGTTAGATATGGTACGACCGCATTTCCCCAGTAGTCAGTGTAAATACCTTGCATATTCTGGACTTTAACATCTGCTCCCTCATCAATATGGACAATAGCAAAAGCATCCTGGACAGATTGCCCCAGCGTAATACCATAAGGATGTGCGACGACGGATCCTTGCGCGCTGTAGTTCCACTGTTTGCTATCTTTGGCATAGCTATAGTTCGCCCCAATTTCACCGTATGAGCCACGATAACGCCCCGTCATGCTCGCACCATATCCAGTATCGTGATCGGTATAGCTTTGCTGCAGGTTATAACTTAAGTTGTTATCTTCCAGCGCAGTCCCGCCAATCCCAACCTGATGCACGGTATTGCCATTTTTAGCGCTGTTTAGGTTGTAGGTCGCCCAACTGTTTGACAGCCAACGTGACAAAGGAATATTGACGGAAAATGCAACCTGCTGATCATTATCGCTGTTTGGTGTTTTTGTCAGGCTATAGTTCACAGACCAGGTGATGTCCTGCCAACTGGAACTGAATCCCATACTGGCACTGCGCTCATGCCCACTCATATCCCAGTAATCTTGTTGATAACCATTGATATACACAGACCCTACAGAGCCCAATGATTGCGACACACTCAACTGTAAACGGCTACGACGGTTGTTTGTTTTACGGTAATTGTAGATTCCATCATCTTCACCTCTATCGCGCTGATCGAGTGCTTCCTGGAAGGTATAAAAACCTGAAGTGGAATAACGGTAACTGGCCAGCGTCACCGTGGTATCTGTTGCAGAAAAGTCTTTGGAATATTGTGCGCGCCAGGATAAACCATTGGCATTACCACGCCCGTCGTCAAACTGAGTTCTGGCCGCAGTAACATCTACAGACACAGAACCAAGCTCACCGAGATCGGCCCCCGCCCCGACCAGACCGGCACGATAAATTGATGCTTCGAGCGCTCCGCCATACAACGTAATGCCATGAGGCATGCCGTAGATTACCGTCGCCTGACCAAACCCAGGTTCCTCGCCGTTATCGCTATCGCGGTATTTTCCACCAGCAAGGCTATATTTCAGCGCACCTTCACGCTGTAAGATGGGTACCGAAGCGCTTGCCTGAATAAACGAATGCTCGCTTCCATCAGCCTCTTTAACGGTAACTTGTAGATCTGACCCTGCTGTTACCTGACTGAGATCTCTGATTTCAAAGGGGCCGCTGGAGACATAAGTCTGATATATCGTGTAGCCATTTTGCTTAATCGTTACTTTTGCATCGCTATTGGCAATTCCGCGCACAACAGGCGCAAACCCTTGTAAGCTATTGGGTAACATGCTGGTATCGGTTTCCAGCTTCACCCCTGTCATCTGTACGCTGTCAAACAGTTCGCCGTTGGTATATGTCTGGCCAATTTCAAGCTGGCTTTGCAGAAATTTAATATCCCGCTCCAGCGTGGTGCTGATCGCATCCCAGCCATCCGAATTGCTGTAAGTACTTGAATTACGAAGCCGCCAGGCGCCAAGATTTAGACCGGAATTAAGGCTTGCCCAGTTCGAGTTATCGTTCTCGCCATTTACTTGCTGGCGGTTGCCGCTAATGTAATAGCTGCTCCATGCCGCAGGAATGCCATCATCCCAGTCTTTAATAGGGATAGCGCCAGCGACTTGCTGGTCGCGATAAATTTGCGGGATCCGCATGAAAAGAGTTTGGCTATCGAGTTGAAAATCAAACTTTGCTCCCGATATGTACTGGGCGATGTCGCCAACTGGAGCCGTATCAGCCAATGATTTCAAGCCGGGAAGGCTATCAACCTTCACCCCCAGCTCTCTGAGATCCCCTTTGCTGAACTGCGGGAGTAACTGCGTCTTATCCTGTGATAGTACGTAAGTAATATTTCGCTTATCAATGCGATCATAATCCCACATCACTTCAGTCAAATAAGTCCCTGGTTGTAACCCATTATTTTGCAAAAAGGTTTCCAGTGTTGACGTATTCTCTAACGGTGTACCGAGTTCCAGAATATGCAAATTGAATTCATCTTCAGCACTCGCTGGGTGCAAAAATGAGCATAATGCCAGCGTAATGCTGTTGAGCAAAAAGAGTCGGCAAGATCGCAAAGGATAAGGCTGCATATAATAAAGTCCCTTTAATTTTTACCCATACGCGTCATTGCGTTTATAGTTGTTGGTGCTTTTTCACCGTTGCAGCACCATAGTCATTCACTGCAGCCCATGACACATCACCTACTGCTGCTGCAGGTATTGAAAATATTTGTTCCCCAAAGGGAGGAATCGTCATTGACAATGACTCAGGTACAGAACTGTCTGCGAGAGGTTTTACCCGCTTTCCACCAACAGAGAGTTCTAATAACGAAATATGAAATGGCGTTGGATTCTTTGCGGTTAATTGAGAACCCTGACGGCTAAACCGTAATTTTTCCCACGCACCGGCAGCGGCCGATTCTTTAAGACTCACTGGCCGCCAAAAAAGTTTCAGCTGTGTTTTCATCGCAAACTGCAGCGTATTTTTATCTTTTAATTCATCAGGCATAGCCGAAACAGATTTAAAGTTTGCAACAAACATCGATTCACGGTCTTGTGGTAGAGATCCTTTATCGCCAATAAAGACGATATGCAGCAGAGCCTGGCCATTAGCGTCCATTTTATAAATCGGCGGAGTGATAATAAAAGGCGCTTTTGTGTTATCTGTCTTTGTTACCCAGCTTTGTATCAGATATTTATTGGCATCTTCTTTATTCTTAATAGATATCTGTACTTCTTTTTTATTCTCCGGGTAAATGATTCTAGTTCCCCCCAGAACAATGCTGGCCTGTGCATTTATGGCAATAAGCCCAATAATGGCAAAACAAATTCGCGCATATAATTTCACCCGCAATACTCCCTGGTCAGGCAGCCCTGATGGGCTGCCTGTCATACTTAACGATAGAACACGGTAAAATTCGCGGAGGCGTGATATTTACCTGCAGTCGGTTTTTCATCACCAATCTGAATCACTTTCGCGGTATAGTTGAAAATAGAAGGTGTTGCTTCATCGCCAGTATTCGCCACATCAGTGGTTGATACCGGAACGGAGTCATCAAACACAACGTCAGTGTTACCACCATTATTATTGGTCACGGTAATACCCACATATTTTGCAGCACTCGCATCACTAAGGTCGTTCTTCAGGCGTAAATTCTCGCCGTCAGTAGTGTCACCACTGAACCTCAGGTTTAAACTTGCTATAGCAGGGTCACATTTAGCCAGAGAAATCTGGAAATCTTTTGTCGGGCCAATTGCCCCATCAGAACCAAAATTATCCGGATAAGCATCAGCAAAAGTAACCACGGTATTTGCTCCTGCACCATCGACATCAATAACGCAAGTGTCGGCAACAATACGGCCAGAAAACTCTACCTTACCCGTATCTTCTGCAAATGCAGAAGTATTTACAGCGGCAATCAGGCTTCCGGCCATCAGCACAGTAAGAAGCTTTTTATTCATTAGAATCCCTTAATCAGAACGATTGAATGACAAAGTCCCATTACCAATAATAAATTACTGGTGAGAAATATTGAGGGTGAGCACGGAGAGAAAAGAATAAAGATATGCAAAAAAACATGATCTTCTGAAATCCATTCGTCAAATCAATACAATGAATCGCGTATAATGAATCTTGTATAGTGTTCACTCGCGGATTAAATCAAACCACCGGAGAGACTGTCTATAGCCTGCGATTTTTCACACACCATAAAAGAAGTTAACTATTTAATTTCCAATATCTTTTACAAACATTTATTTTACTTAATTTGTTCTTAATTAAAATTAAATCAATACAATTACATCATGAAAAAATAAAAATCATTTTACCCAGAAATAAAAACACCCGCTAATAGCGGGTGTTTAGGTCTAATTTATTACTGAATTAATTACTACCAAACATCTCTTTAATCCAACCGGCTACTCCATCGCCGTCCTTCTTCTCCTGCTGCGGCGGTTGCTGCTGTTGAGGCTGCTGTTGCTGCGGCTGCTGAGAAGATTGATCGAACGGATTACCCGACTGCTGCAGCATCTCACCTTGCTGACACAGTGAATCCGGATCGGTGGTCCATACAGGAAGCGTGCGCATCCCGCCGCTACAAACGAAGTTACCGTCGTAGTCTACGCCCATATCCACCACATCCTCCGGCGGCGTCAACACCAGCGGTGTTGGCGTCTGGTTGGCCAGATAACGCTGATAAATCGACATCGCGCCGCTGGCACCGTACAGCTTGGTTGGCTGGTTATTATCGCGGCCCACCCAGGTAATGGTCACCTGGCTGCCGTCGATCCCGGCAAACCAGGTATCCACGTTGTTGTTGGTGGTCCCGGTTTTCCCTGCCAGATGCAGACCCGGATACTTCGCGCCAAGCTGGCGACCTGTACCACGCTGAACCACCTGCTGCATAGTCCACAGCGTCATATACGCTGCTTGCGCCGGAACGGCACGCTCGGCCTGTGGGAAACTCTGGTACAGTACGGTTCCATCTTCGGCAATCACCGAACGCAGCGCCGACAGCGGCGCGCGGTTCCCGCCGCTGGCGATAGTCTGGAATGCCTGCGCCACTTCAATTGGCGTCAGGTTCAACGCCCCCAGCAGCATGGCCGGAACCGGGTTAAGCTGATCTTTCGGCGCCCCCAGCTTCAACCAGGTATCGGTTACAGCAGGCAGGCCCAGCGCCATCCCCAGATTTACCGTTGGCACGTTCATTGAACGCGTTAACGCATCCACCAGCATCACTCTACCGCTTTCGCTATAGCGACGGTCATCGTTCTGCGGTGACCACACCTGGCCGTTCGGCTGACGCAGTGCAATCGGCGCGTCGGCAATCCAGGTATTCAGGCGGTACAACTTCGGCTGGCTGAGCGCGGTCAGATAGGTCGCAGGCTTGGCCAGAGAACCAATCGAACGACGCGCCTGCATCGCACGGTTATAGCCCGCAAACTGCGGTTCTGCTCCGCCGACCATGGCGCGAACTTCGCCGCTAAAGCGGTCAACAACCACAATCGCGGTTTCCAGATCGCTCAGCTTACGCTGTTTCTTCAGTACAGGAATGCCTTCCACCGCCGCTTTTTCTGCGGCGTCCTGCGCCACGGAATCAAAGGTGGTGAAAATCTTCACGCCGGAGAGATCTTTAACTTTATCGCCCAGCTTCGCCTGGAGCTCCTGACGCACCATCTGCATAAAGGCAGGCTGCGGGGAGATCACCCCACCACGCGGCTGTACGCCTAACGGACGCGCGCTCAGCATGTCATACAGATCCTGGTCGATAATCTGCTGCTGTTGCAGAAGACGCAGAACCAGGTTACGACGCTCCAGCGCCAGTTTCGGGTTACGCCACGGGTTGTAGATCGACGCCCCTTTAACCATCCCCACCAGCAGCGCCTGCTGGTCGAGGCTCAGCTCTTCTACCGGACGACCGAAATAATAGAGGCTCGCCAGCGGGAAGCCGCGAATCTCGTTATCACCGCTTTGGCCGAGATAGACTTCGTTCATGTACAGCTCAAGAATGCGGTCTTTGCTGTAACGCGCATCCATGATCAGCGCCATATAGGCTTCGTTGGCCTTACGCCAGTAGGAACGTTCGCTGGACAGGAACAGGTTTTTCACCAGCTGCTGAGTCAGCGTACTGGCCCCCTGTACCGTACGACCAGCTGTCAGGTTCGCCAGCACCGCACGGCCAATGGAATAGAGACTGATACCGTCATGCTCATAGAAGTGACGGTCTTCGGTCGCCAGCAGCGTGTCCACCAGCAGATCCGGGAAGCCGCTACGCGGAACAAACAGGCGCTGCTCACCGTTAGGTGAAGAGAGCATGGTGATCAAACGCGGATCGAGACGGAAAAAACCGAACTGGCGGTTGTTATCCATATTCTCGATGGTATCCAGATGATCGCCGTCAAAGGTCAGACGCGCACGCACCTGCCCTTCTTTACTGTCCGGGAAGTCAAACGGACGGCGAATCATCTCGATGCTCTTCGCCTGCACGGTAAATTCGCCCGGACGCGTCATCTTCGTCACCTGACGATACTGCGTGGCCTCCAGCAGCTTCACCATCTCGTTTTTGCCGATAGGCATTTCTGGCTCAAGGTTAACCATACGGCCATAAACTGCCGCAGGAAGCTGCCAGACTTTGCCATCAATACGGCTACGGATTTTTTGGTCCAGATAAACGCCGTAAATGGCAATCAGCACCAAAAAGACAATCGACAGTTTTACCAGCAGCCAGAACCAGCCGCGCTTACCACGAGGCTTACGCCCTTTGCCTTTACCCTTACGCGGCATCGGTTCTTCATCCTCATAGTCATCATCATCATAATCGTCGTCATACTCTTCATCTCTGAGTTGACGACGGCTCACCTTTTGTTTCACCGGACGCGAGGGTTTCCCTTTACGTCCAATTGGCTCGCGGTCATTCCCCGCCATGCTTTTTCTCCGCAACATTCAGGCGCAAGGGCCCGATTCTCTGTTCTTCCGTCCTGCGACAGAAGAAGAAATCTCTCAATTATTACCGCTCTTTCGCCGGATGCGGCATAACGCCTTATCCGGCCTACAGTTACATTACGAATACTTTTTGGTGCGCCGCGTTGGCGCGGTATTCGCCGGATCGTCTGGCCAGACATGTTTGGGATAACGCCCTTTCATCTCTTTTTGCACCTCGCGGTACGATCCCTGCCAGAACGCGCTCAGATCGCTCGTCACCTGTAGCGGTCTTTGGGCCGGAGACAGCAGCTCCAGCACCAGCGGCACGCGCCCCTGGGCAATGGTTGGGGTTTTTGCTTCACCAAACATTTCCTGCATCCGAACTGCCAATACTGGAGGATTATCCTCATGATAGCGAATGGCAATCCGGCTTCCCGTCGGCACAGTGTAATGCGCAGGCAGCTCACTATCCAGACGTTGCAACATTGACCAGTCCAGTAAACCGCGCAACGCCTGTCCTACATTGAGTGCTTTTAATGCGCGTAACGAGTGCACACCGCTCATGTGCGGCAGCAGCCAGGTCTCCAGCGACGCCAGCAGAGAATCCTCATCTACCGCGGGCCAGTCGTATTCTGGCAACCAGTTTGCCGCACATTGCAGACGCAGTCGAAACTGCTCGGCTTCCGGCGTCCAGTTGAGCACACTTAGCCCTTTATCGCGAATGCCATTCAACATCGCCTGATGCAACTCCTCTTCCGAGGGTTTGGCCAATGGCTGTACTTTTACCGTGAGCTGACCAATGCGCGACCGACGCAATGCCTTTAACGTTCCCTGGGTTTCATCCCATTCGATGGTGTCGGACTGTTGCAGCAGCTCAGGACATGCCTGCATCAGCGACTCGATATCCAGCGGCAGAGCCAGCAAAATACGCGCGTCTGGCGAAGCGCTGCCCTGCAACAAAAGTGGCGCTATCAGCCATTCATGGCGTCCTGAAGCATCATCGGCATCCAGCATAGCGCCCATGCCATTCGCCAGTTGATAGCGCCCTTCCTGCCCGCGTCGACGCGCTATCCGATCGGCAAACGCCCGCGCCAGCAATGAGGGGAGCAGCGTGCTGTCGGGCTGCCCGCTGCTAACGTTAAGCCGTTTCAGCAACTGTTGACTGCGCTGCTGCCAGGCGGGCTGATTTCGTGCAAACGCCACGGTCAGATCGGTACTTCCACCGCGCGGCGGCTCTTCCAGAATCGCAGCCAGTTTTGCCGCCGTAGCCGCTTCGGTATTATTTTTGGCACCGACCAGCATCGCCGCTAAACGAGGATCGTTACCCAATGCCGCCATTTTCTGCCCGCGGGCACTGAGCCTGTCGCCCTCAAGCGCGCCCAGCATCTGCAACAGCCGTTTTGCCGCCTGCAGGTTGATGGCGGGCGGCGTATCCAGCCAGTTCAGTTGCTCAGGTTCGGTACATCCCCATTGCAGCAACTCCATCAGTAGCCCGGACAGATCGCTCTGCAATATCTCCGCTTCCCCCTGCGCTGCCGCTCTTTCTGCCTGCTCTTTGGCAAGCAGATGCAGGCAAATACCGGGCTCCAGACGACCCGCACGTCCCGCGCGCTGAGTCATCGAAGCCTGGCTGATGCGCTGGGTAATCAGTCGCGTCAGACCGGTACGCACGTCATAGCGCGCCACGCGTTCCTGGGCGCAGTCCACCACCAGTCGGATGCCTTCGATCGTCAAGCTGGTTTCAGCAATATTGGTGGCCAGCACCACTTTGCGTTTGCCTTGCGGCGCGGGCACAATCGCCTGACGCTGCTCGGCAAGCGTTAACGCGCCGTACAGTGGGCACAGCACAACATCGCTGCCTACACGCGTAGCCAGTTGCTCCTGTACACGCAGGATTTCGCCCACACCCGGTAAAAACAGCAGCAGCGACCCGCTTTCATGGCGCAATAGCTCCGCCGTCGCTATCGCCACCGCTTCATCAAAACGCAAATGCGCCGCCAACGGCTGATACCGCCGCTCAACGGGAAATGCGCGGCCTTCAGAAACGATCGTCGGCGCATCGGGCAACATCTGCTGCAAACGCCCGTTATCCAGAGTGGCGGACATAATCAACAGTTTCAGATCGTCCCGCAGCCCTTGCTGCACATCCAGCAATAGCGCCAGCGCCAGATCAGCCTGTAAACTCCGCTCGTGAAATTCGTCGAGGATCACCAGCCCGATGCCTGTCAGTTCAGGATCGCGTTGGATCATCAGCGTCAGGACGCCCTCTGTTACCACTTCCAGCCGGGTCTGCGGCCCTACGCAACTTTGTGCGCGCATGCGATAGCCCACAGTTTCACCAGGCTTTTCGTTCAACAATTCCGCTAATCGTTGCGCCACATTGCGCGCTGCCAGGCGGCGCGGCTCCAGCAAAATAATCCGCCCCGTGATACCGCGATGCTCAAGAAGTCGCAACGGCAGCCAGGTCGATTTCCCTGCACCGGTCGGCGCCGTCAGCAGAACCTGCGGCGAGGCATCAAGGGCGGTAAGCAGTTCAGGCACTACGGCAGCAACGGGCAACAACGTCACAAATGGCTCCAGAGGGTTAACATTCTTCGCGCTGCATTGTAGCATCGCGTTAATTCATAACCGAGTATCCATCATGTCTGAGCCAAAAAGGCTGTTCTTTGCGATTGAATTGCCAGCCGGGGTTCGGGAGCAGCTAATCCACTGGCGGGCCGCGCAGTTCCCCCCTGAAGCGGGTCGCCCCGTCGCGGCTGATAATCTGCATCTGACGCTGGCCTTTTTAGGCGACGTCAGCGCTGAGAAGCAACAGGCGCTGTCGCAGCTCGCGGGGCGTATTCGCCAGCCAGGTTTCACGCTCAAATTTGATGATGCCGGGCAATGGCTGCGCTCCAGGGTCGTGTGGCTGGGTATGCGTCAGCCGCCGCGCGGGTTGCTGCAACTGGCGAATATGCTACGGGCGCAGGCCGCGCGCAGCGGGTGCTATCAAAGCCCGCAGCCGTTTCACCCGCATATCACGCTGCTGCGCGATGCCGGTCACGCGGTTCCAATCCCTCCACCGGGCTTTGGCTGGTCATTTCCGGTAACGGAGTTCGCACTTTACTCCTCCTCATTCTCACGAGGACGCACGCGTTATACGCCGCTGCAACGCTGGACGCTGACTGAATAATTAAAGGGACTGCTTATGCAATTTTCTCCACCTTTACAACCTGCAACGCTCATTCAGCGCTATAAGCGCTTTTTAGCGGATGTGATCACACCCGATGGCACAGCGTTAACGCTACACTGCCCAAATACCGGTGCGATGACCGGATGCGCAATGCCAGGTGACACCGTTTGGTATTCGACATCAGAAAATACTAAACGCAAATATCCACATACCTGGGAATTAACGCAAACCCAATCCGGTGAATTTATTTGTGTTAACACACTGTGGGCCAACAGATTAACGAAAGAGGCGATTCAGCAGGCGCTAATTTCAGAAGTTTCAGGCTACAGCACTTTGAAAAGTGAAGTAAAATACGGCGCCGAAGGGAGCCGCATCGACTTTTTGTTACAGGCAGATTCCCGACCTGACTGCTATATTGAAGTGAAATCAGTCACGTTGGCGGAAAAAGAGCAGGGTTATTTTCCCGATGCCATCACTGAACGAGGTCAGAAGCATCTTCGGGAATTGATGAGCGTAGCGGCTGAAGGCAAGCGGGCAGTGATATTTTTCGCCGTGCTACATTCAGCCATTACACGGTTTTCACCCGCGCGCCATATCGATGCAAAATATGCGCAATTATTAGTTGAAGCACAGCTTAAGGGGGTTGAAATTCTGGTTTATAAAGCGGAACTTTCTGCCCACGGTATGACTCTTAAAGAGCCGTTGCCCATTACCTTGTAATGGTGTAAATATCTGGTCAATTAGTATTCTGGGCGCGTGGGCAAATACGCTTTTCCTCACAGGGTTGTCAAGTGTTACGTTTAGATAATTGCTATCCGGAAAAGCATCTGCTATTTATAGCGACCTGATTTTTCCCCCGAACATGGGGATCGATAGTGCGTGTTAAGGAGAAGCAACATGCAAGAAGGGCAAAACCGTAAAACATCGTCCCTGAGTATTCTCGCCATCGCTGGGGTGGAGCCGTACCAGGAGAAACCGGGCGAAGAGTATATGAACGAAGCCCAGCTGTCGCACTTCAGGCGTATTCTTGAGGCATGGCGCAATCAACTTAGGGATGAAGTCGATCGCACCGTAACTCATATGCAAGACGAAGCGGCTAACTTCCCTGATCCGGTGGACCGCGCCGCACAGGAAGAAGAATTCAGCCTTGAGCTGCGTAACCGTGACCGTGAGCGCAAACTGATCAAAAAGATCGAGAAGACGCTGAAGAAAGTAGAAGACGAAGATTTCGGCTACTGCGAATCATGCGGCGTAGAAATTGGTATTCGCCGTCTGGAAGCGCGTCCGACAGCCGATCTGTGCATCGACTGTAAAACGCTGGCAGAAATCCGCGAAAAACAAATGGCAGGTTAATTCCGGTCATTTTTACCACGTTTACTACAGGCGGGAGCTTCTCCCGCCTTATTATTTGTTAGTCCGCAAAATGAGCGATTCACACTATATTGGCCGCTTCGCCCCTTCCCCTTCCGGCGAACTGCATTTCGGCTCACTAATTGCCGCCCTCGGGAGTTACCTGCAGGCTCGTGCCCGGCGTGGAATCTGGCGAGTACGCATTGAAGATATTGACCCCCCTCGTGAAGTTCCCGGTGCTGCAGATACGATTCTGCGTCAGCTGGAACATTACGGACTGCACTGGGATGGCGATATTTTATGGCAATCCCAACGTCATGATGCCTACCGCGAGGCGCTCACCTGGTTACATCAACAGGATCTGAGCTATTACTGCACCTGTACGCGGGCGCGTATTCAAAGCGTCGGCGGTATTTATGACGGCCACTGCCGTGAGTTACGCCTCGGACCAGAGCAGGCGGCAGTCCGCATAAAGCAACGTCACCCGGTGATGCAGTTTACTGACCAACTGCGCGGTGAAATTCAGGCAGATCCACAGGTTGCAGGCGAAGATTTTATCATTCACCGTCGCGACGGGCTGTTTGCCTATAACCTCGCCGTGGTGGTTGATGACCACTTTCAGGGCGTAACGGAGATTGTACGCGGCGCCGATCTTATCGAACCCACGGTGCGGCAAATCTCTTTGTATCAGCAGTTTGGCTGGCAAGCGCCTGACTATATTCATCTTCCGCTGGCGCTCAACGAACAAGGCGCTAAACTTTCAAAACAAAATCATGCACCTGCGCTGCCGCAAGGCGATCCGCGTCCGGTGATTATTGCCGCGCTGCGCTTTCTCGGCCAGCGTGCCGATATTCCGTGGCAGGATATGCAGGTTGATCAGATCCTGGAGTTTGCCGTTGAGAATTGGCGTCTGACAACGGTGCCTGAATCGGCGATCTTAAATCCGGCATTCTCAAATGCATCATGCTGAGCTATGATTAGCCGCTATTTTTACACAGCAACACTTGTTCTGATTGAAGTTTGACACTACCGAGGTGCACTATTTTTACCCGAGTCGCTAATTTTTGCCGCAAGGTGCTAAGCCGCGAGGAGCGCGAGGCTGAGCTCGCCGTCGCCCGTCCACATATGACGGTAATTCCGCGTGAGCAGCACTCTATCTCCCGCAAAGATATCAGTGAAAATGCCCTGAAGGTAATGTACAGGCTCAATAAGGCCGGATACGAGGCATGGCTGGTTGGCGGTGGTGTACGCGATCTTTTGCTGGGCAAAAAGCCGAAAGATTTTGATGTCACCACTAACGCAACGCCGGATCAGGTGCGCAAACTGTTTCGTAACTGTCGCCTGGTCGGTCGCCGTTTCCGTCTGGCCCATGTCATGTTCGGCCCAGAAATTATCGAAGTGGCGACGTTCCGCGGCCATCATGAAGGCAGCGAATCCGATCGCACAACATCGCAGCGTGGGCAAAACGGTATGCTGCTGCGTGACAACATCTTCGGCTCCATCGAAGAAGATGCACAGCGTCGCGATTTCACGATTAACAGCCTGTATTACAGCGTGGCCGATTTCACCGTACGTGATTACGTTGGGGGAATGCAGGATCTCGAAGAGGGCATCATTCGCCTGATCGGTAATCCGGAAACGCGCTATCGCGAAGATCCTGTGCGCATGCTGCGCGCCGTACGCTTTGCCGCCAAGCTCGACATGCGTATCAGCCCGGAAACCGCAGAGCCGATCCCACGTCTGGCTACCTTGCTTAACGATATTCCTCCTGCACGCCTGTTTGAAGAAGCGCTCAAGCTGTTACAGGCGGGCTATGGGTACGAAACCTATAAAAAACTGCGTGAGTACAGCCTGTTCCAACCGCTGTTCCCAACCATTACGCGCTACTTCACCGAAGACGGTGACAGCCCGATGGAACGCATCATTGCCCAGGTACTGAAGAATACCGATAACCGCATTCACAATGATATGCGCGTTAACCCGGCGTTCTTGTTTGCTGCCATGTTCTGGTATCCGTTACTGGAAGCCGCACAGAAAATTGCGCAAGAAAGCGGTCTGGCCTATTACGACGCTTTCGCGCTGGCAATGAACGACGTGCTGGACGAAGCCTGCCGCTCGCTGGCGATCCCGAAACGTTTGACCTCACTGACCCGCGATATCTGGCAGTTGCAGTTACGTATGTCCCGTCGCCAGGGCAAACGCGCCTGGAAGCTGATGGAGCATCCAAAGTTCCGCGCAGCTTACGACCTGTTAGCACTGCGTGCTGAAGTCGAACACAACGCGGAATTGCAGCGACTGGCGAAATGGTGGGGTGAATTCCAGGTTTCTGCGCCGCCAGAACAAAAAGGCATGCTGAACGAGCTGGATGAAGAGCCAGACACACGTCGTCGCCATCGTCGCCCGCGTAAACGCGCGCCACGCCGTGAAGGCTCCGCATGACCTATCACGTATACCCAACAAATTTCGAGTCGTATCAAGGTGGTGACACAGATGCAGCTTGAAAAACGACGGGTATATATCGCCCTCGGCAGTAATTTAGCCTCCCCTCTGGAGCAGGTTAATGCTGCCGTGAAAGCGATCGGGGAAATCCCTGACAGCCGAATCGTGGCTGTCTCCTCATTTTACCGTACGCCACCATTAGGCCCACAGGATCAACCCGATTACCTGAACGCCGCCGTCGCACTGGAAACCACCCTTGCGCCGGAAGAATTACTCAATCACACCCAACGCATTGAGTTACAGCAGGGCCGGGTGCGCAAAGCCGAACGCTGGGGACCACGAACGCTGGACCTCGACATTATGCTGTTTGGCGATGAAGTGATTAACACCGAACGTCTGACCGTACCGCACTACGACATGAAAAACCGTGGTTTTATGCTGTGGCCGCTCGCTGAAATCGCGCCGGATCTTATCTTTCCAGACGATAAACAACCACTTGCGTTTTTCATCCAGCAAACCACTCCTCGTCCGGCGCAATGGTAACCGCGTTATATAATAAATTAATTATGAAAAGCCTCACTCAAATTAATTAAACTACATTTTCCTTTCAGTAAATCTAATTAACACATACTACTCAGACATCATCCATGCAAAACAATTATTATTAAAGATCAGTAGTTGTTTGTTCCTTGCGCTTTATCACACAAACCTATATCCCATAAAAATATATTTCAAAAAACAAAGAAAGCCCTCCTACAATAATTTTAAAATAAAATGATTTTATAAAACTCATAGGCCAAAGTTATTTTACAAAACATTACTAACCGCTAGAATATGCCCCTGCTATTTAATATAGCAAAGTAGTAATTATCTAATATTTCAAATCCTGTAAGGATACAGTAATGAAAAAAGCAATTTTGGCAGCAGCTATGGTTATGGCAATGGGCTCAACTTCGGCAATGGCAGCGGATGCAGAAGGCGGTCAGCTTAATTTTCACGGTTTAGTCAGTGCTACAACCTGTTCTAAAGTCGTTTCCACCAGCCGTGGTGATGAATCCACTGATGGCAACATCTATCTGGAAACCGCAACCCCGGCGGATATCACCACTGAAGTCGCTGATGCTACTTACGGCGCAAAAGCAGAACCTTTCTCCATCGTTCTGAACTGTAAAGATGCATCCGGAGTCACTGGCGGCACCACCGTTGCAAAACTGTCAATGGTCTCTTCTTTTGGTAATACCAAAGGCACGCTGGATAACGACACCAACCTGACTGCCGCCGGTATGGCTGCTGCGAAAAACGTAAACATCGCGATTCACGATGCAGACACCAAAACGCTGATGAAAGTTGACGGTGCAGACGTTCACGAAGCCACCTTCGATGCCAGCCAGGTCGCTACCTATAACTTTGTAGCTTCTTACGTTAAAGCAAACGGCATTGATGACGTAACCCCAGGTCACGTTACCACTAACGCAATGTATACCTTTACTTATCAGTAAGCATTAACGCTTTACTGATGAAATAAGTATACAAAAAAGCGCGTTAATAGCATTAACCGGAATTATTACACCGTTTGTCATTAACACAGCTTGTAATAACGAGGTGAGAATTACGATTACTATCGCACCTCGTTTCTTAAATTAAGAACACCAAATCATCCACTGGCAAGGAATGCTCATGTTGAATTTTAAGAAAACGCTTACCACATTGGTACTAGCAGGAAGCTTATTGAGTAATACCAGTCATGCCGATATTATCATTTCCGGCACGCGCATCATTTATGATGAAAATAAAAAAGATGTCAGTATCCGCCTGGAAAATAAAGGTACCCGACCGCTGCTGGTGCAAAACTGGATTGATCTCGGGAATGATAATGCCGATCCAGGCAGTATTAAGGCCCCATTCGTCTCCACTCCTCCCGTTTCACGTATAGAACCCAAGCACGGTCAATCCGTGAAAGTAATGTTTACCCAAACCACAGCATTGCCAAAAGACCGTGAAAGCGTGTTCTGGTTTAACGTGCTGGAAGTACCGCCAAAAGCAGACGCCAACAAAGAAGAAAACAAAAGTTTGCTGCAGTTAGCTTTCCGCACTCGTATCAAACTGTTTTACCGCCCTGCCGGTTTACAGGGTTCGCCTGCAGAAGCCACCAAACAGTTGAAGTGGCAGATGGGGAATGAACAAGGCCATACGACGCTAAAGGTTAATAACCCAACACCTTACTACGTTTCATTTAATGATGCTGTCGTTACGGTTGGCGGGAAGCGCTATACCGTTGATGCCACCATGGTTGCGCCTTTGAGCAATGCCTCTTTTAACGTCAAAGGTCTACAAAATACCGTATCAGGCAAACTGGACTACCACGCCATTAACGATTATGGCGGCATGATCGAAGGCTCTGTTTCACTGTAATCGATTAATCAAAACGCAGGATGCAAAAGACGGTGCAAAACTTTCCTTATACCGAATCGATGCCGAAAAAAACGCTACTGGCGATGTGCTGTGCACTGCTTTACAGCCAGCCCGGTTTTGCCGCAGAAAGCGTCGAGTACGACAGCTCATTTTTAATGGGAAGTAGCGCGGCTAGTATCGATATCAGTAAATATTCCGACGGCAACCCTACGCCAGCGGGAACCTACAGTGTGAAAGTTTTCGTCAACGAGAAATCAGTAGCAAGCCTGACCCTTCCCTTTGTTGATGTTGGTAAAAATAGCGCACAAGCCTGCCTGACATCGAAGAATCTGGCACAGCTGCACATTAAGCAGCCTGAGATCGGCAACGAACACGCTATTCTGAAAAAAGGCGATGAAGATGGGGATGACTGCTTAAACCTACCTGCACTTATCGAGCAGTCAAACGTAAGCTTTGATATGGGTGAGCAGCGCCTGGATATCTCCGTTCCTCAGGCGTGGCTCATTAAAGGTTATTCTGGCTATGTCGAACCCTCCTTGTGGGAAAGCGGCATCCCGGCAGCCCTGTTTTCCTATACCCTTAACGGCTACCACAGCACCAACCACGATACTGACAGCGATAGCTTGTATGCTGCATTTAATACGGGCATCAATCTCGGTGCATGGCGTCTTCGTGCCAGTGGTAACTACAACTGGGCGAAGGACGGCGGCAGCAATTTCGAATACCAGAACCGTTATCTGCAGCGCGACCTCCCGGCACTACGCTCACAGCTGATTGTCGGCGAAGCCTATACCACTGGCGAAACCTTTGACTCGGTGAACATCCGCGGGGCACGTCTGTATAGCGACACGCGTATGCTGCCTTCACAGTTGGCTAACTATGCGCCTATTATCCGCGGCGTCGCCAACACTAACGCCAAAGTGACCGTGACTCAGGGCAGTTATAAGATTTATGAAGCGACCGTTCCGCCGGGACCTTTCGAGATCAACGATATCAGCCCTTCCGGCTACGGTAGCGACCTGATCGTCACCATCGAAGAAGCTGATGGCAGTAAACGTACTTTCTCCCAGCCGTTTTCTTCGGTCATGCAGATGCAGCGCCCGGGCGTCGGACGCTGGGACGTGAGCGTCGGGGAAGTCAATAACGACGAACTTCATGACAAACCAAACCTGGCGCAGGGCTCATACTACTACGGTCTGAACAACTTTCTGACGGCCTACACCGGTATTCAGGCAACGGACAACGACTATTTCGCTGGACTCCTCGGTCTGGGTCTGAATACACCCTTTGGAGCACTGGCGGTTGACGTTACCCATTCACGCGCAGATATCCCTGACGACGATACCTATCAAGGCCAAAGCTATCGCTTGACCTGGAACAAACTGATTGAGGCGACCGATACGTCGTTCAACGTCGCGGCCTATCGCTACTCGACGCGAGACTACCTGGGCCTGAATGACGCGCTAGAGCTAATCGACGATGCCAAATTCAAAGGTACTGACGCTGAACGCAATACCATGAATAACTTCTCGCGTATGAAGAATCAGGTCACCGTCAGCATGAACCAACCTTTGCAGTCCGCTGAGGTTGATTACGGTTCATTTTATCTGTCAGCCACCTGGACCGACTACTGGGCAAGCAACGAGAGCCGCAGCGATTACAGCCTGGGTTATGGCAAAGGATTTTCCTGGGGCAGCATGAGTATCAACCTGCAGCGCACCTGGGATGAAGAAGGCGATAAGGATGATTCGCTTTATATCAACTTCAATATTCCGCTGGAGAACCTGCTGGGTGGTGAACGTCGCCGCTCAGGATTCAGCAACTTGAGCACCCAGATGCGTACCGATTTTAACGGTGGGCACCAGCTCAGCATGAACAGTAGCGGCAGCAGCGAAGACAATAAGCTGAACTACAGCGTGAATACAGGCTACACCATGCAAAAAGAGGGGAAAAACATCTCCGATATTGGTGGATATACCAGCTATCAGTCCCCATGGGGAGATCTTTCAGCATCCGCCTCGGCGAATAACGACAGTAATCGTCAGTATTCGCTCTCCACTGACGGCGGTTTTGTGTTGCACAGTGGTGGCTTAACGTTTACCAACGACAACTTTGGCAACAGCGATGCCATTGTGCTGGTGAAAGCGCCTGGCGCTAAAGGCGCTCGGATTAACGGTGGAAGCAGCACAATTGATCGTTGGGGTTATGGCGCAACGAACTCACTGACGGCCTACCGGGAAAACCAGGTCAATCTCGACATCGATACGATGGATAACGACGTCGAGCTGAAGAGCACCAGTACCACACTGGTACCACGCGATGGCGCGGTCGTTTTCGCCAGTTTCGAAACCGATGAAGGACGTTCAGCCATTCTCAACATGACGCGCAGCGATCACCAGACGATTCCATTCGGCGCCGAAGTTTATGAGAACAATGTACAGATCGGCAATATGGGCCAGGGCGGCCAGGCTTTTGTCCGCGGTATTAGCGATAACGGCGAACTTACGGTGCGCTGGTTTGAAAATAACCAACCCGCAACCTGTACGGCAACCTTCCTGTTGCCAGCAACGCAACAAACGGTCGGCTCCAGCCAGACCCTACTGTTAGACAACATTACGTGTCGTGTCACTAACCACAATACAAATGGAATCCCCAATGAAAAGGAATAAGCGCTTTTTAGCTGCCTCCGTACTCGCGGTACTCTTTCCGCTGACCAGTCAGGCGGAAACACTTAACGTCGACTTCACCGCCACCGTGTTGGCCACCACCTGCAGCATGACCATTGCGGCCCTGGATGGCTCATCGGTTTCTGGCGATGCCACCAACGGCTATAAGTTAACGGTGGGCGATGTTGGTCTGGATAAGATCATTAAGAAATCAGCGGAATCGCAGAAGAACTTTAAGTTCGTCGCCAGCGATTGTGCCGGTTCATTGACCAGTATCACCACAGCACTGGCAACCTCGACCTCCGCCAGCGGTGACTTCATTAAAAATGAATCCGCTGATTCAGGCGCCGCCACCAATATCGGTATGGGCTTTAAACGTAAAAACGTCAGTGATGAAACCTATATGAAGCCAGGTTCTGGTTCCTTCACCTGGACCCCTGAAGAACGTACTAACAACGCCGTCGAAATGACAGTGGCGCTGCGCGAACTGACGGATGGCGCAGGTACCACCGGTGCATTCAGCTCTAAAGCGACCTTCACCTTCACTTATCAATAACAGGGACGATGATAATGAAAAAACAACTTTTGCGCGGGTTAATGATTGGCGCACTGGCAACGATGGGGGCGGGCGTTTCCACCATGGCGCAGGCTGATGGTACTGCACAGTTGGACTTAACCGTAGAGGCAAATATCACCGCCGGTACCTGTGCGGCATCGGTGGTTGACGGCGAGACCGCTACCAACACAATTGCCTTTGGTAATGTCTATATCTCTGAAGTTTTTGCAAAAACAAAAGTGAAACCGTTTAAACTGCGCTTTAGTGAATGCGCGGGATTAAAGGACAAAACTGCGACCGTTACTTTATCACCAAATAACGTCGGTTGTTCTGGCGGTGACTCAAATCAGGCAGCATTTGCAAACTCTTCAACATCGAGCACAAAAGCGAGCAAAACCGGTGTTGAGGTCTGGACAACCAGTACACCTGGTGGTACAGATAGCGTGCAATTCCACTGTTATAATAAAAACCCAGAGACCGTTGATCTGAGCAGCGCCACCACAACAACGCCTGTAGATTACCCACTCAGCGCACGTATGGTAGCCGTTCAAGGTGCTGCCCTTTCTGGTATTACTGCCGGTGATTTCTATTCACCAACCACGTTCACCATTACTTACCAGTAACGGTAATTACCATGATGCGTTTGCGTAGATTAACACTCTCCGCGTTAATTCCGGGGCTGGCAACAGCCCTGGTTGTCGCGCCGCTGTATGCCGACACCAACGTGGATTTCACCGCCACCGTGCAGAAGGATACCTGCCAGTTAGAAATTAATGGTAGTGGAACGGTAAATTTCGCAACCGTAGGTCCCGCCTATTTTGCCGACGGCATTACTGCGGAAACTGATTATGAAGGCGGTCAAGAGTTTTCAATTAAACTTCTGAATTGTCCAATCAGTGACGGAGCCATCACTAATGTTACCTTTAACTTTACCCCCCAAAGCGGACAGTTTGCGAAGGGCAATCAGCAGGTATTTGCGAATGATCTAACTCAGACCTCGGGCGGTGTGGCAAATGTAGGAGTAGTGATTTTCACCACCGATTCACCACGTCAAAATGTGTTGAATACTGACGGCTCGTCAAGGGCGATATTTTCCGCTACAGATTATAGTGATACAACCTGGACCTTTTATTCACGGATGCAGAAAATCCTGAGTACCGAAACAGTTACCCTCGGCGAATTAAGTAGCCATGTACTTGTCAATGTCACCTACCAATAAAATTCGGAACGACCATTAATAGGGAAATTAGCCATGAAGAAAAACATAGTCCTTTTAATATCATCTCTATTTTTATGGTTAGGAGCCAGCAACGCTTATGCCTGGTCTGTCTATATTGGGCAAGCGACCTCGTATCAAGGAGGTGCAGAATATGCAGATGTACAAGACTACTCAGCTCCATTCTCATGGAACCTGCTCCCTTCAGTTGCCGCCCATACAGAATCAGGCTTACGCGAACTTGCCGTTTCTGGTGCGACAGAATTTGATCCCAAGCATGGACTTAATTGTAACTATAACCACGATGTTCATAGTGTAAATCTTTATCATGGTTTTCAGAGTGCGGGTATTAAAAATAATAGCGGCAATCCATTATGGAAAACAAATACTACCGGTTTGTATCTTGGTATGGAAATTACCAAGATTAACTTTGGCACCGCCTATTATCCAGGGAGTTCATTTTGGGTTGACTGGAACGGCGGTGGTACGGATTATAAGTCCTTTGATCTGAATTTCATTAGTACCTCTTATGCAGATTTCTCCACTTTCTGTGATTCAATCGCATGGAAGAAAGGTTATTTTGAAATGGGGGGAATTGTTCTGTGGATTAAATTCCATCTTTATGCTGATGATACATTTAAGCCAACCACATCAGCAGTTAACGTTACCTTTCCAACAAGTACCGGTTACAACTTCCGATTTAAGCTTTCAGACACCAGTATCGGTGGTGGCAACCACTACCTTGATTACGTCATCAGTCCAGGTTCAATAACGATTCACTACCCAACATGTACTGCCACTGCCGTTACAGGTGAAGGTGTTTCAGGATCTACCGTGCCTTTTGGCAGTCGCAACGCAGAAGAACTGAAAGGCGACGGTGTGACAAAAGACTTTTCAATAAAATTAAGTAACTGTACCTACATTAAGAATGTCGAAGTGAAGTTAGGATCAACAATAACAGGCAGCAGTGACAACGCATTATTGGGTAATACTTTAACATCTGGTGCCGCCAGCGGTATTGGCGTGACGGTTGCCGGCGAGAAGAACCCAGCAAGCATCAGCGACTGGATGACGATCATGCCAAACAACTCCAGCTCCGTTTATAAGTTTACGAATATGGAAGACTATACCTATAGCAATATCGGTAACCCCGATCAGATTCTGAATTTCAGAGCAACGCTGAAACAAGACGGTAGCAACACCATCAAACCCGGCGAGTTCAAAGCGACGGGCAGCTTCACTATCGACTATCCCTAAGCGCGTTAATCCGGCGGCTTTCGCTGCCGGGAATACACACAAAGGGCTAACGCTTTTCTGCTTCATTCCCCTACAATGCGGCCATTATATTCATCAATATTATGGCCGGAGAGGTTATGAGCAAACCCACCACTATCGCTGTGTTGCAGAAATGCAAACAAGAGAAAAAGCGCTTCGCGACTATCACCGCCTACGACTACAGCTTCGCTAAGCTGTTTGCCGATGAAGGCATCAACGTGATGCTGGTCGGTGATTCGCTGGGCATGACGGTACAGGGGCACGACTCCACCCTGCCCGTCACCGTTGAAGACATTGCTTACCACACCCGAGCCGTGCGTCGCGGTGCACCGAATTGTCTGCTACTCTCCGACCTACCGTTTATGGCTTATGCCACTCCGGAGCAGGCGTTTGAAAACGCTGCGGTGGTCATGCGCGCGGGCGCTAATATGGTCAAAATCGAAGGCGGCGCCTGGCTGGTAGATACGGTGAAAATGCTCACCGAACGCGCGGTGCCGGTTTGCGGTCATCTGGGATTAACGCCCCAGTCGGTGAATATCTTCGGCGGCTATAAAATTCAGGGCCGCGGCGACGCCGGGCAGGTACTGCTGGATGATGCGCTGGCCTTAGAAGCCGCTGGCGCTCAGTTGCTGGTGCTGGAGTGCGTGCCGGTTGAACTGGCGAAGCGCGTCACTGAAGCGCTGTCGATTCCGGTAATTGGTATCGGCGCCGGTAACGTCACCGACGGTCAAATCCTCGTCATGCATGATGCCTTTGGCATTACCGGTGGCCATATCCCGAAATTTGCGAAGAATTTCCTCAATGAAGCAGGCGACATGCGCGCCGCAGTGCGGCAGTATATGGCTGAAGTGGAGTCCGGCGTTTATCCGGGTGAAGAGCACAGCTTCCACTAATTTTCTGACCGTGCCGGATGACGACGCTACGCGTCTTATCCGGCCCACGGTACCTCAGGCAACTCAAGGAGTCTTGTCGTGTTAATCATTGAAACCCTGCCGCTGCTGCGCCAGCATATTCGTCGTCTGCGTCAGGAAGGCAAACGCGTCGCACTGGTTCCCACCATGGGCAACCTGCACGACGGCCATATGAAACTGGTCGATGAAGCAAAAGCGCGGGCTGATGTGGTGTTCGTCAGCATTTTCGTTAACCCGATGCAGTTTGACCGACCAGACGATCTGGTGCGCTATCCACGCACCCTGCAGGAAGATTGCGAAAAGCTGAACAAGCGTAAAGTCGATTATGTCTTTGCTCCGGCCGTTGAAGAGATCTACCCGCAGGGTCTGGAAGGCCAGACTTTCGTTGATGTTCCCGGCCTCTCTACCATGCTGGAAGGCGCCAGCCGCCCGGGCCACTTCCGTGGTGTTTCCACTATCGTCAGCAAGTTGTTTAACCTGATCCAACCCGATATCGCCTGCTTTGGTGAAAAAGATTTCCAACAGCTGGCGCTGATCCGCAAAATGGTAGCGGACATGGGTTATGACATTGAGATCGTTGGCGTACCGATTATTCGCGCCAAAGACGGTCTGGCCCTCAGCTCACGTAACGGTTATCTAACGGCAGAACAGCGTAAAATTGCGCCAGGCCTGCACAACGTGATGAACGGTATCGCTGAAAAGCTGATTGCGGGTAATCGTGAGCTGCAAGAAATTATTACCATTGCCGAACAAGAACTGAATGAAAAAGGCTTCCGCGCCGACGATATTCAAATTCGTGATGCCGACACGCTGCTGGAGTTGACTGAAACCAGTAAACGCGCGGTGATTCTGGCCGCAGCATGGCTGGGTCAGGCTCGTCTGATCGATAATCAAAGCGTTACATTAGCCCAGTAGACAGGGGTTAAAAATCGGGCAATACTGCCTGAAGATTTCTCAAAGCAGGCCAGTCGCGCCTGCTTAGCCAAGGTAAACGACAGGGTATAGAAGTTATGATTCGCACCATGCTGCAAGGCAAACTCCACCGCGTAAAAGTCACGCAGGCGGACCTGCATTACGAAGGCTCCTGCGCCATCGACCAGGATTTCCTCGATGCCTCAGGTATTCTGGAAAACGAAGCTATTGATATCTGGAACGTGACCAATGGTAAACGTTTCTCAACCTATGCCATTGCGGCTGAACGCGGCTCCAGAATCATCTCGGTGAACGGTGCAGCGGCGCACTGTGCTGAAGTTGGCGACATTGTGATTATCGCCAGCTTCGTCACCATGTCTGACGAAGAAGCCCGTACATGGCGTCCGAAAGTGGCCTATTTTGAAGGCGACAACGAAATGAAACGCACTGCAAAAGCCATTCCGGTACAGGTCGCCTGACAGCCCTTACCCCTGCGGCTGATTGACTATCAGCCGCGACATTGTTTCCAGCGAATCCGTCCGCAGAATATACAGCCGCTTTAGCAACATCGGGTTATCGCCAGGCTTCACCTTCCCTTTCACCGTCGTCACCGCCAAATGAAAACCAGCGTCATGCGCCGCTTTCACCGCCGTCGCGTTATAGCCGCCAAACGGGTAGGAAAGATAGAGCACATGCGGATTAAACTGCCCGAGCGCCCGACGGGAGTGTTCAAAATCAAACAGAATATTGTGATAGTTACGGCTGAGTAAAATAGGTCGTCGCTGGCCATCCACCCGATGCAAGAAATGGGTGTGCGACTGGAAGTCGAAAACATCTTTAATCCCTTCCAGCTCGGAAATACTCATAAACTGCAGCGATTTCGGATCCCACTTCTGTGGGTGGCGCTTGATACGTGAGCTAATGATAAACGCCGTCGCCTTAAAGCCATACTGCTTGAGGACGGGATGCGCATAGCGGCTAACGGACTTCAGGCCATCATCAAACGTAATAACGACCGAACGCGCCGGAAGGTTTGCGCGATTATTGAGGTAGTCTTCTAACTGATACATCGTCAGCGTCGTATAGCCCATATCTCGCAGCCAGGTCATCTGGTTACTGAACGCGCGCACTGATGTGGTGGTGGAGGTATGACGAAAACGCGTGTTCTCTTCATCGCGCAGAATATGATGGTAAGTCAGAATCGGGATACCGTTATCCTGCTGAGCATCCAGCGCGCTGATATAGGCCAGCCGCTCGCCGATGCGAATCTGATACCAGGTCTGATTCAGTCTGTCTTTCAGCCGACTGAGCACCGGGTAACGTAGATTCTCAGCCAGCGTACCAAACGGCGCACTGCCTACGTCCGGCGCGTTATAGACCGGAGTATCTTTCCATGTGATCAGGTTCTGGTTACTCAACGGTTTATTTAAGTCACCCAGGCCGTCTTCCACACGCTGACGCCCCTGCACAGGTTCCAGGTGCCCTTTGTCGATGTAGCCTTTGCCAAAACCGAAGTTGAAGGTGTAGTAATCCTTTGCATCCGGTTCAACAGCAATAATCTGTCCGGCGCGTAAATTACCGACAGTCTCCGTCTTATTGCCAATATGCGCCCAGATCACCGCATCTTCCGTGGTTTGCATATAGCGAGCGGGCAAGGCCGCACCTACGCCACCAGAGAACAGGAGCAACAAAACAAACAGAACGCGCATAACCATATGAGATAACCGAGGCGAGAAACCTCGGCTATTGTAGCAAAAGCATCATCAATACCAATGATTAATACTCATACAAATCATGCTTCAACACGAAGGGGGGATTTTTTTGTTGTTGATGCCAGAGGCTGGAGACTTCGGGGCCGCCAAGCGCGACGATGCAATCACGAAACGCAGAACTGCTCAGCGATTCCCGTGACGAAATCATTCGCTCAAGCAATGGATAGCTGATACCTGAAATCACTTCGCACTGGGGGTGTTTATGACTCATTAACGAAGCCACACGGTAAGGCGCAGCCCCGGCCATATCCGTCAGGAATACTACCCCTTCACCAGAGTCTGTGGCATGCAGGGCATGGCACATCATGCGGCTTAACATATTCGAGCTGAGCCCACGCCAGAAACTTACCGCCTGACATTGCTCCAACGGACCGTACTTTTTCTCCAGACGATGCAGCATATCCTGTGCCTTATCGTCATGACAGGTAATTACCCAACCTAACATTGCCTACCTCCTTAGCAGGCAAGTAGTTTATCAGGGTGATAAATCGGTAATGGTGATAAGCATCAAAAGTCTTCCTCTCCCGAGTCAGGAGAGGAAGAAAGAATTAGCTACGCAGGCCGCGTCCGCGCTGAATCAGGTACCAGCACAGCAAGTAAAACGCCGCAATGAACACCACCAGCACGCCAAACGTGGTGACCAGCGGAACATCGTGAATACCCAGGAAGCCGTAGCGGAAGCCGCTAATCATGTAGACAATTGGGTTCAGATGCGAAAGTCCCTGCCAGAACGGCGGCAGCAGCGTTAACGAATAGAACACGCCACCCAGATAGGTCAGCGGTGTCAGCACGAAGGTGGGGATCAGGCTGATATCGTCAAAGGTTTTTGCAAAGACTGCGTTCAGCAAACCGGCCAGCGAGAACAGTACCGCCGTTAACACCAGCGTGAGCGCCACAAAGACCCAGGAATGCACCTGGAACGGCACGAAGAACAGTGAAATAGCCGTCACCAGAATGCCTACGCACAGGCCACGCGCCACGCCGCCGCCGACAAAACCGGCGATAATCACGTGCGTCGGCACCGGGGCGACCAGCAGCTCTTCGATATTGCGCTGAAACTTGGCGCTAAAGAACGACGAGGCCACGTTGGCGTACGAGTTGGTGATCACTGCCATCATAATCAGCCCCGGCACAATAAACTGCATGTAGCTAAAGCCATGCATTTCGCCGATACGCGAGCCGATCAGGTTACCAAAGATAATAAAATAGAGCGTCATGGTGATGACGGGAGGCACCAAAGTCTGGATCCAGATACGCATAAAGCGGTGGATCTCTTTCGCCCAGATGCTTTTCAGCGCAACCCAGTAAAGCTGCATCATGCGCGATCTCCTTGTTTTTCATGCACCAGAGAAACAAACAGTTCTTCCAGTCGGTTCGCTTTGTTACGCATACTCAATACCTGAATGCCCTGTGCGCTCAGCTGAGAGAAGACGCTGTTGACCCCTTGTTCACGCAGAACCTCCACTTCCAGCGTGGAAGTGTCGACCAGTCGGTACTGATAACCTTCCAGTTTCGGCAGCGGACTTTTTGGTGCCAGATCGAGGATAAAGGTCTCGGATTTCAGCTTGGAGAGCAGACTCTTCATCGAGGTGTTTTCCACCAGCTCGCCGTGCTGAATAATGCCGATATTACGACACAGCATTTCCGCTTCTTCGAGATAGTGAGTAGTCAGAATAATGGTGGTGCCTTTGTCGTTTAAATCCTTTAAAAAGCCCCACATTGAACGACGCAGCTCAATGTCGACGCCCGCCGTTGGTTCATCCAGAATGAGTAATTTCGGCTCGTGCATCAGCGCACGGGCAATCATCAGACGACGTTTCATCCCACCGGACAGCATGCGCGCGCGCTCGTTACGTTTTTCCCATAAATCGAGCTGCTTCAAATATAGTTCGCTGCGTTTGACCGCTTCTTTATGCTCAACACCGTAGTAACCCGCCTGGTTGACCACAATCTGCTGCACGGTTTCAAACGGGTTAAAGTTAAACTCCTGCGGTACCAGGCCAAGCTGGCGTTTAGCATTAACCGTATCTTTTTCAAGATCGTATCCGAAGACACTCACCCGCCCGGAGGTTTTATTCACCAGCGAGCTGATTATTCCAATGGTGGTGGATTTTCCTGCGCCATTCGGTCCCAAAAGCGCATAAAAATCACCCGCTTCGACTTGCAAATCTATCCCGCGTAACGCCTGAACGCCACCGGGGTAAGTTTTTTTAAGTTGTTGAAGTTCCAGAGCAATGGTCATGTTTTTATACTTACCTTACGTTCTGACATTTTATATATAGTTTAAATAATGATGGAGTTACCCTATATTAGCCCATCGAATTTATCTGGCTTCGGGTCGTGCTACTCCATGAAAGACATAGATACACTCATCAGCAACAATGCACTATGGTCAAAGATGCTGATAGAAGAAGATCCCGGATTTTTTGAAACGCTGACGCATGCCCAGAATCCGCGTTTTCTATGGATTGGATGTTCCGATAGCCGCGTTCCCGCTGAACGATTGACCGGTCTTGAACCGGGTGAATTATTTGTTCACCGCAATGTTGCCAATCTGGTTATTCACACCGACCTGAACTGTCTCTCAGTGGTTCAGTATGCGGTGGATGTGCTGGAAGTGGAACATATTATTATATGCGGCCACTATGGATGCGGCGGCGTCCAGGCGGCGATTGAAAATAAAGAACAGGGGCTGATTGATAACTGGTTACTGCACATCCGCGATATCTGGTTCAAACACAGCTCACTGCTGGGCGAAATGCCGCAGGAACGTCGTATGGACACCCTGTGCGAACTGAATGTCATGGAACAGGTCTATAACCTGGGCCACTCAACCATTATGCGTTCAGCCTGGAAGCGCGGTCAGAAAGTGACCATTCACGGCTGGGCTTACGGTATTCATGATGGCCTGCTGCGCGATCTCGACGTCACCGCCACCAGCCGCGAAACGCTGGAACAGCGCTATCGCCAGGGGTTGTCTAACCTGAGTCAGAAACACAGCAACCATAAATAATGTGACATTGCCGGGAGGCGGCGACGCCTTACCCGGCCTACAAACCTGCGCCATCAGGCGCTCCAGCCAATTACTCGTCCAGCAGCACTACTTTGCCAACATACGGCAGATGGCGATAACGCTGGGCATAGTCAATGCCGTAACCGACCACAAACTCATCAGGAATTGAGAAGCCGATAAACTCGACCGGAACATTCACTTCACGACGAGAAGGTTTGTCCAGCAGCGTACAAATAGCCAGGGATTTCGGCTCGCGCAGGCTCAGAATTTCACGCACTTTGGACAGCGTATTGCCGGAATCGATGATGTCTTCGACAATCAGCACGTCCTTGCCACGAATGTCTTCATCCAGGTCTTTCAGGATTTTAACATCACGCGTGGTAGACATTCCGCTACCGTAGCTGGATGCCGTCATGAAATCGACTTCGTGAGAGACATGCACTTCACGGCACAGATCCGCCATAAACATAAATGAGCCACGTAACAGACCAACCAGCACCATATCGCTGCCGCTGTCCTTGTAACGTTCGTTAATCTGGCGCCCCAGTTCAGCAATACGCGCTTTGATCTCCGCTTCCGGGATCATCACTTCAACAGTATGTTTCATAAACCCTATAACTCACTGATTTTTATCAGTTGACACATCATGCAGATCGAAAGAAAGCGCTTACGTTGATACACCGACTGACAGACGGCGACCCGCTCTAACCACAAAACTTGCGACAGCATACAAACAATTCAGTTGATGAAGTATACCAGTAAAGAGAGCGGGTTCCTCTGATAGTTCACAGGAGAACCCGTTTGCGTCGTTTTTTGTACACTTATTAATCAAAACCAGGAGTGCACGGCAGTCTGTGGCTAAAACGTTTCCCAGTGCGGGTCTTGTGGCGAACTCCCCGCAGAGGTCGCTCGTGGAGTATCCTTAGGTGGTTTTCGATGCTCACCGTTGGAGGCATCGCGAGTGATGCGAAATGCCGCCACGGCCAGGCGTAACTGTTCAGCTTGTTGTTCCAACGAAGCGGCTGCGGCGGCAGACTCCTCTACCAGCGCGGCGTTTTGTTGTGTGACACTGTCCATCTGCGAGACCGCGAGACTCACCTGCTCAATCCCCCGACTCTGTTCCTCCGAGGCTGAGGCGATTTCCCCCATGATGTCCGTCACGCGGGTGACCGCTGCGACAATCTCTTTCATCGTTTTACCCGCGTCCGACACCTGCTGAGATCCCATCCCCACGCTGTGGGTTGAGTTATCAATCAACGCTTTGATCTCTTTGGCTGCCTGAGCGCTACGGCTTGCCAGGGTACGGACTTCACCCGCCACAACAGCAAATCCGCGTCCCTGCTCTCCTGCTCTGGCAGCCTCAACCGCCGCGTTGAGCGCCAGGATATTGGTCTGGAAAGCAATACTGTCGATGACGCTGGTGATCTGCGCAATTTGCTGTGAACTGCCGGCAATTTCACTCATCGTGTGCACGACAGTATCAACAACCCGTCCACCACGTGCGGCAGTATCAGACGCATTCTTAGCCAGTTGAGTCGCCTGTTTCGCATTGTCCGTATTTTGCTTCACGGTCGCGGTAAGCTGTTCCATGCTGGCGGCTGTCTCTTCAAGTGAAGCAGCCTGCTGCTCAGTACGCGAAGACAGATCGTTGTTACCTGATGAGATTTCCGTTGCGCCGCTATGAATCGTTTCTGAGCTGTTACGCACCGACGTGACTGTCGAAATCAGCGACTGTCGCATTTCATCTAAGCCCGTCGCCAAACGTCCCATTTCATTACGTCCCTGGACGTCGAGTTGATGGGTCAGATCACCACGGGTGATAATACGGATATGCTCCATGATCTGCGCCAGGGGTTTAAGCAGCATATGCTGCAACCCACTCCAGATCATGCCCAGAACGATGAGCACAGCGACGACAATTGCCCCTAACGTCCATTGCATGCGGGTAAAGCTGTGCTGATTCTCCGCCGCCGCGTGCTGCAGCAACGCGTTGTTTTCGTTACGCCACTGGTCATAGCTGGCTTCCATTTCATCCTGCACCTTCTGAGCATCAAGATCGCCATAGGCCTGATAGTTATTCGCGCGCAGATACTCTATCGATAACGCCATCACGTCGTGCATCTGCCGATACTGTTTTTCCATTTCAGATGCAATTTGCGGATTCTGCCCCGACACCTGCGGCAATGACTGATAATGCGCGAAGTATCCCTCAGCCTTCTTCATCGACTCACTCGCCGTTTTTAGCAAAGTATCAATGGCCGCCAGTGAGGCCGGATCGCGTTGATTCTTTAAGAAACGAATTGCTACGCGGGTTACCGTTACTCGGGTTTTAATCAGCGTATTGACGCTATCACTCAGATTTTCCTGTTGGGCATTCAGGGTGCCTGAGTTCTGGAAATTATGGCGATCATTGTTTACCGCAGAATAAAAAAAGCTTCCTGTCACGACCTGTAGCAAACAGAAAATGGCGAGAACCAGAAGAATGCCGGTAATAACACGCACATTTTTAATCATAGTATTTCATCCATTGAACTCACATTGGGTACCCAATGATTATCGGCTTCAAAGGCGATTACTTTATGTGCAATAGCAGAATTTGCAGGAGGAGGGAGTCGTGCGGTGAAACGCTGTAAAGAGACTGTGTCTTATCCGGCCTACGAGAGATTTCTGCAGGCCGGATAAGCACAGCGTAATTTTTTAGACGGTGAAGCCGAGCATCATCCCGGTATCTTCATGCTCTAACAGATGGCAGTGCGCCATATAGGCATGCTCTTTTGGCGCGTCGTGGTCAAACTTCACTAACACCTCGCTCACGCCGCCTTCTACCCGCACAGTGTCCTTCCATCCCGCGCGGTGTGCGGCAGGCGCTTTGCCATTCTCAGACAGAATGCGGAACTGCGTGCCGTGAATGTGGAACGGATGCAGCATCATGTCGCCCTGGCCGGAAATCACCCAGCGTTCGTGCTGACCTTTCGCCGCGGCAAACATCGGTTTATTCATATCAAATGCCTGGCCATTAATCCGGTTGGCATTATGGAAGTCGAATGATCCATGCTTCATGTTGCCCATGTCGCCATGCTGCATATTCCCCATCTCACCGTGGTTCATATTGCCATGATTCATATTGCCGTGGCCCATATTGTCATTATTCATATGGCCCATCATCTTCCCATGATCCATACCCGCCATGGCCTGACCGCCGTATTTCTTCATCAGCATTTGCATGCCCATCATATCGAGCATCGGATCCATCGACAGCTGCAGCTTGCGCACCGTCAGACCTTCCAGTGACGGCAGCGATGGCATGGATGTCAGCGAATCTGGCAGCGTGCCGGAAGCGGTAATCAGCAATGGTTGAACGCGCATCACCGGGTGCGGCTTATCGAATGGCGCAATCGCCATCCCCATCTGACTGACTGGCAGAGTGACCAGATCAAAAGCTTTGCCGTCACTGACATCCACCAGCACTTCAAAGCGCTCGCCCATCAGCATAGGAAGCTCGGTCACTTTTACCGGTTCAGCCAACAGTCCACCGTCGCTGGCAATGACGTACAAAGGACGATTGTCGCTGGCCGCAATGTTCAGTGAGCGTGCGTTACAACCATTCAACAGGCGTAGACGCAACCAGCCACGCGGTGCGGCATGCTGAGGATAAATCGCCCCGTTGGTCAGCAGCGTATCGCCAAACCAGCCGACTGCGGCGGTCATGATGTCCAGTTGATAATCAACCTGCCCATCAGCAGAGAACTGTTTGTCCTGAATAATCACCGGCACATCATCAATGCCCCACTGCTTAGGCAGCATCAGCTTGCGAATCTCTTCATCTTCAATCAGCACCAGTCCGGCCAGGCCCATCGCCACCTGGCGACCAGTCTTCCCATGCTGATGCGGGTGGAACCAGCAGGTTGCTGCGCGCTGATCCGGCGTGAAGGTCACTGAACGTTTCCCGCCCGCCGGGATAATGCCCTGCGGCCCACCGTCAACCTCTCCGGGGATTTCCAGCCCGTGCCAGTGCAACGTCGTCTCTTCGGCAAGCTGGTTGTGGATATCCACCGTGACCGCCTGCCCTTTGCTCAGCTTGACCGCTGGCCCGAGCAAGTTGCCGTTATATCCCCATGTGGTAGCAGTTTTACCTGCAAAGCTCGACTGCCCGGCTTGTGCAATCAACTGAATGCGATTAGAAGCATCGGCGGTTAACAGGTCTGGAATGGGTAATGCGGGACGGTCTGCGGCGAATACGCTACGGCTCCACAGAGGTAATGCTGACGCGACGCCCAGCGCCACGGAGTACTTTAAAAAGTCACGACGTTGCATAATCACTTCCTTATATTCAGCAGCTTAAGCAGGCTATCTTTTAAGCATAAGCCTTCCCCTTACGGGAAGGTCAAGTGAACGGCTAATAATAAAGGTCGTCGCTTCGCTCGCAGTATGCTAACGTTTAAATTCCGTGATGCAGTGGTAGAAGCAATGAAGACGTTTTTCAGAACAGTTTTGTTCGGCACCCTGATGGCCGTATGCGCAAATAGCTACGCGCTCAGCGAGTCCGAAGCCGAAGATATGGCCGATTTAACGGCAGTTTTTGTTTTTCTGAAAAATGACTGTGGATACCAGAATTTGCCTAATGGGCAGATTCGTCGCGCACTGGTCTTTTTTGCCCAGCAAAACCAGTGGGACCTGAGTAATTACGACACCTTCAATATGAAAGCGTTGGGTGAAGACAGCTACCGCGATCTCAGCGGTATCGGTATCCCAACAGCAAAGAAATGCAAAGCGCTGGCGCGTGACTCTCTGAGCCTGCTGGCCTACGTTAAATAATCTCCGGCGCAATCAGGGTTGAGAGTGCAGTTACTCTGGCTGTACCAGCGTCAGGGCAACGGATTGCGCTTTTAATTCAGCCTGCGCGTTTGGCGGTAGATTCACATCGGTAACAACATCGGTAAAGCAACTAAGCGGCGCGACGTTAAATAACGAATGTGCGCCGTACTTACTGCTATCCGCCAGCAATACCTTCCGTTGGGCATTCGCAATAATTTCCTGCTTTAATCCCGCTTTGTCTTCCGTTGGCGTGGTTACACCCTTTTCCATACTCCAGGTGTTACAGCTCATAAAAGCAATATCAGGATAGACGCTGCGCAACATTTTCCGGCCAAACTCACCAATACAGGACTGGCTGCTGTCATCGATGCGTCCACCGACGATCGTCACCTCTATCTGACGGAATTCTGACAAAAACAGGGCAATATGCAGATCAACGGTAATCACTCGCAGCGGCAAATGCGTCAGACATTTTGCCAGCTCCAGCATTGTGGTACCGGCATCAAGCACCACGGCATCGCCCGCACGCACTATTGAGGCGGCAAAACGCGCAATCGCCCGTTTCTCAGCAGGCGATCGCAGTTGCTTTTCGTTTGTGGTTGGCTGCGCCGCTTCAAAGCGTCGTAACGCAACACCGCCGTGGCTGCGGCTGATCACACCCTGTTCATCCAGCTTGATGAGATCGCGCCTGATCGTTGCTGGAGAGGCGTCAACCGCGTCAACCAACTGTTCCACGGTAACCAGCGTATGATTTTTCAAATACGCCACAATCTTATCCAGACGGTGTTGCCCTTTCATAACAGTAAATTACGCCAGTTGCATTGCCAGTTTGATCGATACGGCCATGCTCTCAGATTTTGCTTTTCCCGTCCAGGCGATATCAAATGCCGTACCGTGATCGGCAGAGGTACGAATAAACGGTAAACCTGCTGTGATATTTACACCATCATAGAAACCCAGCAATTTCAGCGGGATATGCCCCTGATCGTGGTACATCGCCACCACCATGTCATACTGACCTTCATAAGCCTGTAAAAACACGGTATCCGGCGGGCACGGACCGTAAACATCCATCCCCTTCGCTTTCATATTCTCAATCGCGGGTCCGACAATACGAATTTCCTCATCGCCAAACAGGCCATTCTCTCCGGCATGTGGATTCACCCCCGCAACGGCAATACGCGGGTGTGCAAAGCCTACGCGCTTCAGGAAAGTATCCGCGATACCAATCACCGTTTCGACACGTTGCCCATTGAGCGTATCAAGGAATTTGCGCAGAGCGATATGCGTCGAAACATGGATAACTTTCAGCTTATCGGTGTACAGCACCATCGCATAGTCGCGGCTTTCGGTCAGCGTTGCCAGCAGTTCGGTATGCCCAGGATAATTGTGTCCGCCGAGATGCAGCGCTTCTTTGTTCAACGGCGCGGTCGCGATGGCATGTAAATCCCCCTTCATCGCCAGTTCAGTCGCCCGCTTCACACAGCGATAGGCCAGATCGCCCGCCTGCGCCTGCACTGTACCAGGGACCAGTTCGTCAGGCTGCGCCAGCGGTTCATCAATCACATGAATCGTATCTGGCGTGAATCTGGCATCGGCGACCTGTTCAATAGCGCGAAATGTTACTCCGTCAGCCAGCCCCTGAGCCTGTAACCGCTGCAGCGTTTTTAGGCACCCGACCACCACCAGCGGCGCACCATTAAGTTCATCTTCGCGTAGCGCTTTAACAATAATTTCCGGACCAATCCCCGCCGGGTCTCCCATCGTAATCGCAATTGTTTTAGTTACCACGGTACATCTCCTCAATAAAATACAGCGCATCGCAAAGGGTCGTATCAGAACCGAATCCACCCGCTTTGGTAATAACCGGCAAGTCGTCAATCTCGCTATTCACAAACGTTCCGCACGGAATACAGGGGGCGACTTCACTGTGGATGCGATACCCTTCTGCACCCAACGCACTGGCGACCGCCGTGGCAATATCGCCTCCGGTCAGGAACAATCCGCCGATACGTGCTTGTTCAATAATGCGCAGCGTTATCTCCCCTAGACGCTGGCTCAGCAGTTCTCCCAACTGCTGGCGGCTCCTCCCCACGTTGAAACACAGCGTGTCGATCATGTCCCGGTCTTCTGCACATCGACTGGTGCGTAAGATCGTGTGCTGCTGCTGGCTCAGTTGCGCGCAAGCCTGTTCAATAACAGAGTCCATTTCCTGTGCAAATGACGATGCAACCAACCGCGCGGCATCGATATCAACGACTTTTGCCCGACCCTGACACACTGCTTTTTCCACCTGACGTCGCGTTGCCTCACTCATTGAGCCAGCCACAACCAACACCGGTAATTCCTGCTTTTCTTGCATAAACGTTGCGGCCGGTAGCGCATTGGCAAGCCCCGCAGCCCCTACGAGCAGCGGCATCTGTTTTTGCTCACAAACCGCCTGTGCAATAAGCGCGAGATCTCGCTCTTCCATGGCATCCACCACCACCATACATTCGCCGGCTTTTGCAAAAGCACTCAGCAGCGCACTCAAACTTCCCCGACGCACATCCACCAGCGACACCTCATGTACAGGGACATCGCTTTGCAGTGCGACCAGTGCAGCAATACGCGAAGAGTGAATAGGCGTTTTTGGATCGCTGGCGAATTCCGTTTCCAGCAGCGGCACACCATGGACCAGGCACAAGCCATCCTGCGTAGTGCGCCCAGCAGCAGGAATTGCCGCCGCAATCACGGCCAGCGTCCGACCGGCTGTACGCATGGCTGCAGTGACTTCAGCCCCCACATTGCCACGAAATGTCGAGTCTATTTTTTTGTATACCAGTGGTATTGCTTCGCCCTCACACCATGGCGCTAACGCTTGTTGTACAGCCGCGGCGGCCTGCGTTGCCGGCATCGCCCGGCTTTCCGTATTGATGACCAGAACATCGGCGCGGCGCGACGGTTTCTGCGCTGGGGTCAGCATTACTTCGGTACGCGCCCCTTTTTTCGCCAGCTGTACGCCGGTATCGTTAGAGCCCGTAAAGTCATCGGCGATAACGATCATTTTCATGCTTTCTTCTCCTGCACAGTCTGACGAGACTGCCTTTTCGCGACCCACGATGTAAGAATTGGCGTCAGAATGGCGGTTGTAATGACTGACGCAGCGATCAGCGGCGCTGCCGCAGCGGCAACCTCTGCCAGCGAGGGATCGGCCTGTGCTATAGCCAGTGGCGTCGCGACGGCGTTCCCCGCCGTACTGGATGCCGCAGCACCAGCAATACCACTCCCGCCAACCAGACGATCGGCACGAATGTTAAAGAAACCGCCCACAAAGGTGGTCAGCACGCCCAGCAGAATGCCCGCCAGACCGCCTTGCAGCAGCATTTCCAGGTTAATACCGGCTCCAAGTGCAAACGCAAAGAAAGGAATAAGCAGTGGACCGCCTTTGGTCAGGAAGTCACGCATATTGGCATCGAGGTTACCGAGGATCATGCCAACCACCAGCGGAACAAGAACCGCCACCAGCGCCATGATAGGAATATTTGCCATACCCGCCGCGCCCAGCGCGATCATGGTAAAGAAAGGTCCGTCATTCAGAGACAAAATGGAGATCGCACCGACATCGCGTTCATTGCCAAACTCGCCAACCAGCGCCGCGTAAAGCCCGCCATTGGAGTTACTCATTGCCGCAATAATGGCAACACCGCTTAAGCCAAAGATGCCTTCCGCGCCAAACAGGTGTTCAACCCCGAGACCAATTGCAATCGCGACCAATAACTTGGTCAGCGTAATCGTGCCGCCTTGTAGCAAAGCTTGCGGCGCCGCCTTTACGCTAATTCCCGCGCCCATACAGAGCAGGAACGCGCCAATCAAGGGAGCCGCGCCATTTTTAAATAAAGCAGTGGTGAATCCACCGATCTGCAACGCCTGCGGGGCAAAAGTGTTGATAATGGCACCGATAACCAACGGCACAACCATCATGCCGCCGGGTACGCGTTCTATTGCCTTCTTGATGTTCATGGTCTTCCCGCCTGTTGTTATGTTGTGATTAAATAAAATCACAGCGATTATATTCAATCAAAATAAGATCACAAACGCGGCAGATCACAGTTTTTAAATGATTAATAAAAATCAAATAATCATTCGGATGAAAAAAAAGCCGGGTTTGTCTCACCCGGCTTCATTGATATCTGAAATATCTCAGGATTGATGCACAAATTCGCGGTATGCCGCCACAACCTGAAGAAAGTCCTCTACACCACAGAGCGAAAAACTTTCTTCGTCGTAGTAGCTCATCCCCTCTTCCATCTCATCGCCAGAGAACTCCAGCTGATTAGCGCGAACCATCACTTCTTCGCCATCCAGCCAGAGCGTGTATTCATGCCCTGCTCGCTGCCAGGAGCGCTCACTGCCCTTAACCGCACGCGCTGCCTGTTCCACTTCATCAAGTAAGGCCAGGTTTTCTTTCACTTCCTCATTAAACCAGTGCCCCACCACCTCGTGGCCCATGGACATACGCACTTTTACCACCCCGGTAATATCGCGCAGAAATTCGTAATCCATAATGTCTTCCTCTACTCCCGGCAATGCGCCAATACCGCATTGCGCCTTGCTGTAATTATCGCAGCAGCGCGGCAGAAAAAAAGCGTAGTGGGTATAAGGAATAGAAATAAAAATGCCCGGAGAAGCAGACTTCTCCGGGCATTGATGCGTTTTTACACAAAATGCTTTAAGGCATTACACCGCGGTCTGGAAAATCACACCATCGGCTTTCTCGGTGTACTGAGACAGCTGGTCGAAGTTCAGATAACGGTAAGTATCTACGGCCGTTTTATCTACCTGCGCCACATAGGTCTGGTACTCTTCCGCCGTCGGCAGTTTGCCGATCAGCGCCGCAACCGCCGCCAGCTCCGCAGAAGCCAGGTAGACGTTCGCTCCGGTACCTAAACGGTTCGGGAAGTTACGGGTAGAGGTCGACACCACCGTTGCGCCGTCGGCTACACGCGCCTGGTTACCCATGCACAGAGAGCAGCCTGGAATTTCGATACGCGCACCGCTCTTACCGAACACGCTGTAATAACCTTCTTCGGTCAGCTGTGCCGCATCCATACGGGTTGGCGGAGCCACCCACAGACGCGTTGGCAGTTGGCCTTTGTGCGCATCCAGAAGCTTACCAGCGGCACGGAAGTGGCCGATGTTAGTCATGCAGGAGCCGATGAACACTTCGTCGATCTTCTCGCCCTGTACGTCAGACAGCAGACGCGCGTCGTCCGGATCGTTCGGTGCACACAGGATTGGCTCTTTGATATCCGCCAGATCGATGTCGATCACTGCCGCGTATTCTGCGTCAGCGTCGGCTTCCAGCAACTGCGGATCCGCCAGCCATTTTTCCATGCCCTGCACACGACGTTCCAGCGTACGGCGATCCCCGTAACCTTCTGCGATCATCCACTTCAGCAGAACGATGTTAGAGCTCAGATACTCAACGATCGGCTCTTTGTTCAGCTTGATGGTACAACCGGCAGCAGAACGTTCAGCGGAGGCGTCGGTCAATTCGAACGCCTGCTCTACTTTGAGATCCGGCAGACCTTCGATTTCAAGAATGCGGCCAGAGAAGATGTTCTTCTTACCTTTCTTCTCAACGGTCAGCAGACCCTGTTTGATCGCGTACAGCGGGATGGCGTGTACCAGATCGCGCAGGGTGATACCAGGCTGCATTTTGCCTTTGAAACGCACCAGAACGGATTCCGGCATATCCAGCGGCATCACGCCGGTCGCAGCAGCAAACGCCACCAGACCAGAACCTGCCGGGAAGGAAATCCCGATAGGGAAACGGGTATGGGAGTCACCACCGGTACCTACGGTATCCGGCAGCAGCATGCGGTTCAGCCAGGAGTGAATAACGCCGTCGCCCGGACGCAGCGACACACCGCCGCGGTTCATGATGAAGTCTGGCAGCGTGTGATGCGTGTTCACGTCAACCGGCTTCGGATACGCCGCAGTGTGGCAGAAGGACTGCATCACCAGGTCAGACGAGAAGCCCAGGCACGCCAGGTCTTTCAGTTCGTCACGGGTCATAGGGCCAGTAGTATCCTGAGAACCGACGGAGGTCATCTTCGGTTCGCAGTACGCGCCCGGACGGATACCTTTTACGCCGCAGGCGCGGCCAACCATTTTCTGTGCCAGGGAGAAGCCACGGCTGCTTTCCGCCACGTCTTTCGCCTGACGGAATACGTCGCTGTGCGGCAGGCCCAGCGCTTCGCGCGCCTTGGTGGTCAGGCCACGACCGATGATCAGCGGGATACGGCCACCGGCGCGTACTTCGTCGATCAGGACTTCGGTTTTCAGCTCAAAGCTTGCCAGCAGCTCGCCGGTTTCGTGGTTGCGTACTTCGCCTTTGAACGGGTAAACGTCAATCACGTCGCCCATGTTCATGTTCGACACGTCCACTTCAATCGGCAGTGCGCCCGCATCTTCCATGGTGTTGAAGAAGATAGGTGCAATTTTGCCGCCGAGGCACAGGCCGCCGCCGCGCTTGTTCGGCACATGAGGAATGTCGTCACCCATGAACCACAGCACGGAGTTGGTTGCGGATTTACGCGAAGAACCGGTACCGACAACATCACCCACATAAGCCAGCGGGTAACCTTTTTTCTGCAATTCTTCGATCTGTTTGATCGGGCCAACCACACCCGGCTGATCCGGTTCGATACCTTCACGGGCGTTTTTCAGCATCGCCAGCGCGTGCAGAGGGATATCCGGGCGAGACCATGCATCCGGTGCCGGAGAAAGGTCATCGGTGTTGGTTTCACCCGTCACTTTAAAGACGGTAACGGTGATTTTTTCTGCCAGAGCTGGACGGTTCAGGAACCATTCGGCATCAGCCCAGGATTGCATTACCTGCTTCGCATATTCGTTGCCCGCTTTGGCTTTTTCTTCTACATCGTAGAAGTTATCGAACATCAGCAGCGTTGAAGAGAGCGCTTTGGCGGCAATCGGCGCCAGTTTTGCATCGTCCAGCGCGTCGATCAGCGGATGAATGTTGTAGCCACCCTGCATGGTGCCCAGCAGTTCAATGGCTTTTTCTGGGGTAACCAGCGGGGAGGTGGTGTCGCCTTTTGCGACGGCGGCGAGAAAACCAGCTTTAACATAAGCGGCTTCATCTACGCCAGGAGGAACGCGGTTGATCAACAGGTCTAACAGGAATTCTTCTTCGCCCACAGGCGGGGTCTTCAGCAGCTCGACAAGTGCAGCCATTTGGGTTGCGTCTAAAGGTTTTGGCACAATCCCCTGGGCAGCACGCTCAGCTACGTGCTTACGGTATTCTTCTAGCACGACGATATCTCCTCGCTCTCATTGTCATAATGCGGCGCTTTTGTAGATGGGCGATTCTCTTCACGCTCCTGTGAGACAGTAGTTAGTAGGGTAAATGCCCGGTACCGCATAAGGCACAATAACAGGATTTTCATTAAGTGTTAATCCGTTTACAAAAAAGCAACATAAAAAATTGGCTGAATCGTTAAGAATGGTATAGCGACAAGGTGAGGCGAAATTAAGTCAGCTTAAAACCGCCCATAAACGGTTAATTTTCAAGCGCGATCGGCTGAATATTCCAGCGATTTTTCCGCCATCACATATAATTGTGTAATAAATACTCACACTCTTTTTTCGGACCTACCTGGTGAATCAACCATAAAAGTCAAAACTGTCTAACACGGGTGAATAATACTCGCGGCAACAGGAACGCCTCACGGCACAGCGCTCGTCTCGTTGGAGTCATTTTATGAAGTTGCCCCTTAAGCCACATCTGCTTGTCCTTTTGTGCAGTGCCGGGCTGTTTGCCGCCTCTGGCGTGATGTTTGTTAAAAGTCGCACAACGGAGCCTGCTGCTCCGCCCCCCGTTGCGCAGCAACCGTCAACACCGGCCCCAGCTCCCGTAGCGGCCCCTGCCCCGGCCGACCAAACAGCGCCCGCCGTTGCACCAACCTACTCGGCAGCACAGATCGATCAGTGGGTTGCACCCATCGCGCTCTATCCAGACTCGCTGCTGTCGCAAATTTTGATGGCCTCAACCTATCCGGCTAACGTCATCCAGGCCGCACAGTGGTCAAAAGACAATCCCAAAATGCAGGGCGATGCCGCCATTCAGGCCGTTGCCAGCCAGCCCTGGGATCCCAGCGTGAAATCGCTGGTCGCTTTTCCTCAGTTGATGTCACTGATGGGTGAAAATCCGCCGTGGGTACAAAGCCTGGGCGATGCTTTCCTCGCACAGCCGAAGGACGTCATGGATTCCGTTCAACGTCTGCGTGTACTGGCGCAACAAACTGGCGCGCTGCAATCAACACCGCAACAGACCGTCACCACCGTGACCAAAGCGGCACCGGCGAAAACCGCCACCAGCACGTCAACAACCAGCACTACCACCACGACAAGCCCTACGGTCATCAAGATTGAATCCGCCGATCCGCAGGTGGTGTACGTTCCAACCTATAACCCGAACACGGTTTACGGTACCTGGCCGAATACCGCCTATCCGCCAACCTATCTGCCACCAACGCCCGGTGAGCAATTTGGTAACAGCTTCGTCAATGGTTTAGGCTTCAGCCTTGGTGTCGCCACAACCTATGCCATCTTCAGCAACATCGACTGGGATGACGACGACGACCACCATCATAATGATGACTGGGATAACCATGGCGGCTATAACCGCAACGGTGATAACAACATCAACATTAACGTTGATAACTTCAATAAAATCAGTGGGCAGCGCCTGACAGATGCCAACCGTACCTGGCAGCATAACCCGGCCTACCGTGAGGGTGTGCCTTACCCAAATAGCCAGCTCAATAACCGCTTCCACTCCACTAACACGGCAACCGGGTTAAGTTCGACCCAGCAAAGACCGGTCAACCGTGATAGCCAGCGTCAGGCAGCCCTGAGCCAGATGGAGAAATCGACGGGGAAAACATTCCCGCAAACGGCGCGTACGGGCACGAGAGACGCCCAGCGCCAGGCATCGAATCAACAACTGAAGCAAATTTCCCAACGTAATAACTACCGCGGTTACGATACCAAACCGCAAACCGCGAAGCGGACGAGCACTCAGCAGCGGGAGAATCGCCAGGCAGTCGCCCAGCGACAGGAGAAACGGGTCACGCAACCGGCGCAGCAACGCAATGTACAACAGCGCAATCTTCAACAGCGAACCAGCCAGCCACGCGCCAATGCGCTGAGCGGTAACGACAGTCGCTCCGCCAACTGGCAGGCACAGCAACAGCGAGGTGCCCAGAGCCGGCAGGTCGCCCGTAATCAGCCATCGCGCCAGCCTTCTGGCGGACGTGTTGAACACCGTGAATTCCGTCATCGTTAAGGGAACCGACATGAAAAATAAACTACTCAGTGGAATGGTGTTGTTCATGGTTTCGGCCACCGCGATGGCACAACAATCCTTCAGCACACCAGACCAGGCAACAGATGCACTGGCAAACGCTATCAGTGAGCAAAATGAAAGTGCAATGAGCAACCTGCTCGGGGAAAACTGGCGTGATTTTCTGCCGCCAGAAGGCGTCGATCCTGATGCGGTTGATCGCTTCCTGCGTGACTGGAAGGTACGCCATAGCACTGTCATCGACGGCAATACGGCGCATCTTGTGGTTGGGGACAGCGACTGGCAACTGCCAATCCCGGTCGTCAAAAACGCTTCAGGCTGGCAATTTGATATCAAGGAAGCGGCCGAAGAGATCCTGACCCGTGAGATTGGACGCAACGAACTTGCTGCCATCGAGGCGTTGCACGCCTATGTGGATGCTCAGCAGAGCTATTTTGCGATGAACCAGAAATACGCGCAAAAGATTGTCAGTTCTGAAGGGAAAAAGGATGGTCTGTACTGGCCTGTTTCGCCGGGCGAAGCGCCAAGCCCGCTTGGCCCAGCCTTCAGTCCACAGGAGCCGGGCATGGGCTATCACGGCTATCGCTTCCGGATCCTTCCCGATAAAACCAGCGGTTTTGCCATGGTAGCCTGGCCCGTTAGCTACGATCACACCGGCGTGATGAGTTTTATGATTAACGGTGAAGACAAAGTCTACCAGGCCGATCTCGGTGTTGAATCACAGCAGAAAGCACAAGCGTTAACCACATTCCATCCGGATAAAAACTGGCAACCTGTAGCGCCCTGATACCGAGTCGGAAGGTTAGTAGGCCGGGTAAGGCATAGCCGCCCCCCGGCAACCCCAACAAATTAAATGCAGCAACTTTATCCGTTGTCACTTTAGCTTTGCTGCACATAGAGATTTGCAGGTCAGTAACCATGGTGTAGTTCACCTCTTCCACCATCGCATCCGCAGCCATGCCGATCAGCCCCGCCGCGATACCACCACCCAGCGTCGCACCAGAGGTGTTGCTGTTATAAGCGGTGGTTATCGCACCACAACCAGCCAGCGTCATTGCCCACACGCTCACGTCAGCGTGGATTTGTCTGACGTGAGCTCGGAGAGTTAATTCTGATGCGGCATTAATTCAGGATAACCTTTAAACGCCGGCTTAGTGCTGATAAGTGCTATTTCGTCAGCTCGAATGCTGCCAGAGTTTGTTGCCCATACACCTTCCTGTGTCTGGTTAATCTGCTGATGCTGCGCATTCAAATTTTGTCCCATTGCCGCAATATGTGTGCTTTCGGTACCACCGCTGTTGGTAGCCCATGGAATGACGGCATCCTGCGCCAACGCCATGCCGGAAATAAACACGGTAGTTATTACTGCTGCTTTTAAAAAACGTTTCATCATTCCCCCCCCAATTTATTATCACGCTATTAGTTTATAGGGTTATTAATTTCATCTAATGACAAGATAAGGTGATTTATTTCTTGTGAAACAGTATGTTGATTTGGAATGCTGATTTCATGCGGTTCGGGAGTTTGATGCAGTACGGTAAAAAAAATTTTCTGGCAATTCGGCTAGTTACCTTAATCTTTGCCAGATCTTGACACTATTATGTAACAAATACATAAAAAAAGCGGCCATTCAGCCGCTTTTTATCATTTCGGAAAAATTACTTTTTCTTCGCTTTCGGGTTTGGCAGGTCGGTAATGCTACCTTCAAAGATTTCTGCCGCCAGGCCCACGGACTCGTGCAGAGTCGGGTGCGCGTGGATGGTCAGCGCGATATCTTCTGCGTCACAACCCATTTCGATCGCCAGACCGATTTCGCCCAGCAGCTCGCCGCCGTTGGTACCGACAATCGCACCACCGATAACACGGTGAGATTCTTTGTCGAAAATCAGTTTGGTCATACCGTCTGCGCAATCGGAAGCGATAGCACGGCCAGAAGCAGCCCACGGGAAGGTGGCGGTTTCGTAGCTGATACCTTTTTCTTTCGCTTCTTTCTCGGTCAGACCAACCCATGCAACTTCTGGTTCAGTGTATGCAATGGATGGGATAACTTTCGGATCGAAGTAGTGTTTCTTACCGGCGATAACTTCAGCGGCAACGTGACCTTCATGCACACCTTTGTGTGCCAGCATCGGCTGACCGACGATATCGCCGATAGCAAAGATGTGCGGCACGTTGGTGCGCAGCTGTTTGTCAACGCGGATGAAGCCACGGTCGTCAACTTCCACGCCAGCTTTGCCCGCGTCGAGGTTTTTACCGTTCGGTACACGACCGATAGCGACCAGCACAGCATCGTAACGCTGAGCTTCGGCAGGGGCTTTTTTGCCTTCCATGGAAACGTAGATACCGTCTTCTTTCGCTTCAACGGCGGTCACTTTGGTTTCCAGCATCAGGTTGAACTTCTTGCTGATGCGCTTGGTGAAGACTTTAACAACGTCTTTGTCGGCAGCCGGGATAACCTGGTCGAACATTTCAACCACGTCGATCTCTGAACCCAGCGCATGGTACACGGTACCCATTTCCAGACCGATGATACCGCCGCCCATTACCAGCAGGCGCTTAGGAACAGTTTTCAGTTCCAGTGCATCGGTGGAATCCCACACGCGCGGATCTTCATGCGGAATAAACGGCAGTTCGATCGGACGGGAACCCGCCGCGATGATTGCGTTGTCGAAGTTGATCACGGTTTTGCCGTTTTCGCCTTCAACTTCCAGGGTGTTTGCCCCGGTAAATTTACCCAGACCGTTAACCACTTTCACTTTACGGCCTTTGGCCATACCCGCCAGACCGCCGGTCAGCTGAGTGATAACTTTTTCTTTCCAGGTACGAATCTTGTCGATATCGGTTTTCGGCTCGCCAAAAACGATACCGTGTTCAGCCAGCGCTTTGGCTTCTTCGATAACTTTTGCTACGTGCAGCAGCGCTTTAGAAGGGATACAGCCGACGTTCAGACAAACACCACCAAGGGTGCTGTAACGTTCTACGATGACGGTCTCCAGACCTAAATCTGCGCAACGGAAGGCAGCAGAGTAACCTGCAGGGCCTGCCCCAAGTACCACGACCTGAGTTTTGATTTCAGTGCTCATCATGACCTCTTAATTTATACCCGTCGTCCAGCGGGTCGTTCTATCCGCCCGTATTTTACAAAATTGTTAACAATTTTGAAACAACAAACGGCAACCGATTTGTCTTTCGCACAATAACCTCACTGACTTCATGAGATTACCAGAAAAAAGCCGGCCGTCGGGCCGGCTTTTTCGCTTACATCACCAGGCGGCGAATGTCAGACAGCATGTTGTTGATGATGGTGATAAAGCGCGCACCATCCGCACCGTCAATTACACGGTGGTCGAAGGAGAGCGAAATCGGCATCATCAGACGCGGCATAAACTCTTTACCGTTCCACACTGGCTCCATAGAGGACTTGGAGACACCGAGGATAGCCACTTCCGGCGCGTTCACAATCGGCGCGAAGTGGGTAGTACCCAGGCCACCGATGCTGGAGATGGTGAAGCAACCGCCCTGCATTTCGCCAGCGGTCAGCTTGCCATCACGCGCTTTCTTGGAGATCACGGTCAGTTCACGAGACAGCTCGGTAATGCTCTTCTTATTCACGTCTTTGAAGACCGGAACAACCAGACCATTAGGAGTATCAACCGCTACACCGATGTTGATGTATTTCTTCAGGGTCAGGCGCTGACCGTCTTCAGACAGGGAGCTGTTGAAGCGCGGCATCTGTTCCAGAGCTGCGGCAACGGCTTTCATGATGAAGACTACTGGGGTGAATTTCACGTCCAGTTTACGTTTTTCAGCTTCGGCGTTCTGCTGTTTACGGAACGCTTCCAGATCGGTGATATCGGTCTTATCGAAGTGCGTAACGTGTGGGATCATCACCCAGTTACGGCTCAGGTTAGCACCAGAGATTTTCTGGATACGGCCCAGTTCCACTTCTTCGATTTCACCAAACTTGCTGAAGTCCACTTTCGGCCAGGGCAGCATGCCCGGGATACCGCCGCCTGCAGCAGCAGCCGGAGCCGCTTCAGCACGCTTGATAGCGTCTTTCACGTAAGCCTGAACGTCTTCACGCAGGATACGACCTTTACGGCCAGAACCTTTCACTTTCGCCAGGTTCACACCGAATTCGCGCGCCAGGCGACGAATCAGCGGCGTTGCATGAACGTAAGCGTCGTTTTCAGCAAACTCAGATTTGCCTTCCGCTTTTGCGGCCGGAGCTGCGGCTTGCGCAGGCGCTGGTGCAGCGGCCGGAGCCGGAGCAGCTGCTTGTGCAGGAGCTGCTGCAGGTGCTGCGCCTTCGACTTCGAAGACCATAATCAGAGAACCGGTTTTAACTTTGTCGCCGGTGCTGATTTTGATTTCTTTCACGGTACCCGCGAACGGTGCCGGAACTTCCATCGACGCTTTATCGCCTTCAACGGTGATCAGTGACTGCTCAGCGGCAATTTTATCGCCCACTTTAACCATCACTTCAGTGACTTCAACTTCGTCACCACCGATATCCGGTACGTTAACTTCTTTCGAGCCGGAAGCAGCAGGAGCCGCCGCTGCTGCTGGAGCTGCCGCCTGAGCCGGTGCAGCAGCAGGCGCTGCGCCCGCCACTTCGAAGACCATAATCAGGGAACCGGTAGACACTTTGTCACCCGTGTTGATTTTGATCTCTTTAACGGTACCGGCGAACGGCGCCGGAACTTCCATAGAGGCTTTGTCACCTTCAACGGTGATCAGAGACTGTTCAGCCGCAACGGTGTCGCCCACTTTAACCATGATCTCGGTAACTTCTACTTCGTCGCCGCCGATGTCAGGTACGTGTACGTCTTTCGCCGCAGAGGCAGCAGGTGCTGCTGCCGGAGCTGCTTCTTTCTTCTCTTCTGCCTGAGCAGGTGCAGCAGCTGCTGCACCGTCGGCGGAATCGAAAATCATGATCAGTTTGCCGGTCTCAGTTTTGTCGCCAACAGAGACTTTGATCTCTTTAACGATACCCGCCTGAGGGGACGGAACTTCCATAGAGGCTTTGTCGCCTTCTACGGTGATCAGCGACTGTTCAGCTTCAACTTTGTCGCCTACTTTGACCAGGATCTCGGTGATTTCAACTTCATCAGCCCCGATGTCCGGTACATTGATTTCGATAGCCATTATTCTTTTACCTCTTACGCCAGACGCGGGTTAACTTTATCTGCATCGATGTTGAATTTGATGATTGCATCTGCAACCACTTTCTTATCGATTTCGCCACGTTTAGCCAGTTCGCCCAGGGCCGCTACAACCACGTAGGAAGCATCAACTTCGAAGTGGTGACGCAGGTTTTCACGGCTGTCAGAGCGACCGAAACCGTCAGTACCCAGTACGCGATAATCATCAGCTGGTACATAAGTACGAACCTGTTCGGCAAACAGTTTCATATAGTCAGTAGATGCTACTGCCGGAGCGTCGTTCATCACCTGAGCGATGTACGGAACGCGCGGAGTTTCCAGCGGGTGCAGCATGTTCCAGCGCTCACAATCCTGGCCATCACGCGCCAGTTCAGTGAAGGAGGTTACGCTGTAAACGTCAGAACCTACACCGTAGTCGTTCGCCAGGATCTGTGCTGCTTCACGCACGTGACGCAGGATAGAACCGGAGCCCAGCAGCTGAACTTTACCTTTCTTACCTTCGAGGGTTTCGAGTTTGTAGATACCTTTACGGATACCTTCCTCGGCACCTGCTGGCATTGCCGGCATGTGGTAGTTTTCGTTCAGCGTGGTGATGTAGTAGTAAACGTTCTCTTGTTTCTCACCGTACATACGCTCCAGACCATCGTGCATGATGACCGCAACTTCGTACGCGTAAGACGGATCGTAAGAGATACAGTTCGGGATAGTCAGAGACTGAATATGGCTGTGACCATCTTCGTGCTGCAGACCTTCACCGTTCAGCGTAGTACGACCAGAAGTACCCCCTACCAGGAAGCCGCGAGCCTGTTGGTCGCCTGCCTGCCAGCACAGGTCACCAATACGCTGGAACCCGAACATGGAGTAGTAGATGTAGAACGGGATCATCGGCAGATCGTTGGTGCTGTAAGAAGTCGCAGCAGCCAGCCAGGATGCGCCTGCACCCAGTTCGTTGATACCTTCCTGCAGGATCTGACCTTTCTCGTCTTCTTTATAGTAAGCAACCTGCTCACGGTCCTGCGGGGTGTACTGCTGACCGTTCGGGCTGTAGATACCAATCTGACGGAACAGACCTTCCATACCGAAAGTACGCGCTTCGTCAGCGATGATCGGAACCAGACGATCTTTGATCGACTTGTTCTTCAGCATCACGTTCAGGGCACGAACGAAAGCGATAGTGGTGGAGATTTCTTTGTTCTGCTCTTCCAGCAGCGCACCGAAGTCTTCCAGAGCTGGCAGTTCCAGCTTCTCGGTGAAGTTCGGCTGACGAGCTGGCAGGTAGCCATGCAGTTTCTGACGCTGAGCGTGCAGATAAGTGTGCTCTTCAGAACCTTCCGGGAAGGTGATGTAAGACAGGTTTTCAACCTGCTCATCAGTCACAGGAACGTTGAAACGGTCGCGGATATAACGCACGCCGTCCATGTTCATTTTCTTAACCTGGTGAGCGATGTTTTTACCTTCAGCAGTGTCACCCATGCCGTAACCTTTGATGGTATGGGCCAGGATTACAGTTGCTCTGCCTTTGGTTTCCTGCGCTTTTTTCAGTGCAGCGTAGACTTTCTTCGGATCGTGACCACCACGGTTCAGAGCCCAAATCTGCTCGTCAGTCCAGTCAGCAACCAGTGCTGCGGTTTCCGGGTATTTACCGAAGAAGTGCTCACGTACGTATGCGCCATCTTTGGATTTGAAGGTCTGGTAGTCGCCGTCAACGGTTTCGTTCATCAGCTGGATCAGTTTACCGCTGGTGTCTTTACGCAGCAGCTCATCCCAACGACCGCCCCACATGACTTTGATAACGTTCCAGCCAGCGCCCGCGAAGATGCCTTCCAGTTCGTTAACAATCTTGCCGTTACCGGTTACCGGGCCGTCAAGACGCTGCAGGTTACAGTTGATAACAAAGACCAGGTTGTCCAGTTTTTCACGGGTCGCGATGGTGATCGCACCTTTAGATTCTGGCTCATCCATCTCGCCGTCGCCCAGGAAGGCGTAAACGGTCTGTTTAGAGGTATCTTTCAGGCCACGGTGTTCCAGATATTTCAGGAATTTAGCCTGGTAGATAGCACCGATTGGGCCCAGACCCATAGATACGGTCGGGAACTGCCAGAATTCTGGCATCAGTTTCGGGTGCGGGTAGGAAGACAGGCCTTTGCCATGTACTTCCTGACGGAAGTTGTTCATCTGCTCTTCAGTCAGACGACCTTCCAGGAATGCGCGTGCGTAGATGCCCGGAGAGATGTGACCCTGGAAGTACACCAGATCGCCGCCATCTTGCTCGTTGCGTGCACGGAAGAAGTGGTTGAAGCAAACATCATATACCGTTGCGGAGGACTGGAAGGATGCCATGTGGCCACCCAGCTCGAGGTCCTTTTTAGACGCGCGCAGTACGGTCATGATGGCGTTCCAGCGGATAGCAGAACGAATACGACGTTCCAGCTCCAGATTGCCCGGGTATTCCGGTTCATCTTCAACGGCAATAGTGTTTACATAATTGCTGGCCCCTGCACCTGCCGCTACTTTCACGCCGCCTTTGCGAGCTTCTGAAAGCAGTTGGTCGATCAGATACTGAGCACGCTCAACACCTTCTTCACGGATGACCGATTCGATCGCCTGTAGCCAGTCGCGAGTTTCGATCGGATCCACGTCATTTGGGAAACGTTCTGACATGGGGGTATTCCTTATCTATCTAATACGTTGAGTTATCTGGAACCTGTCCCATTACGTTCTCGCCAGAGAGCGTAATAAGACAGGTTCTGCGTTTAGTTGCCGCGCACTTTATATGGCGCTTGATTTACAACATCTTCTGGTTAACGTTCTACCAGAAAAATCACTAATTCTTTCGTTGCTCCAGACGGCGTAAGGCGCGTTCACGACGGCTTTCCTCACGGCTTCTGTCCAGCAGGATCTCTTCGATAAACGCTAGGTGACGGTGGGACGCTTCACGCGCCTCTTCCGGCTTCCCGGCAATAATTGCTTCAAAAATACGGGTACGGTGACTGCTAACCAGTGGCAGCATTTCACGACGCGCATACAGCAATTCGAAGTTTTGCCGAACGTTCTGGGCCAGCATCGGCTCCATACACCTTAGCAAATGGAGCAGCACCACATTGTGTGCCGCTTCGGTGACAGCAATTTGATACTGGAGTACCGCATCAGATTCGCCGTCAAGATCGCCGGACTGTTGAGCAAGCTCGATCGCATGGTGGAGTTCACGGATACGCGTTTTGTCTTCATCCGTGCTGCGCAGTGCAGCGTAATAAGCCGCAATACCTTCCAGCGCATGGCGCGTCTCAAGCAGGTCAAACTGGGATTCAGGATGGTCGGAGAGCAGCTCTACCAGTGGGTCGCTAAAGCTCTGCCACAGGCTGCTCTGAACAAAAGTGCCACCGCCCTGACGACGAAGCAGTAAGCCCTTCGCTTCAAGGCGTTGGATCGCCTCGCGTAAGGAGGGGCGGGAGACGTCGAACTGTTTTGCCAGCTCGCGTTCCGGTGGGAGTTTTTCTCCGGGGCGAAGTGTCCCCTCAAGAATTAAAAACTCCAGCTGCTGCTCAATCACATCGGAGAGTTTTGGTTGGCGGATTTTGCTGTAGGCCATGATTTCCTGTCTTAAGCCATTTGCCCGGAGTCAATTGGTCTTACCAATTTCATGTTCTTGACGCTAAAGTAACAAAGTATTCACCTTCTGTCCATACAGGTTTTGATTGAAATCAGTAAAGGAGGCATATTTTAACAACATTACAGAAATAACGTTTCAAACATGTAACTATGCACAAATGTTAAATTTACCCACCTCGGGGTAGTTTTAACGGAATTGAAACGAAAAATTATCTCATCTGAACCGATTCACCTGCTTATTTATCGATATATCAACCACTATTAATGAATAGAAATTCAAAATGGAAATTTTGTGGTAGATAAACTCGCATTTACAAATGGTTTCTTTTTATTCAACTCGTCATCTTCCCCGCATAAAGCAGGTGCATTCGCGCTCGCATATCATTATTCTGATCAAGACAAAAGTATTAAGGCAACATTTTATCAAAAGCATCTGTAAACAAATTAATACAACAAACGGAATTGCAAACTTACACACGCATTGCTGCGTAGTTCAAAAAATAAGCACTCGAAATATGAAGAGTAAAACCACACACGAGGTTTCATGATGGAAAGTCAACAGCATGGCGATCAGCTCAAGCGCGGCCTTAAGAACCGCCATATACAGCTAATCGCGCTGGGTGGCGCGATTGGTACCGGGTTATTCCTCGGTAGCGCATCCGTTATCCAGTCTGCAGGGCCGGGTATTATTCTGGGTTACGCTATTGCCGGCTTTATCGCCTTTTTGATTATGCGTCAGTTAGGTGAAATGGTGGTTGAAGAGCCCGTTGCAGGCTCATTTAGTCACTTTGCTTATAAATACTGGGGCGGTTTCGCGGGGTTCTCTTCCGGCTGGAACTATTGGGTGCTGTACGTGCTGGTTGCCATGGCTGAGCTAACTGCCGTGGGTAAATACATCCAGTTCTGGTACCCGGAGATCCCAACATGGGTGTCTGCGGCTGCCTTCTTTGTGCTGATCAACGCCATCAACCTGACCAACGTGAAAGTGTTTGGTGAGATGGAGTTCTGGTTCGCCATTATTAAAGTCATTGCCGTCGTAGCGATGATCCTGTTCGGCGGCTGGTTACTGTTTAGCGGTAACGGCGGCCCGCAGGCCAGCGTCAGCAACCTGTGGGACCAGGGAGGCTTCCTGCCGCATGGCTTCACCGGTCTGGTGATGATGATGGCTATTATTATGTTCTCTTTCGGTGGGCTGGAGCTGGTCGGGATCACCGCAGCAGAAGCGGATAACCCAGAGCAAAGCATTCCCAAAGCGACCAACCAGGTTATCTACCGTATCCTGATTTTCTATGTGGGTTCGCTGGCGGTTCTGCTTTCCCTGATGCCGTGGACGCGTGTCACGGCGGATACCAGCCCGTTTGTCCTTATTTTCCACGAGCTGGGCGACACCTTTGTTGCTAATGCCCTGAACATCGTAGTGCTGACTGCCGCCCTTTCTGTCTATAACAGCTGCGTATACTGCAACAGCCGTATGCTGTTCGGTCTGGCACAGCAGGGCAATGCGCCGAAAGCGCTGATGAACGTCGACAAACGCGGTGTACCGGTGAACACCATTCTGGTTTCCGCACTGGTGACGGCTCTGTGTGTGCTGATCAACTACCTGGCACCGGAATCCGCCTTTGGCCTGCTGATGGCGCTGGTGGTTTCCGCACTGGTGATCAACTGGGCAATGATTAGCCTGGCACACATGAAGTTCCGCAAAGCCAAACAGCAGCAGGGTGTTACCACCCGCTTCCCGGCGCTGCTCTATCCGCTGGGTAACTGGGTGTGCCTGATTTTCATGGCTGCAGTACTGGTGATTATGCTGATGACGCCGGGTATGGCGATCTCGGTGTACTTAATCCCTGTATGGATTGCCATTCTTGGCATCGGCTACCTGTGTAAACAAAAAACGGCCGGCGCGGTTAAAGCGCATTAATCCCCCCTCCCCCCACCTGCGTCAGGTGGGGGTTGTTACCTGCCTCACACTTTCCCACTCACGACTGTTTAGTCCATATCAGCGGCGTTATCCTGCAACGCAAAAACACCGGTGCCGGACAATAATTCTCTCCATATCTCATTAATGGAGTGCAGTTGATGGAAACCAGTAAGCTCACGGTGAAAGAAAAGATCGGCTATGGAATGGGCGACGCCGGATGCAACATCATCTTTGGCGCCATCATGTTGTTTGTTAACTATTTTTACACAGACATTTTTGGTCTGGCACCTGCACTGGTCGGCGTATTACTGCTCTCAGTACGCGTTATCGACGCCGTTACCGACCCTATAATGGGCGCGATGGCCGACCGCACCCGTAGTAAATATGGTCGATTTCGTCCATGGCTTCTATGGATGGCTTTCCCGTACGCGTTATTCAGCGTACTGATGTTTACCACTCCAGAGTGGACCTATAACAGCAAAGTTATCTATGCGTTCGTTACCTACTTCCTGCTATCTATTACTTATACAGCGATCAACATTCCCTACTGCTCGCTCGGCAGCGTCATCACCAACGATCCGAAGGAACGCGTCGCCTGCCAGTCATATCGCTTTGTGTTGGTAGGCATTGCAACCCTGCTGCTGTCCCTCACCTTGCTGCCAATGGCCGACTGGTTCGGCGGGGAAGACAAAGCCAAAGGGTATCAGATGGCGATGGCGGTTCTGGCTTTCATCGGCATGTGTATGTTCCTGTTTTGCTTCGCTACGGTCCGTGAACGCGTGCGCCCTGCTGTCCAGACCAATGACGATTTAAAAGCCGATCTGAAAGACGTGTGGAAGAACGATCAGTGGGTAAAAATTCTGCTGTTAACACTGTGCAACGTCTGTCCGGGCTTTATTCGCATGGCTGCCACCATGTACTACGTGACATGGGTTATGCAGCAAAGCACGCAGTTCGCAACGCTGTTTATCAGTCTTGGTGTGATCGGCATGATGATCGGCAGTATGTTGGCGAAGGTATTAACCGATCGCTGGTGCAAACTGAAAGTCTTCTTCTGGACCAATATTATCCTGGCGATTTTCTCTGCCGCGTTTTACTTCTTCGATCCGAAAGCCACCATGATGATTATGGTGCTCTACTTCCTGCTCAACATCCTGCACCAAATTCCTTCTCCGCTGCACTGGTCGCTGATGGCGGATGTCGATGACTATGGCGAGTGGAAAACCGGTAAACGCATCACCGGAATCAGCTTCTCCGGTAACCTGTTCTTCCTGAAACTGGGCCTGGCGATTGCCGGAGCGATGGTCGGCTTCCTGCTCTCCTGGTACGGCTACGACGCTGGGGCGAAAGCGCAAAGCGACTCTGCCATTAACGGTATTATGCTGCTGTTTACCATCATACCGGGCGTAGGCTACCTGATTACCGCAGGCGTGGTTCGTCTGCTGAAAGTTGACCGCGAGTTTATGCAGCAAATCCAGACAGATTTAGAAAAGCGCCGCGCCAACTACCGTGAACTGAATGAATACCACGATATAAAAACGACTGAAACCGTAAGGAAAGCCTAATGAATCAGTGGCCAAATCCCTTTATTGAACAGCGTGCCGATCCGTTTATCTTACGTGACGGTAGCCACTATTATTTCATTGCTTCAGTACCCGAATATGACCGACTGGAGATACGCCGGGCCGACTCGCTGGAAGGGTTGCGCACCGCCGCCCCGGTTGTCGTCTGGCGCAAACCAGAAAGTGGCCCCATGAGCCAACTCATCTGGGCACCCGAAATCCATCATCTGGCAGGCAAGTGGTACATCTATTTTGCTGCCACCCACACACAGTCGCTCGACAAGCTGGGGATGTTCCAGCATCGCATGTTTGCGCTCGAATGTGCCGACGCCGATCCGCTGACCGGGCAGTGGACGGAGAAAGGTCAGATTAAAACGCAGTTTGATACCTTTGCGCTTGATGCCACCACCTTTAACCATCAGGGAAAACAGTGGTACCTCTGGGCGCAGAAGTCGCCCGATATCGCCGGAAACTCCAATATCTATCTCGCTGAGCTGGAAAATCCATGGACGATTAAAGGCGAGCCGGTCATGCTAAGTCATCCTGAGTATGACTGGGAATGCCGGGGTTTTTGGGTCAATGAAGGTCCTGCCGTCATGGTTCATGGCGATAAGCTGTTTATCAGCTATTCCGCCAGCGCCACCGATGAGAACTACTGTATGGGATTATTGTGGATTGACCTCAACGCCGATCCGCTCAAACCGCAGAACTGGCACAAATCACCGCGTCCGGTCTTTACCACCAGTTATGAAAACCGCCAGTTTGGGCCAGGACACAACAGCTTTACACAAACGCCGGAAGGTGAAGATGTACTGGTGTATCACGCGAGAAACTACACCGAAATCGAGGGCGATCCGCTGTACGACCCAAACCGCCACACTCGTCTGAAGCTCGTGCGTTGGGACGAAAACGGCATGCCAGATTTTGGCGTGCCGCCTGCTGATACGAACTAAACCGTTGCACTGCCCGGTGGCGCTAGCGCTTACCGGGCCTACACGTTTTTTCATTGTAGGCCGGATAAGCATTAGCGCCATCCGGCACAACGCTATACTAATGCCCCATAAATGGTGAGCACCGCAATAACCACCACCACCACAAACGAGGTTTTCTTCGCCAGCGAAACGGCGGCTTTTGGCGTTTCGACTTTATCGGTGTGCGGTTCACGCGCCAGCGAGAACTGCGCCAGACGCGTAAGCACCTGATATTGCGACGTGTGCAGATCCGCAAGCGAGGCAAACCAGGCCGGCAGCGCTTTCTCACCATGTCCCAACAGCGCATAGACCACGCCCGCCAGACGCACCGGGATCCAATCCAGCACATGCAGGATCGCATCAATGCCTGATTGCAGACGCTGGTGCGGTGTCTGATAGCGCGCCAGCCAGGACTGCCAGGCGCGTAAAAAAGCATAACCAACCAGCGTCACAGGTCCCCACGGACCACCGACAATCAGCCAAAATAACGGCGCCAGATAAAAACGGAAGTTGTTCCATAACAACGCGTTCTGCAGTTCGCGCAAGAATTCACGCTCATCGCAGTCCGGCGGAACCCCATGGATAAGCGTCAGCTCGCTGGCCATCGCATCACGGGCGTGAGCATCATCGCGAGCAGCCGCGTTCAGGTAAGCGTGGTAGTGAAGGCGCGCCTTGCCAGCACCGATGCACAGCAAGCCAATTAAGATCCACGCCACCAGCAACGGAACATTAAACAACAGCCCATGAAGTGCGCGCAGTAGCAGAAATGTCACTCCCATCGCAATCAGAGTCATGCCTACCGTACGCATCATCGAAAAATGCTTAATCCGGCGGAAAAAAGCTTCAATCCGGTGATCAAGCTGCCAGTGCTCACCCAGCTTAAACAGGCGTTCAACAATCAACACCAATAATGTTGTAAACAGCGTCATGTCATCTCCTTGTGCGACGAGGGGGTGACCAGGGCGCGGAACCTTGCCCAGTCAAAGGACGGCCCGGGATCGGTCTTACGCTCGGGCGCAATATTGCAATGTCCTGTCATGTTGTTAGCAATGGCCGGATAACGCGTAATCAGAGTATTCGTCACGGCAGCCAGTTGCTGATACTGCGCATCGGTATAGGCCAGCGTATCCGTCCCTTCCAACTCAATACCAATTGAAAAATCATTACAGCGTTCTCGCCCTTGATAGCTCGACACACCCGCATGCCAGGCGCGTTTATCAAAAGGCACATATTGCACGATTTCACCGTCACGGCGAATCAAACAATGGGCCGAAACACGCAGATGGGCGATCCCGGCAAAATAAGGATGGGCGTTGGGATCAATCGTGCCCGTAAACAGAGCGTCTATCCACGGGCCGCCAAACTCGCCGGGCGGCAGGCTGATATTATGCACCACCAGCAGAGAAGGGTTTTCGTCATCCGGGCGGCAATCGTAATGCGGAGAGGGAACGCGTCGCGCCTCTGCCAGCCAGCCCTCGTCTAACAACATGCAGAATCTCCTTATTGGTGGTGCTCATATCAGGTTCAGGGTAGCATGTTTCCACCTTATGATTCGTTAGCAATTTGGAGTTTTATCATGCCGCCTCGCCGCTATAACCCTGACTACCGACGTGACGCGCTGTTGGAACGCATAAATCTGGATATCCCTGCCGCTGTAGCTCAGGCGCTGCGTGAAGATTTAGGCGGAGAAGTTGATGCCAATAACGATATCACCGCACAGCTTTTACCCGAAGACATGCGCTCCCATGCCACCGTAATCACCCGCGAAGATGGCGTTTTTTGTGGAAAACGTTGGGTGGAAGAGGTCTTTATTCAGCTGGCTGGCGATGATGTCAACATCACCTGGCATGTCGAAGATGGCGACAGCATAAAGGCCAATCAGCCGCTGTTTGAACTGGACGGCCCTTCCCGCGTTTTACTGACCGGTGAACGTACTGCGCTGAATTTTGTGCAGACGCTTTCAGGTGTAGCGAGTGAAGTGCGTAAATACGTCGACCTGTTAGCGGGAACCAAGACCCAACTGCTGGATACGCGCAAAACCCTGCCGGGACTGCGTACCGCGCTAAAATACGCCGTATTGTGCGGCGGCGGCGCGAATCATCGTTTGGGGCTGTCCGACGCCTTCCTGATTAAAGAAAACCACATTATTGCTTCCGGCTCGGTACGTCAGGCCGTCGAAAAAGCCTTCTGGTTGCACCCGGATGTGCCGGTTGAAGTCGAAGTAGAAAGCCTGGATGAACTGGACGACGCGCTGAAAGCCGGGGCCGATATCATCATGCTCGATAACTTCGAAACTGACCAAATGCGCGAAGCGGTAAAACGCACCAACGGCCAGGCGCGTCTGGAAGTGTCGGGCAACGTCACCCATGAAACGCTGCGCGAATTTGCCGAAACCGGTGTGGACTTTATCTCCGTTGGCGCGCTGACCAAACATGTTCGCGCACTCGATCTCTCCATGCGATTTCGCTAATTGCTGATTGTATTGCCCGATGACGCTTCGCTTATCGGGCCTACTACACAGGTTTATTCCGTAAGCCGAATACGGCATTTACACCACCACCCGGCAGTTTCTTCGAGTCTCTTCGCAAGTACATTGTCTGACTCTGTAATTTCGTAAAAATCCTCTGAACCCGCTTTCCCGTTTTGTTTTTTGTCTCTCGCCGTCCTCCCGTCGGTTTGCCAAAGTAGCGCCAGCAAACTCAAGGAGCGAACGATGAACAAGCAACGAGGCTTTACGCTTATCGAACTCATGGTGGTGATTGGCATTATTGCCATCCTTAGCGCCATCGGCATTCCGGCATATCAAAACTATCTGCGCAAAGCCGCGCTGACAGACATGCTGCAAACATTTGTCCCCTATCGCACGGCGGTTGAGCTCTGTGCACTGGAGCATGGCGGAACAAATACCTGCGATGCCGGAACGAATGGTATTCCCTCTCCAACAACTACCCGTTACGTCTCAGCCATGAGCGTTGAAAAGGGAGTTGTCAGCCTTAGTGGGCAGGAAAGCCTGAACGGGCTAAGCATCACCATGACGCCAGGTTGGGACAATGCCAACGGCATTACCGGCTGGAACCGAAACTGCGTCATCCAGAACGACAGCGCATTGCAGCAGGCCTGTGAAGACGTTTTCCGCTTCGATACCCACTAAGGAACAGAGATGAACACCACCCAACTTACGGCACTATGCCAACGTTATCAGGCAATATTACTGGATGCAGACAATGAAGTGGTGCATATCGCCGTCGTAGACGCCCCATCACACGAGCTGCTGGATGCGCTGCATTTTGCCACCACCCGACACATCGACATTGTCTGCTGGACACGTCAGCAAATGGAAGGCCACACGCATACACCGCAGAAAATGCTCCCGGCAGTGGTCACGAAAAGCAGCGCCAGCGCAGCAGACTTGCTGAATCAGACGTTTCATTCCGCTCTGATGCAACGGGCTTCTGATATTCATTTTGAACCCGAGGAAAATCACTATCGAATCAGATTGCGCGTAGATGGCGTGCTTCACGCGTTACCGGAAGTCACGACCGAGATGGGCATAGCCATCACCGCAAGGTTAAAAGTATTAGGCAGCCTGGATATCGCCGAGCATCGGCTTCCACAAGACGGACAATTTACCGTTGAGATTTCAGGAGAGCCGGTCTCGTTTCGCATCGCCACCCTACCCTGTCGCTACGGCGAAAAAGTCGTGTTACGGCTACTTCATCAGGTCGATCAGTCACTGGAGATCGCGGCGCTGGGAATGCAAGACGCGCAGCTGGCCGCATTTTCGCAAGCCTTGCAGCAGCCTCAGGGGCTGATTCTGGTTACCGGGCCTACCGGAAGCGGCAAAACGGTCACGCTGTACAGTGCGCTGCAAACCCGAAACACCCCGGATGTGAATCTTTGTAGCGTGGAGGATCCGGTAGAGATCCCGATCGCAGGTCTCAACCAGACGCAAATTCACCCACGCGCCGGTTTGACTTTTCAGGGCGTATTGCGCGCGCTGCTGCGCCAGGATCCCGACATTATCATGGTGGGTGAAATCCGCGATGGCGAAACGGCAGAAATAGCCCTTAAAGCCGCACAAACAGGTCATCTGGTTCTTTCTACGCTGCATACCAATTCCACCAGTGAAACGCTGGTGCGCCTGCAACAAATGGGTGTCGCACGCTGGATGATCGCCTCCGCGCTGACGCTCGTTATTGCACAGCGGTTGGTCAGAAAGTTGTGCCCCCATTGCCGACAACATCAGAGTACGCCTATCACGCTCCCGAAAACTGTCTGGCCTACACCACTACCGAATTGGCAGGCCCCTGGCTGCAAACATTGTTATCACGGATTTTATGGCCGTACGGCATTGTTTGAAGTGCTCCCTGTTACTCCGGCATTACGTCAGAGTATTGCCAGTGGCACATCCGTAGACGAAGTGGAATCTGATGCTCAGAAATCAGGAATGAGAACGCTTTTCGAGAATGGCTGTCAGGCCGTCGAGCAAGGGTTAACGACATTTGAAGAGCTAATTCGTGTACTGGGCATACCTCATGTCCGCTAAACAGCTTTGGCGCTGGCAAGGCATTAACAACGAAGGTAAATCGCTGGAAGGAACGCTATGGGCCGATACCCGACCGTCATTGATGCTGGCTCTTGAGGAACAACAGATTACGCCGCTGCGCATTAAACGTATGCGTGTCAAAATCTCGCACTGGAGCCGTACAAAAAGTGCCGAAACCATACACCAGTTGGCGACATTGCTAAAGGCAGGGTTAACGCTCTCAACAGGGCTAGCTCTGCTTGCTGAACAGCATCCCAGCACTCAATGGCAGGCGCTACTGCGTACGCTGGCTTACGATATGGAACAGGGCATAACCCTCTCCGCCTCGTTATCACAATGGCAACACGTTTTTCCGCCCCTTTACCAGGCAATGATCCGTACCGGAGAACTTACGGGTAAGCTGGACGACTGCTGTTTTGAACTCGCCTACCAGCAAAAGAAACAACAGCAACTTGCTGATAAAGTTAAAAAAGCCCTGCGCTATCCGATCATCATCATAACAATGGCGGTGATGGTCGTATTTGCGATGCTGCAGTTTGTACTCCCTGAGTTTGCCGCTATCTACCAGACGTTCAACACCCCGCTACCGGCGCTCACTCAGTGGATTATTACCATCGCACACTGTAGCAGCCAATGGGGATGGCTGGCGGTAGCACTTGGCCTGGTAGCAGTTGCCATACATCATTTGATAAAGCAGAAACCGTACTGGCTCATTCTGCGCCAGAAATTGCTGCTCAGCCTCCCGGTCATAGGGCCGATGGTGAGAGGGCAAAAACTCACGCAGATATTCACTGTTCTGGCGTTAACGCAAAATGCGGGCATTCCCTTTTTGCAGGGTCTTGAGAGCGTTACCGAAACGCTGGCTAACCCTTTCTGGTCTCAACGTTTAGCACTGGTTCAGCAGGACATCAGCTCTGGAAAACCGATCTGGTTAGCGCTTAAAAATAGTGGTGAATTCAGCCCATTGTGTATACAGCTGGTCAGAACTGGTGAAGCTTCCGGCTCGCTGGATGCAATGCTGCGCAACCTTGCGCATCACCATGGCGAGAAAACCCTGGCTCAGGCTGAGAATTTGGCTGCATTACTTGAGCCTGCGTTGCTGGTCATTACGGGGCTTATCATCGGTACGCTGGTCGTCGCGATGTATTTACCGATTTTCCATTTGGGAGATGCGATGAGCGGGGTGGGATAGATTCAAATGCCTGATGACGGCGTAACGCCATCAGGCATTTCACAGAACTAGCTGTTCTTACAGGCTATTGAAAACACGGTTTTCTTGTTCCTGTACACGAATAAACGTTGTACGTTTGGTCAGCTCTTTCAGACGGGATGCGCCCACATAGGTACAAGCAGAACGCAAACCGCCGAGGATATCGCGAGCGGTATTATCAACCGGGCCGCGCAGTGGCAGCTTGACGGTTTTACCTTCTGCAGCGCGGTACTGTGCAACACCACCTACGTGACGCGTCATGGCAGATTCAGAGCTCATACCGTAGAACAGCATGAATTTCTCACCGTTTTCTTCAACAATTTTGCCGCCACTTTCTTCATGACCAGCCAGCATGCCGCCGAGCATCACGAAGTCTGCGCCGCCACCGAACGCTTTTGCCACGTCACCCGGCATGGTGCAGCCGCCGTCGCTGACAATCATGCCACCCAGACCGTGGGCTGCATCGGCGCATTCAATAACCGCAGAAAGCTGTGGATAGCCAACGCCGGTTTTTACACGCGTGGTACATACAGAACCTGGGCCAATGCCGACTTTGACAATATCAGCACCGGAGAGCACCAGCTCTTCACACATTTCACCAGTGACCACATTGCCCGCACAGATCGTTTTTGTCGGCCATGCTTCACGCGCTTTCGACACGAACTGAACAAAATGCTCTGAGTAGCCATTGGCCACATCAATGCAGATAAAGTTCAACGCGGGGTTGAGCGCCAGAATCTGTTTAGTTTTTTCGAAATCTGCATCAGACGTACCGGTTGAAACCATTACGTGTTTGAGCACATCGGCAGAGCTCTCTGCGATGAAGGCGGCCCAGTCTTCAACAGAATAGTGTTTGTGCACAGCGGTCAGGATGTCGAAGGATGCCAGTGCCGTTGCCATGGCAAACGTCCCGACAGTGTCCATGTTCGCGGCAATAATAGGTACGCCGGACCAGGTCTGACCTGAATGCTTAAAGGTAAATTGACGTTCCAGCTCAACATCGGAACGGCTTTTGAGAGTAGAACGCTTAGGGCGGATAAGAACGTCTTTGAAACCTAACTTCAGATCTTCTTCGATACGCATGTGCGGATTCCTGGGGTTAATGGCGAAAAATCGAAACTCACAACTCCAGTGACGCTATCATACGCACTAATCAATGCCGCGCAAGACTGCGAAATTCTCTTTTTTTACGCTACAATCCCATAAATTTACCTGGCGAATAGTAGGTTAATCCTGCAGCAGCCTCGCCTTCGCACGCATAACTTTTAACTGTTTGATAATCAAACTTAAACTCCAGGATCGGCATCTATGAGGTATACGGTAGCCTTAACCGGCGGCATTGGCAGTGGTAAAAGCACCGTTGCAAATGCGTTCGCTGACCTCGGAATAAACGTCATTGATGCAGATATTATTGCGCGCCAGGTGGTTGAACCCGGCACACCTGCTCTTAAGGCGATCGAAGAACATTTTGGTTCCGACGTTATAGCCGCAGACGGATCGTTGCAGCGACGCATTTTACGCGAACGCATTTTTTCCAATCCTGAGGAGAAAAGCTGGCTGAATGCCCTGCTTCATCCGCTTATTCAGCAGGAAACCCAGCGTCAGTTTCAGCAAGCAACCTCTCCTTATCTGCTATGGGTTGTCCCTTTGCTGGTGGAAAATTCGCTGTATAAAAAAGCCGACCGCGTACTCGTGGTGGATGTCACCCCCGAAACCCAGCTCAGACGCACCATGCAGCGTGATGACGTCACGCGTGAGCATGTTGAACAAATTCTTGCTGCCCAGGCAACGCGTGAAGCGCGGCTGGCCGTGGCAGACGATGTTATTGATAATAATGGCGCACCGGAAGCCATCGCCTCGGATGTCGCCCGCCTGCACGCGCTCTATTTGCAATGCGCGTCGCAGTTTGTCTCACAGGAAAAACCGTAATGCACACCCAGGTCCTTTTTGAACACCCTCTCAATGAGAAGATGCGTACATGGCTGCGCATTGAGTTTTTAATCCAACAGCTCTCCGTTAATTTGCCCATTGCTGACCATGCCGGCGCTCTGCATTTTTTCCGCAATATCGGAGATTTACTGGATGTATTTGAACGCGGCGAAGTCCGTACCGAACTCCTCAAAGAACTGGAGCGACAGCAGCGTAAACTCCAGGCCTGGGTCGAAGTTCCCGGCGTCGATCAAAGCAGAATAGACTCTTTGCGTCAGCAGCTAAAAAGTGCAGGCAGCATTCTGATTTCTGCCCCGCGTATTGGACAGACGCTGCGCGAAGATCGTCTGATTGGTCTCGTACGTCAGCGTTTAAGTATTCCTGGCGGGTGCTGCAGTTTCGATCTGCCGACTCTGCATATCTGGTTACACCTGGCACAGTCGCATCGTGACGCGCAGGTTGAAACCTGGCTTGCCAGCCTGAATCCGCTCAATCAGGCGCTGTCGCTGGTACTGGATTTAATTCGCAACTCAGCGCCGTTTCGTAAGCAAACCAGCCTGAATGGTTTTTATCAGGACAACGGCGAAGATGCAGATCTGCTACGCTTGCAGTTGCCGCTTGATTCGCTGCTTTATCCGCAAATTTCTGGTCATAAGAGCCGTTTTGCCATCCGCTTTATGCCGCTGGATAGCGAGAATGGTCAGGTGCCTGAGCGCCTCGATTTTGAACTGGCGTGCTGTTAAGGAGTCAACATGTCTGAACAAACCATCGTCAACTGCCCAACCTGCGGCAAGCCTGTAGTATGGGCTGAGGTCAGTCCGTTTCGCCCATTCTGCAGCAAGCGCTGCCAGTTAATCGATCTGGGAGAGTGGGCCGCAGAAGAGAAACGCATCCCAAGCTCTGGTGATCTGTCAGAAAGCGACGACTGGAGTGAAGAGCAGAAGTAATTCTGCTAAAACGGTGGGTCGGAAAAGGCACGCCGCATCCGACATTTTATGTTGTTTTGCCTGATGGCGCTGCGCTTATCAGGCCTACGAACTAAAACGTAGGGCGGGCAAGCGTAGCGCCCCCGCCATAATTTGCCGGATGCGGCGTTGCCTTATCCGGCCTACAGCACCATTAGCCAGCAATCAGCTTTTCAATGACCGGTGCATTCGCGGGCGGGAAATCCTGCGCATTCAGAGCATCTTGCACAATCCACTGCGCCGGTTGCCCCTCTTTTCCCCACGGCTCGCCTTCCCAGCTTTCAACCAGCCAGAACCACAGAGTTATATGCCTGTCCGGAAACTGATACTCCAGCTTTTCGAACAATGAGCTTTGAGTCGGCGTGATCCCCACTTCTTCCTGTAGCTCGCGAATCAGCGCCTGCTCCGGCGTTTCGCCCGCTTCAATTTTCCCGCCGGGGAATTCCAGCTTATTTGCCATGTGGGCATCAGCCGCACGCTGGGTGATAAAAATTTCATGTTGCTGATTACGAATAATCCCGACGGCGATTTGCAGTATTTTCATCTTTATCGTCCATAAAAAAGGCGCAGAATTCTGCGCCTTTTCAGTAAGTTATTTTCTTAGCTCAGACGGCCGTGGCACTGTTTGTATTTTTTGCCAGAGCCGCAAGGACACGGATCGTTACGACCCACTTTACGATCGCCGGTTTGTGCTGCCAGCTCTTCTGCTGCGGCAGAATCGTCGCCTTTATGACTCAACTGCTGCATCTGCGCTAAGCGCTCAGCTTCTTCACGACGCTGCTGCTCCATGGCTTCGACTTCTTCAGGCATACGCACCTGAACTTTGCTCAGGGTGCTGATCACTTCGTATTTCAGTGATTCCAGCATTGACGCAAACATAGAGAAGGATTCACGCTTGTATTCCTGCTTCGGATCTTTTTGCGCATAACCACGCAGGTGGATACCCTGACGCAGATAGTCCATCGCAGCAAGGTGCTCTTTCCACAGAGAGTCGAGAGTTTGCAGCATCACGCCTTTTTCGAAGTGACGCATCATCTCCGCGCCCACAACTTCTTCTTTACGCTGATAAACTTCGATGGCGTTTGCCAGGATACGTTCACGCAGCGTTTCTTCGTGCAGCTCAGGCTCTTTATCCAGCCACTCTGAAATCGGCATCTCAAGATCGAAGTCGTTTTTCAGACGTTCCTGCAGACCCGGGATATCCCACATTTCTTCCAGAGACTGCGGCGGAATATAGGCATCAATAGTTGCTTTGAAGACATCTTCACGGATGCTGTTGATGGTTTCGCTAACGTCAGTTACGTCCAGCAGTTCGTTACGCTGGGTGTAGATAGCACGACGCTGATCGTTGGCAACGTCATCATATTCCAGCAGCTGCTTACGAATATCGAAGTTGCGGCTTTCCACTTTACGCTGCGCGTTAGCAATTGCTTTGGTCACCCATGGGTGTTCAATGGCTTCGCCAGGCTTCATACCCAGTTTACGCATCATGCCTGACACGCGGTCAGAGGCAAAAATACGCATCAGCGCATCTTCCATCGACAGATAGAAACGGGAAGAGCCCGCATCACCCTGACGACCCGAACGACCACGCAGCTGGTTATCGATACGGCGAGATTCGTGACGCTCGGTACCGATAATATGCAAGCCACCGGCAGCTAATACCGCGTCATGGCGAACCTGCCAATCGGCTTTAATCTGCGCGATTTGTTCCGGAGTTGGGTTTTCCAGCTCGGCAACTTCCGCCTGCCAGCTACCGCCCAGTACGATATCGGTACCACGACCGGCCATGTTCGTCGCGATAGTCACGGCTGACGGGTAACCCGCCTGGGCGACGATTGCAGCTTCGTTGGCGTGGAACTTGGCGTTCAGAACATTGTGTTTGATACCCGCTTTGCTCAGCTCGTTAGACACTACTTCCGATTTTTCAATGGAGATAGTACCTACCAGCACCGGCTGGCCATTTGCAGTACGTTCTTTAATATCTTCAATGATCGCCTGAATTTTTTCCGCTTCGGTCATGTACACCAGATCCGGTAAATCCTTACGGATCATCGGACGGTTGGTCGGCACAACCACGGTATCCAGTTTGTAGATGGAGCTAAATTCAAACGCTTCAGTGTCGGCTGTACCGGTCATACCGGCCAGTTTTTCGTACAAACGGAAGTAGTTCTGGAAGGTAATAGATGCCAGCGTCTGGTTCTCGTTCTGGATCTCTACGCCTTCTTTAGCTTCAACAGCCTGGTGCAGACCATCGGACCAGCGACGCCCCTGCATGGTACGACCGGTGTGTTCATCGACGATGATAACTTCGCCGTCTTTCACGATGTAGTCTACGTCGCGGGTAAACAGCACGTGCGCACGCAGTGCGGCAGTCACGTGGTGCATCAGCATAATGTTGCCTGGAGAGTACAGTGACTCGCCCTCGTCCATAATGCCTTCGTTAACCAGCAGCTCTTCAATCAGTACCAGACCACGTTCGGTCAGGTTAACCTGGCGCGCTTTCTCATCAACTGAGAAGTGCCCTTCGCCCTGGAACGTGTCGGAATCTTCCTTCTCCTGACGGATCAGGTGCGGGATGATTTTATTCACTTTTTTGTACATTTCCGAGCTGTCTTCAGCCGGGCCGGAAATGATCAGCGGCGTACGCGCTTCATCGATCAGGATGGAGTCGACTTCATCGACCAGCGCATAGTGCAGTTTACGTTGAACACGCTCTTCCGGACTAAACGCCATGTTGTCACGCAGGTAGTCAAAGCCGTATTCGTTGTTGGTACCGTAAGTAATATCGGCGTTGTAGGCTTCACGCTTGGCTGGCGCAGGCAGGCCAGACATGTTGATACCAACGGTCATGCCGAGGAATTCAAACAGCGGGCGGTTATTTTCGGCATCACGCTGAGCCAGATAGTCGTTCACGGTAACCACGTGTACGCCCTTCCCGCTTAATGCGTTCAGGTAGGCTGGCAGCGTCGCGGTAAGGGTTTTACCTTCACCAGTACGCATTTCCGCGATGCAGCGATCGTTCAGCACCATACCGCCCAGCAGCTGAACGTCGAAGTGACGCATACCGAACACGCGTTTACTCGCTTCACGCACTACGGCGAACGCTTCCGGGATCAGGCTCTCAACGCTGGCACCTTTTTCCAGACGGGCGCGGAATTCAGCGGTCTTCGCTTTCAGTTCATCATCGGAGAGTTTTTCCATCTCCGGTTCCATCGCGTTGATGACATTGACCACTTTACGCATACGACGCAGCGTACGCTCGTTACGGCTACCGAATACTTTCGTTAATAATTTGATTAGCATAATAAAATCTCAAACGCCCCGCGGTGCGGAGTCAAAAATTATAAGTTGGAAGGTTCTTTTTTAGCTGAGGCGTTGAGGACCAGCGCGGATACCCTGCAGCTGGCTGATCCAGACCGGAACGCTAAACGCGGCCTGAGAGGTAAAGTGTGCGTATGTCACGCGACTTACTGTCGCGGGCGGAGTGCCTTCTTGCGTCAGCATCGCACTGAGCGTATTCAGTAACGCAAGATGGTGCGCCTGGATTGGCAACGGCTCTTCGGCAACGGGTAGCGCCTGAGGGGCCATAGCAAAAGAAAGATGGCGAATAACCGTACGAATAGCATGCTGATGCCAGTAGTCGACGGTAAAATTCGGGCGGCGATTGGTCGCTTCCAGCAAAGCAAGCTGGTTAAAGTTAACTTTAGCGCCTTGATCGTGATTGCTGGCGGTCGCCTTCGCAGGGGTATTAGGTTCAGCAGCATTACCGAGCGCGGGCAGGCCAAAACTAGCCGCGACCATCCCCAACAGGAGATGCGGCCAGAAGTACCGTCTGCCTAACTGTCGCCAGCGCGTCAGTATTCCACTCACGTTATTGCCACCTGATATACCCTGCGTTTGGGGTTACAAATGCAAAACCATTTTTTGCGCACAAATCTTACCATTAATGCGTTCGCACCACAGCAGTAATGACAGCAAGTCGCGGGTAAATATGCTTAAGAAAGCAGCGATCGAACGGTATTTTAATCTACCTGTGGGGAAAAAGTCGCTTCAGATAAGGTGGTTTGCACTCGGAAGATAAAAAAACGACTGGTTCACCTGGCCGGAGAGAGTGCCAGATTGACCAGTCGAATTTATGCGACAACGTATGTCGTTATGCCAGTACGGTCGATGGTGCTTTGAACGCCAACGGCAGTTCTGCATCGTCCTGGAAGGTCACATATTCCCAGGCTTCCTGTTTTGCCAGGACCGCCTGCAACAGTTTGTTATTCAATGCATGACCGGATTTATACGCGGTAAATGCACCAATAATGTTGTGACCACACATGAACAAGTCACCGATCGCGTCGAGCATTTTGTGACGAACGAATTCATCTTCAAAACGCAGGCCGTCTTCGTTCAATACGCGATAATCGTCAACAACGATGGCACAATCGAAGCTGCCGCCCAGGCACAGGCCGCGGGACTGCAGATATTCGATATCACGCATGAAGCCGAAAGTACGCGCACGGCTGATCTGACGCATGAACGCATCCGCAGAGAAGTTCATCGCGTAGCGCTGCGTGCTGGAGTCGATCGCCGGATGGTTAAAGTCGATGGTGAAATCCAACGTAAAACCATTATACGGCTTAAACTCAGCCCACTTATCGCCATCTTCGACACGAACGGTCTCTTTGATGCGAACAAATTTTTTGGCGCTGCTCAGTTCTTCAATACCTGCATCAAGCAGCAGATAAACGAACGGAGCGGCACTGCCATCCATGATCGGGATTTCCGGTGCGTTAACTTCAATAACGATGTTATCGATACCTAAACCCGCCAGAGCAGCATTAAGGTGCTCTACGGTTGAAATCCGTACATCATGCTCATTGACCAGACACGTACAGAGCATGGTATCACGCACAGATTTGGCATCGGCCGGGAAATCTACCGGAGGATTCAAGTCGGTGCGACGATAGATGACCCCGGTGTTGGCCGGCGCAGGGCGTAATGTCAGGGTGACTTTTTTGCCGGTATGCAAACCGACGCCAGTCGCCTGAACGATACGTTTAAGAGTCCTTTGTTTGATCATCGTATAATCTCGCCAAATTACCTATCCAACCGAAGTGTACTATACATTCGGTGGGCCAGTTTAGCACAAAGAGCCACAATTCCCAAATTCCAGCTAATTCTTAATCAGCTTGCTTACGCAGGAATGCTGGGATATCCAGATAATCCGGCTCTTTGGTGGTTTGCGGCGTATTGTCGTTAACCACTTTCGCTACCGGTTTCTGCTCTTGCGTCAACGGCGCCATGCCGTGCTGCTGGTAACGATCCATTACCGGCTGCTGTACCTGCTTGTTGGTCACCAGAGTGATTTCAGGACGTTTGTCCATACCAATTCCAGTTGCAACAACGGTGACGCGCAGTTCGTCGTTCATATCCGGGTCCAGAGAGGTACCGATAACCACGGTCGCATTATCCGATGCAAAGGCACGAATCGTGTTACCGACGGTTTCGAACTCATCCAGACGCAGGTCGAAGCCTGCAGTAATGTTGACCAGCACGCCGCGCGCACCAGACAGATCGATGTCTTCCAGCAGCGGAGAAGAGATAGCCATTTCAGCAGCTTCTTCTGCACGGTCTTCACCGCTTGCCACGCCTGAACCCATCATCGCGTAGCCCATTTCGGACATCACGGTGCGCACGTCTGCAAAGTCGACGTTCATCAGGCCCGGACGAGTAATCAGTTCAGCGATACCCTGGACTGCGCCTTTCAGCACGTCGTTCGCTGCGCCAAACGCATCCAGCAGGGAGATACCGCGACCCAGCACTTTCAGCAGCTTGTCATTCGGAATAGTGATCAGAGAGTCCACATGTTTGGACAGCTCGGTGATACCCTGCTCCGCGAATGCCATACGCTTCTTACCTTCAAAGTTGAAAGGCTTAGTCACGACAGCAACGGTCAGAATACCTAAATCTTTTGCTACTTCAGCAACCACTGGCGCTGCACCGGTACCGGTACCGCCGCCCATGCCAGCTGCGATAAACACCATGTCTGCGCCGTCAAGCGCTGCACGCAGAGCTTCACGATCTTCGTCTGCCGCATTACGGCCTACTTCCGGGTTTGCACCCGCGCCCAGACCTTTGGTGATGCCACTACCAATCTGAATGGTCTGTCCAACCGCCGTTTTACGCAACGCCTGAGCGTCGGTATTCACCGCGAAGAATTCAACACCTTCGATGCGCTCGCGCACCATGTGTTCAACGGCATTACCGCCGCCGCCGCCGACGCCGATGACTTTAATCACCGCGTCATTGGTAAGTTCCATAGGTTCAAACATAGTTTCTCTCTCCGTTGTGCCTGTCGCCTGAGACCGTTAATGTGCGTTGGTCTCTTTAAAAATTAAAACTCTTTTCGCAGCCAGCTATTGAGTCGTTTGATCCACGAGCCAACTGATGCCGTAACGCGTTTTTCTACTTCAGCCTCACCACTCAAATGGGATTCTTTCCCGTAGTGAAGCAGCCCCACTGCCGTTGAATAATAAGGCTCCTGGGCATAATCCGTCAGACCAGTGATATTCAGCGGTGCGCCAATACGTACTTGCGTATGGAACACGCGCTGTGCGCAGGCCGCAAGACCTTCAATTTGCGCAGCGCCACCGGTTAACACAATCCCCGCCGCCAGATGATGTTTCACACCTTGCTGGCGAAGCTGTTCTTGTAATTGCAAAATTTCTTCGTTGACCAGGTTGAGCAGCTCGGTATAACGCGGCTCAATGACCTCTGCCAGGGTCTGACGTTGCAGGCTACGCGGTGGACGACCACCTACGCTTGGCACTTCAACGCTTTCGTCTTTACCCACGATGGAGCCCAGCGCGCAACCATGACGCACTTTGATGGCTTCAGCATCGCTCGGCGGCGTACCAAAGGCATACGCGATATCGCTGGTCACTACATTCCCTGCATAAGGGATAACTTTAGTGTGGCGCAACGCCCCGCCAGTATAAACGGCGATGTCCATTGTACCACCACCAATATCCACCACGCAGACACCCAGCTCACGTTCATCTTCCGTCAACACGGAATAACTGGCTGCCAACCCGGCAAAAATCAGTTGGTCAACTTTCAGACCACAACGTTCAACGGCTTTGACAATGTTCTTTGCCATGTCGTTGTGGCAGGTAATAAGATGGACTTTTGCCTGCATACGCACGCCGGAAAGACCGACCGGATTTTTAATGCCTTCCTGGTAGTCGATGGCGTATTCCTGAGGAATAACGTGCAGAACACGATGTTCATCACGAACGCGTACGGATTTTGCCGTATGTACCACGTTTTCCACATCTTCCTGCGTCACTTCCTCTTCGGAAATGGGCACCATACCAATTTCATTTTGACAGCTAATATGTTTACCGGAAAGTGCCAGATACACCGAGGAAATCTGGCAATCTGCCATCAGTTCAGCCTGGTCAATGGCGCGCTGTACGCACTTCACCACTGACTCAAGGTCATTCACCCCGCCTTTATCCATACCTCGCGATGGGCAACTGCCCACGCCAATGATATTGACCATACCGTCGGGCAGAACTTCCCCTACTAAAGCGGCTACCTTCGCGGTGCCAATCTCCAGTCCAACTACCAGTTTTCTGTCCGTCGCCTTGATCATTGTTGTTCTGCCTGTGCCTGATTCTGTTGCTGATTAGATTCCTCAGGAGGCAAGGGAACCCAGCCTACTGCCGCTCCTGAGTCATAACGCAAATCAACGTAGCTAATCCGTTTGCCATCGGTTTGCGCCTGCTGCTGTAAAACCGGGTAGAGTTCCACAAAGCGAGCCAAACGTTTTATCGTATCGCCCCTGCCCAGATTCAGCTTAATATCGTTATTCAGCGTCAACTGCCAGGAACGACGAGCGGTCATCGCCGCTTCCTTCAGGGTGAATCTATCCTTAGCCAGCACCTGCCCCATATCGCGGAACCCTTGCAACACTTCACTTGCGCTGCCTTCCGGTCCATACAACATGGGTAATACCTGCTTATTGGCCCGACCGGTTGGAACACTGAACGTATTTCCTTCAGCATCCACCATATGTTGGTCATTCCAACGCGCAATGGGCACATATTCAACCAGATGAATCTTCAATTCATCGGGCCATTGCTTTCTGACGCTCGCCTGTTTAATCCAGGGGAGGCGTTCAATTTGACTCTGGATGATGTTCACATCCTGAGTCATAAAGGTTCCCGGAGCGCCCAGTGCCAAAATGGACTGACGAATATCGTCATTGCGCGTGTAATGCCGTTCGCCGGTTAACACCAGTTTCGATAAAGGCAAACGTTGCGCATCTTCCATCCATCCCAACACTACCCAGCCGCTGACAAACACGGTGCACAGCACTGTCAGCAGGAACAATATTCCTGCAAGACGCGTTCCATTATTGCGGCGTGAGGAGTTTACTTCTTCTTCATCACCGTTTCGCGTGTTCAGCGCAGCCTGCGACATATCAGTCCGCCAACTCCAGAATTCTTACCACCAACTGCGAGAAGCTCAGGCCCGCCTGACGCGCCGCCATCGGCACCAGACTGTGGCTGGTCATACCCGGAGAGGTATTCGCTTCCAGCAGATAAAACTGGCCATCGCTGTCCAGCATGACGTCAATGCGACCCCAACCTTTACAGCCCAATGTGGTCCACGCTTTCAGGACTAATTCCTGTAAACGGGCCTCTTGTTCGACTTCCAGACCGGCAGGGCAGAAATATTGTGTCTCATCAGAGAGATACTTCGCCTCATAATCATAGAAGGTTCCCGCGGGTTGGATACGTATTGACGGTAAAATTTCTTCACCAAGTATCGCAACTGTAAATTCCGGGCCACTGAGCCATTTTTCGATCAGTACTTCTTCATCATGCTGAAAAGCCAATGCTAATGCACCATGCAAAGCATTTTCTTCTTCAACTTTTGACATCCCTACGCTTGAGCCTTCACGGCTTGGCTTCACAATTAGCGGCAAACCTAACGCAGAAATCTCCGTAACCACCTCATCACTAAGACCTTTTTCGAACTCAGCGCGAGTCAATGCGACCCAAGGCGCGACCGGTAAACCAGCCCCCTGCCACAACAGTTTGCTGCGCAGTTTGTCCATCGAAATCGCAGAAGCCATGACGCCACTACCGGTGTACGGCAGACCAACCAGCTCCAGCATGCCCTGCAACGTGCCATCTTCACCACCACGACCGTGCAGCGCAATAAACACCTTTTGAAAACCCATCGATTTCAAAAGCGTGACATCAACCTCTTTTGGGTCAATTGGATGAGCATCCACACCACCTTCGCGTAACCCTGCCAGTACGGCCGCGCCGGAATTCAGCGAAACGTCACGCTCTGCGGAGGTTCCCCCTAACAGGACCGCGATTTTATCAGCCATGTTGTTCTTCCTCCGGGTTTTGCGGCTTCAGTTTGATTTCAGCTAAGGAACGCGCGATTTTGCCGATATTTCCAGCGCCCTGCACCAAAATCAGATCGTTGCCGGTTAATACCGGCGCCAGCATGTCTGCCACCTGAGCCGGATCGGATACCAGAATCGGGTCGATCTTACCGCGACCACGGATCGTACGGCACAGCGAGCGACTGTCGGCTCCTGGAATCGCGGCTTCACCCGCGGCGTACACATCCAGCATCAACAGCGCATCGACCTGAGTCAGCACGTTGGCAAAGTCGTCATACAGATCGCGAGTACGCGTAAAGCGGTGCGGCTGGAACAGCATCACCAAATTTTTGTCCGGCCAGCCCGCGCGTGCAGCTTTAATCGTGGCATCCACTTCCGTAGGGTGATGACCATAATCATCCACCAGCATCGCCGTCCCGGCTTTACCGTTTACCGGCTCAAGCGGGAATTCGCCGAGGAAGTCAAAACGTCGTCCGGTGCCCTGGAAACTTTCCAGCGCGCGCAGAATTGCGTCGTCTTCAATGCCTTCTTCTGTTGCAACTGCTACCGCCGCCGCCGCGTTCAGCGCATTGTGACGGCCCGGTGCGTTCAACGTCACGCGTAAATCGGCCATCCCCTGACGCAGCAGCGTGAAGTGTCCTTGTGGACCAATCTGCTGGTAATCTTCGACGCGCACATCAGCATCATCGCTGAAACCATAGGTTGTGGTTTGACGACCAACTCGCGGCAACAACTCGCGGATCACCGGGTCGTCAACGCACATCACCGCACGACCATAAAACGGCAAGTTATGCAGGAAATTAATAAACGTCTGCTTTAAATTTTCGAAGTCGCCATGGTAGGTATCCATATGATCGGCTTCGATATTGGTAACAATCGCTACCATCGGCTGCAAATGCAGGAACGACGCATCGCTCTCATCCGCCTCAGCAATTAAATAACGGCTATGACCCAGACGCGCATGGACGCCTGCGGCCTTCACCAGACCGCCGTTGACAAACGTCGGATCCAGCCCCGCTTCCGCGTAGATACTGGAGACCATCGCTGTGGTCGTGGTTTTACCGTGCGTCCCGGCAATGGCGATACCGTGACGAAAACGCATTAACTCCGCCAGCATTTCAGCACGACGGATCACCGGAATGCGCGCTTCATGCGCCGCAACAATTTCCGGGTTATCCGCAGAAATGGCGCTGGATACCACCACCACGCTCGCATCGCGCACGTTTTCCGGGCGATGGTTGAAGAAAATCGTGGCGCCCAGATTCGTCAACTGCTGCGTCACCGGGTTCGGCGCTAAGTCAGAACCGCTGATCTGATAACCTTCGTTGGCCAAAACTTCGGCAATACCGCCCATACCAGCACCACCGATGCCGACAAAGTGAATGTGCCGAACGCGACGCATTTCGGGCACGATGGAACGCAGTTTTGCCAGTTGTTGTGTATTCATTCTTTAGCCATTAACTTCTTAGTTCATGCGATGCAAAAGGCATCACCACAATTACGCCCGGGCAGCCCGGCTCACTTCATTAGCAACGCGCTCTGTAGCATCCGGAATGGAAGCGGCGCGCGCACGTTCTGCCATGGTTAATAAGGTTTCTCGCGACCACCCGGAAAGGGTGTTAGCGACGGCATCCACAGTAAACTGCGGCTGCTCAAGAATTTTGGCGGCGCCCGCTTTCTCCAGCGGCAGCGCATTCCAGTACTGCTGTCGGTCTTTATGCTGAAAAGGCACAAACAGCGCAGGTAAACCCGCAGCGGCAATTTCGCTTACCGTCAGCGCGCCGGAGCGACAAACTACGACATCCGCCCACGCGTAGGCGGCTGCCATATCATCAATAAACTCAGTGACCTTGTGCTGCGGTTGTCCCGCGTCGGCATACGCCTGTTCAACGGTTTGCTGCGCGCCTTTGCCACTCTGATGCCAGATAGTCACCGCGTCACCAAGCTTTGCGGCAACCTGCGGCATCGTCTGGTTCAATACGCGTGCGCCCTGAGATCCCCCGACGACCAGCACGCGAACCGGGCCTTCACGCCCCGCCAGACGCGCTTCGGGCAACGGCAGCGCCAGAACGTCGGTGCGTACTGGGTTACCCACCACTTCCGCATTCGGGAAAGCGCCAGGAAAAGCCTGCATCACCTTCGTTGCAATCTTCGCCAGCCACTTGTTAGTTAATCCCGCAATGCCGTTCTGCTCATGCAGTACAACCGGAATGCCTAATGACCAGGCAGCCAGACCGCCAGGGCCGGACACGTAACCGCCCATCCCCAGCACCACATCAGGCTTAAACTGCTTCATGATGGCGCGCGCCTGACGCCAGGCATTAAAAATACGCACGGGGGCGGCAAGCAGCGCGTTGACACCTTTGCCACGCAAACCGGAGATGCGAATAAAGTCAATTTCAATGCCATGCTTCGGCACTAAGTCCGCTTCCATACGATCGGCGGTGCCCAGCCAACGAACCTGCCAGCCCTGGGCCATTAAATGATGCGCGACCGCCAGCCCCGGGAACACATGCCCGCCGGTACCGCCTGCCATCACCATTAACCGCTTCGGTTGACCACTCATCGTGCACCTCGTGTAAACGCCTGGGCTTTTTCCAGACGCGTTTCATAATCAATACGTAACAAAAACATGATGGCCGTCGACATAATCAACAAACTGGAACCACCATAACTGATCAGCGGTAACGTCAGACCTTTTGTTGGCAGCATACCTGCTGCCGCGCCGACGTTTACCAGGGCCTGGAAGCTAAACCAAATCCCGATGGAGCAGGCTAGAAAGCCTGAAAAACGGTGGTCAATTTCCAGTGCTTTGCGACCGATCGACATCGCGCGAAAAGCGACGAAGAATACCATTAAAAGCGCCAATACCACACCGATATAACCCAGCTCTTCCCCAATGATGGCGAAGATGAAGTCGGTGTGCGCTTCCGGTAAATACTCCAGTTTTTGCACTGAATTACCTAACCCCTGACCCCAAACCTCACCGCGACCAAAAGCCATCAGCGATTGCGTTAACTGATAGCCGCTGCCAAACGGATCTTCCCATGGGTTCCAGAAAGAGGTTACGCGGCGAATACGATACGGTTCGGCAAGGATCAGCAGCACCACCGCCGAAATCCCCATGCCGATAATGGCAATGAACTGCCACAGTTTCGCACCAGCGAGAAACAGCATCGCCAGCGTCGTGACAAACAGTACCACTACCGTACCAAGGTCAGGCTGCGCCAGCAGTAAGACTGCCAGCACCAGAATCACACCCATCGGTTTTAAGAAGCCGCGCAGGTTATTACGCACTTCATCGACTTTACGCACCAGGTAGTTAGCGAGATAACAGAACAGCGACAGCTTGGTGAATTCCGCAGGCTGAATACGCAGTGGACCCAGCGCGATCCAGCGCGATGCCCCGTTAACGGAGCTCCCCACCACCAGCACGATCAACAACATGATGATCGAGGCGATCAGCATCGTCGTGCTGTACTTTTGCCAGAACTCCATCGGCAGACGCAGCGTCACCATCGCCAGACAGAACGCGAGGAAGATATACAGCGCGTCACGCTTAGCAAACAGGAAAGGATCGCCTGCCAGGCGTTGCCCTACGGGCATCGATGCCGATGTCACCATCACAAAACCGATCGCTGCCAGACCAAAAGTCAGCCACAGCAGCATGCGGTCATACATGATCAAGCTGTCCGCGTCTTTATCACGCGAAGCCATCACCCAGCCTTTAAGTGCCGCGAAGATCCACGCCAGGACACCCAGTCCCGGTACGCGCGGCATTTTCAGACGAGGGAGAGAGAAGCGCATCAACCCAACTCCTTCGCTAAACGGGTAAAGACGTCACCGCGTTGCTCAAAGTTCTTGAACTGGTCAAGGCTGGCGCAGGCTGGCGACAGCAACACCATATCACCCGGCCTCACACGCGGTGCGAGCAGACGCATTGCCTGCTCCATGGTTTCAGTGTGTTCCGCAACCTCAGGACGCAGAGCGGCAAGCTGTGCGCCATCGCGACCAAAGCAGTACAGACGAATGTTATCGCCAGTCAGGTAGCGTTGCAGCGGCATAAAGTCGGCGGATTTCCCATCGCCGCCCAGCAGCAGGTGCAACGTACCGTCAACGTGCAGACCATTCAGTGCCGCTTCGGTGCTGCCAACGTTGGTGGCTTTTGAATCGTTGATCCAACGCACACCGTTATGATTCAGTACCAACTGGAAACGATGCGCCAGACCGGTAAAGGTAGTCAGCGCTTTCAGGCTGGATGCCCGCGGCAGACCCGCAGCATCCGCCAGCGCCAGCGCCGCCAGGGCGTTGGTATAGTTATGCTGGCCGGTAAGCGTCATCTCTTTCACGTTCAGGACTTTTTCACCCTTCACCCGCAGCCAGGTTTCACCCTGCTGACGATTGAGATGATAGTCACCCATGTTGATGCCAAAGCTCACGCAGCGCTCATCCGCCCCGCGAATCGGCATGGTCAGCGCATCATCGGCATTAACCACGCACACTTTCGCATTCTCATAGACGCGCAGTTTGGCCGCACGGTACTGCTGCAAGCCAAACGGATACCTGTCCATATGATCTTCGGTGACGTTCAAAATGGTGGCGGCTACGGCCTGTAAGCTGGAGGTTGTCTCCAGCTGGAAGCTCGACAGCTCCAGTACATACAGCTCACGTTCGTCATCCAGCAGCATCAGCGCGGGCAGGCCGATATTTCCGCCAACACCCACGTTCACACCAGCCGCTTTCGCCATTTCTCCCACCAACGTGGTGACGGTGCTTTTCCCGTTGGAACCGGTGATCGCGACGATCGGCGCCTGCGCTTCACGACAGAACAGCTCGATGTCACCGACAATTTCGATCCCTGCATCAGCAGCGGCGCTCAGAGAAGGATGCGCCAGGGCAATACCAGGGCTGGCGACGATGAGATCGGCGGCCAGCAGCCAATCATCATTCAGGCTGCCAACATGACGCTCAACCGCTTCCGGCAATTTATCCAGGCCAGGTGGCGTTGCGCGGGTATCCATCACACGCGGCGTCACGCCACGCGCCAGAAAGAAATCCACGCAGGACAGTCCGGTCAATCCCAGACCGATAATGACGACTTTTTTACCCTGGTAATCAGCCATGATTAACGTACCTTCAGCGTTGCCAGGCCAATCAGCACCAGCATCAGCGAAATAATCCAGAAGCGCACAATTACGCGCGGTTCCGGCCAGCCTTTCAGTTCATAGTGATGGTGAATCGGCGCCATACGGAAGATACGCTGTCCGCGCAGCTTAAAGGAGCCAACCTGCAGAATGACCGACAGCGTTTCCACAACAAATACGCCGCCCATGATTACCAGCAGGAATTCCTGACGCAGCAGCACGGCAATAATGCCCAGCGCGCCGCCCAGCGCCAGCGAACCGACGTCGCCCATAAAGACCTGCGCCGGATAGGTGTTAAACCACAGGAAGCCTAACCCCGCACCGACAATCGCCGTACAGACGATCACCAGTTCGCCGGCATGGCGTAAATAGGGAATGTGCAGGTAGTTGGCAAAGTTCATGTTACCGGTCGCCCACGCCACCAGCGCAAAACCTGCGGCCACGAACACGGTCGGCATAATCGCCAGACCATCCAGGCCATCGGTGAGGTTTACCGCATTGCCAGTACCCACAATCACGAAGTACGCCAGCAGCACGTAGAACAGCCCCAACTGCGGCATGACATCTTTAAAGAACGGCACCACCAGCTCGGTAGCCGGGGTATCTTTACCGGCGAGGTACAGCGCAAAGGCTACACCCAGCGCAATCACCGACATCCAGAAGTACTTCCAGCGGGCAATCAACCCCTTAGTATCTTTGCGCACCACTTTGCGGTAGTCATCGACAAAACCGATAATGCCGTAGCCAATCAATACCACCAGCACGCACCATACGTACGGGTTCGACGGATATGCCCACAACAGAACGGAGATAACAATCGCGGTGAGGATCATGATCCCGCCCATGGTTGGCGTACCACGTTTACTAAAGTGCGATTCAGGACCGTCGTTACGTACGACCTGTCCAAAGGACATTTTTTGCAAGCGGGCAATCATGCGCGGGCCCATCCACAAAGAGATGAACAGCGCGGTCAGCAGGCTGACGATGGCGCGAAACGTCAGATAGGAAAAGACGTTAAAGCCGGAATAATATTTGACCAAATGTTCGGCCAGCCAAACTAACATGTCCCATTCTCCTGTAATGCGCGTACTACCTCTTCCATGGCGGCACTACGTGAACCCTTCACTAAAATCGTCATGACCTGATGTTCTGCAATCAATGCTTTAAGATGCGCGGCCAGCGCGCTTTTATCCGCAAAATGTTCGCCAACGCCGCTGGCGTCGCTAATTGCCTGACTCAGTTTTCCTGTACTCAGTACACGGTCGATACCTGCTGCTTTCGCAGCAACACCTACCTGTACATGGCATGCTTCACTTTCTGCGCCAAGCTCTGCCATATCGCCAACGACCAGAACGCGATAGCCCGGCATTTCAGACAGCACCTGCACCGCTGCGGTCATCGAACCGACGTTCGCGTTATAGGAGTCGTCCAGCAGCAGCTGATTTTCTGCGAGTTGAATCGGGAACAGACGTCCCGGTACCGCTTGCAGATCCTTCAAACCCGCTTTGATCGCCTCGTGCGTCGCGCCTACCGCCATAGAAAGCGCCGCCGCCGCAAGGGCGTTAGCGATATTGTGGCGACCCGGCAACGGCAGCAGGACATCAATGCTTCCGGTCGGCGTTTGCAGAGAAAATTCTGTGCCATGCGAGGTCACATGAACGTTGGTAGCAGAAAAGTCGCTGTTGGCCGCATTAGGGGAGAAGCGCCAGACTTTGCGATCGCCGATGATGCTTTGCCAGTTCAACCAGTCGTTGTTGTCGGCATTCATAATGGCGATACCATTCGCAGACAGGCCGGTAAAAATCTCACCTTTTGCCTTCGCAACGCCCGCCAGAGAGCCAAAACCTTCCAGGTGCGCGGCGGCCAGATTGTTCACCAGCGCCGCTTCCGGACGCGTCAGGCCGACGGTCCAGGCGATTTCGCCCTGATGGTTGGCGCCGAGCTCAATCACGGCATAGTCGTAATCGTTAGTTAAGCGCAGCAGCGTCATCGGTACGCCGATGTCGTTATTCAGATTGCCCGCGGTATATAGGGTGTTACCACACTGGCTCAGAATGGCAGCCGTCATCTCTTTGACGGACGTTTTACCGGATGAGCCGGTCAGCGCGACAACGCGCGCCGGAACCTGAGCGCGAACCCACGCCGCCAGTTCACCAAACGCCAGACGCGTATCTTTAACAATCAGCTGCGGCAGGTTGGTGTCCAACGGGCGGCTGACCAGCAGCGCACCCGCCCCGCTCTCTTGCGCTTTGTCTGCAAAATCATGGGCATCAAAACGTTCGCCTTTCAGCGCCACAAACAGGCAGCCCGGCGTCACTTTACGCGTATCGGTTGTTACGGCATCAAGGGTCAGATCGGCCCCTTTCAGTTCGCCACGGAGGATCTCCGCCAGTTGGCTGAGCGTTACGCTAATCATGCGATAACCCCCAGCAGACGCGCTGCGGTCACGCGGTCAGAATAGTCGAGACGCTGCGAGCCGACGATCTGGTAATCTTCGTGACCTTTCCCGGCCACCAGCACCACGTCGTTTTCTTTCGCCTGCATAATGGCGTTTGTCACGGCTTCTGCGCGCCCTTCCATCACCTTCGCCTGTCCGGCATCCAGCATACCCGCCAGAATGTCGTTAATAATGGCGCGCGGCTCTTCGGTACGCGGGTTGTCATCAGTCACCACGACAACATCTGCAAACTGCTCGGCGATTGCGCCCATCAACGGACGTTTGCCTTTATCGCGATCGCCGCCGCAGCCAAAGACGCACCACAGTTTGCCAGTACAGTGCAGACGTGCCGCCTGCAGCGCTTTTTCCAGCGCATCTGGCGTATGAGCGTAATCAACCACCACGGTGGTTTTACCCGGCGAGCTGAACACTTCCATACGTCCGCAAACCGGCTGCAATTGTGTCGCCGTTTTCAGTAAATCAGCTAACGGATAGCCCAGTGCCAACAGCGTTGCCAGCGCCAGCAAAAGATTGCTGACGTTAAACGCCCCCATCAGGCGGCTTTCAATTTCGCCGTCGCCCCATGAGGAGGTAAAACGAATCGTTGCCCCACTGTCGTGATACTTCACGTCAACCGCTTTTAACCAACGACCATGACAGTTCGGGTTGATGTGGTCTTCCATCGAAACGGCAACCGCATCCGGGAGTTTCGCCAGCCAGCGACGACCGACTTCATCATCCGCATTGACGATGGCCTGACCGCAATGGTGCGTGGAATACAGCAGCCATTTCGCGGCTTCGTAATGTTCCATGTCGCCGTGGTAGTCGAGATGGTCACGGCTTAAGTTAGTAAATACTGATGCGGCAAACTTCAGCGCCGCCACGCGATGCTGAACCAGGCCGTGTGAAGAGACTTCCATCGCGCCAACCGTTGCGCCCTGCGCAGCCAGCCCCGCCAGCACATGCTGGACATCAACGGCTGAACCGGTGGTATTTTCCGTCGGGATCACTTTGCCCAGCAGGCCATTACCTACTGTTCCCATTACCGCGCTGGTTTCGCCAAGCAGTTGGCTCCACTGGGCCAGCAATTGGGTGGTGGTGGTTTTACCGTTAGTCCCGGTTACACCGACCAGACGCATTTTCTCAGAAGGCTCGTGGTAAAAACGGCCCGCCAGTGCAGATAAACGTTCGTTAAGCTGACTGAGATAGATGACCGGAACGCCATGCATTTCACGGATTTCACCATCAGTAGCTTCATCTTTTGCTTCTGCAATAATGGCAGCCACACCTTGCGCTATCGCCTGCGGGATATACCGACGCCCGTCCGCCTGATGACCCAATACTGCGACAAACAGATCGCCTGATGCAGCCACACGGCTGTCAAGCGTCATCTCCCGCAGTGCTCGCTCCGGTGCACCCGGCACCCATGGAGCAAGAAGGTCGCGCAAATTACGATCTGCCACCTGTTGCCTCGCCTTGATTATTCACAAATTCATTTTTATCGCCCGTTGTCAGCGCATCCGGCTCGATGTTCATGGTGCGCAGTACGCCGCCCATGATGGCACCAAAGACCGGCGCGGAAACGGCGCCACCGTAGTATTTACCCGCCTGCGGATCGTTGATAACAACAACCAGCGCGAAGCGCGGCTGACTCGCAGGCGCAACGCCTGCGGTATAAGCAATGTATTTGTTGATGTAGCGGCCATCCGGCCCTACTTTTTTCGCTGTACCGGTTTTAATAGCGATGCGATAGCCTTTAATGGCCGCCTTCACGCCGCCGCCGCCCGGCAGCGCCACGCTTTCCATCATGTGCACCACGGTACGCACGGTATCTTCCGGGAAGATACGCTCACCCGGAACAGGAGGGTCAACTTTGGTAATCGACAGTGGACGATAAACGCCGTAGCTGCCGATCGTTGCATAGACTCGCGCTAACTGTAACGGCGTTACCATTAGCCCGTAGCCGAAAGAGAAGGTGGCCCTCTCTATGTCAGACCACCGTTGTTTTTGAGGATATAAGCCACTGCGTTCTCCGACCAACCCCAAATTGGTCGCTTTTCCCAGCCCAAAACGTGAGTAAGTATCTACTAACGCTGAGGACGGCATCGCTAACGCCAGCTTGGAAACACCGACGTTACTCGACTTCTGCAAAACCCCGGTGAGGGTTAATTCGCTATAACGCGCCACGTCTTTGATTTCGTGACCATTAATTCGGTAAGGGATAGTATTGAGGACGGTATTTTCGCGAACCACGCCACGCTGCAGCGCGGTCATCACCACCATCGGTTTAACGGTAGAACCCGGTTCAAACACGTCGGTGATGGTACGGTTACGCATCGCGTCTTTTGGCGTACCGGTGAGATTGTTCGGGTTGTAGGACGGACTGTTGGCCATGGCCAGCACTTCACCGGTGTTTACATCCACCAGTACCGCACTGCCTGACTCCGCCTTGTTGAACGCCACGGCGTTATTCAGTTCACGGTAGACCAGTGCCTGTAAACGCTCATCAATGCTCAACGCGAGGTTATGCGCCGCCTGGCTGTCGGTAGAGGAGATATCTTCAATGACGCGGCCATAACGGTCTTTACGTACAATACGTTCGCCCGGTTGTCCGGTGAGCCACTTGTCGAAGCTCTTCTCTACGCCTTCAATCCCCTGGCTGTCGACGTTAGTAAAGCCGATGAGGTGAGCAGTCACTTCTCCGGAAGGATAGTAACGGCGGGATTCTTCGCGCAGGTGGATACCTGGCAGCTTCAGTTTCTTGATGTAGTCGGCCATGTCAGGGTTTACCTGACGCGCCAGATAGATGAAGCGCCCTTTCGGGTTGGCGTTAATGCGGGAAGCCAGTTGATCGAGCGGGAGATTCAGCGCGGTTGACAGCGCTCTCCAGCGTTCGCCAACGCTCACGCCGCCTGCATCATGTACTTCTTTCGGGTCGGCCCATATCGCTTTAACCGGAACGCTCACCGCCAGCGGGCGACCAGAGCGGTCGGTAATCATTCCGCGTGATGTAGACACTTCCTGGACGCGTAGAGAGCGCATATCACCCTGACGCACCAGCATGTCCGGCGCGATGATTTGCAGCCAGGCAACGCGCCCCAGCAGAAAACCCAGTGCCAGCAAAATACAGCCGCACAGTAACGCAAAACGCCAACTGATAAAGTTGGCTTGTTCTTCCTGGCGTTTTGGTTTGTGCGTTTTTGCCGCTGCTTTCATGCGTCGCGTTTATCCTTATTTTTGTACTACGATATTTTCTTGTGAGGGATCGACATGCTGCATTTGCAGCTTTTCCGTTGCGATCCGTTCAACACGGCTATGGTCGCCGAGCGCGTTCTCCTCAAGGATCAAGTTGCGCCATTCGATATCCAGCGCATCTCGCTCCAGAACCAGCTGCTCACGCTGCGCAGTCAGTAACCGCGTATGGTGTGCTGTTGTCACGACGGTAACCGCCGTCAAAATAATGCAAATGAACAGGCAGAGTGGCAGCTTCCCAAACCGCAAAAGATCGTCACCGATCACGCCAGGCAAGGCATGGCGCTCGTTGCTTCCTATCGATCCTTTAACTTTGCTGAGGGCTTCTGTCACTCTGCTGATCATGCGTTCGTCCTCTCTGCAATACGCAGAACTGAACTACGGGCACGAGGATTCTCAGCTACCTCTTCTTCACCCGGCATCATCTTGCCTAGTGCTCTTAACTCACGGCCGCCCAGCTTTTTGATCTGCGCTTCGGTCATCGGTATTCCAGCCGGTACCTGAGGACCACGGCTTTGTTCACGCATAAAGCGTTTCACAATGCGGTCTTCAAGCGAATGGAAACTGATGATCGAAAGGCGACCACCTGGAGCCAGCACGCTGAGCGAGCTTTTTAGCGCCTGCTCTATCTCCTCCAGTTCACTGTTCACCCAAATGCGCACCGCCTGGAAGGTACGGGTCGCGGGATGTTTGAATTTGTCCTTCACCGGCATTGCCGCTGCAATAACTTCCGCCAGCTCTTTGGTGCGGGTCATCGGTTCGATGCGGTTGCGCTCCACGATGGCGCGCGCAATGCGTTTGCCAAAGCGCTCTTCGCCAAAGGTTTTAATCACCCAGGCAATGTCTGCTTCATCGGCGGTTTGCAGCCATTCGGCCGCTGACTGACCGCGTGTTGGGTCCATACGCATATCTAACGGACCGTCACGCATAAACGAGAAACCGCGCTCTGCGTCATCGAGCTGCGGTGAAGAAACGCCGAGATCGAGAAGAATCCCGTCGATCTTACCGGTCAGTCCACGCTCGGCGACATAGTCAGCCAGCGCAGAGAAAGGTCCATGTACGATGGAGAAACGAGGATCGGTAATCGTTTTTGCAACGGCAATAGCCTGCGGATCGCGATCGATTGCCAGTAAACGTCCCTCTTCGCCAAGCTGGGAGAGGATCAGACGTGAGTGACCACCGCGACCAAATGTCCCGTCAATGTAGATGCCGTCTGGACGAATATTCAGGCCGTTTACGGCTTCATCCAGCAACACCGTTGTATGTTTATAATTTTCCGTCATTTTATAGAGACAAATCCTGCAATCGTTCCGACAACGCGCCAGTAACAGACTGCTCAGCGTCGATATCTTCCTTGACCTGTTGATACCAGGTCGTTTCATCCCACAGCTCAAACTTATTGAACTGCCCAACCAGCATCACTTCTTTCGTTAGCCCTGCGTGTTGCCGCAGAATGGGTGCTATCAGTAATCGACCAGCGTTATCCATCTGACATTCGCTGGCATGACCCAACAATAAGCGCTGTACGCGACGCTCAACTGGATTCATGCTCGACAGACGCGATAGCTTCTGCTCGATTATTTCCCATTCAGGCAGGGGGTACAGCAGCAGGCACGGGTGATGGATGTCAATGGTGCAAACCATTTGACCGGTAGCGCTCTCAAGCAGTTGATCCCGATAACGGGTAGGCACGGATAAGCGCCCTTTACTGTCGAGATTAACTAACGTTGCTCCCCGGAACATGCCAGTCTCACCCCCAATTACCACTTTATCCCACAAATTCCCACTTAAAGGAGTTTACGGAGCGGAGGAAAACCTTGTCAAGCAAGTCGCGGCGCTTAGCGGAGCAAAAAACCCATTGTTTACGGCTAATATCAGCGTTGAACAAATTCCGTACAGCAAACGAAGCAAATTAACGTCATGAATATTTGTAAGAAAAAAATCCAACAACTCATCATTGTTTAAAACAACTGAATATCATCCAAAGAAAATATAAAGTGTCAGTTTGCGACGCGAGCGGCATTTTAGGACAATATGCAGCGAGTTAACAGTACCAGTTAATCGGTCTGTACGCCGCGCAGAGCCGAGGAAAGCACCAGACGGCCGCAATACGAGAGCAAAGTGTTTGTTAATTCGGCAAATCCATACATGCATGTAACAAAATAATACAAGCGTAACGCGTCGTTACGTATCAATAACCCAAAAATGGATAGTTGCATTTTTAATTCGGGGTATTTCAAGAATGAATTTCAGATAATTCTAAAGAATATTCTTAAATATAATGCGGTTATTTCTGAGAATAGAAAAATTGAAGACGTCAGAGGCTTATCCCGCCGACGTCATCAATTGAGGAAACTTAGTTACGGCTGAGAATACCGCGACGGTACAGATTACGCCGTATACGCGTTAAACCTGGTTTTGGTTTACGCGGTTCGTCCAGACTTGCCAGTACAATCTCCAGCACGCGTTCTGCGACATCGCGATGGCGCTGTGCCACTGCCAGTACCGGGCACTGCAGGAAGTCGAGCAGTTCGTGATCGCCAAAAGTCGCAATCGCTAAATCAGACGGCAGTTGCCCATCACGACGCAGGGTCACATCCATCACGCCCTGCAACAGGGCAAACGACGTGGTAAACAACGCCTGAGGCATTGGGTGCGTTTCCAGCCATTTATCAAACAGCTGCGCAGCCGCTTCCCGCTCATAGCTGTTGGCGTACAGGAAATGGACTTCACGCGGATCGTCCTTCCACGCGGTACGAAAACCCTGCTCGCGCAGGAAACTGACGGATAATTCAGGAAGCGCGCCCAGATAGAGGACGGTTTCAGCAGGGAATTTGCGTAACTCCTCTGCCAGCATTTCCGCATCATCCTGATCCGCACCCACAACGCTGGTAAAATGTTCGCGGTCCAGTGCACGGTCCAGCGCCACAATCGGGAATGAACTGTTTGCCCAGCGTTGGTAGAACGGATGCTCAGGCGGCAAAGAAGTCGACACAATAATGGCATCGACCTGGCGCTGTAAAAGATGCTCAATACAGCGCATTTCGTTATCCGGCTGATCTTCAGAGCAGGCAATCAACAGCTGATACCCACGCTGACGCGCCTGGCGTTCCAGATAGTTTGCGATCCGGGTATAGCTTGTGTTCTCAAGATCCGGGATCACCAGCCCGATAGAACGTGTGCGTCCAGCACGCAGCCCGGCCGCCACGGCATTCGGGTGGTAATTATGCTCACGCACCACCGCCATGACTTTTTCAACCGTTTTGTCGCTTACGCGATATTGCTTTGCTTTGCCATTAATAACGTAGCTTGCAGTCGTTCGCGAAACGCCGGCCAACCGAGCGATTTCATCCAGTTTCACAATTGCCCCTTGCGTAAAATGTACAAACCATAACCTTTTAGATGGCATGGGTTAAACTTCTTAACATCTAAGCGCAGAATAATGACTGCGGCAACCGCTTTTGTCTCTGGTTACTGCTGATTTCGCAAAAAAAGCGCAGCAGGTAGCATCAGCGAAAGCGGGTTCGTTACCTGCAGGCAGGATAAGGCGTTTATGCCGCTATCCGGCATGACCTCCACGATGAGGCCTGATAGCGCTTTGCTTACCAGGCCTACTGTTGACGATTAGCGCATAATTTTATCGCCACGGGAGAGTCCCACCACACCGGAACGAGCAACTTCCACAATTTTGGCGACTTCACGCAAGGTTGCCAGAAACGCATCCAGCTTGTCGCTGGTGCCCGCCAGTTGTACGGTGTAGATAGACGGCGTCACGTCGATGATTTGCCCGCGGAAAATCTCCGTATTGCGTTTCACCTCTTCCCGGCCATAACCACTGGCCTGGATTTTCACCAGCATGATTTCTCGTTCAACGTGGGCACCCTGCCCCAGCTCGCTAACGCGCAGAACATCCACCAGTTTGTGGAGCTGCTTTTCGATCTGCTCAAGGACTTTCTCATCCCCTACCGTCTGAATCGTCATCCGCGATAAGGTCGGGTCGTCGGTCGGCGCGACGGTCAGGCTTTCAATGTTGTAACCACGCTGGGCGAAGAGGCCAATCACCCGCGATAATGCACCCGACTCATTTTCCAGCAATACTGATAATATCCGGCGCATAATCAGGTCCTCTCCGTTTTGCTTAGCCACATTTCATCCATCCCGCCCCCACGAATCTGCATCGGGTAGACATGCTCACTGCCGTCGACGGTGACGTCGACAAACACCAGGCGATGATTACGCACATGCTCCAGCGCTTCACCCAGCTTGCTCTCCAGTTCATCTGGATGATTAATCTGGATACCGATATGCCCATAAGCCTCAGCAAGGCGCACAAAATCGGGCAGCGACTGCATGTAAGACTGGGAGTGACGCCCGGAGTAGATCATGTCCTGCCATTGTTTGACCATGCCGAGATAACGGTTGTTAAGGTTGAGCACCAGCACCGGCAGTTCATACTGCAGCGCCGTCGACAGCTCCTGGATATTCATCTGAATGCTGCCATCCCCGGTGACGCACACTACCGTTTCATCCGGCAATGCCATTTTCACCCCTAATGCCGCAGGTAAACCGAATCCCATCGTGCCGAGGCCGCCTGAGTTAATCCAGCGACGCGGTTTATCGAACGGATAATAAAGTGCGGCAAACATCTGATGCTGGCCAACGTCAGAGGTCACATACGCTTCCCCTTTCGTCAGACGCCAGATGGTTTCAATCACCGCCTGCGGCTTAATGCTTTCGCTTTGCGTGTCGTATTTCAGACACTGACGGGCGCGCCAGTGCTCAATCTGTTGCCACCAGTCACGGTTATCATCCAGTGGCTGCTGTGATTTCTCCTGCTCCAGCAGTTCGAGCATTTGATCCAGCACCAGACGGGCATCACCCACAATCGGAATATCCGCAGTAACGGTTTTAGAAATAGAGGTCGGATCGATGTCGATATGCAGCACGGTCGCATTCGGACAGTATTTTGCCAGGTTATTTGTCGTTCGATCGTCAAAGCGAACGCCGACAGCAAAGATCACATCGGAATGATGCATGGTCATATTCGCTTCGTATGTACCGTGCATCCCTAACATGCCCAGCGCCTGACGATGCGTGGCCGGAAACGCGCCCAACCCCATTAGCGAGGAGACAACCGGCAGATTCAGCGCTTCAGCAATCTGAGCTAACTGCTCATGGCAAGCAGCATTGACCGCGCCACCGCCCACATAGACAACCGGTTTCTTCGCCGCGACCAGCGTCTGTAGCGCCCGTTTGATCTGTCCTTTATGCCCCGTCGTCGTCGGATTATACGAGCGCATACTCACCGAGTCCGGCCAGCTATAAGGCAGTTTCTTCGCCGGATTCAGAATATCCTTCGGCAAATCCACCACCACCGGCCCAGGACGACCGCTTGCTGCCAGCCAGAAGGCTTTTTTCAGCACCTGTGGGATATCTTCCGTTTGTTTGACCAGGAAGCTGTGTTTTACCACCGGGCGGGATATACCTACCATGTCGCACTCCTGGAAGGCATCGTAGCCAATCAGCGACGTTGCGACCTGTCCGGAGAGGATCACCAGCGGAATGGAATCCATGTATGCCGTTGCGATTCCGGTAATCGCGTTGGTCGCCCCCGGTCCGGAGGTAACTAATACGACCCCCACTTCTCCCGTGGCACGCGCCAGGCCATCAGCCATATGTACCGCCGCTTGTTCATGGCGGACCAGCACATGATCAATACCACCGACCGTATGCAGCGCATCATAAATATCGAGGACGGCCCCCCCGGGATAACCGAATACCTGCTTCACACCCTGATCGATGAGCGATCGGACGACCATCTCGGCTCCAGACAACATCTCCATGGCTTGCCTCACTCTTATAATGAATTACGGTTTAACAACACATTAACCGCTGACGATGACGCATGGCAATTGACTCCGAAGGGGTGTCACTGGAGTAAATAAGAATAAAAAGGAGGAAAGACGCGAATAAACGGAGAATTAAACCAGCATAAGCAATCAGTATGATAAATAATCGCTTAAAAATGGGAACTTACAGCAATTACTCTATTTTTTGACAGACGTAAAAAATAGAGTTCAGCATAAAATTTCAGTTATAAAGAAAAAAGCAGAATAAACAGGATGTATTGTCCGGTTTACTCTGCCAAGTGCTACTGCTTACAAACGGAGACTAACAGCTCTTCCATCCATTGATGTCCTTTATCCCGGCCCGCGGCTTCATGCCAGGAAAGATAGCATGTGCGGCTGTTCAATTTTAACGGTAAAGGTAAGATCTGTAGTTCTAAAGAATCGGCAAATTCTTCTGCTAACCAACGCGGCGCAATAGAGACCAAATGCGTTTGCGACACAATATTAAGAACGCTAATTAATGCCATGCCCTGATAAGCTACGCAGGATTGTTTATCCGGTGTGTCATACCACGGTTGGCTGAATGATGCGAAGCGATCAAGTGACACCACCGCATGCTGTTCATTATAGACATCGCTTTCCAGTAACGGACCACTAATGCGCGGATGCTTTTTACTTGCGACTAACACCATTTCGTCATTGAATAACGGAATACTGGTAAATTCAGGACGACGGAATTCTTCATAGCTAATAACGAATTCTGTTTCCTGGTAACGTAATTGATGCTCTGTATTTTGATTGAGTGAAGATTTAAATACGACATGAATGTTTGGCGCTACTTGCTCAACCCGATTATAAATCAACGACGTCAGAATATTATCCAATGGGCTGCATACGCAAAGATTGAATACGCGCTCGCTGCTGGCTGGCTCAAAACCCGATCCAGGCAGTTCATTTTGCACTAATTGCAATGCCTGGCGAACAGAACCAAATAGCTGGAAAGCTCTTGCTGTCGGCTGGATACCGCGTCCATAACGAACAAAAAGCTCATCATTAAACATCACTTTCAGGCGCGCGACCGCATTACTGACAGCAGGTTGCGACATTCCTAAAGTATGCGCGGCACGGGTAATATTTTGTTCTTGCATCACCGCATCAAAGACGGTTAATAAATTAAGATCAACCATGCGAAGCTGTGGCTTCCCCATATCTATAATATTTGTTTTATCTATTATTTTTACTTCTGGCATATTTAACTCCACTGTCACTCTAAACTCCCTTTTCCCAGACGGAGTGAAGAAATAATCTCCGTTAATATGATTTACCATACATATAAGATGAGAAAAAGAAAAAACATTAAAATTAGGAAAACATAAAGGTACAAACCTAAATGAACAAAAGACCAATGCGAGCGCAGTGTGGCAGGTGTCACTGCACGGTGATTCATATGTTTAAATTTCAAAAACAATATAACCATAAGCATGGCGAATATACAATCATACGTATCGTGAATACGTATTTAAGTTTTAATTAAATGTTTATATTATTAATACATTAAAAGTTAACATTAATTTATCAATTATGTGGAGTCATACCGCACATAGCCATTCACGATTACTATAAAAACAGTCAAATCATAAAGATATGAAATCCCAAGAGCGACCTTTTCTTCAGTTCGCCGTTACAATAAATGCAAATAATTATGCTCAAATATGTCAAACCATGAAAAGTATGTACAACCATCAACTGATTAATTTTATGTACTCCGAAAAATTCAGCACAATTCGCTTAAGTTTTGCAGAAACTTCTCCCCTCAAGTAAGGCATTTGCAGGGGTGAGGGTTGACATCAGTCTTCATATCCAGTACCACTAAAAGCATATCGCATTCGCCTGGAGCTTAATTGATGACTTACATTGCTCGTTTTAACGGTCTACTACTACTAAACGCATCTTCATTGCGCGGTAGACTGGTGGACGACATTCAGCATTAAGTCAGCTCCAGTTAAGACAAAAACCCGCGCCGTTGCGCGGGTTTTTTTATGCTCGAAGCAAGGCGCCCTAAGAAACCAAGGACCTAAACCATGAGCCAGCAAGTCATTATTTTCGATACCACCTTACGCGATGGTGAACAGGCGTTACAGGCAAGCCTGAGTGTGAAAGAAAAACTGCAGATTGCGCTGGCCCTTGAGCGTATGGGCGTTGACGTGATGGAAGTAGGTTTCCCCGTTTCTTCACCGGGCGACTTTGAGTCAGTTCAGACCATTGCTCGTCAGGTTAAAAACAGCCGCGTTTGCGCCTTAGCACGCTGCGTAGAAAAAGATATCGACGTCGCAGCAGAATCGCTGAAAGTCGCTGAAGCTTTCCGTATTCATACGTTTATCGCCACCTCGCCGATGCACATCGCGACGAAATTACGCAGTACGCTGGATGAGGTCATTGAGCGCGCGGTCTACATGGTTAAGCGTGCGCGTAATTATACCGATGACGTGGAGTTCTCCTGCGAAGATGCAGGCCGTACCCCTATCGCCGATCTGGCTCGCGTGGTTGAAGCTGCCATTAACGCGGGTGCTAAAACCATTAACATCCCCGATACCGTCGGTTACACCATGCCTTTCGAATTTGGGGCAATCATTTCTGGCCTGTATGAACGCGTACCAAATATCGATAAAGCCATCATCTCCGTACACACCCATGATGATTTAGGTTTGGGCGTCGGCAACGCGCTGGCAGCCGTTCACGCCGGAGCGCGTCAGGTGGAAGGCGCGATGAACGGTATCGGCGAACGTGCCGGTAACTGCTCACTGGAAGAAGTGATCATGGCGATCAAGGTGCGTAAAGATATCCTGAATGTACAGACCCGCATCAATCACCAGGAGATCTGGCGTACCAGCCAGTTAGTCAGCCAAATCTGCAACATGCCCATTCCGGCAAACAAAGCCATTGTCGGCAGCGGTGCCTTTGCCCACTCCTCCGGCATCCATCAGGACGGCGTACTGAAAAACCGTGAAAACTACGAAATCATGACGCCTGAATCAATTGGTCTGAACCAGGTACAGCTGAACCTGACCTCCCGTTCCGGACGCGCCGCGGTGAAACACCGTATGGATGAGATGGGATATAAAGAAAATGAATACAGCCTGGACAACCTGTATGACGCATTCCTGAAACTGGCGGATAAAAAAGGTCAGGTATTTGATTACGACCTGGAAGCGCTGGCCTTCATTAATAAACAGCAGGAAGAACCAGAGCATTTCCGTCTGGATTACTTCAGCGTGCAGTCCGGCTCAAACGACATCGCCACCGCCTCCGTCAAGCTGGCCTGCGGTGACGAAGTCAAAGCCGAAGCGGCGAACGGTAACGGTCCGGTCGATGCTATTTATCAGGCCATCAACCGTGTAACTGAGTACAACATCGAACTGGTGAAATACAGCCTGACCGCCAAAGGGCACGGTAAAGATGCGCTGGGTCAGGTGGATATCGTTGCCAACTATAACGGTCGTCGTTTCCACGGCGTCGGTCTGGCGACAGATATCGTCGAATCTTCTGCTAAAGCGATGGTGCATGTGCTGAACAACATCTGGCGCGCCGAAGAAGTCGAAAAAGAATTGCAACGCAAAGCTCAGAACAACGAGAACAACAAGGAAACCGTGTGATGTCGAAGAATTATCATATTGCTGTTTTGCCGGGTGACGGTATTGGCCCGGAAGTAATGGCGCAAGCCCTGAAGGTACTGGACGCAATCCGCAACCGCTTTAATATGCGCATTACCACCAGCCACTACGACGTGGGTGGTGCCGCTATCGATAACCACGGTCAGCCGCTGCCACCTGCAACGGTTGAAGGCTGTGAACAAGCTGACGCCATTCTGTTTGGCTCCGTTGGCGGCCCGAAATGGGAAAACCTGCCGCCAAACCAGCAGCCAGAGCGTGGCGCACTGCTGCCATTGCGTAAGCACTTCAAATTATTCAGCAACCTGCGCCCGGCTAAGCTCTACCAGGGGCTGGAAGCGTTTTGCCCTCTGCGCGCAGATATTGCCGCGAACGGTTTCGACATCCTGTGCGTACGCGAACTGACTGGCGGGATTTACTTCGGTCAACCAAAAGGCCGCGAAGGCAGCGGACAACATGAAAAAGCTTTTGATACCGAGGTTTATCACCGTTTCGAGATCGAACGTATTGCGCGTATCGCGTTTGAATCCGCTCGCAAACGTCGCCGTAAAGTTACGTCGATTGATAAAGCTAACGTACTGCAAACGTCTATTCTGTGGCGCGAAATTGTCAATGAAATTGCTAATGAATACCCGGACGTTGAGCTGGCGCATATGTACATCGACAACGCGACTATGCAATTAATTAAAGATCCATCCCAGTTCGACGTGTTGCTGTGCTCTAACCTGTTTGGTGACATTCTGTCTGATGAGTGCGCCATGATCACCGGTTCAATGGGCATGTTACCGTCCGCCAGCCTGAATGAGCAGGGCTTCGGTTTGTACGAGCCTGCTGGCGGCTCCGCTCCGGACATCGCAGGGAAAAACATTGCCAACCCTATCGCCCAGATCCTGTCGCTGGCGCTGCTGCTGCGCTACAGCCTGGATGCCAATGATGCGGCAACCGCAATTGAGAGCGCCATCAACCGCGCATTAGAAGAAGGCATTCGCACCGGTGACTTAGCCCGTGGCGCTGCCGCAGTCAGTACCGATGAAATGGGCGACATCATTGCCCGTTACGTCGCAGAAGGGGTGTAATCATGGCCAAAACGTTGTACGAAAAATTGTTTGATGCGCACGTCGTCTTTGAGGCGCAAAACGAAACCCCACTGTTGTACATCGACAGGCATCTGGTGCATGAAGTGACCTCTCCGCAGGCGTTTGATGGTCTGCGCGCGCATGGCCGTCAGGTGCGCCAGCCAGGTAAAACCTTTGCCACCATGGATCACAACGTCTCTACCCAGACCAAAGATATCAACGCGTCGGGTGAGATGGCGCGCATCCAGATGCAGGAGCTGATTAAGAACTGTAACGAATTTGGCGTCGAGCTGTACGACCTGAACCATCCGTATCAGGGTATCGTTCACGTGATGGGGCCAGAACAAGGCGTGACGTTGCCGGGTATGACCATCGTCTGCGGCGATTCCCACACCGCTACACACGGCGCGTTCGGCGCACTGGCATTTGGCATTGGCACCTCTGAAGTTGAACACGTTCTGGCGACGCAGACCCTGAAACAGGGGCGCGCCAAAACCATGAAGATTGAAGTCAACGGTAAAGCAGCCGCTGGCATTACCGCCAAAGATATCGTGCTGGCGATTATCGGTAAAACCGGTAGCGCAGGCGGTACCGGACACGTGGTTGAGTTTTGTGGCGAAGCCATCCGTGCATTGAGCATGGAAGGCCGGATGACCCTGTGCAACATGGCCATTGAAATGGGCGCCAAAGCGGGTCTGGTCGCACCGGATGAAACGACCTTTAACTATGTTCAGGGTCGTTTACACGCACCGAAGGGCGAGGATTTTGACCACGCGGTTACATACTGGAAAACCCTGAAAACCGACGACAACGCGACGTTTGATACCGTCGTTACCCTGCAGGCAGAAGAGATCGCTCCGCAGGTCACCTGGGGAACAAACCCGGGTCAGGTCATCTCGGTGAACGATAATATTCCCGACCCGGCGTCATTTGCCGATCCCGTTGAGCGTGCATCAGCTGAAAAAGCGCTGGCGTATATGGGGCTGAAACCGGGTATTCCGTTAACGGAAGTGGCTATCGATAAAGTGTTCATCGGTTCCTGCACCAACTCGCGTATTGAAGATTTACGCGCCGCGGCAGAAATCGCCAAAGGGCGCAAAGTTGCGCCGGGCGTGCAGGCACTGGTGGTGCCGGGCTCTGGTCCTGTGAAAGCGCAGGCGGAAGCAGAAGGTCTGGATAAGATCTTTATCGAAGCCGGTTTTGAATGGCGTTTACCGGGCTGTTCCATGTGCCTGGCGATGAACAATGACCGCCTGAACCCAGGCGAACGCTGCGCATCCACCAGCAATCGTAATTTTGAAGGCCGTCAGGGCCGCGGTGGTCGCACGCATTTAGTCAGCCCGGCCATGGCCGCCGCTGCCGCCGTTACCGGTCATTTTGCCGACATTCGCAGCATCAAATAAGGAAACTACCATGGCAGAGAAATTTACCCAGCATACCGGCCTGGTTGTCCCACTGGATGCCGCCAACGTTGATACCGACGCAATTATCCCTAAACAGTTTTTGCAGAAGGTTACGCGCACCGGTTTTGGCGCCCATCTGTTTAACGACTGGCGTTTCCTGGACGAAAAGGGCCAACAGCCGAATCCTGAGTTCGTTTTAAACTTCCCGGAATATAAAGGGGCATCAATTCTGCTCGCACGGGAAAACTTTGGCTGCGGCTCTTCACGCGAACATGCGCCGTGGGCACTGACCGATTACGGCTTTAAAGTGGTGATCGCACCAAGCTTCGCCGACATCTTCTACGGCAACAGTTTTAATAACCAACTGTTGCCGGTGACCCTGAGCGACGCGCAGGTAGATGAAATGTTCGCGCGGGTGAAAGCCAATCCGGGCATTAAATTTGAAGTGGATCTGGAAGCGCAGGTGGTGAAAGCAGGCGATAAGTCCTACAGCTTTAAAATTGACGACTTCCGCCGCCACTGCATGCTGAACGGTCTGGACAGCATCGGGCTGACGCTGCAACATGAAGCGGCCATCACCGAGTACGAAGACAAGCAGCCAGCGTTTATGCAGTAATCTCTTCCGCTGGTCACCGCACGGTGGCCAGCCCTTTCTCTTCGCCTACAGCGTATCGCCGTAATAGATTTGGTAGCCAAGATTGACGCTGCCCGGCGCATCTTTCCCGTTCAAACGCTTAATCAGAATATCCGCCGCCGTTTTGCCAATCTCAAAGCGTGGCGTAATCACGCTGGCGATTTTTTGCAGCCGCGCACGGCCAATTTCCAGCCCGTGGAAACCGGCAATCGCCATTTTTCCCGGCACATCGTACTGCTGTGCCTGACACTCCAGCAGCGCGCCAACCGCCAGGTCATCGTTGGTACAGAAAATAGCGTCAATATCCGGCTTTTCCGCCATCGCCTGCTGGAACATCTTGCGGCCCAGCGCCACCGACGAAATAGTCTTTGGCGCCAGGTGGTACGCTTCCAGTCCCTGCGCCGCCAGCGCTTTCTCGGTGCCGCGAAAACGGCTAAGGTCTCGGGGGTCATCCATCGAGCCAAAGAAAGCAATGCTGCGTTTACCGCTGTCGATAAAAGCCTGCGTCATTTCAAACGCGGCTTTTTCGTTATCAAACCCAACCTGTATATCAAGATACTGGCCGCTAATATCCATCAGTTCCGCCACCGGTACGCCGCTGGCGCGCACGTACTGGATCATTCGCTCGGTATGCAGCTTTCCCGTGAGGATCAGGCCGTCGATATTGTAAGAGAGCAGGTTCAGCACCTCGCGTTCTTCACGCTCGGCATCATATTCGTAGTTGGCGATCAGCGTCTGGTACTGGCAGGCCGAGGTGACGGATTCAATCCCCGCCAGCACGTCGGCAAAGATCTGATTACGAAACGAGGGGATCAGCACACCAATGGTTTTGCTACGTGCGTTGAGCAGAATTTCCGGGGCACGGTTGGGGATGTAGTTGTTCTCTTCCATCACTTTCGAAATCAATTCGCGGCTGCGTTGCGACACCTGATTCGGGTCACGCAGATAACGGCTGACCGTCATCTTATTCAGCCCGGCCAGATTAGCGATATCCTGTAATGTCATCCGATTGTTTTTCATGAGGTTCTCTACGACTAACAGCCCATTATGCTCGCAGAGAACCTTATCACAGCCGGTTAGCGACTGCACTCCTCGCTCAACCTTAACGCGTAGCCATCTCAGCCGACGGCGACGTGGTTTCATTTTGCGCACGAACGCAGTACATCAGCACCACCGACGCCAGCAGAGCAATCGCCATGAAGGTGTAGGAGACGCCCGGCCCGCCGGTCACACCGTTGAGGTAACCCACCAGCCACGCGCCGAGGAATGCCCCTAACGCGCCAAAACTGTTGATCATCCCCATCGACACGCCGGAGACGTTGCGCGGCAGCAGTTCGGGGATCAGCGCAAAGAACGGCCCGTAAGGCGCATACATACAGGCAGCGGCCACAACCAGCAGCGCGTAGGAGAGCCAGAAGGACTGGTTGCCCAACAGCCACGAGGCAAAGAACGCGATGGCGGCAATCAACAGCAGCGGCCAGATAAACAGCTTACGGTTCTGGAACTTATCGGACAGCCAGGAGACGGTCAGCATCAGGCAGATCGCCGCCAGATACGGAACCGCTGCCAGCCAGCCTACCGCCACAATGTCCATCTGAGCCGCATTTTTGAGGATTGACGGCATCCACATCATGAAGCCATACACGCCGATGCTCCACAGCGCATGCACCGCGCAAAGCATAATGACGCTGCGTGAACGCATCGCTTCACCGTAGTTACGCATCGGTTTGATGTCGCGCTGCTCGCGATCCATTGCCTGCTGTAATGCCTGTTTCTCCTGCTCGCTCAACCAGCCCGCTTCCGCTGGTTTGTCGCGAACCAGAATCACCCAGCAGAACGCCCAGATCACCGCCGGGATACCTTCGATAATAAACATTTCGCGCCAGCCCCAGGCTTCAATCAGGTAGCCGGAGACTATCGACATCCACAGCACTGTGACCGGGTTGCCGAGAATTAAAAAGGTGTTGGCGCGCGAGCGTTCAGTTTTGGTAAACCAGTTGCTGATATAAATCAGCATCGCGGGCATCACCGCCGCTTCGACGATGCCGAGAATAAAGCGGATCGCCATCAGCGTTGGGATATTGCTGACAAAGCCGGTCGCCGCGGCACAAAGCCCCCAAAGGATCAGGCTGTAAAAAATCATTTTGCGCACGCTATGCTTTACGGCGTACATCGCGCCCGGCACCTGGAAAAAGAAATAGCCCAGGAAGAATAACGCGCCAATTAACGATGCTGTTCCCTGAGTAATCCCTAAGTCATGTTCAATACCGGCGGCAGCGGCAAAGCCGTAATTGGCGCGGTCGAGATAAGCTAAGCTGTAGGTAATAAAAATAATCGGCATTAAATACCACCAGCGACGCGCTGGCAGTTTTGCGAGCATATTCATACTCACTCCTTGGATTATTGTTTTATCGCTCAGGCCGCGCGTTGCGGCCCATTATTGATCAGACCGCGGCCAGCATGCCGCCGTCCACAAACAGAAGATGCCCATTCACAAAGTCAGAAGCGGGCGCGGCAAGATAAACCGCCGCGCCGATCAGCTCCTCCGGGTTACCCCAGCGAGCGGCGGGCGTGCGCTGGAACAGCCAGGCGGAGAATGCTTCATCGTTGACCAGCGCGGTGGTCATGTCGGTGGCGAAATAGCCGGGAGCAATGCCATTGACCTGAATATTGTATTCCGCCAGTTCCACGCACATGCCACGGGTTAACATTTTGACCGCGCCTTTTGACGCCGCGTATGGAGTAATGGTTTTACGACCTAATTCGCTTTGCATTGAGCAGATATTAATAATCTTCCCGCGGCGGCGTTGCACCATGTAGCGGGAAACCTGCTGCGACACCAGAAAGACCGATTTCTGGTTTACATCAATCACTTTGTCCCATTCAGCCTCCGGGAATTCTGTGAAGGGAAAACGACGCTGAATTCCGGCGTTGTTAATTAAAATATCAATGGCCCCAACTTCCTTTTCGATTTGCGCGATGGCGCGCGCCACCTCTTCCCCGTTGGTGACATCAAATCCATAGCCAACGGCGCGATAGCCTTCGGCAACCAGTTTGTCCGCCGCCGCCTGAGCGCGCTGCTGGGTAATATCGTTAATCACAATCTCAGCACCGTGCGCCGCCAGACCGTTGGCCAGCAGGTTACCAATGCCCTGAGCGGAACCGGTAATCAGCGCGCGTTTACCGGTCAGGTCGAATAGGTTCTTCATAAAAAACTCCTTTTTTAATAACTGTTACGCGTAACTGTATACGCGTAACAGTAGAAAAAAGAAGATCCAGGAAGAGGAAAATGATCGTTATGTGATCAACATTGCATTTACGTGCAAGATGAAAAAAAGAGGGATTGGCCTGATAAGCGTAACGCGATCAGGCCGTAAGGACAGGTTGCCGGATGGCGGCGTAAACGCCTTATCCGGCCTACAAAAACGACAAAAGCGAATACGAAATGTCGCCCGGCCGAGCACAGCGATGCCGGGACTGCACCGGACTAAACATCCTTCACCCGCCCGGTCATCCACAGCGTCACCACCGAAATCACCGCAATCACCCAATAGACGGCATAGTGACCGTAGCTTTGCGCAACAGCCCCCTGAATCACCCCTGCCAGAATGACTCCCGTTGAAATACTGTTGGTAAATAATGTGGTCGCTGATCCCGCACGTCCGGGCATCAGATCCTGAAACCACAGCATGCCTATCCCGGCGATAATACCGATAAATACCGCGTTAAACAGTTGCAGCACCAGCAGCGCCGTACGGCTGTGAAAGAAGATCAAACCAAGATAAAACAGCACACCTGCCGCGACGGCCGCGATCATCATTCGCCGTTTGCCAAAGCGCTTCACGTAATAGCCCGCAAGAATCATCGCCGGAATTTCCAGTCCAGCCGCCGTCCCCATTAAAATCCCGGCCAGCTTGTCCGGCAAGCCCAGTTCGAGGCTTATCCACAGCGGCATATCGATGATGTACATGGTGTTGCAGGTCCACATCAGCGTGGAGGCAATAAACAACATGCGTACATTTTTGTCCTGCCAACCGCCGGTCTGTTCCAGCGGCACGTCTACAGGCTGCTCCACCCGAGCAACTGACGGCAGTATCAGCGCAATCAGCACCAGGCTAATGGCAAAAATCCCTGCGGCAATGGAAAACATCGCCGTAAAGCCGTAATTCAGCGCCAGCATAAAAGCCAGCGGTGGGCCAATTACCCAGGCCAATGAAAGCTGCGCACGCATCACCGAGCTAAACATCACCACTTCACGCGCGGAGTTATCAGCATATTCCCGCGCCAGCGCAAACAGCTGCGGCATGGCGGTGTTCGCCAGCGAGGCCAGCAGCACACCGCAGGTGATCAGCGTAAGATAGTGACGATTAAAGGCAAACAGCAACGCATTGCCAATTGCCATCAGGCAGCAGAACATGATCAACTTACGTCGATCGCCCTGGCTGTCGGATCGTTTCGCGAGGCCAAGGCTGACGACGATCCCGACAATCGCATTGACGGTGTAAAACAGCCCGACCCAAAATGGCTGCGCCCCGACTTCACGGCTCAGGAACAGACTCAGCGTGGGTGCCTGCAATGCCCCCGCCACGCCCATCATAAAAGCGACCAGCATAAATGCCGCGTAAACGCCGTTGAGGCGCCGTCCCATGGTCATAATCCAGAGCATTGTTATCCCTATTGGCTGGGCTGATACGAAAAAAGCCAGCAGAAAAAATCTGCTGGCGGGTGATTTTACACCAATACTCAGTCACACATGATGTCTGCAATTTCCAATTCAGGAGTCAGATGTCATCTCCCACTGCATCAGCTCTTCGAGCATCTTTAAGCGCTGCGGGGCACTCAGGCAAGCCAACCAGGACGATTTTTCTGTCGCGGTAAAGTACTTCAACCAGAACTGACGCATAGATGACCCCTTCGTTGTCTCATCGCTTCATCGGAATCTATTATTGGCTTAATATAGGGATTATAAAATTGCTGAGTTTTCCGCAGGAGTTCCCCTTTTATGTCTTCTGGTCGTTTGCAACAACAGTTCATCCGTCTGTGGCAATGCTGTGACGGCAAGACGCAAGAAACGACGCTCAACGAGCTGGCGGATCTGCTGAGCTGCTCGCGCCGCCATATGCGTACGCTGCTTAATACCATGCAGGATCGTGGCTGGTTAACGTGGGAAGCTGAAGTTGGACGAGGCAAACGCTCGCGACTGACATTCCTCTATACTGGGCTGGCGCTCCAGCAGCAGCGCGCGGAAGATCTACTGGAACAGGATCGCATCGATCAACTAGTGCAGCTTGTCGGTGACAAAACGGCCGTCCGGCAAATGCTGGTCTCCCACTTGGGCCGCAGCTTTCGCCAGGGTCGGCATATCATGCGCGTTCTCTATTATCGCCCGATGCACAACCTGCTCCCCGGTACGGCATTACGCCGCTCCGAAACCCATATCGCCCGCCAAATTTTCAGTGCCTTAATTCGGGTAAATGAGGAAAATGGGGAACTGGAAGCGGACATTGCCCATCACTGGCAGCAAATTTCACCTTTGCATTGGCGATTCTTCCTGCGCCCGGGGATCCATTTTCATCATGGCCGCGAGCTGGAAATGGAAGATGTTATCGCCTCGCTGAGGCGCATTAACGCCCTACCACTATACTCACACATCACGCAGATCGTCTCTCCCACGGCCTGGACGCTGGATATCCATCTGGCCCAGCCAGATCGCTGGCTTCCCTGGCTATTGGGGCAGGTCCCCGCCATGATCCTGCCGCGAGAATGGGAAACGCTAAACAACTTTTCCAGCCACCCGATTGGTACCGGTCCGTATGCGGTAATGCGCAATACCAATAACCAACTGAAAATTCATGCATTTGATGATTACTTTGGCTACCGGGCGCTGATTGACGAAGTTAACGTTTGGGTATTACCCGACATCGGAGAAGAGCCTGGCGGCGGGTTGACGCTAAAAGGTCCAACAGAGGATGAAAAGGCGATCGAAAGCCGCCTCGAAGAAGGTTGCTACTACCTGTTGTTTGATGCGCGTAGCCACCGTGGCGCGAACCAGGAGGTTCGCGAGTGGGCAAGCCGCGTTCTCTCGCCAACGAATTTAATCTGCCACGCCGATGAACAGTACCAGCGGTTGTGGTTTCCCGCCTACGGTTTGCTTCCCCGCTGGCATCACGCCAAACCTGGCCATGGTGAAAAACCCGCCGGGCTGGAAACGCTGACGATCACCTACTATCGCGATCATATCGAACACCGGATTATCGCGCAGATCATGAAAACGTTGCTGGCGCAGCATCAGGTACAGTTGAAAATTCAGGAGATCGACTACGATCAATGGCATGCAGGTGAAATCGTCAGCGATATCTGGCTCAACAGCGCCAACTTTACCCTCCCGCTGGACTTCTCACTGTTCGCCCATTTGTGCGAAGTCCCTTTGCTGCAAAACTGTATCTCGCGGGACTGGGAAAACGATGCGGCTCGCTGGCGAACGGGCGAAATGAGCCTGGCAGCATGGTGCCAACAGTTGCTCGCCACAAAGGCCATTGTGCCATTAATCCACCACTGGCTGATCATTCAGGGACAGCGCAGTATGCGCGGGCTGCGCATGAATACCCTCGGCTGGTTTGATTTTAAATCGGCGTGGTTTGCGCCGCCGGATCCATAAGAGCCAGCTCTTAATTGCTGCCCGGCAACAAAATCACTACACTAACGCCGTTCTCAACGGGGTGCTAAATAAAAAACATACACAAGATCATTCATGATGCATCAAGGCGGCAAGCGAGTGAGTCCCCAGGAGCATAGATAACTATGTGACTGGGGTGAGCGAGCGCTGCCAACACAGAGGCAGCGTGAATGATGAAGTGTATGGGCTGAGAGATACCCGTCGAACCTGATCCGGATAATGCCGGCGAAGGGATTTGAGGCTTATCTCAAGTCCTTTGCCACCCAACTCTTGAGGTGCAAAGTGTTTAAAAAATGTCTTCCGCTTTTACTGCTGTGCGCAGCGCCTGCCTTCGCTAAACCTGTACTGACCGTCTATACCTACGACTCGTTCGCAGCTGACTGGGGCCCGGGCCCGACAATCAAAAAAGCCTTTGAAGCTGACTGCAACTGCGAGCTAAAACTGGTCGCGCTGGAAGATGGCGTTTCGCTGCTTAACCGCTTGCGCATGGAAGGAAAAAACAGCAAAGCCGACGTCGTACTGGGTCTGGATAACAACCTTCTGGAAGCCGCTACACAAACCAAACTGTTTGCCAAAAGTGGTGTTGCAAACGACGCCGTTAACGTACCCGGCGGCTGGAAAAACGATACCTTCGTTCCGTTTGATTACGGCTATTTCGCCTTCGTTTATGATAAGAACAAGCTGAAGAATCCGCCCAAAAGCCTGAAAGAACTGGTAGAGAGCGACCAAAAATGGCGCGTCATTTATCAGGATCCGCGCACCAGCACGCCGGGATTGGGTCTGCTGCTATGGATGCAGAAAGTCTATGGCGATAAAGCGCCAGAGGCGTGGCAGAAACTGGCAGCCAAAACCGTCACCGTCACCAAGGGCTGGAGCGAAGCCTACGGCCTGTTCCTGAAAGGTGAAAGCGATCTGGTGCTCAGCTACACCACCTCTCCGGCCTATCACATCATCGCCGATAAAAAAGACAACTACGCCGCAGCCGACTTTAGCGAAGGCCATTATTTGCAGGTGGAAGTCGCCGCCCGTACCGCAGCCAGCAAGCAGCCGGAACTGGCCGAGAAATTCCTGAAGTTTATGGTATCCCCGGCATTCCAGAATGCGATTCCCACCGGCAACTGGATGTATCCCGTGACGCAAGTCGCCCTGCCGCCAGGATTCGAGCAACTGAATAAACCTGCCACCGCACTGGAATTCACGCCGCAGCAGGTTGCGGCTCAACGTCAGACATGGATTAGCGAATGGCAACGCGCAGTCAGCCGTTAATTCCCGGCTGGCTGGTTCCAGGGCTTACCGCCGCTACGCTGATGGTGGCCGTTGCCCTGGCCGCATTTCTGGCTCTGTGGTTTAACGCCCCGCAGGGAGAGTGGCTCTCGCTGTGGCAAGACGACTACCTGTGGCACGTAGTGCGCTTTTCTTTCTGGCAGGCTTTTTTATCCGCTGTGCTGTCGGTTGTCCCGGCAATTTTCCTTGCCAGAGCGCTCTATCGTCGCCGTTTTCCAGGACGTCTGGCGCTGTTGCGTCTGTGCGCGATGACGTTAATCCTGCCAGTGCTGGTCGCGGTATTCGGTATTCTTAGCGTCTACGGCCGCCAGGGTTGGCTGGCCTCGCTCTGGCATACATTCGGGCTGGAGTGGACGTTTTCGCCATACGGTTTGCAGGGCATTCTGCTGGCGCATGTCTTTTTCAATCTGCCGATGGCCAGCCGCCTGCTGTTACAGTCGCTGGAGAATATTCCCGGCGAACAGCGGCAGTTAGCCGCTCAGTTGGGTATGCGTGGCTGGCATTTCTTCCGTTTTGTTGAATGGCCGTGGCTGCGTCGTCAGATCCTGCCCGTCGCGGCACTTATCTTTATGTTGTGCTTCGCCAGCTTCGCCACCGTTCTGTCGCTGGGTGGCGGGCCACAGGCCACCACCATCGAGCTGGCTATCTATCAGGCGCTGAATTTTGATTACGATCCTGCCCGCGCAGCCATGCTGGCGTTGATCCAGATGGTTTGTTGTTTGGCGCTGGTGCTCCTCAGCCAACGTCTGAGCCGGGCGATTGCTCCCGGTGCTACCCTGGTACAAGGCTGGCGCGATCCCGACGATCGCCTGCACAGCCGACTGGCTGACGCAATCCTGATTATTCTTGCCCTGTTGCTGTTACTGCCGCCGTTGCTGGCGGTGATTATCGATGGCTTAAACCGCCATGTTCTGGATGTACTGATGCAGCCAGTGCTGTGGCAGGCGCTGGGAACCTCGCTGCGCATCGCATTAGCAGCAGGAGCGTTATGCGTCGTGCTCACTATGATGCTGTTATGGAGCAGTCGTGAACTTCGTGCCCGACAGCAACTGCTGGCAGGTCAGATGCTGGAGTTGAGCGGCATGATGATCCTCGCCATGCCGGGCATCGTGCTGGCAACCGGCTTCTTTCTGCTGCTCAATAACACCATTGGTCTTCCTGAATCTGCCGACGGTATTGTCATTTTTACCAATGCGCTGATGGCGATCCCTTACGCGCTGAAAGTGCTGGAAAACCCAATGCGTGACGTCACTGCGCGCTACAATATGTTGTGCCAGTCGTTGGGCATTGAGGGATGGTCGCGCCTGAAAGTGGTTGAACTGCGCGCCCTGAAGCGCCCGCTGGCGCAGGCGATGGCGTTTGCCTGCGTCCTGTCGATTGGCGATTTTGGCGTAGTGGCGTTATTTGGTAATGAGGATTTCCGTACCCTGCCGTTTTATTTATATCAGCAGATTGGCTCTTATCGCAGTCAGGATGGCGCGGTTACGGCGTTATTACTGCTGATCCTGTGCTTTACGCTGTTTACCGTTATTGAGAAATTGCCGGGTCAAAATGTTAAAACTGATTGATATCACATGGCTTTATCACCATTTGCCTATGCGCTTTACGCTGTCGGTCACGCGCGGTGAGCAAATAGCTGTACTCGGGCCCAGCGGCGCCGGGAAAAGTACGCTGCTGAATCTGATTGCCGGCTTTCTCACGCCTGCCAGCGGTACCATGATGATTGACGGTGAAGATCACACCACCACGCCGCCCTCACGCCGACCCGTATCCATGCTGTTTCAGGAAAACAACCTGTTCAGCCATCTGAGCGTACAGCAAAACATCGGCCTGGGCCTGAATCCGGGATTGAAGCTGAGCACATCGCAGCGGGAGAAAATGCACCACATCGCTCAACAAATGGGACTCGACTCTCTGCTGGAACGCCTCCCCGGTGAGCTTTCCGGCGGGCAGCGGCAGCGCGTGGCGCTGGCGCGTTGTCTGGTGCGGGAACAACCTATTTTACTGCTTGATGAACCGTTCTCAGCGCTCGATCCCGCGCTGCGCCAGGAGATGCTAACGCTGGTCGCCGAAGTCTGTCGCGAGAAGCAGCTGACGTTGCTGATGGTTTCTCACAGCGTAGAAGATGCCGCGCGAATTGCGTCCCGCTCGATTGTGGTCGCCGACGGGCGCATCGCGTGGCAGGGCAAAACGGACGATCTGTTAAGCGGCAACGCCAGCGCCTCGGCGCTATTGGGCATTAAAGCATAATGCGTTGCCGGATGACGGCGTGAACGCCTTATCCGGCCTGTAGGTCGCACATTTTGTAGGCCGGATAAGGCGAAGCCGCCATCCGGCAAAGGTATCGTCAGTAACCTACAACCTTACGCAGAATGTCGATATACACCGGCATCAGCGGATGGCGCAGTAACGCCACCAGCGCGACCACGCCGATCCCGAGCGTTAACGGCGCCAGATACAGCAAACGGCTGCGGGGGAAATACGCCGTTAAGCGATCAACAGCCGCTTTGCCACTACGCCATAGCCGCCAGCAAAACCAGCCGCCCACCCAGAGCAACACCGCCGTCGCCAGCAGCAACCATTTAAAATCCCCGCTCTGCATATCAGAAGGGATATCAATTGCCGCTCCCGCCAGGATCCCCGGCAGGAAGTAGAACGGTGGCCACAGCACGCAGCCAATAATATTCGGGACGATAAATTTAGCGACAGGCAGATCCAGCATGCCTGCTACCATCGGCACCAGCGGGCGCGTCGGTCCGACAAAACGCCCCACCAGAATAGTAAACATGCTGTGCTGATGCAGGGCGTGCTCGGTTTTATCCAGCAACGCTTTGTTCTTTTTCATGAACGACCAACGGTGCAATGGCTTTTTAAAGCGCCAGCCCAACCAGAAGGAGATCCAGTCCCCCAACAGGCAGCCGACAATGCCCGCAAGCCAGGCATGCCAGAAGTTCAGTTCGCCGCTGCCAATCAGCGCGCCCAACCCCGCCATCATCACGGTCCCGGGCAGAATCAGACCAACCAGCGCCAGCGACTCCAAAAAAGCCACCAGAAGTACGGCGATCAGAGAGTACAGGGCGGACTGGAGAATAAAGTGTTCCAGCAATGCTTGCATAATGTGTCCGTCAAATTTACGAAGCAGGGATTTTGATAACCCCTCTCAACTTCGTCAAGCCATCAATTGTCTGAATAGATTGCGAGTTATGACAACTTTCAGGATACATCATTCACTTTTTCTTTACATCAAGGTCTGTTTACCGCAAATGACACGCAATTTGCCGAGTTTCGGCGCATCCTGGATCAATCGCTGGCCGAAAAGAAAGGGTGATTTAATGCGCGATAAGTATTCATGGTGAAAGACTTAGAGCCAGGCCCATTAGTTCATTTCACCATGTCAAAATACTCCAGCTCAAGAGAGTCCCATTTTTGGGATATACAATAGCGTTGATAGTTATCAGCATAGTTATGCGGGTCATGATAAAACCATATACAATTATATTTTATTGAAGGATTTAGTTTCTGCAAAAAACCGATTAAGTACGTTTTTTTAGCAGCGATATCATTAATATTATTCCACTTTACAATGACTCTCGTTTGCTGATTATCCAGATTATATTCATAATTATACTCAACATCTTCTGATATTAATGGTACATTTTTCAGAACATCAGGCGTATATAGCCAGTAAGAAAAAATATCACTACGTTCGTAATGATGCTCCCCAGATGTTAGAGCAAACCAAATTAAAAACCACAGAAATGGTATAGTAAGTAGTATTACAAATAATAAAATCCATTTTTTCATATTCACCAATGCCTCTGTGGTGAATGTGGATTAAGTAGAAAAAAAAGTGGACGGTCAAATGGCGAATCAGCATAGTTCATAGTATCAGATACTGAGACAGAGCCATAAACCTCATGATTTATCCTATTTTTATTTTTAAAAAAACCATCAATCGGATTACTATGAAACTGATTACACATTAAACCGGAGAAAGATTCATTTAATGGTTTTATATAATTCATCCAGTCTGGCAGATTTTTCTTAATCGGTTCTCCATATTTGAAAGGTGGATGAGTTGAAAAAAGAAAAGGCGAAAAGTCTCTATTCTTAAAAGTACCAATTGGATCATGAGCATCCCATATTTGTGCGGCTGTTTCATAGGATACAGGCTTCGCCAGATAAAGTGGATCTGGCCCGGTTCCAAAAACACGATAAAAACCCACTAAATCAGAAACTAAATCCTCGACACTAAAACCACTATCGGTATACCAATTGAAGAGAATAGAGTCTTGCCAGGCTTCGAATCTTTTTGCCGTCCCATACATAATAGTCAGAGCAATTCGGGCCTTAACCGCAGGTGAAAGGCATGAACGCACCATGACCTGTGTATGTACACCAGAATGAAAAGTCAAACCTAAACCAAATAACTTCTTCCTTATCCCCATTTCCTGATAGTAATCTACTGGAAAGTACCAATCATTGAGTTTCTTGTAATATTTTGCTCGTTGCTCTTGTTCAAGTTTTCTCTTCAGGATTCTGGCATCATTTCCCTGTGCATGACCTAAATCGATCCACCCCAGCTCTTCAGTGTAAACTAACCCATATTTTTTTGTTGTTGCAAACATTCCATCAGTAATATCAAAACGCTTACTCATTTAAAACCTCCTTGACAGGAAGTTTATAGCAAGAATATTTTCATCAAACAAATGCTGATTTTTTATTATTTATAGATATATATTCATCATAAAATCACCGCGCATCTCAGATGCCAAATTTTAATGCGCTGAAAGAAGTTTAATACTCGCAGCGCACAAGCTAAATTTATTCACATCCAGCGCGAAACTCGCTCGGACTGGCACCGGTACATTTTTTGAAAACACGAGAGAAATAGAGCTGGTCGTCAAAACCAACATTGCGACCTACGGTGGCGATAGGCATACGTGTGGTACTCAGCAGTAGCTTCGCCTGGCTGATGCGCTGGTCCTCGCGCCAGCTTAATACGCTGATCCCCAACTGCTGACGGAACAGATGCGACAAACGGGAAGGCGACAGGCAGACGTGCTGCGCGACGCTGGCGATATCAAAATTGCTGTCCGCCAGGTGATCGCTGATGTACTGGCAGGCATCGCGGACGCGGTTGTCCATGGGCGGGTGTAGCGATTCATTGATGGCTTCCATACGTCGGAGCAACAACTGCTCCAGTAAATTAATCGCCAGCAGTTCGGAATAACGACCTTCTCCCTGCCCGGCGTTAATTATCTGCCCAAACAGTTCGTTAAAATGCGGCTGATGCGCTTCATCCGGGCGGAAAAAACCGGTCTGGCCAAAAATGGCCGGCCAGGTCAGCCACTCCTGCCAGTAGGCGCGCGGACGAAAGTAAACCCACTGGTGATACCACTCGCTGGCATCAGGATGGCGCCCGTAGTGGTGAATTTCTCCAGGTGGAAACAACAGAATATCGCCAGGCCGGCAGACAAACTGCTTGCCCTGATTATTGATAACCCCTTCGCCACGGATGGTGAGATTGAGGATATAACCCTTCATACCCAGCGGCCTGTCGATAAAAAAATCCAGGTATCCGTTCGCCTCAATGGGGGTTAATCCGGCCACCAAATGCGCGTTAAACGAATAACCAGGCAACAGGGGATCGTTTTGCGTTTCAGCCATAATTTCAATACTCCCTACGTCCTGCCAAGAAACAATTTGTCCATATTACGCCAGACATCGTCGCTGTCGCCCCTGCGGGCCGCTGTATTTGCGGCAATGGACCACCAACCCCGCTTGTGAAAAGCTCTTTGTAAAAAACATGTACTACGCCAACGTCAAAATCGGCTAACAAAAGTGTCTATAACTACGGCAGAAATGTCCACATTGATTATTTGCACAGCGTCACACTTTGTGATGCCACAGCATTTTAATCCATAAGATTAGCGGATCCTGCCTGACGGTTTTTATCGCTACTCACTACTGTTTATCCATACCCGTATTTTTGGATGGAGTAAGACGATGGCGATTGCAATTGGCCTCGATTTTGGTAGTGATTCAGTACGCGCTTTGGCGGTGGAATGTGCCACCGGAGAAGAGATCGCCACCAGCGTTGAGTGGTACCCACGTTGGCAGGAAGGGCAGTATTGCGATGGCCCAAACAACCAGTTTCGCCATCATCCGCGCGACTACATTGAATCCATGGAGGCGGCGCTGAAAACCGTACTGGCCGAACTGAGCGCTGAGCAGCGCGCGGAAGTGGTCGGGATTGGCGTTGACAGTACCGGCTCAACCCCGGCCCCCATCGATGCAGACGGTAATGTACTGGCGCTGCGTCCAGAGTTCGCGGAAAACCCGAATGCGATGTTTGTCCTGTGGAAAGATCACACCTCAGTAGAAGAAGCCGAAGAAATCACCCGCCTGTGCCATACACCGGGCATGATCGATTACTCCCGCTATATCGGTGGCATTTATTCCAGCGAATGGTTCTGGGCCAAAATCCTGCATGTCACTCGTCAGGACCAGGCAGTTGCCGAAGCTGCGGTTTCGTGGATTGAGCTATGCGACTGGGTTCCAGCCCTGCTCTCCAACACCGTACGCCCACAGGATATTCGTCGCGGTCGCTGCAGCGCCGGGCATAAATCCCTGTGGCATGAAAGCTGGGGTGGTCTGCCGCCAGCCAGTTTCTTTGACGAACTCGACCCCATCCTCAACCGCCATCTGCAATACCCAATGTTTACCGATACCTTCACCGCGGATCTGCCGGTTGGCACCCTGTGCGCCGAGTGGGCACAGCGTCTGGGGCTACCGGAGAGTGTGGTGATTGCAGGCGGCGCTTTTGACTGCCATATGGGCGCGGTCGGCGCAGGTGCACAGCCTAACACGCTGGTGAAAGTCATCGGCACGTCAACCTGCGACATTCTGATTGCCGACAAGCAAAGCGTTGGCGAGCGTGCGGTGAAAGGCATTTGCGGCCAGGTTGATGGCAGCGTGGTACCTAATTTTATTGGTCTCGAAGCTGGTCAGTCTGCATTCGGCGATATCTATGCCTGGTTTAGCCGCGTGCTGAGCTGGCCGCTGGAACAGCTTGCCGCACAGCATCCGGAACTGCAGACCCAGATTAAAGCCAGTCAAAAACAGCTGCTGCCTGCACTCACCGAAGCATGGGCGAAAAATCCATCACTGGAGCATCTGCCGGTCGTGCTCGACTGGTTCAACGGTCGCCGTACGCCCAATGCCAACCAGCGTTTGAAAGGTGTGATTACCGATCTGAACCTGGCAACCGACGCGCCAGCGCTGTTCGGTGGCCTGATTGCCGCCACCGCCTTTGGCGCGCGCGCCATTATGGAATGCTTCACCGAACAAGGCATTGCGGTTAACAACGTGATGGCGCTTGGCGGTATCGCGCGCAAGAACCCGGTCATCATGCAGGCCTGCTGTGACGTGCTGAACCGTCCGCTACAGATTGTCGCTTCAGACCAGTGCTGCGCACTCGGTGCGGCTATCTTCGCCGCCGTTGCCGCGAAAGTACACGCCGATATCCCTGCCGCTCAACAGCAGATGGCAAGCGCCGTGGAAAACACGCTGCAACCTCGCCCAGAGCAGGCTCAACGTTTTGAACAGCTTTACCGCCGCTATCAGCAATGGGCGATAAGCGCTGAACAGCAATACCTTCCGACTGCCGCTCCGGCGCAACAAGCCCCGGTAGACCTGGCAACCCTGACACATTAAGGACACGACAATGACGATTTTTGATAACTATGAAGTGTGGTTTGTGATTGGTAGCCAGCATCTGTATGGCCCTGAAACCCTGCGTCAGGTAACCCAACATGCCGAGCACGTCGTTAACGCACTGAATACTGAAGCCAAACTGCCCTGCAAACTGGTATTAAAACCGCTGGGCACTTCCCCTGATGAGATTACCGCTATCTGTCGTGACGCGAATTACGACGATCGCTGTGCAGGGATGGTGGTCTGGCTGCATACCTTCTCCCCAGCCAAAATGTGGATTAACGGCCTGACTATCCTCAACAAGCCGCTGATGCAGTTCCACACCCAGTTCAATGCCGCCCTGCCGTGGGACAGCATTGATATGGACTTTATGAACCTGAACCAGACTGCGCACGGCGGTCGTGAGTTCGGCTTCATCGGCGCGCGTATGCGTCAGCAGCATGCCGTGGTCACCGGTCACTGGCAGGATAAACAAGCGCACGAACGCATTGGCTCCTGGATGCGCCAGGCCGTGTCCAAACAAGATACCCGCCACCTGAAAGTCTGCCGTTTTGGCGACAACATGCGTGAAGTTGCGGTCACCGATGGCGATAAAGTCGCTGCGCAGATCAAGTTCGGCTTCTCGGTAAACACCTGGGCCGTGGGCGATCTGGTGCAGGTAGTGAACGCAATTAGCGACGGTGAAATCAACGCGCTAATCGATGAGTACGAAAGCACCTATACCATGACGGCGGCGACGCAAGTCCACGGTGAAAAACGTCAGAATGTCCTGGAAGCGGCCCGTATTGAACTGGGGATGAAGCGCTTCCTGGAACAGGGCGGATTCCACGCCTTCACCACCACATTTGAAGATTTACACGGCCTGAAACAGCTCCCTGGTCTGGCCGTACAGCGTCTGATGCAGCAAGGCTACGGCTTTGCGGGCGAAGGCGACTGGAAAACCGCCGCTCTGCTTCGCATCATGAAGGTGATGTCAACCGGTCTGCAGGGCGGCACCTCATTTATGGAGGATTACACCTACCACTTCGAGAAAGGCAACGATCTGGTGCTCGGCTCGCACATGCTGGAAGTGTGCCCGTCCATCGCGGTGGAAGAGAAACCGATCCTCGACGTACAGCACCTCGGCATTGGTGGTAAAGACGATCCTGCCCGTCTGATCTTCAACACCAAAACCGGCCCGGCAGTGGTTGCCAGCCTGATCGATCTCGGCGATCGCTATCGCCTGCTGGTTAACTGCATCGACACGGTACAAACGCCGCACTCCCTGCCAAAACTGCCTGTCGCTAACGCACTGTGGAAAGCTCAACCGGATCTGCCAACCGCTTCTGAAGCCTGGATCCTTGCCGGTGGCGCGCACCACACCGTCTTCAGCCACGCGCTGGATCTGAACGATATGCGCCAGCTCGCTGAAATGCATGATATCGAGATCGCAGTGATCGATAACGATACCCGTCTGCCGGCCTTTAAGGACGCGTTGCGCTGGAACGAAGTGTATTACGGGTTCAAACGTTAATTGGTGAAACGGATTGCCCGGTGGCATTTCATTTACCGGGCCTACAAATTACGTAGGCCGGATAAGCGAAGCGCCATCCGGCATTCAGGAGTTAACATGCTAGAAGATCTTAAACGTCAGGTACTGGAAGCGAATATGGCGCTGCCAAAGCACAACCTGGTGACGCTGACCTGGGGAAACGTTAGCGCCGTCGATCGCGAGCGCGGCGTGTTTGTGATTAAACCTTCGGGAGTCGATTACAGCGTAATGACCGCCGACGATATGGTGGTAGTCAGTATCGCCACGGGTGAAGTTGTAGAAGGTACGAAGAAACCTTCCTCAGATACCCCAACACACCGTTTGCTGTATCAGGCATTCCCGACCATTGGCGGCATTGTTCACACCCATTCGCGTCATGCAACCATCTGGGCGCAGGCGGGTCAGTCGATTCCTGCAACGGGGACCACCCATGCGGACTATTTCTACGGTTCGATTCCCTGCACACGCAAAATGACCGACGAAGAAATCAACGGCGAATATGAATGGGAAACCGGTAACGTAATCGTTGAAACCTTTGAAAAACAAGGTATTAACGCCGCACAGATGCCTGGCGTGCTGGTGCACTCTCACGGTCCATTTGCCTGGGGAAAAAATGCCGAAGATGCGGTGCATAACGCCATCGTGCTGGAAGAAGTAGCCTATATGGGGATTTTCTGCCGCCAGCTCGCGCCGCAATTACCGGATATGCAGCAAACCCTGCTAGATAAACACTACCTGCGCAAACACGGTGCAAAAGCGTATTACGGGCAGTAAAAGAAATAAGCGCGCAGATAATCTACGCGCTCCTTTATAGTTATTCGCTATAATATTCGGCGAATGAACCTTGGTATACACAATCATTTGAACAGATATAATCAATTACATTATCATAGTGTCCATGAGCCTTATTTCCTTCCAGACAATGGAAAAAGATATAATCTGTAATCGTCGCCTGCCACTTCTGCCCGTTCAGCAGATAATTAATCACTGTATCTTTGTGTCCCTTACTTTTGTCATTACCCTGCCAGTGAAAAAAAGCGCTACCATTTTCAATAATTTCAGCATTCCACAACTTACCGTCCCATGTTTTATATAAAATATACTTGCTCACAGTTTTAATCGCTGGATTAGAAATCATTGTGTTAACAAACATATAGTTCTGATATTTAATGCCAAGCTGATGTTTGGAAAGTACGTTCATAAAAACTCCATTTTTTCAAAAATAATATCAAAAGGACAAAAAAATGCACAAGCCATCGAAAAAAAATAAAATTATATTCACAGAGAATTTCCCGACAAAATTGAATTGAAATTGTTTATTTAGAACAATAACAATCCCATTTAAATATATTATACTTAAGATAATGACCCAAACATTTCGAATGAAAGTTTTACACTAACAGCTAATAAAAACAAATAAAAATATAATTTTTTCACTAATCCGAGAAATATGTAGCAAAATCAAATGAGCACTATTCCTAAAAATCATAAAAAGTATGAAAACGAACTTGTAATTAACAATTAAAACATAAACAGCGTAATTAATGGAAACTAATGTACAAATACCAGCTATAACATATCTATCTGTAGCCTATCAAAGCTATTTTATTCATATATTGCATATGAAGATAACATTGTCAGGTAGGAATAATTATTTTACTCAGGAAAGCGTATTTCGGGCAGTAACCTCTTCTGAGCATGACAACTGTATAAAATCACAGCTAATCTATCAGAACCAGGCTATAATAATGCCTGGTTTTTTGACGGATACGCAGCGTGGCGCAAGCAGGTTTTATTTTAACCCGGCACTGGCGGGACACCCCGCAGGGAACTGAGGTCTCATTCTGGCTGGCTACAGACGATGGGCCGCTGCTGGTCACGCTCGCGCCTCAGGAGTCGGTCGCGTTTATTCCCACCAGTCAGGTTCCTCGCGTAATGTCATTATTACGCACTGAAAACGGCTATCGCCTGAAATCGCTGCAATTGCAAGACTTCCACCGCCAGCCTGTTTCCGGACTGTATTGCCGCTCACATCGCCAGCTCATGCGATTGGAAAAACTGCTGCGCGAAAACGCAGTCACCGTCTATGAGGGCGACGTACGCCCACCTGAGCGGTATCTGATGGAGCGCTTTATCACCTCCCCTGTTTGGGTCGAAGGCGACAGACATAATGACATGCTGGTGAATGCCCGCCTGAAGCCGAACCCTGACTATCGACCACCGCTAAAATGGGTATCGCTGGATATTGAAACCACGCGCCACGGCGAACTCTATTGCATCGGTCTTGAAGGCTGCGGGCAGCGTATTGTCTACATGCTCGGCCCGCCAAACGGCGACGCCTCTACGCTTGATTTTGAACTTGAGTACGTAGCAAGCCGCCCGCAGTTGCTGGAAAAACTCAATGACTGGATTGCCCGTCACGATCCTGATGTGATAATCGGCTGGAACGTCGTGCAATTCGATTTACGCGTCCTGCAAAAGCACGCCGAACGTTACCGCATTCCCCTGCGTTTTGGTCGTGATAGCAGCGAGCTTGAGTGGCGCGAGCATGGCTTCAAGAACGGCGTATTCTTCGCTCAGGCTAAGGGGCGCCTGATTATCGACGGTATTGAGGCGCTCAAATCCGCGTTCTGGAATTTCTCGTCATTTTCACTGGAAACGGTATCGCAAGAGCTGCTTGGCGAAGGGAAGTCGATTGATAATCCGTGGGACAGAATGGACGAAATTGACCGTCGGTTTGCCCAGGATAAACCCGCGCTCGCCACCTACAATCTCAAAGACTGTGAGCTGGTCACGCGCATTTTTCATAAAACCGAGATCATGCCATTTCTGCTGGAGCGCTCGACGGTCAACGGTCTGCCGGTCGACCGTCACGGTGGTTCGGTTGCCGCCTTCGGCCACCTCTACCTTCCGCGCATGCACCGGGCGGGTTATGTGGCGCCGAATCTCGGTGAAGTCCCCGCGCACGCCAGTCCCGGCGGCTATGTGATGGACTCGCGCCCAGGCTTATACGACTCCGTACTGGTGCTGGATTACAAAAGCCTGTATCCCTCAATAATTCGTACTTTTTTAATCGATCCGGTGGGGCTTATCGAAGGGATGGCGCAGCCGGATCCGGAACACAGCACCGAAGGTTTCCTTGACGCCTGGTTTTCACGCGAAAAGCACTGCCTGCCGGAAATCGTTACTCAGATCTGGCGCGGGCGCGAAGAAGCAAAATGCCGTGGCAATAAGCCACTCTCGCAGGCGTTGAAAATCATCATGAACGCATTTTACGGCGTGCTGGGCACCACCGCCTGTCGCTTTTTCGACCCGAGACTGGCCTCGTCCATTACCATGCGCGGCCATGCGATCATGCGCCAGACCAAAGCGTTAATTGAGGCTCAGGGTTACGATGTCATTTATGGCGATACCGATTCCACCTTTGTCTGGCTGAAAAAGGCGCACTCAGAAGACGATGCAGCCCGAATTGGTCGGGAACTGGTGAGCTATGTCAACACCTGGTGGGCGCAATCGCTGAAGCAACAAAATCTGACCAGCGCGCTGGAGCTGGAATTTGAAACCCATTTTTGTCGCTTTCTGATGCCGACCATTCGCGGTGCAGATACCGGCAGTAAAAAACGCTATGCGGGGATGATTCAGGACGGTGCAGAGCAACGTATGGTGTTTAAGGGACTGGAAACGGTACGAACCGACTGGACGCCGCTGGCCCAACAGTTTCAGCAGGAGCTATACCTGCGAATTTTTCGTAACGAACCTTATCAGGAGTTTGTTCGCGAGACTATTGCCCGTCTGATGGCCGGTGAAATGGATGAACAACTGGTGTACCGCAAGCGCCTGCGCCGCCCGTTAAGCGAATACCAGCGAAATGTTCCACCACACGTTCGTGCCGCGCGACTTGCCGATGAGCAGAATGTAAAACTGGGGCGTCCACCGCAGTATCAGAATCGCGGAACCATAAAATATGTCTGGACGGTCAATGGCCCAGAACCTGTTGATTATCAGCTATCTGTGCTCGACTACGAGCATTATCTGACCCGCCAGATCCAACCCGTTGCCGAGGGAATTCTTCCCTTTATTGACGATAATTTTGCTACACTACTCACAGGACAACTGGGGTTATTTTGACGCGTGACGAAACCGCCGCCATCCAGTACCATAGCGCCCTTTCCATTCCTGGACCCATTTAACACCACTACCACTGATTTATTAGCCTGGTAGCGGGGTCGTATGCTCTCAATAACGGGGATTAGCCCGGAAAATGACGAGTATTGCCTGCAATTAAAGATATAGAGCCGAACATATATGCCTTTTACACTTGGTCAACGCTGGATCAGCGATACAGAAAGCGAATTGGGACTTGGTACTGTTGTCGCCATGGATGCGCGAACCGTCACTTTACTTTTCTCATCGACGGGCGAAAACCGTCTGTATGCGCGCAGTGATTCCCCCGTGACCCGCGTGATGTTCAATCCTGGCGATACGATAACAAGCCATGAAGGCTGGCAGCTGCATGTCGATGAAGTAAAAGAAGAAAACGGCCTGCTTGCCTATATCGGAACCCGCCTGGATACCGAAGAAACCGGTGTCATGCTGCGTGAAGTACTGCTCGACAGCAAACTGGTATTCAGCAAACCACAAGATCGCCTGTTTGCTGGCCAGATTGACCGCATGGATCGCTTTGCTCTGCGCTATCGCGCCCGTAAATTTCAGAGCGAACAATACCGTATGCCGTGGAGTGGTTTGCGTGGCCAACGTACCAGCCTGATTCCTCACCAGCTTAACATTGCCCATGATGTTGGCCGTCGTCATGCTCCTCGCGTTTTACTGGCAGACGAAGTGGGTTTAGGTAAAACCATTGAAGCCGGGATGATCCTGCATCAGCAACTGCTGTCCGGCGCCGCAGAGCGCGTGCTGATCATCGTCCCGGAGACATTACAGCACCAGTGGCTGGTCGAAATGCTGCGCCGCTTCAACCTGCGTTTTGCACTGTTTGATGATGAGCGTTATGCAGAAGCGCAGCACGACGCCTACAACCCGTTTGAAACCGAACAACTGGTCATCTGCTCGCTGGACTTTGCCCGTCGTAATAAACAACGTCTGGAGCACCTGTGTGACGCCGAGTGGGATCTGCTGATTGTCGATGAAGCTCATCACCTTGTGTGGAGCGAAGACGCGCCCAGCCGCGAATATATGGCCATTGAACAACTGGCAGAACGTGTGCCGGGCATCCTGCTGCTAACCGCTACACCGGAGCAGTTGGGCATGGAAAGTCACTTTGCACGCCTGCGCCTGCTGGACCCGAGCCGTTTCCACGATTTCGCCCAGTTTGTTGAAGAGCAAAAAAATTATCGTCCGGTCGCCGACGCCGTCGCCATGCTACTGGCAGGCAACAAGCTGAGTAACAATGAGCTGAACATGTTAGGCGACATGATTGGCGAGCAGGACATTGAGCCGCTATTGCAGGCGGCAAACAGCGATAGCGAAGATGCCCAGAGCGCGCGTCAGGAACTGGTTTCGATGCTGATGGACCGCCATGGCACCAGCCGTGTGCTGTTCCGTAACACCCGTAACGGTGTGAAAGGCTTCCCGAAACGCGAGCTGCATACCATCAAGCTGCCGCTGCCGACCCAATACCAGACGGCGATTAAAGTCTCCGGCATTATGGGCGCGCGTAAAAGTGCAGAAGACCGGGCACGCGACATGCTTTACCCGGAACAGATTTATCAGGAATTCGAAGGTGACACCGGCACCTGGTGGAACTTTGACCCGCGCGTGGAATGGCTGATGGGCTACCTGACCAGCCACCGCTCGCAAAAAGTATTAGTTATCTGTGCAAAAGCCACCACCGCGCTTCAGCTGGAGCAGGTTCTGCGCGAGCGCGAAGGTATCCGCGCTGCCGTATTCCATGAAGGGATGTCAATCATTGAACGTGACCGCGCCGCAGCATGGTTTAGCGAAGAAGATAGCGGCGCCCAGGTAATGCTGTGTTCTGAAATCGGCTCCGAAGGGCGTAACTTCCAGTTCGCCAGCAATCTGGTGATGTTTGACCTGCCGTTCAACCCGGATCTGCTGGAACAGCGTATTGGCCGTCTGGACCGTATTGGTCAGGCGCATGATATTCAGATTCACGTTCCGTACCTGGAAAAAACCGCGCAATCTGTGCTGGTGCGCTGGTACCACGAAGGTCTGGATGCGTTCGAACACACCTGCCCGACCGGCCGTACCATCTATGACACGGTCTATAACAATCTGATCGGCTACCTGGCTGAACCAGAAAATACCGAGGGCTTTGACGATCTGATCAAAACCTGCCGCGAACAGCATGACGCGCTGAAAGCACAGCTGGAGCAAGGTCGCGATCGCCTGCTGGAGATCCACTCTAACGGCGGCGAAAAAGCACTGGCGCTGGCTGAGAGTATTGAAGAACAGGACGACGATACCAGCCTGATCGCCTTCGCCATGAACCTGTTTGATATCGTCGGTATTAATCAGGATGACCGTGGCGACAATTTGATCGTGCTGACGCCGTCCGATCATATGCTGGTGCCGGATTTCCCTGGGCTGCCGGAAGATGGCTGCACCATTACGTTCGAGCGCGATGTCGCCCTGTCGCGTGAAGATGCCCAGTTTATTACCTGGGAGCATCCGCTGATCCGCAATGGTCTGGATCTGATCCTCTCCGGCGACACCGGAAGCAGCACTATTTCGTTGTTGAAAAACAAAGCATTACCTGTTGGTACACTGCTGGTTGAGCTGGTCTATGTTGTTGAAGCGCAAGCGCCGAAACAACTGCAGCTAAACCGCTTCCTGCCACCAACGCCGGTACGCATGCTGCTGGATAAAAACGGCAATAACCTTGCTGCACAGGTTGAGTTCGAAACCTTTAACCGTCAGCTCAGCGCCGTTAACCGCCACACCGGCAGCAAACTGGTCAACGCCGTGCAGCAGGATGTTCATGCCATTCTGCAACTCGGTGAAGCGCAGGTGGAAAAATCAGCCCGTGCGCTGATTGACGCAGCGCGTAAAGAAGCTGACGAGAAGCTGACGGCAGAACTTTCCCGTCTCGAAGCGCTGCGTGCCGTTAACCCGAACATCCGTGATGACGAACTTAGCGCAATTGAAAGCAACCGTCAGCAGGTGATGGAAAGCCTGGATCAGGCGGGCTGGCGTCTCGATGCCCTGCGCCTGATCGTCGTGACGCATCAGTAACGGAGCCATACATGGGGATGGAAAACTACAATCCGCCGCAGGAACCCTGGCTGGTCATCCTGTATCAGGATGACCACATTATGGTGGTCAACAAGCCGAGCGGCTTGTTGTCTGTGCCAGGTCGTCTGGATGAGCACAAAGACAGCGTGATGACGCGTATTCAGCGCGATTATCCGCAGGCTGAATCCGTGCATCGTCTGGATATGGCAACCAGCGGCGTGATTGTAGTCGCGCTAACCAAAGCGGCAGAGCGCGAGCTAAAACGCCAGTTTCGCGAGCGCGAACCGAAAAAACAGTATGTCGCACGCGTCTGGGGGCATCCTGCTCCGGCCGAGGGTCTGGTTGATTTACCGCTGATTTGCGACTGGCCGAACAGGCCAAAGCAAAAAGTGTGTTATGAGACCGGGAAATCGGCGCAGACCGAGTATGAAGTCGTGGAGTTCGCGGCGGATAACACCGCCCGGGTAGTGCTCAAGCCCATTACCGGACGCTCCCACCAGCTGCGTGTGCATATGCTGGCTTTAGGGCATCCTATCCTGGGCGACCGCTTCTATGCTCCGCCGGAAGCTCTGGCGTTAGCGCCGCGCCTGTTGCTGCATGCAGAGATGTTAACCATCACGCATCCCGAATACGGCAACAGTATGACGTTTAAAGTCCCGGCAGATTTTTAAATTCTGAGCCAATTTATGCCAGGGGCGCTTCGCTTGCCCGGCCTACATTCATTAACGTAGGCCGGATAAGGCGCTAGCCGCATCCGGCAATTCAATCACTTGAATCCTTTTTGATCCTTAATCAGCTCGTAAGCTTTTTGGATTTCCTGCGCTTTTTGCTTCGCCATTTCCATCATCTCTGGCGGCAGACCTTTCGCGACCAGTTTGTCCGGATGGTGCTCGCTCATCAGCTTACGGTAAGCCCGCTTGATGGTGGTCGCATCGTCGGTCGTTTTCACACCCAGCACATTGCAGGCGTCTTCCAGCGTCGGGCCGCGTTGCGCCTGCTGCCAGCCACCGCCGCCAGACTGCTGCTGATATCCGCCGCCAAACTGTGCGCCGCCCTGCATCATGCGCAGGAACTGATCAAATTGGGTGCGTGAGATCCCCAACTCTTCAGCAATCACATACAGCACTTCACGTTCGTTAGGATGCAACGACCCATCGGCAAATGCCGCCTGGATCTGAATCTCCAGAAACATGCGGATCAGATCGAATCGACCAAAACAGACGCTGCGAAACTGACGCATCTTTTCACGTAATGGGTAATTATCCGATTTTCCTACCCGGAAGGCATGTTGTGCAGCCGTTCGCGAGTCACCGTGCAAATTCATCCGATCCATCAACTGGCTGGCGATATGTATATCGGCTTCCGTGACGCGACCTTTGGATTTGGTCAGATGTCCCATCACCTCAAAAGTGGTGGCAAAAAACAGCGCCTGGCGTTCACGTTGGTTGGCAAACCACGCCATTTTGCGCATGCGGGCTTTGTCGAACATGTGGCCAACTAACAGCCCCAGAACCACACCCCAGAAGCCGCCGCCCATCATTAAGGCCACGGCTACACCAATTATCTTTCCCCAATACTGCATAGACTCCCCAAATCTTTCCGCTCTCAGCCAGGCTATGTCCCACAATATAAGGTGCTTTTACCGATTTACGGCTGCGGTCAATTGTGGGACATCGCCTATAATTTGCATTATCATACCTGTCATTCAATGCCGTGCCTAACACCACAAACGCTATACCCGTTGGATTTCGAGTTGCAGCAAGGCGGCAACGTAGTGAGTCCCCTGGAGCTTACCCATGTAAGTGACTGGGGTGAACGAGGAAGACAACGAAGATGCAGCTTTAAAGGTGGCGGGTATAAAATGGGCAGGATTAATACTAGCGAAGTGAAGATGAGATAAGTTAGGCTGTGACCGTTTGTCACGCGCGACGCTACTGATGATGGAACAATAAATACAACGTATGAAAAAACGTATTCCCACTCTTCTGGCCACCATGATTGCCAGCGCCCTCTATAGCCATCAGGGCCTGGCAGCCGATCTCGCCTCACAGTGTATGCTGGGCGTGCCGAGCTATGACCGTCCTCTGGTACAGGGCGAGACTAATGAGTTACCCGTCACCATCAATGCCGACAACGCAAAAGGGAATTATCCCGATGACGCGGTGTTTACCGGCAACGTGGATATCGCACAGGGTAACAGCCGCCTGCAGGCCGACGAAGTACAGCTTCATCAGAAGCAGGCTGAAGGCCAGCCGGAGCCAGTACGTACCGTCGATGCGTTGGGCAATGTCCATTATGACGACAATCAGGTTATTCTGAAGGGACCGAAGGGCTGGTCCAATCTGAATACCAAAGATACCAACATCTGGGAAGGTGATTACCAGATGGTGGGCCGTCAGGGGCGCGGGAAAGCCGACCTGATGAAACAGCGTGGGGAAAACCGTTATACCATTCTGGAAAACGGTAGCTTTACCTCCTGTCTGCCAGGTTCCGATACCTGGAGCGTCGTCGGTAGCGAAGTTATCCACGACCGTGAAGAACAGGTCGCGGAGATCTGGAACGCCCGTTTTAAACTGGGTCCGGTTCCGGTCTTTTATAGTCCTTATTTACAGTTACCCGTCGGCGATAAACGCCGTTCCGGTTTCCTGATCCCGAACGCAAAATATTCCACCAATAACTATTTTGAGTTCTACCTCCCGTATTACTGGAACATTGCGCCCAATATGGACGCCACTATCACGCCACATTATATGCACCGTCGTGGCGGGATCATGTGGGAGAACGAATTCCGCTACCTCACCCAGGCGGGTGCGGGCTTGATGGAGTTCGACTATCTGAATTCCGATAAAGTGTACGAGGACGAACATCCGAAGGATGACAATTCACGCCGCTGGCTGTTCTACTGGCAGCACGCCGGTGTACTGGACCAGGTGTGGCGTTTCAACGTCGACTACACCAAGGTCAGCGACACCAGCTACTTTAACGATTTCGATAATAAATACGGTTCCAGTACCGACGGCTACGCCACGCAGAAATTCAGCGTCGGCTACGCGGTACAAAACTTTGACGCTACGGTATCGACCAAGCAGTTCCAGGTCTTCGACGCACAAAACAGTAATAGCTACTCTGCTCAGCCGCAGTTAGACGTCAACTACTACCAAAACGACGTTGGTCCGTTTGATACCCGTATTTATGGCCAGGCGGTCCATTTCGTCAATACCAATGACAACATGCCGGAAGCAACGCGTGTTCACCTGGAACCGACGATCAATCTGCCGTTGTCGAATAACTGGGGCAGTATCAATACCGAAGCGAAGCTGCTGGCGACACACTATCAGCAGACCAATCTGGATTGGTACAACAACAACCCGAGTAACGTTAACAAGCTCGACGAGTCAGCCAACCGCGTCATGCCGCAGTTTAAAGTTGACGGCAAAATGGTATTCGAGCGCGACATGCAAATGCTGGCACCGGGCTATACCCAGACGCTGGAGCCACGCGCGCAGTACCTGTACGTACCGTATCGCGACCAGAGTCATATCTATAACTATGACTCATCCTTGCTGCAATCTGACTACAGCGGCCTGTTCCGTGACCGTACTTATGGCGGTCTGGACCGTATTGCTTCTGCCAACCAGGTGACGACCGGGGTCACATCTCGCGTTTATGATGACGCTGCCGTTGAACGTTTTAATATTTCTGTGGGTCAAATCTACTATTTCACCGAGTCTCGCACCGGCGATGACAACATTAAATGGGAGAATGACGACAAAACGGGTTCACTGGTATGGGCGGGCGACACCTACTGGCGCATCTCCGATCGTTGGGGTTTACGCAGTGGGATCCAGTACGACACGCGTCTGGATAGTATCGCCAACAGCAGCAGCAGTATCGAATACCGTCGCGATGAAAACCGGATGCTGCAGTTGAATTACCGTTACGCCAGCCCGGAATATATCCAGGCGACTCTACCGTCTTACTACTCTACGGCAGATCAGTATAAAAACGGGATTTCGCAGGTGGGCGCGGTGGCAAGCTTCCCAATTGCTGAGCGTTGGTCGATTGTTGGCGCTTACTACTTCGATACCAATGTGAACAAAGAAGCAGATTCAATGCTGGGCTTACAGTACAACTCCTGCTGTTACGCCATTCGCTTCGGCTACGAGCGTAAGCTGAACGGTTGGGATAATACCCAGCAACACGCGATTTATGACAACACGATCGGCTTTAATATCGAACTGCGCGGTCTGAGCTCCAACTACGGTCTCGGCACCAACCAAATGCTGCGTTCGAACATTTTGCCGTATCAAAGCTCTTTATGATCTGATTGATTTACAACGTAATCCGCATTGCGGTTAATTGAAATGGAAAAAGTATGAAGAACTGGAAAACGCTGCTTCTCGGTATCGCCATGATCGCGAATACCAGTTTCGCTGCCCCACAGGTAGTCGATAAAGTTGCAGCCGTCGTCAATAACGGCGTCGTTCTGGAAAGCGACGTCGATGGCTTAATGCAGTCAGTAAAACTGAATGCAGGTCAGGCAGGTCAGCAATTACCGGATGACGCTACGCTGCGTCATCAGATCCTGGAACGTTTGATCATGGATCAAATCCTCCTGCAAATGGGTCAGAAGATGGGGGTGAAAATCTCTGACGAGCAGTTGGATCAGGCTATTGCCAACATCGCCAAGCAGAACAACATAACGCTGGATCAGATGCGCAGCCGCCTGGCACAGGATGGCTTAAGCTATTCAACCTATCGTAGCCAGATCCGCAAAGAGATGACCATCTCCGAAGTGCGTAACAACGAAGTTCGCCGTCGCATCACCATCCTGCCTCAGGAAGTAGATGCCCTTGCGCAACAGGTGGGCAACCAAAACGATGCCAGCACCGAGCTGAACCTGAGCCACATTCTGATCCCATTACCGGAAAACCCAACGTCTGACCAGGTTAACGCGGCTGAAAGCCAGGCGCGCTCTGTTGTTGATGAAGCGCGTAACGGTAGTGATTTCGGCAAACTGGCTATTACTTATTCCGCTGACCAGCAGGCGCTGAAAGGCGGCCAGATGGGCTGGGGACGTATTCAGGAGCTGCCGGGTATCTTTGCCCAGGCGTTAAGCACGGCGAAAAAAGGCGATATCATCGGCCCAATTCGTTCAGGTGTCGGCTTCCACATCCTGAAAGTCAACGATATGCGTGGCCAAAGCCAGAGCATCTCCGTGACTGAAGTTCATGCTCGCCACATTCTGCTTAAGCCGTCGCCGATCATGACCGATCAGCAGGCGCGTCTGAAGCTGGAACAAATCGCGGCAGATATTAAGAGCGGTAAAACTACCTTCGCGGCAGCCGCTAAAGAGTTTTCTCAGGATCCAGGCTCTGCCAACCAGGGCGGCGATCTGGGCTGGGCTGCAGCGGATATTTTCGACCCTGCTTTCCGCGATGCGCTGACCAAACTTAACAAAAGCCAGATGAGCGCCCCGGTGCACTCCTCTTTCGGTTGGCATCTGATCGAACTGCTGGATACGCGTAACGTTGATAAAACTGACGCAGCGCAGAAAGACAGAGCTTACCGTATGCTGATGAACCGTAAATTCTCGGAAGAAGCAGCAACCTGGATGCAGGAACAGCGCGCCAGCGCTTACGTTAAAGTTCTGAGCAACTAATGACTCGTGCTCAACGCGTTGTTATCACTCCCGGCGAACCCGCCGGGATTGGCCCGGACCTGGTGGTTCAGCTCGCCCAGCGCGATTGGCCTGTAGAACTCGTTGTCTGTGCGGATGCAGCACTCCTCAGTGACCGGGCAGCGATGCTCGGTTTACCGCTTTCACTCCTCCCCTACTCTCCAGATACCCCAGCCAAACCGCAATCAGCAGGCACATTGACGCTGTTACCGATTGCGCTGCGGGCACCTGTTGTCGCGGGTCAGTTGGCGGTAGAAAACGGGCAATATGTGGTGGATACGCTGGCTCGCGCCTGCGATGGCTGTCTGCAAGGTGAGTTTGCGGCGCTGATCACCGGCCCGGTTCACAAGGGCGTTATCAATGACGCTGGCGTCCCGTTTACCGGACATACCGAGTTTTTTGAAGAGCGTTCACAGGCAAAGAAAGTTGTTATGATGCTGGCGACCGAAGAGCTGCGCGTTGCCCTGGCAACCACGCATTTGCCGCTCAGAGCCGTTGCCGACGCCATTACGCCCGCCCTGCTTCAGGAAGTGATCGGCATTTTGCATCATGATTTACGCACCAAATTCGGCATTGCCGATCCGCATATTCTGGTGTGCGGTCTAAACCCGCATGCTGGTGAAGGCGGACATATGGGAACGGAAGAGATAGACACCATCATTCCGGTACTCGATGAACTGCGTGCGCAGGGAATGAAATTAAACGGTCCGCTGCCCGCAGATACGCTGTTTCAGCCCAAATATCTCGACCACGCGGATGCCGTGCTGGCAATGTACCACGATCAGGGTCTCCCCGTGCTAAAATACCAGGGATTTGGTCGCGGTGTGAATATCACGCTGGGCCTGCCCTTTATTCGCACATCCGTCGATCACGGCACCGCACTTGAACTCGCGGGCCGTGGACAAGCAGATGTCGGCAGTTTTATTACGGCGCTTAATCTCGCCATCAAAATGATTGTTAATACCAATGAATAATCGAGTCCATCAGGGCCATTTAGCCCGTAAACGTTTCGGGCAGAACTTCCTCAACGATCAGTTTGTGATCGAAAGTATTGTCTCTGCTATCAACCCGCAGAAAGGTCAGGCTATGGTCGAAATCGGCCCGGGCCTGGCGGCATTGACCGAACCAGTAGGCGAACGTCTGGACAAGCTCACGGTCATTGAACTCGACCGCGATCTGGCAGCACGCCTACAGACACACCCGTTTTTAGGGCCTAAGCTGACGATTTATCAGCAAGATGCCATGACCATGAACTTCGGCGAACTGGCACAAACGATGGGACAGCCGCTGCGCGTATTCGGCAACCTGCCGTACAACATCTCCACGCCGCTCATGTTCCATCTTTTTTCCTATACTGATGCCATTGCCGACATGCATTTCATGTTGCAAAAAGAGGTGGTGAATCGTCTGGTTGCAGGGCCAAACAGTAAAGCGTATGGTCGATTAAGCGTCATGGCACAGTATTACTGCAATGTGATCCCGGTGCTTGAAGTACCGCCTTCCGCATTTACGCCAGCGCCTAAAGTTGATTCAGCCGTTGTGCGTCTGGTCCCTCATACGACGATGCCGTACCCGGTTAAAGATGTTCGTGTGCTGAGCCGTATTACCACCGAAGCGTTTAATCAGCGCCGTAAAACGGTACGTAACAGTCTCGGCAACCTGTTTAGCGTTGAAGTACTGACAGAGCTGGGCATTGATCCGGCGATGCGAGCGGAAAATATCTCTGTCGCGCAATACTGCCGGATGGCTAACTATCTGTCAGAAAACGCGCCATCGAAGGAGAGTTAAACATGATCAATTCGCCCCGAGTGTGCATTCAGGTACAAAGCGTCTACATTGAGGCGCAATCCTCACCTGATGATGAACGTTACGTTTTTGCTTACACCGTAACTATCCGCAATTTGGGGCGAGCGCCTGTGCAGCTGTTGGGGCGTTATTGGTTGATCACTAATGGTCATGGCCGCGAAACCGAAGTTCAGGGTGAAGGCGTGGTTGGCGTCCAGCCCCACATCGAACCCGGCGAAGAGTACCAGTACACCAGCGGTGCGGTGATTGAAACACCGCTGGGCACCATGCAGGGTCATTACGAAATGATCGATGAACAAGGCATCGCCTTTACCATCGATATTCCCGTATTCCGACTCGCCGTTCCAACACTCATTCATTAAAACAATAACTATGGCGACATACCTTATTGGCGACGTTCACGGCTGTTACGATGAACTGGTAGCCTTGCTGCATCAGGTAGACTTTAATTCCGAAAAAGACACCCTATGGCTCACCGGCGATCTGGTCGCTCGTGGACCGGGTTCGCTGGACGTTTTGCGCTACGTGAAATCACTGGGCGACAGCGTGCGGTTAGTATTGGGTAATCACGATTTACACCTGCTGGCCGTATTTGCTGGTATCAGTCGTAATAAACCTAAAGACAGGGTCACATCGCTGCTCGAAGCACCGGATGCCGACGAATTACTTAACTGGCTCCGCCGTCAACCGCTGTTGCAGGTAGATGAAGAGAAGAAGCTGGTGATGGCGCATGCCGGTATCACCCCACAGTGGGACCTGCAGACAGCAAAAGACTGTGCTCGCGATGTTGAAGCCGTGTTGTCGAGCGACTCGTATCCCTTCTTCCTTGATGCGATGTACGGCGACATGCCGAATAACTGGACCCCGGAACTCACCGGGCTGGCGCGCCTGCGTTTTATTACCAACGCCTTTACCCGCATGCGTTACTGCTTCCCTAACGGTCAGTTGGATATGTACAGCAAAGAGTCACCAGAAGACGCACCTGCTCCGCTGAAGCCGTGGTTTGCCATTCCTGGACCTGTCAGTGAAGCATACAACATTGCATTCGGGCACTGGGCATCGCTGGAGGGTAAAGGCACGCCAGAAGGCATTTACGCGCTGGATACGGGGTGTTGCTGGGGAGGCGATCTCACCTGTCTGCGCTGGGAAGACAAACAGTACTTCGTGCAGCCGTCAAATCGCCATCTGAATCTGGATCCTGGCGAAGCGGTCAACGCCTGATAGTCGTTTGCCGGATGCGGTGCTCGCACCTTATCCGGCCTACATTAGCTGGATGATAAGGCGTTTCGCCGCCATCCGGCACTTACAGTATTAACGACGTTCCAGAATCTCGAAGCAGTAGCTGTGAGAGTTTTGCGCGTCGGCATCGTGGAATTCACTGAACACCGATTCCCAGTCATCCGGTTCGTAGTCCGGGAAATGCGTATCCCCTTCCACTTCCGCATCAATGTGCGTCAGATACAGTTTCTGCGCTTTTGGCAGGAACTGCTCATACACACGCCCACCGCCAATTACCATAATTTCAGGCTCATCGCCGCAGGCCGCAATTGCTTCATCCACAGACTTCACCCACTGCACGCGATCGTCGGTGCCAGGCTTACTGCTGATGACGATATTTTTACGCCCAGGTAACGGTCGCCCGATGGATTCCCAGGTGTGGCGTCCCATGACAACCGGTTTGTTTAAGGTATTACGTTTAAACCAGGCGAGATCGGCAGGGAGGTTCCACGGCATGGCGTTCTCCATACCGATGACGCGATCTACCGCTAACGCCGCAATCAGACTGATCATTGAATATTTCCCGGATACAAAAAAATTGTCGCCACTATACGGAAAGCGCAATCTTTCGTCGACTGGCGGAAAGAGGATGAACAGGAAAATTTTCCGTTCTGCTGGCGAACCGACCTATTTAAGGTGGTACGCCAGCATTACAGTAGTTCAAAAACAGCCAATTAGCAGTAAAGTTTGCAGAACATCACATTTTTTACCCTATGCTGACGGTTTCACTTCCGGCTCATCGGCGACGTCGCCCGTATGCTTACCTTCATCCGTGCCTTGCCAGCCATGGCGCTGAATTAACGATAAGTGCTGACGATCTTCCGCAATAATTTCACTCAGCATTGCGCTGGTGCGTTTATAAACGGCCGCGCGGGAAGTCGCGTCATTTTCCCCTTTCACCATCTCCTCTACCATCATGGTATTGAATCGGCGGAATACGTCAGCCCGCTCACGTGCCTCATAGCGCCCAAGCCCGAGACCTTCCAGCGCCAGACGTCCGCTCTTCAGTGCACCTTCAAAGGTTTCACGTTCCGGCATATCCACTCCCGCCTGGCGCAGGCGGATGTAATGATCCACGTCGCGCGCACGAGCAATAATTTGCAGATGCGGGAAATGCTCTTTCACCATTTCGGTTAATTGCAGACTGGTTTGCGGATCGTCAATGGCATTAATAATGACTTCAGCTTTCGCCGCCCCGGCAGACTCCAGCAGATCCATCCGGGTCGCGTCGCCATAGAAAACCTTCATCCCGAATTTACGCAGCGTTTCGATATGATCCGGGTCATGATCAAGAACCACCATTTTGACCCCGCTCGACAACAGCAAACGACCGGTTATCTGGCCAAATCGCCCAAACCCGGCGATGATCACCCTAGGTTGTTCCTCATCGATTTCATCGGCTTCGCGCTCTTCCTCAGTCGCCGATTTTTCCAGACGCGTCAAAATCACCAGCAAAATCGGCGTAGCCGCCATCGACAACGCCACCGCCAGCGTCAGCGATTTCGCCCAGTCAGGATCGAGCACATTTGCCATTTGCGCCGCGCCAAACACCACAAAGGCAAACTCACTGCCCTGCCCTAATAATACGGCAAACCAGCGACGCTGCTTGTTCGGCACCTGCAACGGTTTCGCTATCAACCACAGCATGACGGTTTTGATAACCAGGAAACCGACCAGTAGAATGATAATGCGCAAGGGATTATCAATCAGCGTACCAAAGTCGATAGACATCCCTACACCGATGAAAAACAGCCCCAGCAGCAGTCCTTTAAATGGTTCAATGTCGCTTTCCAACGCGTGGCGATATTCAGAGCTTGCCAGCAGCACCCCGGCCAGGAATGCCCCCATCGCCATCGACAATCCAACCTCTTCCAACAGCAGACCGAAGCCAAACACGAGGAACAGCGCAACGGCACTGAACACTTCCCGCAGGCCCGAACGGGCGACAAAACGCAAGGCAGGACGTGTGACATAACGACCTAACAGCACCACCAACACCAGTGCGCCCGCTACCTTAAGGGCAGACAATGCAAACGCCCCAAGCGTTGTTGATGCACCACTCGCTGCCAGTAATGGGATCATCGCCACCAGTGGAATAGCAGCGATATCCTGGAACAGCAGCACGGCAAACGCGCTGCGACCCATTTGCGACACCATCAGGTTGCGTTCATTCATTGCCTGCATAGCGATAGCCGTAGAGGAAAGCGCCAGCGTCATGCCGATCAGCTCCGCTACCTGCCAGCGCAGGCCGAGGAACATACAGAACACACCAATCAGGCCTCCGCAGACCACCATTTGCAATGCGCCGCCGCCGAACACCGAGGCTCGCAGTTTCCACAAACGTTGCGGATCCAGCTCCAGACCAATGACAAACAGCATCAGCACCACACCGATCTCCGCAAAATGCAGGATGGATTCAGCGTCCGTCACCAGCCTCAGGCCCCATGGGCCGATAATGCATCCGGCGATGAGATACCCCAGTACCGACCCGAGTCCCAGCCGTACGGCGATGGGGACAATCAGTGCCGCCGATCCGAGATAAATCAGCGCCTGTATCAGCGTATGGCTATCCATGGTGTGCCTCCTGCCATTCCATCAGACGCTGTTTGTAGTGACGCGCCTGCGCTTGCAGGGTTTCATCATCACAGATAAACGTACAGTGCATCGCAAACGGCGGTAGCCATTTGAGGCCACAATAAAGTGCCGTCGCCTGTAAGGGTTGAGAAAGCACATCAAATCCGGGATGGGAGCCAATATCGAAGTGGTTTTCACCGCCGCCGGTCGTCACCGCCCACAGCAGATGTTTACCGTGCAGCGCAGTACCGCCATGGCCATACGCCCAGCCGTGCGAAAGGACTTTATCCATCCACAGTTTGAGTAATGGAGGTGTGCTGTACCACTGCATCGGATGCTGCCAGATGATCAAATCAGCGCGTGCCAGCGCATCCTGTTCAGCGGCAATATCGATATTGAAGTCGGGGTAGAGCTGGTAGAGCGAGCGGATCTCCACGCCCTCCAGCGTCCTTGCCTGTTCAAGCATCCGCTTATTCGCATGCGAATGCTGCGGATAGGGATGCGCATAAATGATGAGGATCATGATTAGCCTGTTTCACTGCATTATTGTAATAACAGTGAGTTTAGTCACTTAATCCACAGGCTAACAGTCAATATTATTGAGTGGCTGAATGGAGAAAACTGAACTAGTTATCCAGTTCACTCATATCTTTAACCTGATCGCGGTTAATCTGTTCCGTCTTACCCGTTTGCGCATTTTTATACGACACCAGGCCAGTATCATCATCGACTTGCGGTTTGCCGTCAGTGACGATTGTTTTGCCATCGGTGGTTTTAACCGCCTGGTTTGAGGAACAACCGGCCACGGTAAACAGTGCTGCTGCGGTAAAAATTGAGGTGATCAGGATATGTTTTTGCATGGTGTTCTCCCTGCTTTTCAGTTGTTTTCAGTGATATACCCAGTTAACTGTAGGCTAACTGACTGAGTTGCAGGGAAAATACAGAACACTCCTAATAACTCGCTCTGGTCACGGGCTTACTGCGAATCGTCATTTGACTGGTTTGAGCCAGCGTCAGACCTCGCGTTTCCGGGGCGAAAGCGATGGACACCAGCAGGCCAATCAGCGAAATTCCTGCGCCCATCAGCATGACATTGCTGATCCCGTATTTGGTAATGAACACCGGCAGCGCCCAGGTTGAAACAATGGTGCCGATGCGGCTTAAGGACATAATCACCCCGACGGCAGATGCGCGAATGTCGGTAGGGAACAGTTCATTTGGGTACAGCCACTGAAGATTTCCCGGTCCCCCCGAGAAAAAGGCGTACACGGCAAACGCCAGCACCACCAGCCACGCTCCCATATCAGGAATTAACCCCAGCACGGCCAGCGCCAGCGTCATCATAATAAAGCTGCCAATTAACAATGGCCGACGGCCCGCGCTATTGAGCCAGAACATGGGCGGAATGCACCCCAGCATAAAGCACAGGCTTATCACCACATTGCCCAACGCCGCGCTTTTCCCGGCACCAAGCCCCAACAGTCCAACAATCTGCGGACCAAAGGTATAAATGGCGAACATCGGGATCACCTGACAGGTCCAGATAGCGGCGACAAACAGGACAAACGGGAAATGACGGCGGTTAAACAGCTGTAGGAAGCGCGTCTCCTGCGGCGCCTCTTCGTCGAACACCACCGGTTCGCCGAACAGCTTGATCATCATCGCTTCACACTCTTTCACCCGACCTTTACGCAGCAGCCAGCGCGGCGATTCAGGAAGATCGAAGCGCCCAATCAGGATCAAAATACAGGGGATCACCGCGCTGCCCAGCATCCAGCGCCATCCTCCCTCAACATCATACAGCCAGTAACCGACCAGATCGGCACAGGTGGCGCCGACATACCACATCGCGGCGATAAAACCGATGGAGAAAGCGCGCTGGCGGGTATTGGAGAACTCGGTAATCATCGAGGTAGCAATCGGATAATCGGCACCAATCACAATGCCGATCAGCACACGCATTACCAACAGCTCAATGGGTGAGGAAACAAACATGGTTGCCGCCGATATCACGCCAATGGCAATAATATCGATGATAAACATTTTTCGCCGCCCGACCTTATCGGAAATGTAGCCAAACAGCGACGTCCCCACAAACAGACCGGCGAGCGTGCCGGCCCCCAGCAGACCAATCCACTGAGCGTCCAGTTTCAACGCTGGCGTGAGTTGTTCCAGCGCCACGCCAATCATCACCAGCACATAACCATCCAGAAATGGCCCACCGCTTCCCCACAGCATTATCCGGCGGTGAATAGAGGTAAATTTGATGTCATCAAAGTTCCTGGGCTGCTGCATAGCGACTTCCTGTTTCAACACGGGCAAAGCGTCATCTGTAGGCCGGATAAGGCGTTTAGGCCGCCATCCGGCATTGGCGCCACATGATTGCCGGATGGCGACGCTACCACGTCTTATCCGACCTACGGGTGCACAACCTCGTACTTATTAGCCGTAGCGAAACTCCACGCCAAATGTCCCGCGCGGGTATTCCCATTTTTCCAACGCTGTATCAAGTCCGAGAATGCGGCACGTTCCGCACTCCAGGCATCCGGCGTAATCAAAACGGACGCTGCCGTCGTCCTGTTTTTTATACAGTCCGGCCGGACAGGCCTTAATCAGCACTTCCAGCGCCTGTTTATCAGGATCGGTTTTGAGAATGATGTGCGGGCTGTCTTCATCCACATTGAACTTATTGACGCCCAGTTTGACGTCCACATTGACGGGAGATGTCATAATACGGTCACTCCTTTCAGGCCATCTTTCATCAGGTTGATGAAGCCCACTTTCTTCGCATGACGCAGGATTTTTTTGCGCATTGGCACCGGAGCAGAGCCATCCACGGTGAACAGGTCGCGCGCGATGCTGACCGCCATTTCGGGATAGGCGGTAAACATGCGTGGGTTATCAAGGAAAGCGGGAAGCTTCTGATACATGCGCATATCGCGCATTGGACCATCATCGAGATGCTGACGGTATTCGCCCAGCGACTGTTTGCTGAAGTCGTCGCGCTTCATTGCGGAAAGCACCGTTTTCGCCGCCGCTTCGCCTGCGGATATGGCGAGATCCATACCGCGGATGGTAAAGCCGAGGTTCATACACATTCCGGCAGCATCACCGGCAATCAGCACACCGTCACCCACCAGTTCAGGCTGCATATTCATACCGGCCTCCGGTACGACGTGCGCGGCATATTCCACCAGCTTGCCACCGGCGATCAGTGGGGCAACCGCCGGATGCTGTTTGAAATCTTCCAGCATTTGTGGGACCGATTTTTTAGCATCTTTCAGATGATGAAGACCGCAGACCAGCCCCAGAGAAAGGGTCGTTTCATTAGTATAGAGGAAGCCCCCGCCCATCAACCCATCGGTTGGAGAACCGGCAAACAGGCAAGCTGCACCTTCGTTCCCCTGTAACTGGAAACGATCTTCAATCACCGATTTTGGCAATTCGATCAGCTCTTTTACGCCAACGGCAACATGCGATGCCTCAACGCGCTTTGCCATGCCCAGTTTTTCTGCCAACAGAGAATTCACCCCGTCAGCGAGGATCACCACTTTGGCTTCCAGAATATCGCCGTCGGCTTCCACACCCACGACTTTGCCTTCGCGCTGCACAACGTTATCCACCCGAATACCGGTGATAAGCTGGGCTCCCGCCTCCTCGGCCTGCTCCATCAGCCAAGCGTCAAATTTGCTGCGTAAGACGGAATAAGAAACCTGCGACGATGCAGCCTCTTCACCATTGCAATAGTCGATGGTCATCGCCCCTTTATCGGTCATAAAGGCGAGTTTTTCGTGGGTGATTATGCGTTCAATGGGGGCCTGCTCAGCAAAGCCGGGAATGATGCGTTCCAGGCTATGGGCATACATGCGCCCACCGGTGACATTCTTCGCGCCAGCAGAATTGCCGCGCTCGATGACCAGCACCTGTGCACCTTCCCGAGCCAGCACCAGCGCCGCAACCGAACCGGCCAGACCTGCACCCACGATGATGGCATCAAAGATATCTTCGGACATACGTACTCCTGTCAGTGGCAGGATACTTTCGCACCCTGCCCGAATGGTTTAACGCGCCAGAGCAGCCGTCAGCGCAGGCAGGATCTTCAGCGCATCGCCAACGATGCCAAAATCTGCGTACTGGAAGATCGGCGCATTTTTATCTTTGTTGATGGCGAAAATCGTCTGCGCGCCGTTGGCGCCGACCATATGTTGGATCTGCCCGGAGATCCCCACGGCCAGGTACAGTTCTGGTTTGAGCATCAGGTTGGAAATGCCGACGTAGCGTTCGTGCTCCATCCACTTCTCGTTTTCCGCCACTGGACGGGAACAGGCCAGCTCAGCGCCAATCGCCTGGCACAGCGCTTCGGCCAGCGAGATATTTTCTTTGCTACCAATACCGCGTCCCACGCTGACCACCAGACGGGCTTTGTCGAGATCGACGCTGTTGCTCTGACGCGCCTGCGTTGCCGTACGGGTCACGGCGATAGTCGGAGCCTGCCACTGGACGGTGTGCACCTCGCCGCTGCGGGCGGTATCCGGTTGCTGCGCGTCAAACGTTCCGCTGCTGAGAGTGATCACGGCAAACGGTGAAGCGATTGTTTCTGCTCCCATCGCCAGGCCGCCGTAGACCATATGTTTGACCGCCGCTTTTCCGTCCTGCACCGCGACTGCGCTGGCGTCGTTTGAGACCGCAGCCGACAAGCGAAAGCCCAGCTTTGCCGCTAACAGCTTGCCCCGACGCGTATTCGGCAGCAGCACCGCGCCGCCCTCGCTGTGCTGACGAATGGTTTCGGCCATCGCATCGGCGTAGTCTTCAACCATACGGTCTTCTGGTTTGCCGCTGAGCAGCCAGACATGATCCGCACCTAAATGGCATGCCGCCGCGCTGTCCTCATCGCTGAGCACAAACGTGTTAACGTTTTCACCTAAAGCCTGCGCACCATTCATCAGTTCCGGCAGACGAGAAGGGGTATCGCTGAATACCCAGACACTGGAAAATTTGTTCATAACATCCCCTGATAATTAAATGATTTTGCGAAGATTCTCGACAAACGCGGCAATCTGTTCTTCACCGTCACCTTCAATCACAACGCGCTGACGCTCGCGCTGCTTCGGTGCGGCAACCTGTTGTTCGGAATACGCTTGCGCGCCGTTCAGCCCAATGTCCGCAGACGACCAGACCTGGACCGGTTTTTTCGCTGCACCAAGAATGGCTTTCATGGAAGGGATTTGAGGGGTGTTGATGTCGGTAGAGACCGCGATCACCGCCGGAAGCGGGATACTCAGGGTTTCAACTTCATCTTCCAGTTCACGCTCTACCGTCAGCGTGCTGTCGGTAAGAGAGAGGATTTTACTCACGCCGTTAATCGCCGGCACGTTCAGCATTTCGCCCACCAGCAGACCAACCTGCTGTGCATAAAGATCGGAAGAACCGTCGCCGCAAATAAGCAGATCAAAACCTGATTTTTGTGCGGCGGCAGCCAGCGCAGTGGCGGTTTGTTGCGGCAGCGCCTGTTCAAATTGATCGTCAATGACAACAATCAGTTCATCAGGGCCACGGGAGAGCACATCTTTGCGCCCTTTTGCATTGGTCAGCGCTTTGCCGCCGACGCTCATGGCCACAACCTGAGCCTCTCCCACCTGCTGTTTTAACTGGCAAGCCGCTTCGATCGCATTCAGATCATATTGGCTGATTTTGCCATCTGCTTTGCTGAAATCGAGTGTTCCATCAGCATTATTAATCGCAATATCCTGCTCATCAGGTACGCATTTGTAGCAAGTAATTATCTTCATTGCATCTCCAGAAATCATGAAGGAAACGTATTTATATCGGCGGTGTTAAATACAGATATCACGCTCTTTAATTCGGAAATAAAACATTAATCACCAATATTGAAAATGTCACACATTGATATTCGTAACTTTCAATAGTGTTATGCACCTCACCAATATTGAAAGAAACATGTCAAATACGAAAATTTTCAATATTGTTTGCTGGTTCAACAATATTGAACGTCAGTCACTTAAAAAAGTTAAAAAAGCAACATCAACATTATGATTAATAAGATAATTATTTGTATTTTCAGACAAAATAACCAGCATAAGAAAGTGTGACACAGATAACAGAATAGCCGGAAATGAATACCCATTATGAGTTACTCACTGAGGCGCCCAGAGGTTAAAAGGTTATCAACAAATCATTAATAATAAATAAACAAACGATCACATACGGGCACGCTAAATAAATTTCGTTTTCACACTGGAATTCACTTATGAAAAATGAAAAGAGAAAGTCGGGAATTGAACCGAAGGTTTTTTTTCCGCCATTAATAATTGTTGGGATACTTTGTTGGTTAACAGTAAGAGATCTTGATGCCGCTAACGTCGTTATTAATGCGGTATTCAGTTATGTCACCAACGTCTGGGGTTGGGCATTCGAATGGTATATGGTCGTCATGCTCTTCGGCTGGTTCTGGTTGGTCTTTGGCCCGTATTCGAAAAAGAAATTAGGCGACGAAAAACCTGAGTTTAGTACCGCCAGCTGGATTTTTATGATGTTCGCTTCCTGTACATCCGCCGCGGTGCTGTTCTGGGGTTCCATCGAGATCTACTACTATATCTCTACCCCGCCGTTTGCTCTCGCCCCCAACTCCGTTGGCGCAAAAGAGATAGCTCTGGCGTACAGCTTGTTCCACTGGGGACCGCTGCCGTGGGCGACCTACAGCTTCCTTTCAGTCGCGTTCGCCTACTTCTTCTTTGTACGCAAAATGGACGTTATCCGCCCCAGTTCCACGCTGGTACCGTTAGTTGGCGAGAAGCATGCTAAGGGCTTGTTCGGCACCATCGTCGATAACTTCTATCTGGTGGCGCTGATCTTCGCGATGGGCACCAGCCTCGGTCTCGCTACCCCGCTGGTAACCGAGTGTATGCAATGGCTGTTCGGTATTCCGCATACGCTGCAACTCGACGCCATCATCATTACCTGCTGGATCATATTGAACGCCATTTGCGTGGCCTGCGGCCTGCAAAAAGGGGTCAGAATCGCCAGCGACGTACGTAGTTATCTGAGCTTCCTGATGCTCGGCTGGGTGTTTATCGTCAGTGGCGCCAGCTTCATCATGAACTACTTCACCGACTCGGTCGGCATGCTGCTGATGCATCTGCCGCGCATGCTGTTCTATACCGATGCCATCGGCAAAGGCGGCTTCCCGCAGGGCTGGACTGTTTTCTACTGGGCGTGGTGGGTTATTTACGCTATCCAGATGAGTATCTTCCTGGCACGTATTTCTCGGGGTCGTACCGTACGTGAACTGTGTTTCGGGATGGTACTGGGCCTGACCGCTTCGACCTGGATCCTGTGGACCGTCCTTGGCAGCAACACGCTGCTGCTGATGGATAAAAACATTCTCAACATCCCGCAACTGATTGAACAACACGGCGTGGCGCGCGCCATTATCGAAACCTGGGCTGCTTTACCGCTCAGCACCGCCACCATGTGGGGATTCTTTATCCTCTGCTTTATTGCCACCGTCACGCTGATTAACGCCTGCTCCTACACCCTGGCGATGTCCACCTGTCGCGAAGTTCGTGATGGTGAAGAACCGCCGCTGTTGGTGCGTATCGGTTGGTCCGTTCTGGTCGGCGTCATCGGCATCGTTCTGCTGGCGCTGGGTGGGCTGAAGCCCATTCAGACCGCAATTATCGCCGGGGGATGTCCGCTGTTCTTCGTCAACATCATGGTGACGCTGTCCTTTATTAAAGACGCCAAAGTGCACTGGAAAGACAAGTAATTCTTATTAACCCAATTGATCAAGAGGCTGAAAGATGGATTTCAACTTAAATGACGAGCAGGAACTGTTTGTCGCCGGTATTCGTGAACTGATGGCCAGTGAGAACTGGGAAGCTTATTTTGCCGAGTGCGATCGCGACAGCGTCTACCCTGAGCGTTTTGTAAAAGCGCTGGCGGATATGGGCATCGATAGCCTGTTGATCCCGGAAGAACACGGCGGGCTGGAAGCCGGTTTTGTCACCGTTGCCGCCGTCTGGATGGAACTCGGACGTCTTGGCGCACCGACTTACGTGTTGTACCAATTACCGGGAGGTTTTAACACTTTCCTGCGTGAAGGGACTCAGGAGCAAATTGATAAAATCATGGCGTTCCAGGGCACCGGTAAGCAGATGTGGAACTCTGCTATCACCGAACCGGGAGCGGGATCGGATGTTGGCAGTCTGAAAACCACTTATACACGCAAAAATGGTAAGGTTTATCTTAATGGCAGTAAGTGCTTTATCACCAGTAGCGCCTATACCCCGTACATCGTAGTGATGGCGAGAGATGGTGCATCGCCGGATAAACCTGTTTATACCGAGTGGTTTGTTGACATGAGCAAAGCGGGTATCAAGGTCAACAAACTGGAGAAACTCGGTCTGCGCATGGATAGCTGCTGTGAAATCACCTTTGATGACGTTGAACTGGACGAGAAAGACATGTTCGGTCGGGAAGGTAATGGCTTCAACCGTGTGAAAGAAGAGTTTGACCATGAACGCTTCCTCGTCGCGCTGACCAACTACGGTACGGCAATGTGCGCTTTTGAAGACGCCGCGCGTTACGCCAACCAACGCGTACAGTTTGGCGAAACGATCGGCCGTTTCCAGCTGATCCAGGAGAAGTTCGCGCACATGGCGATCAAACTGAATTCCATGAAAAACATGCTGTTGGAAGCCGCATGGAAAGCGGATAACGGCACCATTACTTCGGGTGACGCGGCAATGTGCAAATACTTCTGCGCCAACGCCGCGTTCGAGGTGGTAGACACCGCCATGCAGGTACTGGGAGGTGTTGGTATCGCGGGCAACCACCGCATCACGCGTTTCTGGCGTGACCTGCGCGTTGACCGTGTTTCTGGTGGTTCTGACGAAATGCAGATCCTGACGTTGGGTCGTGCGGTACTCAAGCAATACCGATAGAACGACGCAACCTGTAGGCCTGATAAGACGCCTTAGCGTCGCCATCAGGCAATCAATGCCGGATGGCGGCGCGAGCGCCTTATCCGGCCTACATGGACACCCATAAATGCCAGGAGAAAAATGATGAATCATTTACCAATGCCAGCCTTCGGCCCACTTTCCGGGGTACGCGTTGTCTTTTCAGGGATCGAAATTGCCGGTCCGTTCGCTGGACAGATGTTCGCCGAATGGGGCGCTGAGGTTATCTGGATTGAAAACGTCGCATGGGCCGATACCATCCGCGTACAGCCTAACTATCCGCAGCTCTCACGCCGTAACCTGCACGCCCTGTCGCTGAATATTTTCAAAGATGAAGGCCGGGAAGCGTTTCTGAAGCTGATGGAAACCACCGATATTTTCATTGAAGCCAGTAAAGGCCCGGCCTTTGCCCGCCGCGGTATTACCGATGAAGTGCTGTGGGAACATAACCCGAAGCTGGTTATCGCCCACCTTTCCGGCTTCGGCCAGTTTGGTACCGAGGAGTACACCAATCTTCCGGCGTATAACACCATCGCACAGGCGTTCAGCGGCTATCTGATCCAAAACGGCGACGTGGATCAGCCAATGCCCGCCTTCCCGTACACCGCCGATTACTTCTCCGGGATGACCGCAACGACAGCAGCGCTGGCGGCCCTGCACAAAGTGCGCGAAACGGGTAAAGGTGAAAGCATCGATATCGCTATGTACGAAGTGATGCTGCGCATGGGTCAGTATTTCATGATGGATTACTTCAACGGCGGCGAAATTTGCCCACGCATGACCAAAGGCAAAGACCCGTATTACGCTGGCTGCGGCCTGTATAAATGCGCCGATGGCTATATCGTCATGGAGCTGGTCGGCATCACGCAAATCAACGAATGCTTCAAGGATATTGGCCTCGCCCACATTCTTGGCACACCGGAAGTCCCGGAAGGCACCCAGCTTATCCATCGTGTGGAATGCCCTTACGGCCCGCTTGTGGAAGAGAAACTGGACGCCTGGCTGGCAACGCACACCATCGCCGAAGTCCAGGCGCGCTTTGCTGAGCTGAACATCGCCTGCGCGAAGGTGCTGACTATTCCTGAACTGGAAGGCAACCCGCAGTACGTTGCCCGTGAATCTATTACTCAGTGGCAAACAATGGATGGCCGCACCTGCAAAGGGCCAAACATCATGCCGAAATTTAAAAACAACCCGGGGAAAATCTGGCGTGGCATGCCGTCACATGGCATGGATACTGCCGCCATTCTGAAAAATATTGGTTATAGCGAAGCAGACATAAATGAGCTGGTCGGCAAAGGCCTGGCCAGAGTTGAGGAATAAACGCGACGCGCTGACCCCTCGATGGTTAGCGCTCACGCCTGATTTCAGTGGATAAAGCAATATGGATATCGTTGGCGGACAAAACTTACGTCAGATGTGGGACGACCTGGCCGGGGTGTACGGAGATAAAACGGCGTTAATTTTCGAATCCTGCGAAGGAATCGTTCGGCAGTTTAGCTATGCCTCGCTCAATGAAGAGATTAACCGCACGGCAAACCTGTTCCATTCCTTAGGGATCCGCAAGGGCGATAAGGTCGCATTGCATCTGGATAACTGTCCGGAATTCATTTTTTGCTGGTTTGGGCTGGCAAAAATTGGCGCCATCATGGTACCGATTAATGCCCGCTTGCTGGGTGAAGAAAGTGCCTGGATCCTGCAAAACAGCCAGGTAAGTCTGCTGGTCACCAGCGCCCAGTTTTATCCTATGTACCGCCAGATACGACTGGAAAATAGCACCCCGCTTAATCATATCTGTCTGATTGGCGAACAGCTTCCGGCTGACGACGGTGTGAGTCACTTTACCCAACTGCAATCCCGCCAGTCCACCACGCTGTGCTATACGCCCGCGTTATCCACTGACGATACGGCGGAAATTCTGTTTACCTCAGGCACCACCTCGCGGCCTAAAGGGGTGGTAATTACCCACTACAACCTGCGTTTTGCAGGCTACTACTCTGCCTGGCAAATCGCCCTGCGCGATGATGACGTCTACATGACGGTGATGCCCGCGTTTCATATCGACTGTCAGTGTACCGCCGCAATGCCCGCATTCTCCGCTGGCAGCACCTTTGTGCTGCTAGAGAAGTACAGTGCCAGGGCGTTCTGGAATCAGGTGCATAGATATAAGGCTACGGTTACCGAATGCATTCCGATGATGATCAGAACGCTAATGGTGCAGCCCGCTGCACCAACCGACAGACAGCATCACCTGCGCGAAGTGATGTTCTACCTCAATTTATCCGAGCAGGAAAAAGACGATTTTACCGAACGCTTTGGCGTCAGGCTGCTGACCTCCTACGGTATGACTGAAACCATCGTCGGTATTATCGGCGACCGTCCCGGTGACAAACGACGCTGGCCCTCCATTGGCCGCGTGGGATTTAGCTATGAAGCCGAAATCCGTGACGATCACAACAGTCCCCTGCCCGCCGGAGAAATTGGCGAAATCTGTATTAAAGGCGTGCCGGGCAAAACAATCTTCAAAGAGTACTACGCGCAGCCGGAGGCTACCGCCAAAGCGCTGGAACCTGAGGGCTGGTTGCATACCGGTGATTCGGGCTATCAGGATGAGGATGGCTATTTTTATTTCGTCGACAGGCGCTGCAACATGATTAAACGCGGCGGGGAAAATGTCTCCTGCGTCGAGCTGGAAAATATTATTTCTGCGCATCCCAAAATTCAGGACATTGTGGTTGTCGGTATTAAAGATTCGATCCGTGATGAAGCCATTAAAGCGTTTATCGTCCTTAATGAAGGTGAAACATTAAGCGAAGCCGAGTTCTTCAGCTTCTGCGAAAACAATATGGCGAAATTCAAGGTTCCCTCTTTTATGGAGATAAGAACCGACCTGCCGCGCAATTGTTCAGGAAAAATAATCAAAAAAAATCTGAAATAACCCTTCCGACAGGAACTCCTCCTGCCGGGAAATCTATTTATCTGGAGATGAACTATGAGTGATTCATTACATCTGACCCGTAACGGCCCGATCCTGGAAATTACCCTCGACAGGCCTAAAGCCAATGCCATTGACGCCAAAACCAGCTTTGCCATGGGTGAAGCGTTTCTTAATTTTCGTGACGACCCGGAATTACGCGTAGCGATTATCACCGGCGGCGGTGAGAAATTCTTTTCTGCGGGCTGGGACTTAAAAGCGGCAGCTGAAGGTGAAGCGCCAGATGCCGATTTTGGCCCAGGCGGCTTCGCCGGTTTAACCGAAATTTTCGACCTCGATAAGCCGGTCATCGCTGCGGTAAACGGCTATGCGTTTGGCGGTGGTTTTGAGCTGGCGCTGGCGGCGGATTTTATTGTCTGCGCGGAAAATGCCAGCTTCGCACTGCCGGAAGCCAAGCTCGGGATCGTACCTGACAGCGGCGGCGTACTGCGTCTGCCTAAACTGTTGCCACCGGCTATTGTCAACGAAATGGTGATGACCGGCAGGCGAATGAGCGCCGAAGAAGCGCTGCGTTGGGGCATCGTCAACCGCGTTGTCAGCCAGGGCGAACTGATGAATAGCGCGCGTGAACTGGCGCAGCAGTTGGTCAATAGCGCTCCGCTGGCTATCGCCGCACTGAAAGAGATCTATCGCACCACCAGCGAAATGCCGGTGGAAGAAGGCTACCGCTACATCCGCAGCGGCGTGCTGAAACACTATCCATCTGTACTGCATTCGGAAGATGCGCTTGAAGGTCCGCAGGCGTTTGCCGAAAAACGCGACCCGGTGTGGAAAGGTCGTTAATGAGCCGATGCCGGATAGCGATTCGCTGATCCGGCAATAAAACCGAGATAAAACGATGAGCTACTACGCCTTTGAGGGCCTGATTCCGGTGGTACATCCGGATGCCTTTGTCCATCCCAGCGCCGTACTGATTGGCGATGTCATTGTGGGTGCCGGAGTTTATATTGGTCCGCACGCGTCATTACGCGGTGACTATGGTCGCTTGATCCTGGAGGCAGGTTCTAATTTGCAGGATGGCTGCATCATGCACGGCTACTGCGACACCGACACCATCGTGCATGAGAACGGACACATCGGCCATGGCGCAATCCTGCACGGTTGCGTGGTGGGCAGAGATGCGCTGATCGGCATGAACAGCGTCATTATGGACGGCGCAGCGATTGGCGAAGAGAGCATTGTCGCCGCCATGAGCTTTGTCAAAGCCGGATTTCAGGGAGAGGCAAGGCAGATGCTGGTTGGCTCACCCGCTCGCGTATTGCGTGAAGTCACGGACCAGGAACTGCACTGGAAACGGCTAAACACCAAAGAGTATCAGGATCTTGCAACTCGCTGCCACACAGGTCTACACGAAACACTGCCCTTAACGCGGGTCGAAGAAAACCGGCCACGCCTGAAAGGCACAACGGACGTAAAACCCAAATCAGCACAGTAATTGATGCCGGATGCGCTCACGCTTATCCGGCCTACGCGTCAATCACCGTTTATGCCGCCATCAGGCAAACTGATTATTAGCGACGCATACTCTTGGAGAGCATCATCTGCCATTTCTGCTCACGGTTGAGCTCTGTTGGAGGAACGGCAGACAGGCGTGGCGTTTTCGCCATGCTCACCTTTTTCTCCTGCAAATTGTGATTCAGTCGGCTATAGAGATGAGAGTCAATACTCACGACTTTCACCAGACGCTGGCACTGACAACCCCGACCGGCAATCTGATTAGGGATCATCTTAACTTCACAAACAATTTCTCCCACTTCCGACAGAATATAAGAGAGCGTATTAATTGCTTTGCAGTGCTCGATATCAAAATGGCGGGAAATTTCCTTTGCGGTGATCCAACGATCCTCGGCCATCATCCAGTCAGCAATTAACAAATAAAGCGGTCTTTCAACATATTTTTCACACATAAGCACACCATTTTCACAAATTAAAAATCTGGCTACGGCCTGTCCAAATTAATAAAAACTAAGCCATATTAAAATTGTGGATATAAAGGATAGTATGCGACTTGAATGTTGATTAGTGTGAGCAATATCGTGCTTATTACATTGAAAATGTGGTTACGGAAACGGACCTGTCCAGGAATGACCTTACGCAAGACAAAAAAAGGGTTTCTTTACAGAAACCCTTTCAAAATTATATTACAGATCCGGTTAGAGCAATATTCATCGGACCTTTTGTTTATTACTTTTTGATCTGCGCGTGCATTTCCTGCACCGAGGTTACCTTCTCGGTGGCATCGGCATTCAACGCCATCGCTGTGGCGAAACCGCCGTTCAGCGTAGTGTCATAATGCACTTTGTACTGCAGCGCGCTGCGGCGAATAAGCTTGGAGTCTTCAATCGCCTGACGACCTTCGGTGGTGTTGATGATATAGGTGTACTCGCCATTCTTGATACGGTCCTGAATGTGCGGACGACCTTCATGCACCTTGTTCACCAGACGTGGATTGATACCCGCTTCACCCAGCACAATCGCGGTCCCGTGCGTCGCATCCAGCTCGAAGCCAAACTTCAGCAGTTTCGCTGCCAGGTCAACCACGCGCTCTTTATCGCCTTCGCGAACGGAGAGCAGTGCACGACCCTGTTTTTTCATGGTGGAGCTACTGCCCAGCTGTGCCTTGGCGAACGCTTCCGCGAAGGTACGGCCCACGCCCATCACTTCCCCGGTAGAGCGCATTTCTGGCCCTAACAGCGGGTCAACGCCCGGGAACTTGTTGAACGGCAGCACCACTTCTTTTACCGAGTAGTACGGCGGGATAACTTCTTTGGTTACGCCCTGCTGTGCCAGCGTTTTCCCGGCCATCACGCGCGCCGCGACTTTCGCCAGCGGTACACCAGTTGCCTTGGAGACGAACGGAACGGTACGTGCCGCACGCGGGTTCACTTCAATCAGGTAAACTTCGTTATTCTTCACTGCAAACTGGACGTTCATCAGACCGCGAACCTGCAGTTCAAAGGCCAGTTTCTGCACCTGTTGGCGCATCACATCCTGAATTTCCTGACTCAGGGTGTAAGCAGGCAGAGAACATGCGGAGTCACCGGAGTGCACGCCCGCCTGTTCGATATGCTCCATGATGCCGCCAATCAGCACCATTTCACCGTCGCAGATAGCGTCCACGTCCACTTCAACCGCGTCATCAAGGAAACGGTCCAGCAGTACCGGCGCATCGTTAGAAACGCTGACTGCGGTCTGGAAGTAGCGACGCAGGTCGGCTTCGTCGTAGACGATTTCCATCGCGCGACCACCGAGAACATACGACGGACGCACTACCAGCGGGTAGCCAATCTCTTTCGCCTTCTCAACAGCCTGTTCGATAGCCGTTACGGTAGCATTCGCCGGTTGTTTCAGCTTCAGACGGTCAACCGCCTGCTGGAAACGCTCGCGGTCTTCCGCGCGGTCGATGGCATCCGGGCTGGTACCGATAACCGGTACACCTGCCGCTTCCAGCGCACGCGCCAGCTTCAGCGGGGTCTGTCCACCGTACTGTACGATGACGCCTTTCGGCTTCTCGATACGAACGATTTCCAGTACGTCTTCCAGCGTGACCGGTTCGAAGTACAGGCGGTCAGAGGTGTCGTAATCAGTTGAAACGGTTTCCGGGTTACAGTTGACCATGATGGTCTCGTAACCGTCTTCGCGCAGCGCCAGCGAGGCGTGTACGCAGCAGTAGTCAAATTCAATACCCTGACCGATACGGTTTGGACCACCGCCCAGCACCATGATTTTATCGCGGTCAACGGACGGGTTCGCTTCGCACTCATCTTCATAGGTGGAGTACATGTAAGCGGTGTCGGTGGCAAATTCTGCCGCACAGGTATCCACGCGTTTGTAGACCGGGTGCAGATTGTACTGGTCGCGCAGTTTGCGGATTTCCGCTTCGCGAACGCCGGCCAGTTTCGCCAGACGCGCATCGGCGAAGCCTTTGCGCTTCAGTACGCGCAGGAAGTCAGCGTCGAGGCCGTTGATGCCAAGGTCGGTGACTTTTTCTTCCAGACGTACCAGCTCTTCAATCTGCACCAGGAACCAGCGGTCGATGTTAGTCAGGTTGAACACGCCATCGACGGACAGGCCAGCACGGAAGGCATCGGCGATGTACCAGATACGCTCAGCGCCAGCGTCTTTCAGCTCGCGACGGATTTTAGTCAGTGCTTCCGGGTCGTCCAGGCTTACTTTCGGGTCGAAGCCGGTCGCGCCCACTTCCAGACCGCGCAGCGCTTTCTGCAACGATTCCTGCTGGGTACGACCAATCGCCATCACTTCACCGACAGATTTCATCTGCGTGGTCAGGCGGTCGTTAGCACCAACGAATTTCTCGAAGTTGAAGCGTGGTATTTTCGTCACAACATAGTCGATGGACGGTTCAAACGAAGCCGGAGTACGGCCACCGGTGATGTCGTTCATCAGTTCGTCGAGGGTGTAACCTACGGCCAGCTTGGCGGCAACTTTTGCAATCGGGAAGCCAGTAGCTTTGGACGCCAGCGCCGAGGAGCGGGATACGCGCGGGTTCATCTCGATGACAATCAGGCGACCGTTTTTCGGGTTTACCGCAAACTGGACGTTAGAGCCGCCGGTTTCTACGCCGATTTCACGCAGTACCGCCATCGAGGCGTTACGCATGATTTGATATTCTTTGTCGGTCAGCGTCTGGGCAGGTGCTACGGTGATGGAGTCACCGGTATGGATGCCCATCGCGTCGAAGTTTTCGATGGAGCAGACGATGATGCAGTTGTCGTTTTTATCACGCACCACTTCCATCTCGTACTCTTTCCAGCCAATCAGTGATTCATCAATCAGCAGCTCGTTGGTTGGGGAAAGATCCAGACCGCGTTCGCAGATTTCTTCGAACTCTTCGCGGTTATAGGCGATACCGCCACCGGTGCCGCCCATGGTGAAGCTAGGGCGGATAATGCACGGGAAGCCAACGTCAGCGGCAACCGCCAGCGCTTCTTCCATGGTGTGAGCGATGCCTGAACGTGCGGTGTCGAGACCAATCTTTTTCATCGCGATATCGAAGCGACGACGGTCTTCCGCTTTATCAATGGCATCCGCCGTTGCGCCAATCATAGTCACGCCGAACTCAGCCAGTACGCCCTGGCGTTCCAGTTCCAGCGCACAGTTCAGCGCTGTCTGACCGCCCATGGTTGGCAGCACTGCATCCGGGCGTTCTTTCTCAATAATTTTGCGTACCACTTCCCAGTGAATCGGCTCGATGTAAGTGGCATCGGCCATTTCCGGGTCGGTCATGATGGTTGCCGGGTTGGAGTTCACCAGAATAACGCGGTAACCCTCTTCACGCAGGGCTTTACACGCCTGCGCGCCGGAATAGTCAAACTCACACGCCTGACCGATAACAATCGGACCCGCGCCCAGAATCAGGATACTTTTTATGTCTGTACGTTTTGGCATGGCTCTTTTACTCCTGATTATTTCGCGGACTGACGGTATTGCTCAATTAACTCGATAAAGTGGTCGAACAACGGTGCAGCGTCGTGCGGACCCGGACTCGCTTCAGGGTGCCCCTGGAAGCTAAACGCCGGTTTATCGGTACGATGAATCCCCTGCAAGGTGCCGTCGAACAGTGACTTGTGGGTCACGCGCAGGTTGGCAGGCATGGAGGCTTCATCTACAGCAAAACCGTGGTTCTGTGCGGTGATCATCACGGTATTGTTATCAATATCTTTTACCGGATGGTTACCGCCGTGGTGGCCAAACTTCATCTTAATGGTCTTCGCACCGCTCGCCAGCGCCAGCAGCTGATGGCCGAGGCAGATGCCAAATACCGGAATATCGGTTTCGAGGAATTTCTGAATCGCGGTAATTGCGTAGTCGCACGGTGCCGGGTCGCCAGGGCCGTTGGACAGGAAAATACCGTCCGGATTCATCTTCAGAACGTCTTCTGCTGAGGTTTTCGCCGGTACAACCGTCAGGCGGCAGCCGCGGTCCGCTAACATACGCAGAATGTTACGTTTGGCGCCGAAATCGTAAGCCACAACGTGGAACGGCATTTCATCGGCAGATTTCGCTTCCGGCAGGTCACCGGCTAGCGTCCAGCTCCCCTGCGTCCAACTATAAGGCTCCGCGGTGGTCACTTCTTTCGCCAGATCCATACCGTTCAGGCCTGGGAAAGCTTTTGCTTTTTCCAGTGCCAGCGCCGCATCCGGGTTATCGCCCGCGATGATGCAGCCGTTCTGTGCGCCCTTTTCACGCAGCAAACGCGTCAGCTTACGGGTATCGATATCAGCAATCGCCACAATGTTATGGCGCTTGAGGTAAGAAGAGAGGTCTTCAGTATCGCGGAAGTTGCTGGCAATCAGCGGCAGGTCGCGGATGACCAGGCCTTGCGCATGTACCTGAGAAGATTCTGCATCGGCTTCATTGGTGCCGACATTACCGATATGAGGATAAGTAAGAGTGACGATTTGGCGGGAATAGGAAGGATCAGTGAGGATTTCTTGATAACCGGTCATTGAAGTATTGAAAACGACTTCCCCAACCGCCGAACCTGTTGCCCCTATGGCCCGACCGTGAAACTGGGTTCCGTCTTCCAGAACCAATAGCGCTGACTTAATCAAAACACCCTCCAGAGAATATTCACTCACTTTATTTGCATATTAATTCATTAACACCTCATGAATCAATGCAAATTTGCTTACCTATGGATTTCTGGCAAACGGCGGCATTCTAGAGATAGCTCACACAAAAGTCTACCCAAAAGGGCTTTTTTTATTATTATTTTGCGCCACTGGGATAAAACACACGATTTAACAGGCAAAAAGATCAGCTAACTCAGGGTAGAAAACGCTTGCGGTAGGCAAAGAGTGTAAAAACAGAATGCGGGAGAGAAAAAAGTGGACCACTTGGTCAAAATTTACATTGAGATAACAGAATTACCCAATAAAACATAGACAAATAACCAATTAAAAGAAAAAACACATTCATAAGCCAAAAATAAAAGGGCAATAAAATATTGCCCTATGTAATCAAATAATTATGATTACAATAACCACATCACGAAGGGTAATGAAAGCTATAAACTGCGTAAATCAAGCACATCTTTCATGTCAAAAAGACCATTTGACTTTGATTTCAGCCAAATCGCCGATCGCACTGCGCCATTGGCAAAGGTCATACGGCTGGACGCTTTATGCGTGATCTCTATACGCTCGCCAATATCGGCAAACATCGCGGTATGCTCACCGACGATATCCCCCGCCCGCACCGTGGCAAAACCGATCGTGCCCGGTACGCGCTCGCCGGTGTAACCTTCACGCGAATAGACCGCGCATTCTTTTAAATCTTTATCCAGCGCCCCGGCAATCGCCTCGCCCATCGCCAGCGCAGTGCCTGACGGCGCATCAACTTTATGGCGGTGGTGAGCTTCAATAATCTCAATATCGGTGTAATCACCCATCACTTTCGCCGCCTTCTCCAGCAGCTTAAGCATGACATTGACGCCAACGCTAAAGTTCGCGGCGAAAACAATCGCAATCTCCTGCGCGGCATCACGAATAGCCTGTTTGCCGGCATCGTCAAAGCCGGTGGTGCCAATCACCATCCCTTTACCGTGCTGGCGGCAAAACGCCAGATGCGCCAGCGTGCCTTCCGGGCGGGTAAAATCGATGAAAACATCGAAATCATCTTTCACCGCGTCAAGGCTGCTTTGCACGGTAACGCCCGTTTTTCCGGCCCCCGCTAATTCTCCGGCATCGCTTCCCAGTAAGGACGAGCCTTCGCGCTCTAACGCGGCACCCAATTGAACACCTTCCATCGCCATGGCGGCCTGGATTAACTGCCGTCCCATGCGGCCACCGGCGCCGGCAATGGCGACACGGATTTGTGCTTCATGCATAGCTATTCTCTTTTATAAAAATTGCGTAAACCGTTTTCAGAGTAACCAGCGCGCCCGGAGGCCGCTAGCTGAAAACACCCATAATTAGAATTTAATGATAAACAGAGGGGAATATCAGTAAAAGACATGATTCATCCCGCAGGATGAATCATTGCTGGAGTACAGGAAAGAAGTCAAACTTACTCAGTATGGCGCAAAATGATGGGAAAACGACGGAAATACGAGCAGAAACCAGCCAGTCTGCGTAGATATTTTCGCGAGTGTGGTTTTATGGCACGAGTGTATAGTTGACGATCATTTGCCCTTTTTTCATCTTCACCTGAGTAATCGTCACCGGTCCAATCTCAGAGAGATGGGCAACATGCGTCCCTCCGCAGGGATAAGCGAGGAGATGACCAAATCCAACCTGCCGCAACCCGTCGGTGAACGTCACTTGTCTGGAGAGATTGTCTGCCTGCCAGGCGTTGATTTTCTCCTGCAGCGATAGCGTATCCGGTAACGTACCGTTTTCACCGGCGGCGAAAGTAATGCGCCCCTCATTGGGCCAATGGTGTGCTTTCACCGGGAGCCAGCCGAACGCTGTACCCGCCAGGCCGATAAGATGTCCTGCCGAGTGCAGGCGGGCGTGCAGTTGACGCAGCGCGGCATCCACACGCAGGTTCACGATGCCGGGGAGGAGCGGTTTTGCCAGGATGTGCACCACATCGTCACCGCGCGCGAGGACTGTTTCAACCCGCTCACCATCAATCCAGCCCGCATCCGCAGGCTGCCCGCCTCCCTGCGGGTGAAAAAGGGTTCTATCCAGTACCACCGCGTACCGTCCATCCGGCTCAGCCGAGCAACTCAGTAAGTTAGCCTGGCCTTCAGTGTTATCGCTGGTGTAATAAAGACGTTCAGTCATGATTGCTCTCCTCTTTATGGGAAGAGTATATTCACTTTACTGACGGCGATAATCCTGCGCTGGTTCAATGCATCTTTGCCTGGTACGCACAAATGAACCCTAATCTTCTTCCCGACCTTGCCACCTTTGTGTTGATTATCGACCAGGGGAGCTTCTCCGCCGCCGCCAAAGCCTCGGGTGCTACGCCTTCCGCTATTAGCCGCAGCGCTTCACGCCTCGAGAAGGCGTTGGGCAGTAAGCTGCTGCACCGTACGACGCGCAAGCTGGCGCTCAGCGAAACGGGCAAAATTGTGTATGCACACGCGCAGGAAATGCTGCATGCGGCACAAATGGCCGTCGACTCAGGCAGCAGTCGACAAACCATCGCGCAAGGGCAACTGACCCTCAGCGTGCCGAAAGCGGTGGGGCGATTTGTCATTCATCCACTGATGGCCGAATTCTTTACGCGCTACCCGCAAGTGGACGTCTGCCTTCGGCTGGAAGACCGGTATATGGATTTAATCGACGACGGCGTCGACCTTGCACTGCGCATCAGTCAGTCGCCCTCCCCGGGCCTGTACGGGAAACCGCTGATGCCGGTCAGCCATGTGATATGCGCAACCCCCGAATACTTACGCAAGCACGGTACGCCCGAGCACCCGCAGGCACTGCGAGAGCATAGCTGTATCAGTCTTGGCGAGACACCTGCGGATTCACGCTGGAAGTTTCGACGCGGTGAGCTCATGGAGACCATTCAGACTCATGGCCGCTACGCCGCCAACCACACCGGTGTACGTCTGGACGCGGTAAAAAAGGATCTGGGAATCGGCAGCCTGCCACTGTTCACCGCCAGCGAGGCACTCGCCAATGGCGAGATTGTCCAGGTACTGCCAGAATGGGAATTTATCAGCGACTACAGCGGGGAACTGTGGCTGCTATGGACGCGCAATCAACATATGCCCGCCAGAATGCGGGCGATGATTGATTATCTCAGCGAGAAGGTGCCGTTGCACAACACCTGATTACAGCGCGCGGGCAAATACCTCTGCCACCCACTGCTGGAACCCCTCAACGTTCAGACCCAGCGCAACCTGCGCATTTGCCGGATGCCCCAAGCGTCCTTCAATGTCCACTACCGTCGTACCCGAGGTATATTCGCCCTGGGTTTCAACCGCCACGAAGCACGGCTGCAGGGTAAACAGTTCCGGGCGCACCAGCCAGGCAATAGCGCACAGGTCGTGCATTCGCAGCCCCGTATTCATACTGCCGCTACGGTAATGGCTAAACAGCGCATGCAGCATTTTCCCCGTCTGGTTAAGTTGGGGGAGCGTCGCCAGATAGTCCGGGGCGAGCATGGCCTGATTGGTCACATCCAGCCCACACATCACAATCTCCAGCCCACTCTGGAAGACTTTCGCTGCGGCCTCGGGATCGATAGCAATATTAAACTCGGCGTTGGGTGTGAAGTTCCCGCGCCCGGCAGAGCCGCCCATAATCACCAGACGCTGAATGTTGAATACGCATTCAGGATAATGGGTCAGCAGCAGCGCAATGTTGGTCAGCGGGCCAATCGCCACCAGCGTCACGGGCTGCGGGGCATGCATCAGCGCATCGCGAATCGCCTGGAAGGCGGGTTTTGCCATCGCCTGGCGGTCGTGTTCGACAAATTCATACCCTTCCATACCGGACTCGCCGTGCACGGAAGCGGCATCACGCAGCGGCCGCACCAGCGGCATTGATGCTCCCTGCGCTAGCGGAACATCCGCATTCCAGAAGTGCAGCAGTTGCAACGCATTACGGGTGGTTTTTTCCACCGACACATTGCCTGCTACCGTGGTCATCAGTTGCAGATCCAGCTCAGGGGCAAACAGCGCAGCAGCAATGGCGGCGGCATCATCAATGCCGGGATCGGTATCAAGAATGATCGGTAAGCGCATGGTTTCTCCATAAAAAAATGCCAGACGTTAAGTCTGGCATCTTCTCATAATCGTAACCGGAAAGACTTACTCTACTTCACGAACATCCACACGCAGCTCTTTCGGCACTTCGAAAACGATGTTCTCTTCGCGGCCTTCCAGCGGAATAGCTTCCCCACCGCCAAGCTCCTGCAGGCGAGCAATCACGTTTTGCACCAGGATATCCGGCGCCGAGGCTCCGGCCGTCACGCCTACGCACTTCGCCTCTTTCACCCACGCTTCCTGGATGTCGGTCGCATCGTCAATCAAATACGCCGCTTTCCCCATTCGCTGGGCCAGTTCAGCCAGACGGTTTGAGTTAGAGGAGTTCTTCGAGCCGACCACCAGCACAACATCAGCCTGTTCCGCCAGCGCGCGAACCGCTTCCTGACGGTTGGTGGTGGCATAACAGATATCGTCTTTGCGCGGCCCGACAATTTTCGGGAAGCGTTGACGCAGCGCATCAATAACGTCAGAAGTGTCGTCAACGGAAAGCGTTGTCTGCGTCATGAAGGATAATTTGCCTTCATTTTTCACATTCAGTTTCAGCACATCATCCGGTGATTCAACCAGATACATTCCCCCTTGCGGGTTGCTGTACTGGCCCATTGTGCCTTCGACTTCCGGGTGCCCGGCGTGCCCAATCAGAATGGATTCTTCGCCACGACGACTGGCGCGGGCAACTTCCATATGCACTTTCGTTACCAGCGGGCAGGTCGCATCAAAAACCGTGAGGTCACGGCCTTTGGCTTCGTTACGCACCGCCTGAGATACGCCATGAGCGGAGAAAATCAGGATCGCGCCATCCGGCACTTCGCTGATTTGCTCGATAAAAATAGCGCCGCGCTCGCGCAGGCTATCCACCACATAGCGGTTATGCACCACCTCGTGACGGACATAAATCGGCGCGCCATAAATAGCCAGCGCGTTTTCCACAATGCTGATAGCGCGGTCTACGCCAGCGCAAAAACCGCGCGGGTTGGCCAACAGGATCTGCATTTTACGCCTCCAGTGCCGGTTCGACTTCCAGCACTTCAATATCAAAATGAACGGTATGCCCGGCCAGCGGATGGTTGAAATCAACCGTGATCGAATCACCGTTGATTTCGCGGATCACGCCAGGCATCTCACTGCCGTCCATTGCGGTAAAGAGCATGATAGCGCCAATTTCTGGCTCGCCCGCGTCCATAAACTCCCGACGCGAGAAATACTGAATTAAGTCCGGACTTGACACGCCAAAGGCGGCATCCGGTTCCAGAGCAAAAGTGGTTTTATCACCTTCTTTTAGCCCCAGCAGGTGTTGTTCCAGTCCTTCAGACAGAGAACCGTCGCCCAGGCGAAACAGCGCAGGCTTGCCGTTATTGCGGGTTGACTCTGCGGTTGAGCCATCGTCGAGCTTAAGGGTGAAGTGCACCAGCACCGCACTGTTACTCTGTACTGATTTAGACATGCAGGTTGCTCTTTAAAATTGCTGCCGCCTGTTTGCCCGGTGGCGATACGCTTACCGGGCCAACAAGGATCGCAGTATATTGTAGGCCGGATTAGCATAGCGCCATCCGGCATTTTTTTATGCGGCTTTTTTCTCTTTCGACGGCAGGAAGCCTTCGAGAACAATCAATGCCGCGCCGATACAGATAGCAGTATCGGCCAGATTGAAGGTCGCGAAATGCCAGTCGCCGACGTAAAAGTCAATCATATCAACCACGAATCCGTGCCACAGGCGGTCGAACAAGTTGCCCAGTGCACCGCCAATGATTAACGCATACGCGATGTTGTTCAGCTTCTGGGTCGCCTTCGAGCGATACATCATCACCATCAGGATGACGCAAATACCGATGGCGATGCCGGCAAAGAACCAACGTTGCCAGCCGCCGCTGTCGGCTAAGAAGCTAAACGCCGCACCATAGTTACGCGCGTAGTGCAGATTAAGCGACGGAAACAGCGACACCGTATCCCCCAGAGCAAAGTTCTGGAGGATCAGGTATTTGCTGCCTAAATCGATAATCAGCACGACTACCACCAGCCACAGCCAGCGTAGTCCTGTTGAACAAAGAGGCTTACTCATCAGGCAAACTTACGTTGTTCGCCATCACCGGCGATGTTGCTGACACAGCGTCCGCAGATATCTGCATGTTCCGCCACCTGGCCGACGTCGGTAGTGTAATGCCAGCAGCGCGGGCATTTCTCACCTTCGGCTTTGCTCAGTACGATTTTCAGACCTTTGAGCAGTTCGCTCTGCTGAGCATCAGCAGGAGCAGCCGCATAATCCGCAACCGTCGCACCAGAGGTCAGCAGTACAAAACGCAACTCTTCGCCCAGCGCGGTCAGTTTCGCCGCCAGCTCAGGTTCAGCGTACAGGGTCACTGCAGCCTCCAGAGAACCACCGACTTTCTTATCCGCACGCGCCTGTTCGATGACTTTGTTCACTTCACCACGCACTTTCAGCAGCTCGTCCCAGAAGGCATCGTTCATCGCTTCGGTTTCGCCTAAGCCAAACAGACCTTCGTACCATTCACCGGTAAAGACATACTTCTCACGATCGCCCGGCAGGTAGCCCCAGATTTCATCGGCGGTGAAGGACATGATCGGCGCCATCCAACGAACCAGCGCTTCAGCGATATGGAACAGCGCTGTCTGGCAGCTACGACGCGCCACGCTATCCGCTTTCGCGGTGTACTGACGGTCTTTGATGATGTCGAGGTAGAACGAACCCATTTCGACGGAGCAGAAGCGCATCAGGCGCTGTACCACTTCGTGGAAGTCATAGGCTTCATAGGCTTTCAGGATTTCGTCCTGCGCCGCTTGCGCACAACCTACCGCCCACCTGTCCAGCACCACCATCTCTTCCGGTTTCACCATGTCTTTAACCGGATCGAACCCATTCAGGTTCGCCAGCAGGAAGCGCGCGGTGTTACGGATACGACGATAGCTGTCGGCAGCACGTTTCAGAATTTCGTCAGAAACGGCCATTTCACCGGTATAGTCGGTTGAAGCCACCCACAGACGCAGAATATCCGCGCCCAGTTTGTTCATCACATCCTGCGGAGAAACGGTGTTACCGATAGACTTGGACATCTTACGGCCCTGACCATCAACGGTGAAACCGTGAGTCAGTACCTGGCGATAAGGTGCTTTGCCTTTCATGGCGGTGGAGATCATCAGAGATGACATGAACCAGCCACGGTGCTGGTCAGAGCCTTCCAGATACATATCTGCCGCATGGCCTGCAAACTCAGGACGTACGTCCACGACGGAGGAGTGGGTTGAACCAGAGTCGAACCACACGTCCAGCGTATCCGGGACTTTGACATACTGGTCAGCTTCGTCACCGAGGATATCTTTCGGATCGAGATCCCACCACGCCTGGATGCCGTCAACTTCAACGCGTTTAGCCACTTCTTCCATCAGTTCGATAGCGCGCGGATGCAGCTCTTCGGTGTCTTTGTGAACAAACAGAGACATCGGCACACCCCACGTACGCTGACGGGAGATACACCAGTCAGGACGGTTAGCAACCATCGATTCAATACGCGCCTGGCCCCAGTCCGGGATCCACTGCACGCCTTTGATCTCTTTCAGCGACTGTGCGCGCAGGCCTTTTTGATCCATGCTGACGAACCACTGTGGGGTTGCGCGGAAGATGATCGGTGACTTGTGACGCCAGCAGCATGGGTAGCTGTGCTGCATCTTCTCAACGTGCAGCAGCGCACCTTTTTCGCTCAGCAGCGCAACGATTTTGTCGTTGGCTTTAAAGACGTTCACGCCGTCCAGATCCGGATAGGTACCCGCCAGGTATGCGCCGTCCGGGCCAACCGGGTTAGCGATTTCCAGACCGTATTTCTGGCTGATGACGTAGTCATCCGGACCGTGACCGCCAGCGGTATGAACCGCACCGGTACCCGCATCCAGCGTAACGTGATCGCCAAGGATAGCCGGCACATCAAAGCCCATAAACGGATGGGTAAAGCGCAGCAGTTCCAGCTCAGCGCCTTTAACGGTGCCGAGAATGGTGTATTCAGCCGCGCCAATACGCTGCATAACACTTTCAACCAGATCTTTCGCCAGAATCACAGCCTGGCCGTCAATCTGCACCAGCGCATAGTCAAAATCAGGTGCCAGAGAGATTGCGCGGTTCGCCGGTAACGTCCACGGGGTAGTGGTCCAGATAACCAGAGAGATCGGGCCGTTGACGTCAGAAACGCCAAATTTCGCTTTCACCGCATCCTGATCGGCGGCGTGGAACGCCACGTCGATGGACGGGGAGGTTTTGTCATAATACTCAACTTCCGCTTCCGCCAGCGCGGAACGGCAGTCAACGCACCAGTGCACCGGCTTCGCACCTTTGTGCAGGTGACCGTTACCGATGATTTTACCCAGCGCACGAATGATGTTGGCTTCGGTTTTGAAGTCCATGGTCAGGTACGGATGCGACCAGTCGCCCAGTACGCCAAGACGGATAAAGTCTTTACGCTGACCGTCAACCTGGGTCGCTGCGTATTCGCGGCACTTGGCACGGAACTCAGCGGCGGTAAACTTCTCGCCCGGTTTGCCGTATTCCTGCTCTACTTTCAGCTCGATCGGCAGACCGTGGCAGTCCCAGCCCGGAACGTAAGGCGAGTCATAACCCGTGAGTCCTTTGGACTTCACGATAATGTCTTTCAGAATCTTGTTAACCGAGTGACCAATATGAATGCTGCCATTCGCATAAGGAGGGCCATCATGCAGAATGAAGGTTTTTTTGCCTTTTTTGGCCGCACGAATGATGCCGTACAGGTCATCATCAGTCCAACGCGCCAGCATTCCCGGTTCGCGCTTGGCGAGATCGCCGCGCATCGGGAACCCTGTTTCCGGCAAATTCAGGGTTGATTTATAGTCACTCATCAGATTCTCGGTTCCGTATTTAAAACTCGTATAGGCATTAAGCCGGTTTTGTTAGCCCAAAAAATTCACGGGCAGTCAACTCATCACGCGCAATCTGCGCTTTTAGTTCATCCAGCGAGGCAAATCGCTGTTCGCTGCGTATTTTTTTACGCAGTACTACATCTATATGGCGACCATACAGGTCCATTACAACGTCCAATAGATGCACTTCCAACTGTTGGCGTACGCCTGCTACCGTCGGGCGGGTGCCGATGTTGGCGACGCCGGGCAACGGTTTATCGCCCAGTCCCATCACTTCAACCGCATAAACCCCTTTCACCGGAGAAACCTGGCGACGCAGCGGTAAGTTTGCCGTCGGAAAACCGATGGTGCGCCCTAATTCATCACCGTGAACGACACGTCCTGAGATAGTAAAAGGATGCCCAAGCAGGCTTTCGGCCAGTTGCAGGTTATCTTCTGCCAGCGCCTGACGTACCGCGGTGCTGCTAATGCGCACACCGCCTTCGCAGAAGGTTTGGGTGCTGGTGATATCAAAACCATACTCAGCGCCCGCTTCCTGTAATAACAAGAAATCGCCCGCACGGCTAGCGCCAAAGCGGAAATCATCACCAACGGCAAGAAATTGTACACCAAGGCGCTTAACCAGCAGATCGCTGATGAAGGTCTGCGCCGTTAATGCCGCAAAGCGCCTGTCAAAACGCACGCACAGCACGTAGTCCACGCCGCATTCCGCCAGATAACGCAGTTTTTCGCGCAGGCGAGTGAGGCGCGCAGGTGACTTGTCGGTCGCAAACAGCTCCAGCGGCTGCGGCTCGAAAATCATCACCATCACCGGTAAATTGCGTTTGCGCCCTTCTTCCCGTAAACCCTGCAGCAACGCACGGTGGCCACGGTGCACGCCGTCGAAATTACCAATAGTCAGCACACACCCATGCGGGGCCTGACTGAGATTATGTATGCCTCGTATCAGCTTCATGTCTGGCTCAAAACAGTGAAAATCGTGAAAGTATACCCTGTACCGCGGTCAACGTTAACCGGCGATTGTTTCTACGAAACAGAAAGAGGATTGTTTTCATTGTTATGAAACAAATTGCAGACCTTCACGGGCACGCCAATGCAATTTTTCTCGTGGAAAAGCTGTATTCACGGCACGCAAGCTGGTAGAATCCTGCGCCATCACTACGCAACGAGTGCTGCAATTTAAACGGCGCTTATTTGCACAAATCCATTGACAAAAGAAGGCTAAAAGGGCATATTCCTCGGCCTTTGAATTGTCCATATAGAACACATTTGGGAGTTGGACCTTGGCTAATATCAAATCAGCTAAGAAGCGCGCCGTTCAGTCTGAAAAGGCCCGCAAGCACAACGCTAGCCGTCGCTCTATGATGCGTACTTTCATCAAGAAAGTATACGCAGCTATCGAAGCTGGCGACAAAGCTACTGCACTGAAAGCATTTAACGAAATGCAACCAATCGTGGACCGTCAGGCTGCTAAAGGTCTGATCCACAAAAACAAAGCTGCACGTCATAAAGCAAACCTGACTGCACAGATCAACAAACTGGCTTAATCGCCTGCTTGTTGTCGCTTTGTGAAAAAACCCGCGCAAGCGGGTTTTTTTATGCCTGCTATCTGACGTTTTTCTCTTTAGCCACTGATGTTGTTCTCGCTCGTTCACACTCTTCCTGACCAGCCTGTTTTTTCAGCTATCCCTTCCTCAGTCGCGTCGCGTAATACGTGAAAGTTATTTTCTTTCACTGTTTTCCTTTTTTTATTTCATTATTAAAAAAACTGTGACCACCTTAGCAAATAGAAACATCGTTCATTCAAAAACGAATAAACGCAATCCTGATGTAAGATTTGATAATTGATTGCTGCGGTAGGGTTAACTACTTTTCATGTACACCTTACTCACTCATTTTAATCTGAGGTTAAATTCAGTAACGACATAAAAATAATATTTAAAACTTGCTTGGAAAGTAGAAGCTGTTTTTCTGGGCGTATCGTTCCAGTATCGGAGTTATTATTATGAGTTCTGTTATTGAGGATACCCAGTCATGCGGGTCAACATCATTATCTTTACTACAGCGTATTAGCTACGGCTCTTTGGATGTGGCGGGTAATCTGCTGTATTGTTTCGGTTCAACTTACATTTTATATTTCTACACAGACGTTGCAGGTATTAGCCTCGCCGTAGCAGGCGTCATCCTGCTGCTGGCACGTATTGTCGATGGCATAGACGCCCCCATATGGGGGATCATCATCGATAAAACACGTTCGCGTTATGGTAAATGCCGCCCCTGGTTTTTATGGTTGCCATTACCTTTTGCCGTATTCAGCGCCCTGTCATTTTGGTCTCCTGATATCAGTATGACCGGAAAAGCTATCTATGCAGCAATATCTTATATGATTGCCAGCGTTCTATTTACCGGACTTAATACACCGCTCAGTGCAATATTACCCCTGATGACCTTATCTCCTAAGGAAAGACTGGTTTTAAATTCCTGGCGAATGACCGGTGGGCAAATTGGGGTTTTATTAATGAATGCGACCGCACTGCCGTTAGTTGCTTTTTTAGGTAACGGAAATGATCATGCGGGTTTTATTTATACGGCGATTATATTTGCCGTAATATCCTGTTCGTTAACGCTTTTCGCCTTTAAAAATATCCGAGAAATGAATACGGATAAAATTCAACAAGAACCTAAATTGCCGATGAAAAAGAGTTTTGCGGCAATGAAAGGCAACTGGCCATGGATCCTGATGGTGCTGGCAAACCTGATCTTCTGGATTGCCCTACAACAACGCTCCACAACGATTGTCTACTATCTTACCTACAACCTCGACCGCAAAGATCTGGTTCCGCTGATTAACAGCCTGGCGACAATTCAGATCCTGTTTATCATCGCTATCCCCTTCTTTAGCAAATACCTGGCTAAAACGTGGATATGGGTAGGCGGTCTGCTGGTCGCCACGCTTGGCGGCATCATGATGTGGCTGGCAGCGGACAACATTCCTTTTCTCATCGCCGCCTGGGTACTCGGCAATATCGGCAGCGGTATCGCCTGCTCAATGCCGTTTGCCATGCTGGGCTTCGCAGTCGACTTCGGCGCATGGAAGACGGGTATTAAGGCTACCGGCATTCTTATCGCCTTCGGCAGCACCTTCTGCATCAAGATGGGTAGTGGCCTCGGTACCGCTTTCGCTGCCTGGATCATGAACAGTTTTGGCTATGTCCCCAACCATGCCCAGAGTGCTGCGGGTCTGGAGGGAATTACCTGGGCCTTTATCTGGGCACCCGCCCTACTCTTCGCGCTCGCAGCGATCCCACTACTTTTCTTTCGTAAATACGAAGCGATGGAAGAGAAGATTCGCCACGATCTGGAAACCATCAACTAAGAACGATCTTTACCTTCACCCTCGAAATATGGGAGGCACCACCATGCCATTTATGCAACATGACCCGCGTCGCCTGGTCTGGCAGCAAAACGATCGCTATTTATGGATTGAACCCTGGGGCGAGAACAGCCTGCGCGTACGCAGTGGCCGTCATCTGCCGGTAATGAGAAATGAAGACTGGGCATTGACTGAGCCAGTCGCAGAAAGCCACTGCCACATTGATTATGAGCACCACCAGGCGACGCTGACCAACGGCAAAATTATCGCTATCGTCAATCAAAAAGGACAAGTTACCTTTTACCGCCATCCACACAAACCTCTGTTGCAGGAGTTCTGGCGCCTGCGGGGCGAAATTGGCGAGGATGAATCTTCTCACGGCCAGTACGTCAGCGCACTCAACCTTGAAGGGCGCGAATTCCGCCCTATTCAGGGTGGAAAATATTCACTTAAAGCCCGCTTCGAAGCCACCGAAGGGGAAAAAATTTATGGTATGGGGCAGTATCAACAGGCTAACCTGGATCTCAAAGGATGCGTTCTTGAGCTGGCGCAACGTAACTCCCAGGCCTCAGTACCGTTTATGCTCTCCAGTCTGGGCTACGGATTTTTATGGAACAACCCGGCAGTCGGGCGCGTAACCTTTGCCCACAACGTTACCGAATGGGAAGCACAGGTCAGCGAACAGCTGGACTACTGGATCACGGCTGGCGATACCCCGGCAGAAATTAGCCGGGCTTATGCGCTGGCTACCGGCACACCGCCGATGATGCCGGACTACGCCATGGGCTTCTGGCAGTGCAAACTCCGCTATCGTACGCAGGCAGAGCTGCTGGAGGTTGCCCGCGAATATAAGCGCCGCAATCTGCCTATCTCGGTGATCGTTATCGACTTCTTTCACTGGCCGAATCAGGGTGACTGGATGTTCGATGCGCGCGACTGGCCCGACCCTGATGCCATGATTGCCGAGCTGAAATCGCTGGGAATTGAGTTGATGGTCTCCGTCTGGCCGACGGTGGATAACCGCACTGAAAGCTATCGGGAGATGCGCGAAAACGGCTGGCTGGTACAGACGGAACGTGGCTTGCCGATCAATATGGATTTCCTCGGCAACACCACTTTCTTTGATGCTACCCATCCGGGTGCGCGGGACTACGTCTGGGGCAAAGCCAAACGCAACTATTATGATAAGGGCGTGAAGCTATTCTGGTTAGACGAAGCCGAACCTGAGTTCAGCGTTTATGACTATGACAACTATCGCTACCATGCCGGGCCGGTACTGGAAGTGGGCAATATCTACCCGCGAATGTACGCCAAAACCTTTTTTGATGGTATGAAAGCCGATGGTGAAGACAAGGTTATCAACCTGCTACGCTGCGCCTGGGCCGGCAGTCAAAAGTACGGCGCACTGGTCTGGTCAGGTGATATTCACTCCTCGTTTAGATCGCTACGCAACCAGTTTGCCGCCGGACTCAATATGGGAATCGCGGGGATACCGTGGTGGACGACGGATATCGGTGGTTTTCATGGCGGTAATATTCACGACCCACATTTCCATGAACTGCTGATCCGCTGGTTCCAGTGGGGCGTATTTAGCCCGGTGATGCGTCTGCACGGCAACCGCGATCCGCAGATTTTACCGGAACAACCGTACCGGGATGGTATCGCCCAGTGTCCTACCGGTGCACCGAACGAAGTCTGGAGCTACGGTGAGGACGTGTGCGACGTACTGACGGGTTGCCTGGCGTTGCGAGAGAAACTGAAGCCCTATATCAAAGCGCTGATGGAGGAAACCCATAAGCACAATACGCCAGTGATGCGCCCCCTGTTTTTTGATTTCCCCGAACAGGAAACAAGTTGGGCAATCACCGACCAGTACTGTTTTGGTCCTGACCTGCTGATTGCCCCCGTAATGCATGAAGGTATGCGCGAACGTGATATCTGGCTACCGGAAGGGGAAACATGGACGGATCTTACGACCGGCGAGAGTTATTCGGGAGGGCAAACGTTGCACTATGCCGCGCCATTGAACAAAATTCCGGTATTTATCCGCGAAGGTGGGCAGTATCGTAGCTTATTGAGGCTATAGCATGAAACCGGCTGCGGGTGAGTACCGCAGCCGGAAGTATTACGGTAAGTATGTCTACTGTGGCTTGAACAATGCCGAGTAGTCCGCATTGCAAATACGCTGCACCGCCGGATGCTGGATCATTCTTTCCGCAAATATGGCGTGATACTCTTCCATCACATTTTCTACGCGTCCAATTTCAACAATAGAATCATCGGCATAGAAATTGTGCGAATACAAAGTAGGTGCAACAAAAATAGCATTATGCGTTGCCCCAAACGCTTTCATCAGCGCAGCGTCATCAAACTCACCGAGGATTTCGACATTCAATCCTTGTGAGTTGATCCAGTTCAGCAGCTTACGTCCGAGCATCGAACGACGTCCTGGGATCAGCAACCGACGCTCCTCAAGGCAGGCCGGGAATGGTTTTTCAGGCAGCGGTTTGGTGCACCAAAAACTCACGCTGCACTCGCCTATCCGCACTGAGAACAACCCTTCCTGCTGCGTAGAATCAATCGGACAGTCGGAGATAATCATATCCAGCTTATGCTGGCTGAGTTGATCCAACAGCATCTCGTGCGTTGACTCAAAACAACGCAGATGGATTTGTTCATCTTCAACCACAGCGGCATCCAGTACGCTGCTGACCAACTGCTTCGATAGCGCATCCGCCACGCCGACATCGAACAGCAAATTAGACTCTTTGCGGTAGTTCACGATATCCAGCATTTCCTGGCTTAAGGTGAACATCTTATCCGCGTAACGAAAAACCAATTCGCCTAACTCACTGGGCTCCAGCCCACGCCCCTTCCGCTTAAACAATTTTCCCTGTAAGCGTTCCTCAAGCGCTTTAATCTGCCCGGTAATGGTCTGCGGTGTCAGATAAAGCGCTTCTGCTGCACCAACCACTGACCCTTCTTTATAGACATGCCAAAAGTAGTACAGATGGTTGTAATTTATATGAGACATACTCTCTCCCTGAAAATTGTCACGAAAGGGTTATCCCGTCAGGCTGATGCGTTCAACCGGGCACGTAACCAGCAGTAACCTATCACTGCCGACAACAAGGAGCCGATCAGGATCCCCAGTTTTGCCCAGTTAATCAGCTCAGGATCGACGTTGCCAAACGCCAGGCTGGCAATAAAAATCGACATCGTAAAGCCAATACCGCAAAGAATACCGACCGCCATAATCTGCTGGAAATTCGTTCCTTCCGGCAATTGCGCCACCTTGAGGCGTAACGCCAGCCAGCAAAACAGACTGATACCCAACGGCTTACCGATCAACAAACCTGCAATGATCCCCAGCGGTAATATCGAGGTCAGTCCATCAATAGTGACGCCCTGCAGTGAAACGCCCGCGTTGGCGAAAGCAAACAGTGGCAGGATCAGGTATGCCACCCATGGATGCAGAACATGCTCCAGTCGCTTCGCCGGTGAACGCCCGTGTTTTTCCTTCAATGGAATGAAGAAGCCCACGATCACGCCCGCCAGCGTTGCATGCACGCCAGACTTCAGTACGGCAGTCCACAGCACTACGCCGACCAGAATATAAATACCGGTGCGTCTCACTCCGCACAGATTCAATCCTGCCAAAACAAGGATTGCGCACGCGGCAACGCCCAGCGACAGCAGCGAGAGGTCGCTGGTATAGAACAGTGCGATGATTACGATAGCGCCGAGGTCATCAATAATCGCCAGCGCCATCAGGAAGATTTTCAACGCCAGTGGTACACGACTGCCCAACAACGCCAGCACACCTAACGCAAAAGCAATATCCGTTGCCGCCGGGATCGCCCACCCTTCACGGGTGATGGGATCGGCATAGTTGAATGCCAGGTACAGCAGCGCCGGGACAATCATGCCCCCGATAGCAGCAATGATCGGGAACGCCGCCTGACGCAGACTGGCCAGCGAACCTTGCATTAACTCGCGCTTTACTTCCAGACCAATCAACAGGAAGAACACCGCCATCAACGCGTCGTTGATCCACAACAGCATATTTTTGTTGATCTCAAGCGCGCCAACCCGCAGTTGAACGGGCGTTTCCAAAAAGGCGTGGTACCATCCACTGGTAACCCCGATATTTGCCATCAGCATAGCGACCACGGCTGCGATGATCAGAATGATGCCCCCCGAGGCGTCACTACTAAAAAAACGATGCAGATGTTTCACTTTTATTCTCTCTATTGGGTGAATACTTCGTAAATACTATCTTACACCCTCAAAAAGCTCGTTAAAATTAGATTATTCATGATGGATAAATCGGTTTTTACGATCTATACAGAGTAAGTCGATAAAGATTTTCCGAGCGGAAAACAGAAATAAAAAAGCCTGAGACTTTTCAGTCCCAGGCTTTTTATTCGAGATAAAACTGTGAATTAGCGCGTCAGATCGTCAAAGAACTTCTTCACACCGTCGAAGAAACTTTTGGAGCGCGGACTGTTTTGTTCGCCGGTCGGGCCGCCAAAGCTGTCCTGCAGATCTTTGAGCAGTTGCTTCTGCTTGTCGTTCAGGCCCACTGGGGTTTCAACCACCACGCGGCACAGCAGGTCGCCCTGAGCGCCACCGCGTACAGACTTGACGCCCTTTCCACGCATGCGGAAAAGTTTGCCAGTTTGCGTTTCGCCCGGAATTTTTAGCTTCACGCGACCGTCCAGCGTTGGGACTTCAATCTCGCCGCCCAGCGCAGCCATCGCAAAGTTAATCGGTACTTCGCAGTACAGGTTATTGCCTTCACGTTCGAAAATTGGGTGCTGTTTTACCTGCACCTGAACGTACAAATCACCTGCTGGCGCACCATGTTCACCGGCTTCACCTTCGCCCGCTAAACGAATGCGGTCGCCGGTATCAACCCCTGCCGGGATCTTAACGGACAGCGTTTTGCTTTTCTCAACGCGACCATGACCGTGGCATTTGTTGCACGGATCTTTGATCAGCGTACCGCGGCCCTGGCAGTGTGGACAGGTCTGCTGTACGGCAAAAAAGCCCTGACGCATCTGTACCTGACCAGAACCGTGACAGGTAGGACAGGTCTGTGGCTGAGTACCTGCCTTCGCACCGCTACCGTGGCAGACGTCACACTCTTCCAGAGTCGGAATACGGATCTCTTTGGTGACGCCACGCACGGCTTCTTCCAGAGTGAGATCCATGTTGTAACGTAAATCAGCACCACGTGAGGCGCGCTGACGACCACGACCGCCGCCAAAGATATCGCCAAACACGTCACCAAAGATATCGCTGAAGTCAGCCCCGCCGCCAAAACCGCCGCCGCCGCCCATGCCGCCTTGCTCAAACGCAGCATGACCGTACTGATCGTAAGCCGCACGTTTTTGCGCATCGGTCAGGATCTCGTACGCTTCTTTGATCTCTTTAAACTTGGCTTCGGCCTCTTTATCACCCTGGTTGCGGTCCGGGTGAAATTTCATGGCCAGGCGCTTGTAGGCCTTTTTGATTTCACGCTCTTCCGCTGACTTGGAAACGCCTAAAATCTCGTAATAGTCTTGCTTAGCCATCTCTTTTTATCTGCCCCTAACATGCGTGCACGGGCGGAGAGGAAACCTCTTCGCCCGTGCCAGTAATTACCCGTTCAAAGGGCGATTATTTTTTGTCTTTCACTTCTTCAAACTCGGCGTCGACAACGTCGTCATCTTTCGCGTTGTTTGCAGAAGCATCAGCGCCTGCTGCACCAGCCTGCTGCTGTGCGTGCTGCTGCTGAGCGATTTCCATCAGTTTCTGGGAAACCTGTGCCAGCGCCTGCATTTTCGCTTCGATATCCGCTTTGTCTTCGCCTTTCAGAGAAGTTTCCAGCGCGGTCAGTGCAGACTCGATGGCAGTTTTGTCGTCAGCTGGCAGTTTGTCGCCTGCTTCTTCAACCTGCTTACGAGTGCTGTGCAGCAGATGGTCACCCTGGTTACGAGTCTGAACCAGCTCTTCAAACTTACGGTCAGATTCTGCGTTCGCTTCTGCTTCGCGAACCATTTTCTGAATTTCTTCTTCGTTCAGACCAGAAGAAGCCTTGATGGTGATCTTCTGCTCTTTACCGCTGTTTTTGTCTTTCGCGGAAACGTGCAGAATACCGTCGGCATCGATGTCAAAAGTAACTTCGATCTGCGGCATACCGCGCGGAGCCGGGCTGATACCATCCAGGTTAAACTGACCCAGATCTTTGTTATCAGCGGCGCGTTTACGTTCACCCTGCAGCACGTGGATGGTTACCGCAGACTGGTTGTCTTCAGCGGTAGAGAACACCTGGCTGTGCTTGGTCGGGATAGTGGTGTTTTTCGCGATCAGTGGAGTCATCACGCCACCCATGGTTTCGATACCCAGAGACAGCGGGGTAACGTCCAGCAGCAGCACGTCTTTCACATCACCGGTCAATACACCACCCTGAACGGCAGCACCGATTGCCACTGCTTCGTCCGGGTTAACGTCTTTACGCGGCTCTTTACCGAAGAACTCAGCAACTTTCTTCTGTACCATCGGCATACGAGTCTGACCACCGACCAGGATAACGTCCTGAACGTCGGAAACAGACAGACCAGCATCCTGCAGAGCAACTTTCAGCGGCTCGATAGAACGGTTAACCAGGTCTTCAACCAGGCTTTCCAGTTTCGCACGGGTCACTTTGATGTTCATGTGTTTCGGACCAGTCGCGTCTGCAGTAATGTACGGCAGGTTCACGTCGGTCTGCTGAGCGGAAGACAGTTCGATCTTCGCTTTCTCAGCGGCTTCTTTCAGACGCTGCATCGCCAGCGGGTCATTACGCAGATCGATACCCTGATCTTTCTTAAATTCGTCAACCAGGTAGTTGATCATACGGCTGTCGAAGTCTTCACCACCCAGGTGGGTATCACCGTTGGTTGCCAGAACTTCGAAAGTTTTTTCGCCGTCAACTTCGTCGATTTCGATAATAGAGATATCGAAAGTACCACCACCGAGGTCATAAACCGCGATAGTACGGTTGCCGACTTCTTTATCCAGACCGTAAGCCAGTGCCGCTGCGGTCGGTTCGTTGATGATACGTTTTACTTCCAGACCTGCGATACGGCCAGCATCTTTGGTTGCCTGACGCTGAGCATCGTTGAAGTATGCAGGTACGGTGATAACCGCTTCAGTTACCGGTTCGCCCAGGTAATCTTCAGCCGTTTTCTTCATTTTTTTCAGCACTTCAGCAGAAATCTGCGGCGGTGCCATTTTCTGACCTTTTACGTCAATCCATGCATCACCGTTGTCAGCACCGATGATTTTGTACGGCATGATGGCTTCATCACGCTGTACTTCTTCGTCCTGGAAGCGGCGGCCAATCAGGCGTTTAATCGCAAACAGGGTGTTTTGCGGGTTTGTCACTGCCTGACGTTTAGCCGGCTGACCAACCAGAGTTTCACCATCCTGGGTATAAGCAATGATAGAAGGCGTGGTGCGATCGCCCTCGGCGTTCTCCAGCACACGTGCAGTAGTGCCATCCATAATCGCTACACAAGAGTTGGTAGTACCCAGGTCGATACCAATAATTTTACCCATCTAAACGTCTCCACTAAAAATTCGGTCATCATGTGGTTGTGAATCTGTAATAAGGGCGAAACGTGCGGTTTCAACTACCCTGAATCGTTTTTTTTCAGACTCACCACTGCGGTTGTCTACAAGATGGGGTCGTAACCCACGTCATCAAGGGGGGCATGAAAATTTTTTTTAGCACAGTGGCGATAAAATTAAGGTAAAAAGGCAGAAAGGCAAAAAAACGAATAGTTTCCAATCAAAATCAATTCACAAAACAAATCAAAACCAGCACGGCCATTCATGTGAAAATTGTAATAAAAAGAAAAGATTACGACCATGAAACGGTTTCCCGTCGGCGGTAAGATGGTCTGATGTCACACACTTTTACAGCCGTCAAAGAGAAATTCCATGAAATCCGTGTTAACCCTTTCCACCAGCCTGCTTATGGGCCTGCTGCTGAGCAGCGCCGCGCACGCTAACGATCATAAAGTTCTGGGTATGATTGCGATGCCCCGCAACGCAACCAACGATCTCACGCTGAGAATTCCCGTTTGCCGGGTAGTGAAGCGCATTCAGCTCACCGCCGATCGCGGCGATATTAAACTTAACGGCGCATCCGTCTACTTCAAAGCAGTACGCACTTCCAGCCAAAGCCTGAACGTCCCGTCATCCATTAAAGAGGGACAAACGACCAACTGGATCTCTATTAATAGCGACAACGACAATAAACGCTGCGTGTCTAAAATCACCTTCTCAGGCCAGTCAGTAAACTCCTCTGACATGGCAACTCTGAAAGTTATTGGCGACGATTAATTCTGCACATTTTGATTCAGAAGCCATAGAAAATATGCGGGGCAGACACGCGGTTGATGTGAAAGCCATTGAACTGGAATAACCACTGCCGCGCCCATGAAGCAGCGCCATCTGGCGATGGGTATTTCTCACCAGATCGTCCACCAAATCCCTCAGTTCCCGGTGGTACTTCAAATCGTCTGTCTTAGCAAAATGTTCAACCATGCATAAGCGTGATGCCCATCACAGGGAAAATAATTCATTTTCCCTTCGTTAGATCATAGACAGTGCCCTCTCCCCTGATTATCATGCCGCGCCCCGAAGACAGTGATCGTTATTTGGGGAAACTATTTCACCATTCAATCAATGATGATTTTGAGGAATTATGGGCAACACTAAGTTGGCTAATCCGGCACCGCTGGGCCTGATGGGCTTTGGCATGACCACCATTCTGCTTAACCTGCACAACGCGGGTTTCTTCGCCTTTGACGTTATTATTCTGGCGATGGGCATTTTCTACGGCGGTATCGCGCAAATATTTGCCGGTCTGCTGGAATATAAAAAGGGCAATACCTTCGGTTTAACCGCCTTTACCTCCTACGGTTCGTTCTGGCTGACGCTGGTTGCAATCCTAATCATGCCGAAAATGGGCCTGGCGGATGCAACCAATGGTCAGTTCCTGGGCGTATACCTGGGTCTGTGGGGCGTGTTCACACTGTTCATGTTCTTCGGCACGCTGAAAGCTAACCGCGCGTTGCAGTTTGTCTTCCTGAGCCTGACAGTGCTGTTCGCACTGCTGGCGGTCGGCAACATTGCAGGTAACGAAGCGATCATTCACGTTGCTGGCTGGATTGGCTTAGTGTGTGGCGCAAGCGCCATTTACCTGGCGATGGGTGAAGTGCTGAACGAACAGTTTGGCCGTACCATCCTGCCGATCGGTGAAGCGCACTAATCTGACGCTATCCCCCCAAACGGGGGGATATTCCTTACAAGCGCTGTAACTCTCCCTGCACGCTCGTATCGCGATGATAAATATCCTGTCGCAGCCAAACCCCCAGACCTAGCCCCACCAGCGATAACGCCAGCACATACCAGGCCGGAGCCATTGGCGACACGCTCATTAACATCGTCACGGCGATTGGCGTCAGACCACCAAAAATGGCGTACGACACGTTGTAAGAAAAGGAGATTCCGGTAAAGCGGACCTCCGCCGGAAACGCCCGCACCATCACATAAGGCACAGCCCCCACCACGCCAACGCACAACCCTACCAGCCCGTATAACAAGAACAAGTGCTGAGGATGGCTGCCGGTCAGATGATAGAAAAACCAGCTTGAACAGGCCAGCAGCAGGCTGCCGACAATAAAGGTTTTGCTGGCGCCGACCCGATCGACAATAAACCCGGCCAGCAGACAGCCGACGCACAGCATAATGGTCGCGACACTGTTGGCTTGTAACGTCAACGCCGGTGCAAAACCATACTGCTTCTGCAACCAGACTGGCGACATCAGGATCACCACCACAATCCCGGCCGATAACAGCCAGGTCAGCAGCATGGAAATAACCACCGCTTTTTTATGTTTGCTCACCACCGACTTCACCGGTAGCTCTTGCGCCAGCGCTTTACGCTGCTGCATTTCGAGGAAAATGGGCGTTTCCTGCAACCAGCGACGCAGGTACATCGCCACCAGCCCAAACACGCCCCCCAGCAGGAACGGGATACGCCAGCCGTAGTCATGCACCGCCTGCTGCGTCAGGCTGGTATTCACCAGCGTCGCAACCACCGATCCCAGCAGAATCCCCACCGTCAGCCCGGCGGTCAGCGTGCCACAGGCAATGCCGATGCGGCGCTCCGGTACGTGCTCTGCCACGAACACCCACGCGCCCGGCACTTCTCCGCCGATGGCAGCGCCTTGCAAAATGCGCATCAGGAGTAACAGCAGCGGCGCGAGGATCCCCATTGAGGCGTAGGTAGGCAAAAGACCAATCGCCAGCGTCGGTATCGCCATCAGCAAAATGCTCAGGGTGAACATTTTCTTACGCCCGACCAGATCGCCAAAGTGCGCCATGATGATGCCCCCCAGTGGACGCGCCAGATATCCGGCGGCAAAAATGCCGAAGGTTTGCACCTGACGTAGCCATTCAGGAATGTCTGCCGGGAAGAAGAGTTCGCCAACAACAGCGGCAAAGAAGACGAAGATAATGAAATCATAAAACTCAAGCGCACCGCCGAGGGCAGCAAGCGTAAGAGTTTTATAATCCTGGCGATTCAGCGGTCGAGTGTGTTGTGACATAGCAAACCATGAGTCAGTGGAGTTATTGAATATGTCTGTCGATATATGTAAAGCAAAAATTACTATATCGTAAACAATTCAATACTCCACTGTCATTGGCACTTATGTCACGATCGGGCTACTTTCAGGCGTTTGTATCGCGGATTGCGCTTTTAGGACGAAAAGATGCTACAACAGCCGGTGCGGTTTCCACATACGGCCCATCCAGTAACTGTATACAATACGGTACACTTGCAAAAATACCCGGCACGATAACCTTACCGTCGGCATCTTTCACGCCTTCCAGCGTTTCTTTGATCGATTTCGGCTGCCCTGGCAGATTCAGAATCAACGCCTGTTTGCGAATCACACCAACCTGGCGGGAGAGAATAGCCGTTGGCACAAAGTGCAGGCTTATCTGGCGCATCTGCTCGCCAAAGCCCGGCATCTGGCGGTCGGCTACGGCCAGCGTGGCATCAGGCGTTACATCGCGGCGGGCCGGACCCGTTCCGCCGGTAGTCAGCACCAGATGACAGCTCATTTCATCCACCAGCTCACATAAGGTCTGTTCGATGATCGCCTGTTCATCCGGGATCAGTCGCGTTTGCAGCTCAAAAGGGGTGGTAAGGGCAGATGCCAGCCACTCTTCAAGGGCCGGGATACCTTTATCCTGGTAAACGCCGCTGGAAGCACGGTCAGAAATGGAAACCAGGCCAATGCGTAAAGTATTCATGATTATTCCGTTTAAACAGTCTCGTTAAACAGAATGATACACTGCGAAGGGAAGGACAGACAGGTTTCAGAAGAGGTAGCGTGACCCATATCAGGGCCACGCATTAATGATTACAGCAGATCGCCGATCATTTTTTCCAGTTTACCCTGGTCTACAGCAAACTTACGGATACCGTCCGCCAGTTTGTCTACAGCCATCGGATCCTGGTTGTGCTGCCACAGGAACTCAGCTTCGGTGATGCGTGCAGGACGCGCTTTCACTTCACCAGAGAAGGACAGTTTACGTTCGATAGTGCCTTCGCTTTCCGCCAGTTCTTTCAGCAGTGCCGGTGCAATCGTCAGACGATCGCAGCCTGCCAGCTCAATGATTTCGCCGACGTTACGGAAGCTCGCACCCATCACCACGGTTTCGTAACCGTGCTGTTTGTAGTACTCGTAGATTTCCGTTACGGAAACCACACCCGGATCTTCTGCCGGTGCATACTCTTTCTTGTCAGTGTTGGCTTTGTACCAGTCCAGAATACGACCAACAAACGGAGAAATCAGGTATACGCCAGCTTCTGCACATGCGCGCGCCTGCGCGAAGGAGAACAGCAGAGTCAGGTTACAGTTGATACCTTCTTTTTCCAGCTGCTCAGCGGCACGGATGCCCTGCCAGGTTGAAGCCAGTTTGATCAGAATGCGATCGTTGCTGATGCCAGCATCGTTGTACATTTTGATCAGACGTTTTGCTTTCGCGATGGACGCGTCGGTGTCGTAGGACAGACGAGCGTCAACTTCAGTAGAAATACGACCCGGGACCAGTTTCAGGATCTCCAGACCGATATTTACTGCCAGTTTGTCGGTCGCGTCGACGATCTGCTGTGCGCGGTCGTTGCTCTGCTGCTTAGCCCAGGCTACAGCGTCATCAATCAGCTTGCGGTATTCTGGGATCTGCGCTGCGTTAAGAATGAGAGAAGGGTTAGTTGTGGCATCCTGAGGCTGATACAGCTTCATTGCCGCGATGTCTCCGGTGTCGGCCACTACTGTGGTGAACTGACGAAGGGAGGTCAATTTGTCCGTCATGATAGCGATTCTCTTTAAACAGCTTGTTAGGGGGATGTAACCGATCTTCCCTGATGATAGCACGACGCACTCTCAGCGCAACCGCCTGGATTGTCCGACCCGCCGCTCAGCCCTGATTACGCATCTCACAGCCCGTGATGCGCAATTAAGGATATACCCATTGTTATGGTAAACTCCCGCAATCAATCACCTTATAAGGTATATACTGGTCGATAATTGGTAGCGCTTACACGGGATTATTCGCGCTTACCGGCATCAACAAGAGGGATGTTAATGCCTGATTTTTTCTCATTTATTAATGAAATACTCTGGGGATCGGTGATGATCTACCTCCTGCTTGGCGCAGGATGTTGGTTCACCTGGCGTACAGGGTTCGTGCAGTTCCGCTATATTCGCCAGTTTGGCAAAAGTCTTAAAAACAGCATCAGCCCGCAGCCGGGCGGTTTAACTTCTTTTCAGGCTCTGTGCACCAGTCTTGCCGCGCGCGTCGGTAGCGGAAATCTGGCGGGTGTGGCGTTGGCGATCGCCGCCGGCGGCGCAGGAGCCATTTTCTGGATGTGGGTCTCGGCGGTCATTGGTATGGCAACCTCATTCGCCGAATGTTCCCTTGCCCAGCTGTATAAAGAGCGCGACAGCAAGGGACAGTTTCGCGGCGGTCCTGCATGGTATATGGCCCGTGGATTGGGCATGCGCTGGATGGGCGTACTGTTTGCCATCTTTTTACTCATTGCCTATGGCCTGATTTTTAACAGCGTGCAGGCAAACTCAGTCTCTCGTGCGTTGACCTTTGCTTTTGACATCCCTCCCCTCTTCTCCGGTATCGCACTGGCAATAGTGTCATTACTGGTCATTGTCGGCGGCATTAAAGGCGTTGCCCGCCTGATGCAATGGTTTGTTCCGATGATGGCGCTGCTGTGGATCGGTTGTAGCCTCGTCATCTGCCTTTGGCATTTCGGACAGCTCCCCGGCATTATCATGACCATCATAAAAAGCGCCTTTGGCTGGCAGGAAGCCGCGGCCGGTGCAGCCGGGTATACGCTAAGCCAGGCCATTGCCAGCGGTTTTCAGCGCGGTATGTTCTCTAATGAAGCCGGAATGGGCTCAACTCCGAACGCGGCTGCCTCGGCAGCATCCTGGCCGCCACACCCTGCAGCACAAGGCATTGTGCAAATGATTGGTGTATTGGGCGATACGCTAATTCTTTGTACTGCCAGCGCAATGATCATTTTACTGGCGGGTAATGGCACCACTTATGTGCCAATGGAAGGCATCCAGTTGCTGCAACGAGCCATGGTCTCGCTGACGGGTGAATGGGGGGCCGGATTCGTTGCCTTAATAGTGATTCTGTTTGCCTTTAGCTCTATCGTCGCCAACTACATTTATGCGGAAAACAACCTCATATTCCTGAAACTGGACAACATCCGGGTTATCTGGCTATTACGAATCGCCACCGTTTGCACCGTCATTGGTGGTACATTAATCAGTTTTCCGCTGGTCTGGCAACTTGCCGACATCATCATGGCTTGTATGGCCATTACTAACCTGACGGCGATTCTGCTGCTTTCTCCGGTTGTACATACCATCGCCAGCGACTATCTGCGCCAGCGAAAACTCGGGGTGCGCCCGGAATTCGATCCGCGCCGTTATCCTGATATCAGACAACAGCTTGCGCCCGATAGCTGGGATGAAACGCCGCGCGAATAGCGCGGCAATCGCAACCATCGATCAATTCAGTCGTTTTTTTTGCTAAAGTCGCAGTAAATTTCCTGCAAGGACTGGATATGCTGATTCTGATTTCACCTGCAAAAACGCTCGACTACCAAAGCCCGCTGGCAACGACACGTCATACGCTGCCCGAGTTGCTGGATCACTCTCAGCAGCTTATTCACGTGGCACGCCAGCTCTCTGCACCGCAGATTGGCAAGCTGATGGGGATTAGCGACAAGCTGGCGGATCTGAACGCCACCCGTTTCCATGACTGGCAGCCTGACTTCACGCCGGACAATGCACGTCAGGCCATTCTGGCGTTTAAAGGCGACGTCTATACAGGGTTGCAGGCTGAAACCTTCAGCGAGGCGGATTTCGACTTCGCTCAACAGCATTTACGGATGCTGTCCGGGTTGTACGGCGTTTTGCGTCCGCTGGATTTGATGCAGCCATACCGTCTGGAGATGGGCATTCGTCTGGCCAATGCGAAGGGTAAAGATCTCTACCAGTTCTGGGGAGATACCATCACCGATAAACTTAACGAAGCGCTGGAAGCGCAAGGCGACAGCGTGGTGATCAACCTCGCCTCGGATGAGTATTTTAAATCCGTGAAGCCGAAAAAACTCAACGCTGAGCTTATCAAACCGGTCTTCCTCGACGAGAAGAACGGCAAGTTTAAAGTCATCAGCTTCTATGCCAAAAAAGCGCGCGGCCTGATGAGTCGCTACATTATTGAGAACCGCTTAACGCAACCGGAACAGCTGACCGCATTTAACAGCGAAGGCTACTTCTTTGATGAAGAAGCATCAGGAAACGGCGAACTGGTGTTTAAACGCCACGAGCAATAGTAAAAAGGCCGGATGACGGCTAACGCCTTATCCGGCCTACAGGTTTTGTCGGCCCGCTATGCAAAGCGCCAGCGGGCGCAACCGTTAACCGCGGGTCATCATCAGCTTGCGCAGTTCAGCAAAATCAGCTGGCAGGTGATGAGAAAGCAGCGGCAGGTCCGCGCGTTCCGCCAGTTCTTTTGGCAACGCCAGCGTCAGGTCAAGAATCTCTTCAACGCTTTCTTTAAACTTCGCCGGATGCGCAGTACCAAGGAACAGGCCGTACTCGCCAGGATTCAGTTGGTCACGCAGCGCTCGGTAAGCCACCGCCGCATGCGGTTCTGAGGTGTAGCCTATCTCATGTAACTCACGCATCGTGTCCTGAGTTGTCGCATCGTCAACAGCGGCATAACCCAGCTCATTCAGACGCCAGATTTTACGGCGGAACAGTTCTTCCACGCGCGGCCAGTTGTTCGGCTGGCTGACATCCATCGCATTCGACAACGTTGCCTGGGTCGCTTTCGGCGCCCACTCACCTTCTGCAAGGAAACGCGGAACCGTATCGTTAACGTTAGTCGCCGCGATAAAACGCTTCACCGGCAAGCCCAGTGATTTCGCCAGCAGCCCGGCGGTCAGATCGCCAAAGTTACCGCTGGGAACGGAAATCACCAGTTGATTACGCGCCTCTTGCGGCAGTTGGGCCACAGCCTCAAAGTAGTAACAGATTTGCGCCAACAGACGGCTGATGTTAATTGAGTTAGCCGAGTTCAGTCCCAGGGCTACCTTCAGCTCTTCGTCATCAAACGCCTGTTTCACCAGCGCCTGGCAGGCATCAAAATCGCCATCAATCGCCACAGTTTCAATGTTACCGCCCAGCGTACAGAACAGTTTTTCCTGTAATGGGCTGATCTTGCCGTTCGGGTAGAGGATCACCACGCGCACATTTTTCAGGCCATAAAAGGCATGCGCAACCGCCGCCCCGGTGTCTCCGGAGGTCGCCGTCAGAATCGTTACCGGTTTGTCGCCACTGATGTGCGTCAGCATCTGCGCCATAAAGCGCCCGCCAAAGTCTTTAAATGCAAGCGTAGGGCCGTGGAACAGTTCCAGACAGCCGACATCCGCGGCAACCTGGGCAACCGGAGCCGGAAAGGCAAATGCCGCACGCACGCGCTCTTCCAGAATTTCCTGAGGGATCTCATCACCAATAAATGCGGACAGGATCTTCGCGCTGCGGCTAACGAAGTCCTGGTTCAGCATCTCATCCACTTCTGTCAGATTGAATTCCGGTAGATCGTGCGGAAAAAACAATCCCTGATTCTTGCCTAGTCCTTGCGTAACAGCCTGTGCAAAGCTGACCTGTTCGTTGTGATCTTTCAGATTATACAGTTTCATTGATTATCCCAGTACCCGTGCGCCCGCCGTGTCCAGCCGGCAAATATGAACAAAGCCTTCCTGATTTTGCAGGTAATTTTTACCCAGCCAATCTGCTACGCGCTGTGCCGTATCCGGCTTATCGCACAAAGCGAACAGCGTCGGCCCAGACCCAGATATACCGCTGGCCAGCGCGCCAATTTCTGCGACCGCCTGACGCGCCTGGCTAAAGCCTGGCAGCAAGCGGGTACGATACGGCTCAGCAATGACATCTTTCATCAGCTTCGCGGCCAGAAGAGGCTGACGGGAATAGCAGGCATGGATGAATCCCGCCAGATGCCGCCCGTGAGCGATACAGTCCTGACGGCGATACTGCGCTGGGAGAATCGCCCGCGCTTCAGCCGTCGACACTTTAATCCCTGGATACGCCAGTACCCACAGCCACTCATCAAAGCCTGGCACCTGCTGGCTAATAATGCCGTTTTCTTCAATCATTAACTGCATACCGCCCAAAAAGCACGGAGCGACGTTATCGTAATGAATGCTGCCGGAGATACGCCCTTCAAGTTCGCCCATTATCGCTAACAGGCGCGTATCGTTGAGCGGCTTACCGCAATGTTCGTTCATAGCGACTAACGCCGCCACGACGGAACAGGCGCTGGAGCCTAACCCGGAGCCAATCGGCATATTTTTTTCCAGCGTCATCGCCACCGGAACGGTTTTACCCAGCTCCTGGCAGAATCGCTCCCAACACTGGTAGACAATATTTTCACGTGGCTCGGACGGCAGTTTGTTGGCAAAGCGCCCAAGGTTGTTCAGGCTGAACTGGTCAGCCGCCTCAACGGACACCACATCACCCAACAGCGAACCGTCCACCGGAGTTACCGCCGCACCGAGTACATCAAACCCGACGCTCATATTGGCACTGGAAGCCGGGGCATAAACTCTCACCATGTCAGACTCCTAACTTCCATGAAAGGGTGCGTAGCAGGTCGGCAAAGACGCCCGCCGCCGTCACATCGTTACCCGCGCCATATCCGCGCAGAACCAACGGCAACGGCTGATAATAGTGGCTATAGAACGCCAGCGCGTTTTCACCGTTTTTCACTTTAAACAGCGGATCGTTGCCGTCTACTGCATCAATTTTCACGCGACAAACACCGTCCTCTTCGATATTGCCAACATAGCGCAATACTTTTCCCTCATCACGGGCTTTCGCCACGCGCGCGGCAAAGACGTCATCCAGCTGCGACAATTTCGCCATAAACGCGGAAACATCACCGGAGTCATCAAACTCTTTTGGCAGGACCGGCTCAATGACAATGTCAGAAAGCTCCAGCTCACGACCAGTTTCACGGGCCAGGATCAGCAGCTTACGCGCCACGTCCGTACCGGAAAGATCGTCACGCGGATCGGGTTCGGTATAGCCCATCTCACGCGCCAGGGTGGTGGCCTGCGAGAAGCTCATGCCTTCATCCAGCTTGCCGAAAATAAACGACAGTGAGCCAGAAAGGATGCCTGAAAAACGTTGCAGTTCATCACCTGCGCTGAGCAGATTTTGCAGGTTTTCAATAACCGGCAAGCCCGCGCCCACGTTGGTGTCGTACAGGAATTTACGACGAGACTTCGCGGCGGCAAAACGCAGCTGATGATAGTAATCCATCGACGACGTGTTGGCCTTTTTGTTCGGCGTAACCACGTGGAAGCCTTCACGCAAGAAGTCGGCATATTGATCCGCTACCGCCTGGCTTGACGTACAGTCGACAATCACCGGATTGAGCAGATGGTATTCTTTCACCAGACGAATTAAGCGCCCAAGGTTGAAAGGCTCTTTCGCGCTCTCCAGCTCCGACTGCCAGTTTTCCAGATTCAGACCGTGGACGTTGGTCAGCAGGGCCTTCGAGTTCGCCACGCCGCACACGCGCAGATCGATATGCTTCTTTTTGAGCCAGGTTTGCTGACGTTTAAGCTGCTCCAGCAGCGCACCGCCCACGCCGCCTACGCCAATCACAAACACTTCAATCACCTGGTCGGTGTTGAACAGCATCTGATGGGTCACGCGTACGCCGGTGGTCGCGTCATCGTTATTCACCACCACCGAAATAGAACGCTCAGACGAGCCCTGGGCGATCGCTACAATATTGATGTTCGCACGAGCCAGCGCGGCAAAGAACTTCGCCGAGATGCCGCGCAGGGTGCGCATACCATCGCCAACAACAGAGATGATGGCCAGACGCTCAGTCACCGCCAACGGCTCCAGCAGGCCTTCTTTCAGCTCGAGGTAGAATTCATCCTGCATGGCGCGTTGTGCACGCGTGCAGTCGCCCTGCGGGACGCAGAAGCTGATGCTGTATTCAGAAGAGGATTGGGTGATCAGCACTACCGAGATGCCCGCACGCGACATCGCGGCAAAAACGCGCGCCGCCATGCCCACCATGCCTTTCATTCCAGGGCCGGAAACGCTAAACATCGCCATGTTATTGAGGTTAGAAATACCTTTTACCGGCAAATCATCGTCATCACTGCTGGCACCGATCAGCGTACCGGGCGCTTGCGGATTGCCGGTATTTTTAATCAGGCACGGGATCTGGAACTGGGCAATAGGGGTAATGGTGCGCGGGTGCAGCACTTTAGCGCCGAAGTAAGAAAGCTCCATCGCTTCCTGATAAGACATCGACTTTAGCAGTCGGGCGTCGGGTACCTGACGCGGATCGCAAGTATATACACCGTCGACATCGGTCCAGATTTCACAACAATCGGCACGCAAACAGGCGGCCAGTACGGCGGCAGAGTAGTCAGAGCCATTACGCCCCAACACCACTAACTCACCTTTTTCATTTCCAGCGGTAAACCCTGCCATCAGAATCATGTGGTCCGCAGGAATACGGCTGGCGGCGATGCGGCGCGTAGATTCGGCGATATCAACGGTAGATTCGAGGTAATGGCCGACAGCCAGCAATTTCTCCACCGGGTCGATGACCGTTACGTTATGCCCGCGTGCTTCCAGCAGGCCGGCCATGATAGCAATCGACATTTTTTCACCACGGCAGATAAGCGCGGCATTGATGCTGTCCGGGCACTGTCCCAGCAGGCTGATGCCGTGCAGGACGTGCTTAATCTGAGCAAATTCTTGTTCAACAAAGGCTTTGAGCTGCGCCAGCGGAAAACCTGGTTGCTCGGCGGCAAGACCCACCAGCAGCTCGGAGAAAATGCGTTCGGCGTCGCTGATATTAGCTAAAGCATCCTGACCACCGATGGTCTTCTCAATCATTGCCACCAGATGGTTGGTAATTTTTGCGGGGGCAGAGAGAACGGTCGCGACCTGCCCCTGTCTGGCATTGCTTTCCAGAATATCGGCAACCCGCAGAAAGCGCTCTGCATTTGCCACTGATGTACCGCCGAACTTCAACACTCGCATGGTTTACCTCATTGCCTTTGGTCGAAAAAAAAGCCCGCACTGTTTAGGTGCGGGCTTTTTCTTGTGTTTCCTGTACGCGTCAGCCCGCACCGTTACCTGTGGTAATGGTGATGGTTGTGGTAATAGTGATGCTGATGCGTTTCATGATGTTGTGTGCTCTGTAATTATTATCTGTCTGTGCTGTATTCTTTTAGGGTTAAAGTATCTGCTGACCTAAGTCAATAAATTTTTAAATTGATCACATTCCGAAACTTGTTCATGAGCGACTGCTTGCCCTTTTACTTTCAACCAATACAGCATGTTGAGCCCACTTGAACCAAGAACAAAACACTGCACAACAAAAATTGTTCGACATTTTATTTTGTGATATTTTTTTCAATATCATGTAAAAAACGGTGCAACATTGCCGTGTCTCGCTGCCCCAACAGACCCATTCGCTGTTGCAACCAGTCCGTCAGCTTGATGTCGTCAGAAACGTTCAGCGTGGCTAATAAACGCAAAACGCGTGCGCGCAATGCCTGCAGCTGAAGTTCATCCGTCACCTCAACGTTTTTGGCCGGTTGTTGTATTAAACCTGCTAATTGATAGCAATACACCATCACCGCCTGCCCCAAATTGAGTGAAGGATAGTCAGCGACCATCGGTACACCAGTGAGTACATCTGCCAGCGCTAATTCTTCATTGGTCAGCCCCGAATCTTCACGACCAAACACCAGCGCTGCATGTTCCATCCACGTGGATTTCTCCTGTAACAGGGGAACCAGTTCGACCGGGGTGGCGTAATAATGGAACTTCGCCCGGCTACGCGCGGTGGTCGCAACGGTAAAATCAACGTCGTGAAGCGCATCGGCTAACGTTGGAAAAACGTTAATATTATCAATAATGTCGCCAGATCCATGCGCGACCCATCGCGTGGCGGGTTCCAGGTGCGCCTCGCTGTCAACGATACGTAATTGAGTGAATCCCATGGTCTTCATCGCACGGGCAGCCGCACCAATATTTTCCGCTCTGGCAGGGGCAACCAGAATAATTGTTAAACGCATTTCGATACTCTTTTTGGTCAGTCTGCAAGTAATAATGTGACGCACGTCAACATATTACGCAGCGCGAATTTACATTTTTTTAACAGAAGTCACTGAAAAAGGATTTCGCATCCAGTAAAAAATGCTAAACTATTTCCAAACTGTACTATTGCTTTTTATGTTAACAAAAGTTGTATATCCCTCTGTTTATCCATGATAATTTATTTTAAAATGGATCGCATTGGTTGGATTCATTACATTTATTAATTAGCTCGTGCAACTAGTTGTAATATTGCAATTTTGTGATGAAAGCAAACATTTGGATACGTTGATTTCATCAAACTGTTAACGTGCTACAATTGAACTTGATATATGTCAACGAAGCGTAGTTTTATTGGGTGTCCGGCATGTCTTAGCCTGTTATGTTGCTGTTAAAATGGTTAGGATGACAGCCGTTTTTGACACTGTCGGGTCCAGAGGGAAACTACCCACGACCAAGCTAATGATGTTGTTGACGTTGATGGAAAGTGCATCAAGAACGCAATTACGTACTTTAGTCATGTTACGCCGATCATGTTAATTTACGGCATGCATCAGGCAGGTCAGGGACTTTTGTACTTCCTGTTTCGATTTAGTTGGCAATTTAGGTAGCAAACATGCAGACCCCGCACATTCTTATCGTTGAAGACGAGTTAGTAACACGCAACACGTTGAAAAGCATTTTCGAAGCAGAAGGCTATGATGTATTCGAAGCGACAGATGGCGCGGAAATGCATCAGATTCTCTCTGAATATGACATCAACCTTGTGATTATGGATATCAATCTGCCTGGGAAAAATGGCCTCCTGTTAGCGCGCGAACTTCGCGAACAAGCTAACGTTGCGCTGATGTTCCTGACGGGCCGTGATAACGAAGTCGATAAAATTCTCGGCCTCGAAATCGGCGCAGACGATTACATCACCAAGCCGTTTAACCCGCGCGAACTGACTATCCGTGCTCGTAACCTGCTGTCCCGTACCATGAACCTGGGTACTGTCAGCGAAGAACGCCGTAGCGTCGAAAGCTACAAGTTCAACGGCTGGGAGCTGGACATCAACAGCCGCTCTCTGATTGGTCCTGACGGCGAGCAGTATAAACTGCCACGCAGCGAATTCCGTGCAATGCTTCACTTCTGTGAGAATCCGGGCAAAATCCAGTCTCGCGCAGAACTGCTGAAAAAAATGACCGGTCGCGAACTGAAGCCGCATGACCGTACCGTTGACGTGACTATCCGCCGCATTCGTAAACATTTCGAATCTACGCCGGATACGCCAGAAATCATCGCCACCATTCACGGTGAAGGCTACCGTTTCTGCGGCGACCTGCAGGATTAATTCAATCCTCACAGGTAAAAAAACGGCGCGTTATGCGCCGTTTTTCATTTCCCCACCGCCCTATTTCCATAAGCGAAACTCGTCACTCTGCGCAGGCAGAGGCTCCGGAATTTCTGTCGGCTTTGGTTTTGGCTGTGCCAGCGAGTGCCAGTCAAGATGACGCGTCAAGAACATCACGCCACACAACGCGACCAACAGCACGCCGGTTCCCAGCAGTAAAGAGCTGTCCTGTGAACGTAGCAGCACCCACATCACCCCATCCAACCCCAGCAGCGCCACGGTGAATAAAATACTGTTCCGCCAACTCTGTAATATCGCCTGCAGATACACCCCGTTCATTAACGCGCCTACCAGGCTTGCCGTAATCCACGCCGCCGTAAACCCAATGTGCTCAGACAATGCCAGCAGCAGCAGATAAAACATCACCAGCGATAGCCCCACCAGCAGATACTGCATCGGGTGCAGACGCAGGCTGGTCATACTTTCAAGCACGAAGAAAGACATAAAGGTCAGTACAATCAGCAGGATGGCATACTTGGTAGCCCTGTCCGTTAACTGATACTGATCCGCTGGCGTGGCGACGGCAACGCTAAATGCAGGTATTCCCTTCCAGCCAATCTTTTCGCCATCAAAGCGTTCGCCGAGGTTATTCGCGAACCAGCTGCTTTGCCACTGGGCCTTAAATCCTGATTCGCTGATTTCGCGCTTCGCCGGGAGGAAATCCCCCAGAAAGTTGGGATGCGGCCAGTTGCTGGTTAAAGTCATTTCACTGTTACGGCCAACCGGAACAACGGAGAAATCTCCGGTTCCGCTCAAATTCAACGACAGCACCATGCTCAGGTTTTGCTCCGCCCAGCTCGCGTCAGGTAGCGGTATGTGGATCCCTTGAGCTCCCCCATCCAGCCCCGTCCCTGGCTCAACGGCCAGCAATTCCCCATTGACCTGCGGCGCTTGCACCACACCAATCCCGCGCGCATCCCCCACGCCAACCACGATAAACGGTTTGCCGACGCTGACATTGGGATGGTTTAAATCGCGCAAGCGTTCGGCGTTAAACTCAGCCTTCACCGAGAGGTCATTGTGCCAGACCTGGCCTTCGTAAATACCGATTTTACGCGCTTCAACGTTCTGATTCCCCTCAACCACCAGCGACTCCGGCAGCCAGAAATGGATATAGCTGCGCTTACGCTGGATCTGTTTGTCGCCTTCCAGCTCGATATACAGTTCCGTCACCGGGACGGCAATCAGCGGCCCGACCATCTTTTGCGGCCCGCTGGTGCTCTGACGAATAGCATCTTCGACTTCATCACGATAATCCGATCGCTCAACGATTATCTGCCTGACCATCGTCAGTGGAATTAACAGCAGTAATATTGCGCCGCCTAAGGTGACGATTTTCCAAAACAGGGGTGATTTAAACATAGCGTTCTCCTTTGCAATATCAGTAAGGTAGAACAGCTATGTGCGGAGAATTTGAAGTTATGTGAAGTGACGGTGAAGCGTAAACGAGGCCTGGGCGCCGCCCTCTGGTCGGTTAGATAATGTCACCGTACCTTCATGCAGTCGTGCAACTTCATTGACAAACGCCAGCCCCAAACCGCTGCTCTTGTGTCCATTCTCGCGGGGCAGCGAGTAGAAGCGCTCAAAAATACGCGGCAACGCAAAATCAGGGATCCCGCTACCGCTGTCGGTAACCTGCAATGTGACCAGCTCCTCCTGCTGATGCGCGCTCAACGTAATCGTCCCGCCCTGTGGCGTGAAGTCGATAGCGTTGTCGAGCAAGTTCCCCAATGCCTGCTCCAGTAACGCGGGATCGGCAGCGACGCTAAGCGATGAAGGCAGAATGGTCAGCGTAATGTTTTTTGCCGCCAGCTGCACGCTACGCGCCTCTTTGAGCTGAGCAAAAAGCGTATCTACCTCCACCGCCGTCAACGTAATGTCCTGTCGATTCTCCAGTCGCGCCTGGCGCAGCAAAGTTTCGACCAGCGCCTGCATGCGCGCATTTTGCGTCAGAATATTATCGGTAAAACGCGCTACCACGTTTGGCGGCGGGCCTTCGCGCAATATCTCTGCCGCGCCACGAATAGCCGCCAGCGGACTTTTCAGCTCATGCGTTAACGCGTAGACATACTGCTCAATGTAGTTCTTGCCTTCGAGCTTCAGACGCATACTTTCCAGCGCCTGCGCCAGTTTGCGTAACTCGCTGCTGCCTAAATCAGGCAGTGGGACGGGGCGATTCTCGGTAACGGAGTCGGCATAACGCGCCAGCCGGGCAATGGATCGGTTTATCCACCATACCATCCCGAAGCCAATCACCAGGGCAATGCCCAGCAATACGGCGCTGGCCCACAGCATTCGCCGTTCACTGCGTTTAATCACCGGTGCCATCGCCGCATTTGGTTTGCCGACACTGAGCACGCCGATAATACGCCCACCGTCTACGATCGGCGCGGCAACGTACATCACTGAGCTTTCCGGATCGTTCGGGTTTTGCGGCGTGCTGCGGGCACCATACTGCCCACGCAGCGTTAACCACACATCGTTCCAGCGGGAGTAGTCCTGACCGACGGCCTGGTTAGCTGAATCAAACAACACCTTGCCCTGCGCGTCCGTCATGTAGACATGGTATTCATTACGCACTTTGTTAATGCCGCTGATGTTGGCGTTAAATGGGCGGTTATGCAGCTGCGCAAATGCCTGCGCCAGCTTGCCGTTAGCCGGTGAGTCAGAGAGCACGTCATCACGCGCCAGTGCAGCCAGCAGCGTGGCGGTATCAATTAGAGTACCTTCGGTCGCCCGACGAACGCCTGGCTTAATTTCCTGCACAAAGATCGACAGAACAAACCAGGCGGCGACCGCGACAATCAGAAAATAGCCGAGCAGCAAACGCATGCCAATGCGCATCAGCAATTCCTCAGGCTGTATCCCATACCGCGATGTGTATTGATGGGGGAAAGCTCCGGATTGATAGCCCGCAGCTTGGCGCGCAGCGTTTTGATGTGAGTATCAACCGTTCTGTCAAAGGTATCCTGTGCGTCTGCCCAGACTAAATCCATCAGTTGCTGGCGAGAGTAAATACGTCCCGGCGACATCAGCAATGTTTTCAGCAGCAGGAATTCATAACGCGTCAGGTTCAACGGTATGCTGAACCAGGTAATCTGCGCGGCCAGCTCATTAAGTTCAAAATCCCCACAGCGGGTCATCGATGAAGGCGTGGAGAATTTTTGCACCCGCCGCAGCAGCGTACGCACACGAGCGCACACCTCGCGCGGCGAGAAAGGCTTGGCAACATAGTCATCTGCGCCAATTTCCAGCCCCAACAGGCGATCCACTTCATCGCTGCGCGCGGTCAGAAAGAGGATCGGCAACGCCGGGTGGCGTTCCAGTAAACGTCGGCACAGTTCAAAACCGCTGATATCCGGTAGCCCGACATCCAGAATGATGGCATCAGGGCATTGCTGGCGAGATTTCTCCAGCACGGGAAATCCGCGCTCAAACGCCTCTACACTAAACCCTTCCTGTTGCAGCATGTAGATAAGCGTATCAGCGATTCCCTGCTCATCCTCAACCAACCAGATCAACGGCTGTTGCATTGTGCTTCCTTGTTATTGCCGCCACGGCATGATGGGTACCGCGCTAATGGCATTTTTGGGCGATCCATCGACCACTTTATCTGAATAGGCCAGATAGGCCAGCGCATTACGTTTCGCATCGTAAAAACGCACGACCTGTAAAGATTTAAACACCAGCGAGGTACGTTTCTTAAATACCACTTCGCCCTGAGCTTTACCGTTCTTGATTCTGTCGCTCAGTTCTACCGGCCCAACCTGCTGGCAAGAGATGGCGGCATCGGAGGTATCTTCCGCCAGCCCCAGTCCACCTTTGATGCCGCCGGTCTTCGCACGACTCACGTAGCAGGTCACATTGGTAACATCCGGATCGTCAAACGCTTCGACCACAATTTTATGATCCGGCCCAAACATTTTGAACACCGTATCGACAGATCCAATCTGCTCCGCATGGGCGACCTGCGCCAACATCAGCAGAATTGAGGAAATGACTAAGCTCTTATATTTCATATTGTTACCATTCTTAAAAGTTGTTCTGCGTAATTATTAAACATTCTAAGATAAAATGTATACAGATCACAGGATTACAATAATCACGCTTTCGTATGTCCGAAAAAAGCACTTATGAGCAAAAAAAACACTGAATGCTAAAACAGCAAAAAATGCTATTATCCTCATACCTGACGTCAGGTACTCGTTGTTGAAAGGATGAGGATATTTTATGGATCAGGCTGGCATTATTCGCGACCTATTAATCTGGCTGGAAGGTCATCTGGATCAGCCTTTGTCGCTTGACAATGTGGCGGCAAAAGCGGGCTATTCCAAGTGGCACCTGCAGAGAATGTTTAAGGACGTGACGGGCCATGCTATTGGCGCCTATATCCGCGCCCGTCGTTTATCGAAATCCGCAGTGGCGCTGCGCCTGACTGCGCGTCCAATTTTGGATATTGCGCTGCAATATCGCTTCGACTCTCAACAAACTTTTACTCGCGCATTCAAGAAACAATTTTCGCAGACACCAGCGCTGTATCGCCGTTCACCGGAATGGAGCGCATTCGGTATTCGCCCGCCAATGCGACTGGGTGAATTTACAATGCCTGCGCACGAGTTCGTTACGCTGGAAGATACGCAACTGCTCGGCACCACGCAAAGCTATTCCTGCTCGCTGGAACAGATTTCAGATTTCCGTCATGAAATGCGTATTCAGTTCTGGCGCGACTTCCTTGCTCAGGCTCCGGCGATCCCGCCAGTGCTGTACGGGCTTAACGAAACGCGTCCGAGCATTGAAAAAGACGACGAACAGGAAGTGTTTTACACCACAGCACTGACGCCGGAACAGGCCAATGGCTATGTGCCGTCGGCGCAGCCTATCCTGTTACAGGGTGGCGAGTACGTGATGTTTACCTACGAAGGGCTGGGAACCGGCGTGCAAGAGTTTATCCTGACGGTTTACGGCACATGCATGCCGATGCTGAACCTGACGCGCCGTAAAGGACAGGATATCGAGCGATACTACCCGGCAGAAGATGCCAAAGCGGGAGATCGCCCGATCAACCTGCGCTGCGAATTCCTGATTCCGATTCGCCGCTAGCGCTGTAGTTCATCCAACGCAGGGGCGTCCAGATGTGAGATGTCCCCTGCCGTTTCAACGACCCATCCCGGCGCCAGCCATAAGCTTTCCTGGTAATCAACGCGAGAAATTGAACAGTTGCGCAGACGCAAGCGACGTTCAGCCCATGCCGGTAATCCCAGAATTGTGCTCACCAGGCAACCCAGCGCGATACCGTGGCTGACCAGCAGTGGACGACTTCCCGGCGGCAGCTCCAGACAGGATGCCAGCGCCGCATTGACGCGATCGCTCAGCTCCTGCATCGATTCCCCTTCCGGAATACGACCATCCACCGTGCCGTTCACCAACTGGCGACGCCAGCCCTCTTCCTCTGGCGTCAGCGTATCGATGTGACGTTTTTCCAGCACCCCCATATTCAGCTCACGCAGACGAGAATCATAGGTGATATCACAGCCGCAGGCCTGGGCGATGATTTCTGCGGTGCGTCGTGTACGACCAAGATCGCTACTGATGACATGCGTAATACCAAACGAGCGGGCGCGTTCTCCCACCTGCATGGCTTGTTGTTCACCTTTAGCGGTTAGTGGGCTGTCTGACTGGCCTTGAATACGTCGCTCGGCGTTCCACTGCGTTTCGCCATGGCGAACAAGGTATACCTGTAACATGCTTTTTTTCCGTTATATACTCGTCATACTTTGAGTAGACTCTGCGATGAATTTTCAAACTGAGCTTAATTATGCACAAGGTTATCTCTGCGACCACCAATCCTGCCAAAATTCAGGCAATTCTGCGGGCATTTGAAGAGATTTTCGGGGAAGGATCCTGCCATATTGAACCCGTCGCCGTCGAGAGTGGCGTGCCGGAACAACCTTTCGGAAACCAGGAAACGCGCACTGGCGCACGAAATCGCGTTGATAACGCTCGCCGCCTGCACCCGCAGGCTGATTTCTGGGTCGCCATTGAAGCAGGAATTGACGACGATGCCACCTTTAGTTGGGTGGTGATTGATAACGGCATTCAGCGCGGTGAAGCCCGTTCAGCCACGCTGCCATTGCCGACTGTCATTCTCGACAGAGTCCGTAAAGGTGAAGCTCTCGGCCCGGTGATGTCGGACTATACGGGTATTGATGAAATTGGCCGTAAAGAAGGCGCAATCGGCGTTTTTACCGCGGGCAAGCTGACGCGCTCAAGCGTCTATCACCAGGCGGTGATTCTGGCGCTCACCCCGTTTCATAACGCGATATACGATGAGTCATTGTAATTTGTAGGCCTGATAAGCGTAGCGCCATCAGGCAAGCAGCGCGCACCATTGCCGGATGGCGGCTTCGCCTTATCCGGCCTACGAGAGAATCAGACACTTTTTAGCAGTACCTGCTCCAGCCACTGACGCAAATCCACCGGTGCGGATTTGAGGCTGTTCGACCCCCGCGTAATAGTGGCAATTCCCGCCCCGAGCTCGTTTTTAAGCTCACGCTGGCTCATCTCGCCGCGCAGCAGCTCTTCAATGATACGCACACGCGTGCCCAACGCTTCACGCTCATCCGGCGTTAACATCAAATTGAGCAGCGGCAGGTGTAAATCTTGTTCGTAGGCGTGTTTAAGTAGATCGACAAAACGTAACCACTCCTGGTGACGTTGTTCTGCCATCTCTGCTGAATAGGGTGATTGCTGAGTCATAAGATATCGCCATCGTTGCGGGGGAAGCGTGCTTGCTCCCCCCTTTTGTACTCTTTAACGAGTACGATAGCATAACACAATCGACACGATCAGTAACGACGTTGCCATTCTGCGTCGCTCATCAACTCCGGTTTATCGCCGAGGAAATAGCGATAGTACGCATCATAAGCCAGCACATTCTTCACGTAACCACGCGTCTCTGAGAATGGAATACTTTCGACAAACGCCACAGCATCAATGCGGCCAGCGCTATTGCCAAGCCAGGTGCGAACGCGCCCCGGACCGGCGTTATAGGCTGCCGACGCAAAGATGCGGTTATTGCCGAATTGCTGATATACGTACTGCAAATAGCTGGTACCAATGTTGATGTTGGTATCAGGATCCAGTAGCTGGCTCGGACTGCTGTAACCTGGAATCGAGAACATTTTCACCGTATGCGTCGCCGTGCCTGGCATAATCTGCATCAGCCCGCTGGCGCCGACCGGTGATTTCACTTTCGGGTTCCAGGCGCTTTCCTGACGCGCTATCGCCATCGCATAGCTTGGCTGAATATCTTTGTCGCTGGTGTAACGGGTAAACAGATCTTTATAGGCCAATGGGAAGCGCTCTTCCAGATGATCCCACAGCTTACCGGCGATCGTCGCCTGAACGCTCAGATCCCACCAGTGATTGTTGAACGCGTAACGTGCCAACTGAGCCTGCTCGGACTTGGTACGGCTGGTTACCAGATTCGCCCATTCACTGCGCGCGGTATTATCCATGTTCCAGTACATTAGCTCGCGTACGCGTGCCATTTCTGGCCCCTGAGTCAGCGCAGAATCAACGTTCGCTGGCGCTTTATCCACTTTCAGCTCGTACTCTTCGCCCAGGCGCTGTGCCGCCACCATCGGATAGAAACCACGCTGCTGCATGAGCTGGTGCAGGATCTCTTTGGCTTCCGCATCACGTCCGCGCTCCAGCAGCAGATCAGCCTGCCAGTAGCGCCACTCGTCTTTTTCTTTTGCTTCCATTGGCAGACGTGCCAGCCACGTATTAAGGCCACGACGATCGCCGGTTCCCAGCGCCATGCGCACGCGACGCTCCACAAGCGAGGTGGAATTGGAGCGCATAATCGCATCATCACGCCATTTGGCCTGCTCGTCGGTGACGTCATTGCCCATCAGACGCCAGGCAACAATATCGCGTAGCTCCTGGGTTTGCTCGTCATTAAGCTGTTGCGCCTGTACCAGGGACGGGATCATCAGGCGGGCGTTTTCCACATCCTGACGCGCCACGCTGGCAAAGGCGACCGCCGCCATCTGTCGGGTGAAATCCGTGGCACCAGTGGTGCGAGCAAAAGTCATCACCGAATTCGGATCGTTGGCCAGCGAGATGATCGCAGAGGCAATGGTTTGGTATTGTGCGGGCATCTGTCCGGCCAGCGCCGTCACCAGACCGGTATTCCCGGCTTTCATCGCCAGACGAATACGCTCCAGATACGCCAGCGGATCCTGAGTGCCTGAGGCGCGCCACACGCCGAATAATTTGTCACAGGCGTTCGGCTGACTTTTCCCGGTCAGCCACAGATCTTTCGCGCCCCGCCAGGCTTCTTCGATTTGCCCGGTACTCCATTTCGCGAAGTAATAGTTGCATTGCGCTTCCGTGGTGCCCGGTTTTTCCGGGCTGAACGCCAGCAGTCCACGCCAGTCTTCGCGGCGCGCCAGTTCATTCACAAAACGCGATTGCAGAGTACGCGCCGGGGGCAGCGTCGGGTTGGCGCGCACAAAATTGGTGACGGTAATGGTCGGCTGATTCATCAGATCGTCAGTGATCTGACGATATTCCAGATAGGGATACAGAGGATAGTTCTTCAGGCCGGGCATCATCTGCTCTACGACATCCATCTGTCGGTTATCCCAGGCCTGCTTAATTTGCGCATAGCGATTGCGCTGCTCATCCAGGGAGTCGGCTCGCGCCACCTGACTGACCGTCAGCAGACATACGCTGGCTGCCAGGAGGCGCCAGGTAAATTGATTGGCTTTGTCCACAAGCTCTTCCTCTTCTCATGTTACGTCTGTGCAGCATCATGCCGCTTAATTAATTCATGCTAACCAGACATTGCAGAATGCGCCACGTCACGGACACTTTTTTACTTTTGTTGCGAGTGGGATCTGCTGGCTGGGATTGGGCAATGAAAAAGGCTACACTTCGCCTTTGATAACTATTTACCAATAATTAGCCCTAAATAATTCAAGTTGCACCAAGGCGGCGAGGAAGTGAATCCCCTGAGCGTACAAAAATACGTGACTGGGGTGAACGACACAGCCAACGCATCTGCGGCTTGAAGTATGACGGGATAAACATAGAGGCGAGTCCAACGTGGCCCAATTCGTTTATACCATGCATCGTGTCGGCAAGGTCGTTCCGCCGAAACGTCATATTCTTAAAAACATCTCACTGAGCTTCTTCCCTGGCGCCAAAATCGGTGTTCTCGGTCTGAACGGTGCGGGTAAATCTACCCTGCTGCGCATCATGGCCGGTATTGATACCGATATCGAAGGTGAAGCTCGCCCACAGCCAGGCATTAAAATCGGTTACCTGCCGCAGGAACCAAAACTGAACCCAGAACATACCGTTCGTGAATCCGTTGAAGAAGCGGTTGCCGAAGTGGTTAGTGCACTGAAAGGTCTGGATGAAGTTTACGCCAAGTACGCCGAGCCGGACGCCGACTTCGATAAACTGGCCGCACAACAGGGCAAGTTTGAAGAAATTATCCAGGCGCACGACGGCCATAACCTGAACGTGCAGCTTGAGCGTGCCGCTGACGCCCTGCGTCTGCCGGACTGGGACGCTAAAATTGAGAATCTCTCCGGTGGTGAACGCCGCCGCGTTGCGCTGTGCCGCCTGTTGCTGGAAAAACCAGACATGCTGCTGCTCGACGAACCGACCAACCACCTGGATGCGGAATCCGTCGCGTGGCTGGAACGCTTCCTGCACGATTTCGAAGGCACCGTAGTGGCGATTACCCACGACCGTTACTTCCTCGACAACGTTGCGGGCTGGATCCTGGAGCTGGACCGTGGTGAAGGTATTCCGTGGGAAGGTAACTACTCTTCCTGGCTGGAGCAGAAAGATCAGCGTCTGGCCCAGGAAGCCTCTCAGGAAGCGGCTCGCCGTAAATCCATTGAGAAAGAGCTGGAGTGGGTGCGTCAGGGCGCTAAAGGTCGTCAGTCTAAGGGTAAAGCCCGTCTGGCACGCTTTGAAGAGCTGAACAACACCGAATACCAGAAACGTAACGAAACCAACGAACTGTTTATTCCACCTGGAGCACGTCTGGGCGATAAAGTCGTTGAAGTCACCAATCTGCGTAAATCCTACGGCGATCGCGTTCTGATCGACGATCTGAGTTTCTCCGTACCGAAAGGCGCAATTGTCGGCATCATCGGTCCGAACGGCGCGGGTAAATCTACCCTGTTCCGTATGATGTCCGGTCAGGAACAGCCTGACAGCGGCACCATCACGCTGGGTGAAACCGTCAAACTGGCCTCCGTTGACCAGTTCCGTGACGCCATGGACAACAGCAAAACCGTGTGGGAAGAAGTTTCCGGCGGGCTGGATATCATGCGAATCGGCAACACCGAGATGCCAAGCCGTGCCTACGTGGGCCGCTTCAACTTCAAAGGTGTGGATCAGGGCAAACGCGTCGGCGAGCTGTCCGGTGGTGAGCGTGGTCGTCTGCACCTGGCGAAGCTGCTGCAGGTTGGCGGCAACATGCTGCTGCTCGATGAACCAACCAACGACCTGGATATCGAAACCCTGCGCGCGCTGGAAAACGCCCTGCTGGAATTCCCGGGCTGCGCGATGGTTATCTCACACGACCGTTGGTTCCTCGACCGTATCGCCACCCACATTCTGGATTACCAGGATGAAGGTAAGGTTGAGTTCTTCGAAGGTAACTTTACCGAATACGAAGAGTACAAGAAACGTACGCTGGGCGCCGATGCGCTGGAGCCGAAACGTATTAAGTACAAGCGTATTTCTAAGTAATTAGCGTTAAGCGCCGGATGGCGGCTTAACGCCTTATCCGGCCTACGAGGTTAGTGCGACTTGTAGGTCGGAAAAGCGCAGCGCCATCCTGTCTATGAGGTTAGTGCGACTTGTAGGCCGGACAAGCGCAGCGCCATCCTGTCTATGAGGTTAGTGCGACTTGTAGGCCGGATAAGCGCAGCGCATCCGGCATTAAAACCTACCTCTGCTCGCCCATCAACTCTTTCACCAGTTCCACGCAGCGCAGGAAGCGGCCGTCGTAGTCAGGCTCCTGAACGTGCACAAAATTGATATTGTTTTCCTGCAGCATCTCGACCAGCAGCGTCTGAAACGCTTTTCTGTCAACTGAGCTTCCAAGGCTGCGTAAGCCATCCGCCACCCACGGGGTGTTGTTTTCCAACAGGATCACCAGGTCGAAGCGATACTCATCAATAAGCGCTTGCACAAACGGGTGTTCACGCCCTTCATACTTTTTACAGAAGGCCTGAGTGGTCACGAAATCGGTGTCGATGAACGCCACTTTATTGGCGTACTTAACAGCAAAATCAATGTATTGCGCTTGTCCTAAGGCGATTTTATCGTAGTCAGAATACTGCAACGCCATCTCATCGCCGCCCAAATGGGAGAAGACATAATCACGCCCGTATTCCCACGCACTGGTGGTATTAAAAATATTGGCGAGCTTGTTCACCAGCGTCGATTTACCGCTCGACTCCCCGCCGAGGATCGCCACGGTGCGCACGAAGAACGGCTTCACTTCGGTCGGAATGTACTCCCAGTAGCGAAACGGGTTTTCACGGATTTGCCCGCCGCTGATGCTCATGAACGTCCGCTTAGGATCCACCAGCACGGTTTCGATCCCCAAATGTTCGAGATACTGCGGGGCATCTGATTCTTCAGAGGTGTAGATCCAGTTTGGCTGGATCCCTTTCTCCTGCATAAACGTTTTGATCCCGTTGCTCCACACGTCCCAGCCGTGCGGATACGGCTCCATGCCTTCTTCGTTGAAGGCATGAATACGGATATTTTTCTGATACTTAAAGGTTTGCAACAGCCAGCGTAAACGATCGGGCACCGTAGGCTGTTGCGACATGGCACTGTCTTCAAACAGGCTGCGATCGCGCGTGTCGTCATAACCCATGATGATATGCAGTTCATCGACCTGACTACAGGCGCGCTGGATAAGATAAATATGGCCGGTGTGCAGCGGATAAAACTTGCCGAATACCACACCGATATTTTTCTGCTGGCGCGGAAACTCCAGACCGAGAAAGCGGTGCAACGCCTCCAGCTTCTGCGCGCTGGGGCTTTTGATTTTGGCATTCAGCAGTTGGCTTAGGTATCCCTTGGTCATGCCACTGGCATCCGCCACCTGTTGCAGGGTACAGCCCTTTTGCTTTATGGCGGTTTTCAGATATTCAAATGACACAAGAGCCTCCTGCTGGAAAAATCGCGTAACACTGCCTGATGGCGCTTCGCTTATCAGGCCTACAAAATCAGTATGTACGGGTATTTGATTATAGGTCGTCAAACACGCTTAACGCATCCGCAAGCTTCTTAACGCCAAAGACCTGCATGCCTTCCGGTATTTTTTTCGGTACGTTAGCGGCAGGGACAATCGCCCGGCGAAAGCCGTGCTTCGCCGCTTCCGAAATACGCTCTTGGCCGCTGGGTACCGGACGGATTTCGCCCGCCAGCCCCACTTCGCCAAAGACCACTAAATCCTGTGGCAGCGGTCTGTCACGCAGGCTGGAGACCATTGCCAGCAGCAACGCCAGGTCGGCGCTGGTTTCGGTGACTTTTACGCCGCCGACTACGTTAACGAACACGTCCTGATCCGCCATCTGCAAGCCACCGTGACGATGCAGCACCGCCAGCAGAATCGCCAGACGGTTCTGTTCCAGACCGACCGCCACGCGACGCGGGTTCGCCATCATCGAATGATCGACCAGCGCCTGAATCTCTACCAGCAGCGGGCGCGTGCCTTCCCAGACCACCATCACCGAACTGCCGGAGGTGACCTCATCGCCACGGCTTAAGAAGATAGCGGAAGGGTTGCTGACTTCACGCAGGCCCTGTTCGGTCATAGCAAAGACGCCCAGTTCGTTCACCGCGCCAAAGCGGTTTTTATGGCTACGCAGAGTACGGAAACGGGAATCGGCGTCACCGTCGAGCAGTACCGAACAGTCAATACAGTGTTCGAGCACCTTCGGCCCGGCCAGCGAGCCGTCTTTGGTGACGTGGCCGACCATGACAATCGCCACGCCGCGCGTTTTGGCAAAGCGCGTCAGGTAAGCCGCCGTTTCACGCACCTGCGCCACGCTGCCCGGCGAAGACTGAATATCCGCCATGTGCATTACCTGAATGGAGTCGATCACCATCAGCTTCGGCTGTTCTTCTTCGGCAATCAGGCAAATTTGTTCGATACTGGTTTCCGACAGCATATTCAGATTCGCTGTCGGCAAACCGAGCCGGTGCGCACGCATCGCCACCTGCTGCAGTGACTCTTCACCGGTGACGTACAGAGTTTTCATCTGCTCAGCAAGCTTGCACAGCGTTTGCAGCAGCAGCGTTGATTTCCCCGCGCCGGGGTTACCGCCAATCAGAATAGCGCTGCCGGGTACCACACCACCGCCCAGCACGCGGTCAAACTCTTTAAATCCAGTGGAAAAACGCGGCAGTTCTTCAAGGCTGATGTCAGACAGCTTCTGCACTTTTGCCACGCCCGCATTCCCGGCATAGCCACTGAGCCGCTCGTTACGCGCCACCGTTGGCGATGCGGCAAGGCGCACCTCGGTAATGGTATTCCAGGCCTGACAGGCGCTGCATTGCCCCTGCCAGCGCGGGTAATCGGCCCCGCATTCATTACAAACAAAGGCGCGTTTTGGAGCTTTGGCCACGTTTTACCTCTTTCGTTAACGCTTTTGCCGGATGGCGCAGGCGCTTATCCGGCATACGGACACCCTGCCATCAGGCAATTTAATCATTTCTGGTTCATGCTGCCGGAGAGAATGCAGAACACGCCCATCAGGTCAGCGTGGCGGATAGTAATCTCCGTCTTTTCATTCACTTTCGGTTTAGCATGATACGCAATACCCAGCCCGGCCGTTTTGATCATCGGCAGATCGTTAGCACCGTCGCCGATCGCCACCGTCTGCGCCATCGGGATCTCATATTCTTGTGCCAGGCGGGTCAGGGTATTGGCTTTGTACTGGGCATCGACGATATCGCCGATCACGTTGCCGGTAAATTTACCGTCCATGATCTCCAGCTCGTTTGCCACAGCCGCCGTCAGACGCAGTTTATTACGCAGGTAATCGGCAAAGAAGGTAAAGCCGCCAGAGGCAATAGCCACTTTCCAGCCGAGCGTTTCCAGTTTTAACACCAGCTGTGTCAGGCCTGGCATCAGCGGCAGCGTTTCGCGCACCTGGTGCAGAATATTGGCATCAGCACCCTTCAGCGTCGCCACGCGACTACGCAGGCTGGCGGTAAAGTCCAGTTCGCCGCGCATTGCGCGTTCCGTGACTTCCGCAACCATCTCACCGGTTCCAGCCAGTTTAGCAATTTCATCAATGCATTCGATCTGGATTGCCGTTGAGTCCATGTCCATCACCAGTAAACCCGGTGTGCGCAGATGCGGAATTTTACCTAGTGGCGCAACATCCAGTTTGGCATCATGCGCCAGTTTTGCCGCGCGCGGCGTTAACGAACCCGCCAGGCGAATCACCTGATAATCCTCGACGCACCAGGCAGCAACAATCACCATCGCCGCGCCCAGTTTGCTCTGGTATTGCGTTAAACGTTGTTTATCCAGCCCACGACCGTACAGCAGCCAGCCACTGCGGCCCGCGTGGTAGTCCAGCGGCATGACTTCATCGCCACTTAAAGAGAGAGGCAGACCTGGCCACAGAGAAACATCTTCAGGTAGATCGCACCAGGTTATGTTAGGCATTAAAGCTCCTGTAAAATCGTTCGGGTCGGAATCATCAGGGGAAAATAACGCATGAGGCTACCCTGTAACCAGCGCTTCTGGCAACATTAAGTCTCAAATTTTCAGCAGGTGGAATATGGCTCGCGCAAAACTGAAATTCCGACTTCATCGTGCAGTGATTGTATTGTTCTGTCTTGCGCTGCTTGTCGCCCTGATGCAGGGCGCATCCTGGTTTAGTCAAAGTCACCAGCAGCAGCGTAATCCGCAGCTCGAAGAGCTGGCCCGTACGCTGGCCCGCCAGGTGGCGCTAAATGTTGCTCCGCTAATGCGTACCGAAACGCCGGATGAAAAACGCATCAAAGCGGTACTCACACAGCTGACGGAAAGTAGCCGTATTCTGGACGCTGGCGTGTACGATGAACAGGGAGACCTGATTACGCGTACCGGCGAGAGCGTCAACGTTCGTGACCGACTGGCGCTCGACGGCAAAAAAGCCGGGGGTTATTTTAACCAGCAGATTGTCGAACCCATTCAGGGGAAAAATGGTCCGCTGGGCTATTTGCGTCTGACGCTGGATACCCACACCCTCGCCACCGAGGCGAAGCAGGTAGATAACACCACCAATATCTTACGCCTGATGCTGCTGCTGGCGCTGGCGATTGGCGTCGTGCTCACCCGTACCTTATTGCAAGGCAAGCGTACCCGCTGGCAGCAATCCCCTTTCCTGCTGACCGCCAACAAACCGGTGCAGGAAGAAGACAACGAGAAAAAAGAGTAAAAGCAGTAAAAACTGTAAAACAGAAGGGAAATCAACCATGACTACACTACGCCTGCTTATCTCAGACTCTTACGATCCGTGGTTTAACCTCGCGGTCGAAGAGTGCATTTTTCGCCAGATGCCCGCCACGCAGCGCGTCCTGTTCTTGTGGCGTAACGCCGATACGGTGGTGATTGGCCGGGCGCAAAACCCGTGGAAAGAGTGTAATACCCGCCGTATGGAGGAAGACAACGTGCGGCTCGCCCGCCGTAGCAGCGGCGGCGGCGCGGTGTTCCATGACTTAGGTAATACCTGCTTTACCTTTATGGCCGGTAAACCGGAGTACGACAAAACCATTTCCACCGCGATTGTCCTCAACGCATTGAATTCTCTGGGTGTGACGGCGGACGCCTCCGGGCGTAACGATCTGGTTGTGAAAACGCCAGACGGCGATCGCAAGGTTTCAGGCTCTGCTTATCGGGAAACGAAAGATCGCGGCTTCCACCACGGCACGCTGCTGCTAAATGCCGATCTCAGCCGCCTGGCAAATTATCTCAATCCCGACAAAAAGAAACTCGCGGCAAAGGGGATCACCTCTGTCCGTTCACGGGTGGCGAATTTGACGGAGCTGTTACCGGGCATCACCCATGAACAGGTCTGTCAGGCCATCACGGAAGCCTTTTTTGCTCATTATGGCGAACGCGTTGAAGCGGAAGTGATCTCACCAGATAAAACGCCGGACCTGCCAAATTTTGCCGAAACCTTTGCCCGCCAGAGCAGTTGGGAATGGAATTTTGGTCAGGCACCTGCTTTCTCGCATCTGCTGGACGAGCGTTTCACCTGGGGTGGCGTTGAGCTGCATTTCGACGTCGAAAAAGGTCATATCACGCGCACACAGGTGTTTACCGACAGTCTCAATCCCGCGCCGTTAGAAGCGCTGACGGAGCGGCTACAGGGCTGCCAGTATCGCGCCGATGTTTTACAGCAGACTTGCGAAGCGCTGGTTACGGAATATGCGGATCAGGAAAACGAGCTGCGTGAACTGGCAGCGTGGGTGGCGAAGGCCGTGCGTTAAGCGATTAGTGGCGAATTGCCGGATGGCGGCTGCGCCTTATCCGGCCTACAAGACCGCTCCTGTAGGCCTGACAAGCGAAGCGCCATCAGGCATTAATAGCGGCATTTCCGTAGGCCCGGTAAGCGAAGCGCCACCGGGCCACAACAACCCTTACTCTTTATCGCCCAGCAGAACGGATTCCAGCGCGATTTTGATCATGTCGTTGAAGGTCGTCTGACGTTCAGCGGCAGTGGTCTGCTCGTGAGTACGGATATGGTCGGAAACGGTGCAGATGGTCAGCGCTTTTGCACCAAATTCCGCAGCAACACCGTAGATGCCCGCCGCTTCCATTTCCACGCCCAGCACGCCGTATTTTTCCATCACGTCGAACATTTCACCGTCCGGAGAGTAGAACAGGTCTGCGGAGAACAGGTTACCTACGCGCGCGTCTACACCCAGTGCTTTTGCCGCATCAACCGCGTTACGTACCATGTCAAAGTCAGCGATAGCCGCAAAGTCATGATCTTTAAAACGGATACGGTTCACCTTGGAGTCGGTGCAGGCGCCCATACCGATAACCACGTCACGCAGTTTAACGTCCATACGCACAGCGCCGCAGGAGCCTACGCGAATGATTTTCTTCACGCCGAAATCGGTGATCAGCTCTTTGGTGTAGATGGAGCAGGACGGGATACCCATACCGTGACCCATAACGGAGATCTTACGGCCTTTGTAAGTACCGGTAAAACCTAACATGCCGCGAACGTTGTTCACTTCACGAACATCTTCGAGGAAAGTTTCAGCAATATGCTTTGCACGCAGCGGGTCGCCCGGCATCAATACGACGTCAGCGAAATCACCCATTTCTGCATTAATATGTGGAGTTGCCATTTTTTGTCCTTATTTCGTTGTTATTGCCTGATGGCGGCTACGCCTTATCAGGCCTACAAAACGTATGCAAAACAGTGAAATACCCTAAGGATTTCGCGTTGTAGGAAGGCGACGAATTCGTGAATCCCCGGGAGCATAGATTCACTATGTGACCGGGGTGAGCGAATGAAGTCAACGCATCTACAGCGCGAAAGACAACGGGTATTACAGCATGTTTTTACCGTAGTCCATCGGTGACGTACCAAAGTAGCTCGCCAGCGTCTGACCGATATCCGCGAAGGTTTCACGGTGACCTAAAGAACCTGGTTTCACTTTCGGGCCGTAGACCAGTACCGGGATGTGTTCACGGGTGTGGTCAGTGCCGGTCCAGCTTGGGTCGCAGCCGTGGTCAGCGGTTAGGATCAGAATGTCATCTTCACCCACCAGCTCCATCAGCTCAGGCAGACGGCGGTCGAACAGTTCCAGGCCCGCAGCATAACCGGCGATATCGCGACGATGTCCCCAGGAAGAGTCGAAATCAACGAAGTTGGTGAAGACGATGGTCTTATCACCTGCTTCTTTCATCTCTTTGATGGTGGCGTCGAACAGCGCGTCCAGACCGGTGGCTTTCACTTTTTTGGTGATGCCGCAGTTAGCGTAGATATCCGCGATTTTACCGACGGAAACCACGTGACCGTCTTTTTCGTCGACCAGTTTCTGCAGCACGGTCGGTGCTGGCGGCTCAACGGCCAGGTCGTGACGGTTACCGGTACGCTGGAAGTTACCGGCTTTATCACCGATAAACGGACGTGCAATAACACGACCGATGTTGTAACCACCTTCGGTCAGCTCTTCACGTGCGATTTCACACAGCTCGTAGAGTTTATCCAGGCCAAACGTCTCTTCGTGGCAAGCAATCTGGAACACGGAGTCAGCGGAGGTATAGAAAATCGGCTTGCCGGTTTTCATATGCTCTTCACCCAGCTGATCCAGGATCACGGTACCGGAAGAGTGGCAGTTGCCGAGGTAGCCTGGCAGGTTGGCACGTTTTACCAGTTTATCCAGCAGTTCCTGCGGGAAGCTGTTTTCATGATCGGAGAAATATCCCCAGTCAAACAGAACCGGGACACCCGCGATTTCCCAGTGGCCGGACGGCGTGTCTTTCCCGGAAGAAAGTTCATGCGCCCATGCGTAGGCACCAATCACTTCCGCGTTACCGTTCATACCAGCAGCAATTTTACCGGTAGAACCTTCGTGAGCTTTCACCAGGCCCAGACGGGTCAGGTTAGGCAGATTCAGTGGACCTTTGCGACCATTGTCAGCCTCACCTTTCGCACAGGCTTCTGCAATGTGTCCCATAGTGTCTGAACCTACGTCGCCAAAGCGATCCGCATCTTCAGTCGCACCAATACCAAAGGAGTCCAGCACCATAATAAATGCACGTTTCATCTTGTTCTCCATACATCTGCGCCGCAAAAAAGCGATCAGATCAGTATACAGTTATTCGGTAATACGACGATAGACTGTCGGTGTAATTTCTGGCGCTTTATCGTCAAGGCTAATTGCCGCTTTGACCGCTTTCGCCGCTTCCTGCCAGCTGGCTTCGTCTTTCGCGTGGATCACCGCCAGCGGGCGTTGTCCGTCTACGCTGTCGCCCAGACGCGCCATATCGCTAAAGCCAACGCTGTAATCAATGGTGTCCGAAGCCTGACGACGACCGCCGCCCATGGAAACGACCGCCATCCCCAGCGCGCGGGTATCCATCGCACTGACAAAGCCTTCGGTATCAGCATATACCGCTTTGCTGAGCATTGCCGTCGGCAGATACTTCGCATAATTTTCGACGAAATCGGTCGGGCCTTTTTGCGCCGCAACCATGCGACCAAAAATCTCTGCCGCTTTACCGTTGTCCAGCACGGTCTGCAATTTCGCACGGGCTTCGGCGTCATCTTTCGCCAGATTACCGGAGATCAGCATTTCCACGCACAGCGCCATGGTGACGTCTAACAGACGTGGATTGCGGTATTCACCGGTCAGGAACTGCACCGCTTCGCGAACTTCGACCGCGTTACCTGCGCTGGAGGCCAGCACCTGGTTCATATCGGTTAACAGCGCAGTGGTACGTACACCCGCGCCGTTTGCCACACCGACAATCGCTTCAGCAAGAGCTTCAGAAAGCTCGTAGGTCGGCATAAAGGCGCCGCTGCCCACTTTCACATCCATCACCAACGCATCCAGCCCTTCCGCCAGTTTTTTCGCCAGAATGGAACCGGTAATCAACGGGATGGAATCCACCGTCGCGGTAATATCGCGGGTGGCATAAAAACGTTTATCCGCCGGTGCGAGCGAGCTGGTTTGCCCAATAATCGCCACACCCACGTCTTTAATAATTTCACGGAAGCGCGCGTCGTCCGGGAAGATGTCAAATCCAGGAATCGCTTCCAGTTTATCGAGCGTACCGCCGGTATGCCCCAGGCCACGCCCGGAGATCATCGGAATATAGCCGCCGCACGCTGCGACCATCGGGCCTAACATCAGTGACGTTACGTCACCCACACCGCCGGTAGAGTGTTTATCCACAATCGGGCCGTTCAGCTGCAGGCTTTTCCAGTCCAGCACGGTTCCTGAATCACGCATTGCCATGGTCAGCGAAACTCGCTCAGGCATTGTCATATCGTGGAAGAAAATGGTCATCGCCAGGGCGGCGATTTGCCCTTCAGAGATGGTGTTGTCGCGAATACCATTGATAAAGAAACGAATTTCTTCATCGCTCAGCGCATGACCATCACGTTTTTTACGAATAATTTCTTGTGCGAGAAACACGGTAACCCCCAGGGGAAAAGAGTAGAAGGCCGTTGTAGGCCGGGTAAGCAACGCGCCACCCGGCAGTCGTCTTAATGCCGGATGGCGGCTACGCCTTATCCGGCCTACGTCGCTACAGCTCCGGCAATATAAGGCTTAGTAGCTGCTTGCGCTCTTGCCGTCGCCGTGACCCAGCGCTTTCAGCAGGCTCGCCAGCAGGCTGGATGCGCCAAAACGGTAGTGACGAGAATCAGCCCAGTCAGCGCCAAACAGTTCATCGGCAATCGCCAGGAACTGCTGTGCATCTTCTGCAGTGCGCACGCCACCAGCCGGTTTGAAACCTACAGTTTTAGAAACACCCATGTCGCGGATCACTTCCATCATGATGCGTGCGCTTTCCGGCGTCGCATTGACCGGCACTTTACCGGTAGAAGTTTTGATGAAATCAGCACCGGCTTTGATGGAGATTTCAGACGCTTTGCGAATCAGTGCTTCTTCTTTCAGCTCACCGGTTTCGATGATGACTTTCAGCAGCACGTTTGCCGCCGCACACGCGTCTTTGCAGGCTTTAACCAGATCGAAACCAATCTGCTCGTTACCGGCGATCAGCGCACGGTACGGGAACACCACGTCAACTTCATCTGCGCCGTAAGCAATCGCCGCGCGGGTTTCAGCCAGCGCAATCTCGATGTCGTCGTTGCCGTGCGGGAAGTTGGTTACGGTTGCAATGCGGATGTCCGGCGTGCCCTGCTCTTTCAGGGTCTTACGCGCAATAGGGATGAAACGCGGATAGATACAGATTGCGGCAGTGTTGCCAACCGGGGTCTTCGCCTGATGACACAGCGCGATCACTTTTTCATTGGTGTCGTCGTCATTCAGGGTAGTCAGGTCCATCAGTTTCAGTGCACGCAGGCTGCTTGCTGTTAAATCGGTCATAACATTCTCCAACGGCATCGCCGTATAAAATTTCACCTTGCGAGTTTGTTAGTATTCTAACATCCGCTCGCTATTACACTTCGATATACATCACAGTTAATGAAAACCACATACAGATTTGCATTACTCTAATGAGATCTACTTCAAATAAATCACCTTTTCTAAAGGGATGCGGTGGCATCAGGCGCATCCGGATCAAAGGTTGCGGCGGCGTTGCTTTCTACAATGGCGTTACACCTTCGGGATAAAAAGGAATCAACGATGCCCACTTCAAGCGAACTCGCGCTGCAACAGCGTTGCCAACAAATCGTGACCAGCCCAGTGCTCAGCCCTGAGCAGAAACGCCACTTTCTGGCGCTGGAAGCTGAGAACGCGCTGCCTTACCCGCAACTGCCTGCACAGGCACGTCAGGCGCTGGATGATGGGGTAATCTGCGATATGTACGAAGGTCATGCCCCGTTCAAACCGCGCTATGTTTTACCCGATTACGCGCGTTTTCTGGCCAATGGCTCATCGTGGCTGGAGCTGGAAGGCGCCAGGGATCTTGATGACGCATTATCCTTACTCACTATTCTTTACCACCATGTTCCGTCAGTGACGTCGATGCCGGTTTATCTCGGCCAGCTCGATGCCTTGCTGCAACCGTATGTTAGAATTCTAACACAAGACGAGATCGATATTCGAATAAAACGTTTCTGGCGTTATCTCGACAGAACCCTGCCAGACGCGTTTATGCATGCCAATATCGGCCCCGCCGATACACCAGTTACTCGTGCAATTTTACGCGCAGATGCAGAGTTAAAGCAGGTTTCGCCTAATCTGACATTCATTTATGACCCGCAAATCACACCTGACGATCTGCTGCTCAACGTGGCGCAAAATATCTGCGAGTGCAGTAAGCCGCATATTTCCAACGGCCCTGAGAATGATAAAATTTTCACAAAAGGTCAGTATGGCGTCGTCAGTTGTTACAACTCTTTGCCGCTCGCCGGGGGGGGAAGCACGCTGGTCAGGCTTAATCTGAAAGCCATCGCAGAGCGCAGCACCTCTGTCGATGACTTCTTTACGCGCACCCTACCGCACTACTGCCAGCAGCAAATCGCCATCATTGATTCACGATGTGAATTCCTCTATGAGAAATCACATTTCTTTGAGAATAGCTTCCTCGTGCAGGAAGGGTTGATTGATCCCGAACGTTTTGTGCCTATGTTCGGGATGTATGGACTGGCGGAGGCGGTTAACCTGCTGTGCGATAAGTCGGGACAGAATGCGCGCTATGGGAAAGATGAGTTCGCCAATCAGCTCGGCTATCGTATTAGCGCCTACCTGGCGGAGTTTGTCGAAAACACCCCGGTGAAATATGGCTGGAAGCAGCGCGCGATGCTGCATGCACAGTCGGGCATCAGTTCTGACATCGGCACCACGCCAGGGGCACGCCTGCCTTACGGCGATGAGCCGGACCCGATCACCCATCTGCAAACCGTCGCGCCACATCACGCGTTTTATCACGCCGGGATCAGCGACATTCTCACTCTGGATGAAACCATCAAGCGTAATCCTCAGGCGCTGGTGCAGTTGTGCCTCGGGGCGTTTAAAGCCGGAATGCGCGAGTTTACCGCCAACGTGAGCGGCAACGATCTGGTTCGCGTTACGGGTTACATGGTGCGCCTGTCAGATCTGGAAAAGTATCGCGCCGAAGGGTCACGAACCAACACCACCTGGCTTGGCGAAGAAGCCGCGCGCAATACGCGCATTCTGGAACGACAACCTCGCGTGATTAGCCATGAACAGCAGATGCGCTTTAGTCAGTAGGCTGATTCCTTTCTCCTGCGTCGATGGGCCGGGCAGTCGTCTGGCTCTGTTTCTGCAAGGATGTAATCTGCGCTGTAAAAATTGCCACAATCCGTGGACGATGGGACGCTGCAACGACTGCGGGGAGTGTGTGCTGCATTGCCCGCATGAGGCGCTGAACCTGAGCGCGGGGAAAGTGTGGTGGCAGTCCGATGTGTGTCAGCTGTGTGACACCTGCCTGCACATGTGCCCCCAGCAGGCCACGCCGATGGCGCAGAGTATGAGCGTTGATGAAGTGCTGCAACATATTCGTAAAGCGTCACTGTTTATCGAAGGGATAACCGTTAGTGGCGGTGAAGCGACTACCCAGCTCCCCTTTATTGTGGCGCTATTTACCGCGATAAAAACCGATCCGCAGTTGCAACACCTGACCTGCATGGTCGACAGCAACGGCATGCTGAGCGAAACCGGCTGGCAGAAGCTGCTGCCGGTGTGCGACGGCGTAATGCTGGATTTAAAAGCCTGGGACAGCACGTGTCATCGGCAGCTTACCGGCCGCGATAACACGCTGATTAAACAAAGCATTACCTTTTTGTCCGGGCAGCGAAAACTGGCGGAACTCCGCCTGCTGGTTATTCCTGGTCAGGAAGATTATCTACAGCATATCGATGCGCTGGCGGCGTTTATCAAACGCACCGGTGACGTACCGGTACGGCTGAATGCCTTTCATGCGCACGGGGTGTATGGCGAAGCGAAGGACTGGCCGAGCGCCACGCCGAAGGATGTGGAACACCTGGCGCAAAGATTGCGCGAGCGCGGGGTGGATAATTTGATCTTCCCGGCGCTGTACCTGTGATTGCCGGATGCGGCTACATCATTTGCAGGCCGGAGAAAACACAGCCACCATCCGGCAAAGTTATACCTGATGCGCTTTGCTTATCAGGCCTACGGAGCGCCTACTTTTGTAGGCCGGATAAGACGCAGCCGCGATCCGGCGAAGTTATGCCTGATGCGCTTTGCTTATCAGGCCTACGAAGCGCACACTTTTGTAGGCCGGATAAGGCGCAGCTGCCATCCGACGAAGTTATGCCTGATGCGCTTCGCTTATCAGGCCTACGGAGCGCATACTTTTGTAGGCCGGATAAGGCGCAGCCGCCATCCGGCAAAAATATGCCTGATGCGCTTTGCTTATCAGGCCTACGAAGCGGACACTTTTGTTGGCTGGGTACGCCATCCAATCACATGTTAAACAACGCCGTGGCATTACGATACAGCGCGTCAGCGATCACGTCCGCAGGTTCCGGGCGCAGTTCGCATAAGACGTCAAAGACTCTGACTACCTGCTCCGGGCGATTGGGCTGCCCCTGAAAGCCGTTGAGCGGCATATCCGGCGCGTCGGTTTCCAGCAACAGCGATTCCAGCGGCAGTTGCGCTATTACCTCGCGGGTTTTACTGGCGCGCGGATAGGTAATAGTGCCTCCCACGCCAATTTTGTATCCCAGTTGCACAAAGCGCTCTGCCTGCTGCACGCTCCCGGAAAAACCATGCACCACGCCAGTTCGTGGCAAAGTATGACGTTTCAGGTGCATCGCCAGCTTGTCATGGGTACGCCGCGAATGCAGGATCACCGGCAATTCATACCGCTTCGCCAGCTTTAGCTGCGCTTCCAGCACCCGCTCTTGCTTTTCGAATTGCGGATCGTCCCGATACAGATCCAATCCAATCTCGCCTACCGCCACCAGCTTTTGTGGGCGCTTATCCAGCTCCTGTTGCAACTGGTCCAGGCAGTCATCGCTATGTTGTTCAATAACAATGGGATGCAGACCAAGCGCGGAAAACAATGGAGGATAATTTTTCACTAACGCCAGTACGCGGGGAAAATTCGCCGCCTGGGTGGCCGGAACGATAATGCTCTGTACACCAACCTCCGCCGCGCGCTGAATGCTGGCAGATTCATCGCCGGTAAACGGCGGGAAATCAAAGTGACAATGCGTATCGATAAAACGATAACTCACGCCAAATCCTCATTATCAAACGTTGTGTCGTTCGCCTGAGGCGCATCGGTCACCACTGGCACATGGGCATCGTTGGCCACCGGCGCGGGAGGAACTACCACCGGCCCCGGCACCACAATCTTCGGCGTCTGACGAGGCAGCGGCGCATTTTTCGCCAGCAGTTTGCCGACTGTCGCCAGAAAGTAACGACCGCACAGGCGTCCGGTTTTGTAATCTTCCCTCAGTGCCGGAATACGGCTGCCCAACGCCATGCTATGGAGTGGTTTTGGCGGATAGATCTCAAAAATACGCAGCTTGCCCGGCGGCTTCTCAATAAAACTCTGGATAGCACGATAGCTGGTCTCATGATGCTGCACCAGATTCAGAAACGGTTGCAGGCTACTTTCACCCAACCAGCGCTCCATACGTTTGAACCACTGCGGGGTGTAGTACATTTGCGAAGGCACAGTGCGAATCACTACCAACGTTTTTGCCCCCTGCTTCGCTGCCTCCTGCACAGGTATGGCATCACTAACTCCTCCATCCAGATAGTTCACGCCGTCCAATACAACCCCTGTGCGGTAGAACCCGGGAATCGCGCTGGAGGCTCGAATGAGGTCGAGCCAGTTTTGCCGGTTCGGCGAAAAATAGCCGGGCGTGTAATCATCGCCCCGACAGGCGCACATATAAAACGCTTTCCCTGCGGCAAACAGACGCTCGGCGTTATCCATTGCCAGCGGCATCTGGGACGCAGTCGAATCCACCAGCCAGTCGAGATCGATTAAGTTTCCCCCGCGCACAAAGCGCACCGGGTCAAAAAATTCGCGTCGGGTAGTGTATCGCATAATAACTTTGCGGCCGTAACCGGGCTGGTTACAGAGATAGGCTGAAAGGTTTTGCGCGCCAGCGGACGTCCCGTAGAAGAGCTCAAAAGGATTAAACTGCGCGCGCATGAATTCATCCAGTACGCCAGCGGTAAAGATACCTCTTTGTCCCCCACCCTCGCACACCAGCGCCATATTGCCTGGTTGAAACGGACGTAACGATAACGGCGCAATATTACCGAGCGTGACGGGTATTCTCTGCCCCACCTCTGCCTTCCTGTTGTTTTTGTAATAGAGCAACAAAGTAACGCAAATTGCCTGACGCTAAAACCGTAAAAGCCAGTCCAATGGACTGGCTTAGTAGCAATTTTTCTTTACGGCTATGGGCTAGGGTCGTTTACGCCCGGTAAACAGGCTGACCAAAAACAGAATGATCCCCACCACAAACACAATTTTCGCTGCGCCGGCTGCAGTACCCGCCAGTCCACCAAAACCGAGTGCGGCGGCAATTAACGCGATAACCAGAAATATGATGCCCCATCGAAACATATGCTTCTCCTTTACCATAGTTAATTTCACCGCTTGATATGAGCGCTCAGGCTGCCCATCGGCGATATTTTCAGTGTGGTGCACAACACGCCTCCCGACAAACGTCAGGAGGACGAATTAAGTCTAATTACTGAGTTTTGAGATCGTTTTTGACGCTTTTCACGCCATCAATCGCTTTGGCGATGCTCTCAGCACGATCGCTTTGAGCCTGTGAATCGACGGTGCCTGAAAGTTGCACTACGCCCTCGGTGGTCTCAACTTTCACCTTCCGGGAAGGGACGATATCATCGGCCAGCAGCTTGGCTTTTACCTCACTGGTGATTGCCGTATCGCCCGCATAGCCTTTAACGGAGGTTTCTTTACTATCACGCACGTGCAGTTTGTCGCTAACGGAGGTCACACCCTCAACGCCTTTCGCCACTTTCACCGCTTCTTCGGCCTGTGCCTGGCTTTCAACAAACCCGCTTAGTGTCACCACCTTTTGATCTGTTTTGACGGAAATATCGGTGCTCTTAATACTTTCGTGGTCCACCAGCGCGGCTTTTACTTTCGCGGTGATGGTGCTGTCATCCATGAAATTACCGACTTTGTTCATAGAGCTATCGACTTTCTGCCCCGCACTTTCGACGCCGGATTGCGCTTTATCCATCGTGGCGTTTTCTGCATAAGCAGAACCCGTTGCAACAGCGGAGGTCAGCATCACGGCCAGCAGCGTTTTAGAAATCTTAAGTCCTGTCATTGTCATCGATGTATTCCTGTATGTTTTGCTAAAAGCTATGCTCTGCCGTTACACGGCCTGAACCAGCAACTAATCTTGTAAGTGGAATAAATATCAGCAATAGACGCTGCAACAGGCAGCCTAAAAAGCATTTAACGCCGATATTTATGTCATCACATTGTTAAATATAGTTCACGATTTCGTGATCGCAGTCAGAATTGATTAAAAAACAGGCAAACAAAAGAAAAACGCGAGGTTTTAAGAACATTCCGCAAGGGATTTAAAAGACAGGAAAAGTTGCAGGACACGGCGGATACCGTGCCCTGGAAGGTCGATTAGTGTTCGCGTGTTTTACGGAACTGAACGTCCGGGTAACGTTCCTGGGTGAGATTCAGGTTAACCATGGTTGGTGCGATATAGGTGAGGTTATCGCCGCCATCCAGCGCCAGCTGAATTTCGTTCTTACGCTTAAACTCTTCGAATTTCTTCACGTCAGAACATTCTACCCAGCGCGCAGTCGCCACGTTGACGGATTCATAAATCGCTTCAACGTTGTACTCGCTCTTCAGACGTGAAACCACCACGTCAAACTGCAGCACACCGACAGCGCCCACGATCAAATCGTTATTGGCGATCGGACGGAATACCTGCACTGCGCCCTCTTCTGACAGCTGAACCAGCCCTTTCAGCAGCTGTTTCTGCTTCAATGGATCCTTCAGGCGAATACGACGGAACAGCTCCGGTGCGAAGTTCGGAATACCGGTGAACTTCATCATTTCGCCCTGGGTAAAGGTATCGCCGATCTGGATAGTGCCGTGGTTATGCAGACCGAGAATATCGCCCGGATACGCTTCTTCCACATGAGAACGGTCACCGGCCATAAAGGTGAGTGCGTCGGAGATCACCACGTCTTTACCAATGCGCACCTGGCGCATTTTCATGCCTTTCTCATACTTGCCGGATACCACACGCATGAACGCCACGCGGTCACGGTGTTTCGGGTCCATGTTGGCCTGAATTTTAAACACGAAACCGGTGAACTTCTCTTCTGAGGCTTCGACGACGCGGGTGTCGGTTTTACGCGGCATCGGCGCAGGCGCCCACTCCACTAGGCCGTCCAGCATATGGTCAACGCCGAAGTTACCCAGCGCGGTACCGAAGAAGACCGGGGTGATTTCGCCCGCGAGGAACAGCTCATGGTCGAACTCGTTGGACGCGCCCTGCACCAGCTCCAGCTCGTCGCGCAGCTGCTGTGCCAGGTCTTCACCCACGGCAGCATCAAGTTCCGGGTTGTTCAGACCTTTAACAACACGCACTTCCTGAATGGTGTGTCCTTTACCGGTCTGATACAGGTAAGTTTCATCTTTATAAAGGTGATAGACACCTTTGAACAACTTACCGCAGCCAATCGGCCAGGTGATTGGCGCACAGCCGATTTTCAGTTCGTTCTCGACTTCATCCAGCAGCTCCATCGGATCGCGGATGTCACGGTCGAGTTTGTTCATAAAGGTCAGGATCGGCGTATCGCGCAGACGGGTAACTTCCATCAGCTTACGGGTACGATCCTCGACGCCTTTTGCGGCATCGATAACCATCAGGCAGCAGTCCACCGCCGTCAGAGTACGATAGGTATCTTCGGAGAAGTCTTCGTGCCCCGGGGTGTCCAGCAGGTTCACCAGGCAGTCATGATACGGAAACTGCATCACAGAGGTGGTAATGGAGATACCACGCTGCTTTTCCATTTCCATCCAGTCAGATTTTGCATGCTGGCTGGAGCCACGGCCTTTTACCGTACCGGCGGTCTGAATGGCCTGTCCGAATAACAGTACCTTTTCAGTAATTGTCGTTTTACCGGCATCCGGGTGAGAAATAATGGCAAAAGTGCGGCGTTTGGCCACCTCTTGCAAATAAGGAGACAACGTCATAGTCAAATCTTCTTAGGTAAGCACGGCAACAGGCCGGGCAAGTTGAATACGAAAAATTGCGGCTATTTTACCCATCAACGGGGGGGAGGCAATCAGTGTTTACACAGGAGCTGCTCCAGTTCGCTTAATGACGCTACGGTCCAGGTCGGCTGAATGCCCGCTGGCTGCTCGCGGTGGTGCGTATTTAGCCAGCAGGTGGATAGCCCGGCGTTAATGCCGCCAAGAATATCGGACTCTGCGGTGTCACCCACCATCAGCACGCGAGAACGGTCAGGATTACCCGCCTGCTCCAGCGCATGGTCAAAAATACGGGGGTCGGGTTTTGCCACCCCAACCTGCTCAGAAATCACCAGCAGGTCGAAATAGTCGCGCAGCCCCGTCCGCTCAAGGCGGATTTGCTGCAACGCGGTAAAGCCGTTAGTAATGATGCCGATTTTCGTTTTATCGCGAATCGCATTGAGCAGAGAAACCGCCCCCGGCAACGGTGAGCAGATCTCCGCCATCGCATTGATGAATGCGTCATTAAGCTGGCCCGGTTCAACCTTCAGGCGTTCGGCCCAGCTCTGAAAACGGGCATGCTGCAGTTGTAATGAGGTAATCGCGCCGTTTTGATAATCCACCCACAGCGGTTTATTCACGGCCTGGTAGTCCTGAAAATCTTCAGCGGTAAAGGTAATGCTATAGTCGAGAAACATCCGCTGTAAGCCGGTAAACGAGTCAAACGTAAACAGCGTTTCGTCGGCATCAAAGAAAATCCAGTCCCACTTCTTCATCATTACACCTTATCTTACATGCTGATTGGCAACGCCATGATGATGGCGTCTTCGTGACCATCGGCCGTTGGATAGTAGTTGCGACGGATCGTCGCCTCGTTAAAGCCTAAGCTTTCGTACAGCGCGATAGCGGCCGCATTCGAGGCGCGCACTTCAAGCCACAGGGTCAAAATGCCACGCTTTTCCAGCTCATCGATCAGATGCTCCAGCAGCTCACGCCCCAGGCCCCGGCGCTGAAAGTCAGGATCGACGGCGATATTGAACAACGTCGCTTCATCCAGTACGACCTGCGTAATTGCAAAGGCGGCCATCACGTCGTCAACCCTCAGCTGAAAATTGAGGTAGCGATCGCCCTGGTTGCTGGCAAATGTTTTTTCACTCCACGGAAAAGCGTGGGCGCGTTTTTCAATCTGAAATGCTGCGGGTAAATCAGTCGGCTCGAGGGAAGAAATCGTGTTCATATGCGCAGATTTGTTGCCATAACGCGGCGCGTGCCGCTGGGTTTTCCCGTAATTCATTAAACGCAGGACTCTCGACCTGAGCGCCCTCCAGCAGCAGCGGCTCTTCGGTTCCCAGCCGCCAGCTATTACAGCGACTGCCTTGCGGCAGCATGGCGACACGGTCAGGCGTCAGTTGTAAAACCTGATCCGGGCTAACGGTTAATGCGCGTAAAATATCGCTGATCAACGGTTCGGTTAGCGCGGGTAACTGTGCAGCAACCATCACCAAACGGACATGCGCAGGAATGGAAATCGCGATCTCGCCCTGCAGTGCGCCAGGACGACGCAAGGACCACTGCGTAATGCCCAGTTGCTGTAACTGCCAGTCTCGTCGGGATGTCATAGCGAAACACTCCTGTCTATCAGGGGCGCAAATATAGCAAATTTGTCGAATCCGTGCCATCAAACAACTATAATCCCCCGCTGTACAATTTAAGGAGCATTCCATGTCTGCTTTTACCCCGGCAAGTGAAGTCTTGCTGCGCCACAGTGATGATTTCGAACAAAGCCGTATTCTGTTTGCCGGTGATTTGCAGGATGACCTGCCTGCCCATTTTGAAAGCGCCGCCAGCCGTGCGCACACCCAGCAACTTCACCACTGGCAGGTGCTTAACCGCCAGATGGGCGACAACGTCCGTTTCAGCCTCGTCGCGCAGGCCGATGACGTTGCCGATAGCGATACGCTGATCTACTACTGGCCGAAGAATAAGCCAGAAGCCCAGTTCCAGTTGATGAACATTCTGTCGCTGTTACCGGTGGGCACCGATATTTTTGTTGTCGGCGAGAATCGCAGCGGCGTACGTAGCGCAGAGCAGATGCTGGCCGAATACGCACCGTTAAACAAAGTCGACAGCGCACGTCGCTGTGGCCTGTACCACGGTCGTCTGGAAAAACAGCCGGTCTTTGATGCAGAAAAATACTGGGATGAATACCAGACAGAAAATCTGACCATCAAAACGCTGCCGGGCGTCTTCAGCCGTGACGGTCTGGATGTTGGCAGCCAACTGCTACTCTCCACGCTGACGCCGCACACCAAAGGCAAAGTGCTGGATGTCGGCTGTGGCGCAGGCGTTCTCTCCGTCGCCTTAGCCAGCCACTCGCCGAAAGTGCGCTTAACCCTGTGCGATGTTAGCGCCGCCGCCGTTGAAGCCAGCCGCGCAACGCTTGCAGCCAACGGCATTGAAGGTGACGTCATCGCCAGTAACGTCTTTTCTGACGTAACGGGTCGTTTTGATATGATCATCTCCAACCCGCCGTTCCACGACGGTATGCAGACCAGCCTTGATGCCGCACAAACGCTGATTCGTGGCGCAGTGCGTCATCTCAACAGCGGTGGTGAACTGCGTATTGTGGCGAACGCCTTCCTGCCTTATCCGAAGGTACTGGATGAAGTGTTTGGCTTCCATGAAGTTATCGCGCAGACCGGACGTTTCAAGGTCTATCGCACCGTGATGACGCGCCAGGCGAAAAAAGTCTAACGGCTGTAGGCCAGATAAGGCGTTTACGCCGCCATCCGGCGTGATACCGAGCAACGCCGGATGGCGCTATCGCTTATCCGGCCTGCATAAAACGCCAAAAACCGAAGAAACGCCTTTTTTTTCGGCAATCACGTTAAGTTCGAAAATTAACTGTTGACGCCCTGCATAAAATCTCTAGAATTCGCCCCCGTGGTAACGATACTTTTTGAGTGTCGATGGTATGCGAAGGTGGCGGAATTGGTAGACGCGCTAGCTTCAGGTGTTAGTGTCCTTTCGGACGTGGGGGTTCAAGTCCCCCCCCTCGCACCATAATCCACGTTGATATTGCTCGCACTGGGCGAAGGTGGCGGAATTGGTAGACGCGCTAGCTTCAGGTGTTAGTGTCCTTAGGATGTGGGGGTTCGAGTCCCCCCCCTCGCACCAACGAGGCGATATCAAAAAAATAAGATGACTGTGCGAAGGTGGCGGAATTGGTAGACGCGCTAGCTTCAGGTGTTAGTGTCCTTAGGATGTGGGGGTTCGAGTCCCCCCCCTCGCACCAATTATCTTATTTCCCTCTCGATTTCCTTCTCTGTTTTGTTCATCCCTGATTCCAGTTCATCATTACCAAAACAATGCCACCAATCAGTGCCGCGCATGAAGGTAACAAAACAAAGTGCCGTAAACGTTTGTGGTACAGCATGAGCGAAGTCAGCAGTAATCCTAATACAATCATCACCTTCCATACGTAGACCGACAGGTCGCTATATGCCATCCCGGCAATCAACATTCCCGGCAGCAGAACACCCCATCCACTGCCCAGCGTACGTTGCAACATGATTTCACCTATGACATTGATAATGATAACCAATATCATATGATAAAATTTCTCATTTGTCAGCCGTGAAGCACTATCAATTATATGAGTTTTACTTAACGATTGATGACATGAATAATCCAAGGTGATAAATTGCTCAGCGGTTTGCTCTTCAACTAAAAACAATAAAAACCTCTGCGAATGATACCCCGTTCGTTATTTGTTTTATTTACCAACACACCTTCGTACATTGCAGATAACTAACAATATTTACCTATGACAGTACAATCCTGGCGAACTCTGCGCACAAAAAAATACCAACTCTCTTTACGACTGTTTCTGCTGCTCAACGCAGTCTCCGCGCTGTTTACGCTTTTTTTCCCACTGTTTGCGGTCAAAGCCTTATCAGTACCGGCGTTGCTGATGCTGGTGATGAGTACACTGCTGCTGGTATGGCATGGGAAATACGCGGATAAAAGAATTAATCTCCCTTTTATTTCAATCGTTTTTGGCTTGTTATGGGCGTTACATATATTCTTGAAATATAATGATCTAGGTCAGAATGATTATTATTTCCTGTTAATAGCGCTGCTCAGCGTACTGTTTATTGGCTCTATCGCTTTTGCCAATAATATCATCGCGTTTACGCTCCACTCACTCCCCTCCGTCGCCGTTTGTTTATGGCTTAACGGCAGCGAACATGGTTTGCGGATTTTCTATTTTATGGCGCTGCCTATGGCCGGTATCGCCATTCAGCATGTGATACAAAAGCGCTACGATGGATTCGCTCAGCAACTGATGTACAAACTGCTGGAGGAAAGGGAAACCCTGAACGGGCTCAGCATGCTCGACCCGCTAACCGGTTTGTATAATCGCCGGGGGCTGCAACACCGGCTCGATACGCTGTTGGCTCTGAGTAATTCGAGGCACTTCGTTCTGCTGCTGGATATCGACCATTTCAAATCCTATAACGATCATTACGGACATATGATGGGCGACCAGGCGTTGATCCGTGTTTCTGCCGCCATCCGAGACTCCGTACGCTCCCGGGACGTGGTGGCGCGTTTTGGCGGTGAAGAGTTTATGATTTTGCTGACCGCGGTCGATCCACAGCAGGCCCAGGCTGCCGCCGAACGTATCCGCCAGAAAGTGTACGATCTTAAAATCCCTCACATGTTTAATGAGAGCGTGGCAACCAACGTAACCGTCAGTATCGGCATTGCACCTCTGGTAGAACAGGATATTGATGCTGCTATCGCCAAAGCGGATAAAGCCCTTTACGAGGCCAAGAATCTTGGACGTAACAATACGCTGGTCAGCGATGAGCTGCGGGTAAACTGCCCCTCAACCTGAGCTTTCTGTGCGCTGCCGCTCGGGATGGCGACAAAGATCTTGCCATCGCTCAATGTCAATTATAGGATTAGCAATCATTATCATTAAGATTAACATCCTTATATCGACATGGCTTATCGTTCCGCACCGATCGTTGAAGATGTCATCTGGCGTAGCCATCTCCCCTCAGAGATGCCCTCGCTGGCTGCTGCCGTACGCGCAACGATAGCCAAAACTCGCGAGCACCTGCTGGACTTCATTCGTCTTGACGAAACGCCTGTGCCAGGTGCAATGACGCTGCATGAATGGACGCAACCGGCGACGCTTAGCTCGCTGCTGGCCGTTTATTCAGACCATATCTATCGCAACCAGCCCACGCTACCCCGCGAAAATAAGCCCCTGATTTCTCTTTGGGCGCAATGGTATATCGGCCTGATGATGCCTCCGTTAATGCTGGCCCTACTGACGCAAAAAGAGGCTATCGACGTCTCTCCTGAACATATGCGCGTAGAGTTTCACGAAACGGGCCGTGCGGCCTGCTTCTGGATCGACGTCCATCAGGATCACCAGGCAACAGCTCTGTCCCCTCAACAACGCATGGAAACGCTGATTCTCTCAGCGCTGACGCCGGTTGTGCAGGCGCTGGAAGCGACAGGCGAGATCAACGCGAAGCTTATCTGGAGCAACACCGGATATTTAATTCACTGGTATTTAACGGAAATGAAGCCGTTGCTAGGTGAGGAACTGCTGACCACGCTGCGCCAGACCTGCTTTTTTGAGAAACAACTCTCCTGCGGTCAGGATAACCCTCTGTGGCGAACCGTTGTTCCGCGCGAGGGGCTGTTAGTACGCAGAACCTGCTGCCAACGCTATCGCCTGCCTGACGTTCAGCAATGCGGAGACTGCACGCTGAAGTAAGCGAGGAGCCGTAGCCCCTCGCCAGATATTTATGCAACCTGCTGGTTTTCCTCTTCCATACGCTGCGCTTCTTCTTTTTCCTGCGCCAATAGCTGCTTTTCGTAGACCTTAAAGAATGGGAAGTAGATAACGGCCGACACCAGCGCCAACAGCACCACCAGAATAGCCGCACGATAATCCCAGCCTAATGCCCATGCCGCGCCAACCGGTGCCGGTGCTGTCCAGGGAACCACTGAAATGACCCGCCCAATTAAATCCAGTTTCATCGCCGCCCAGGCCAGTACCGCATTCACCATTGGGGCCAGCAGGAAGGGGATAAAAAACACCGGGTTCATGACAATCGGCGTACCAAAAATCACCGGTTCGTTAATATTAAAAATGCTGGGGACTACGCTCAGACGCCCAATCGAGCGTAGATGAGCCGAACGACTACGCAGATAGCAAATCACCAACCCCATCGTTGCACCTGACCCTCCGACCACAATAAAGAACGTCCAGAACGCTTCCATAAAGATATGCGGTAACGGCGCGCCCTGCGCCAGCGCCGACTGGTTCATCCCAAGATTAGTTAGCCAGAACATTTGCAGCATTCCAGACACAATTGCCGCACCGTGAATACCCGCAAACCACAATAGGTGTCCAATCAATACCGCCAGAAGTATCGCCGGGAGAGAATCTGCAGCCGACACCAGTGGTTTAAAGATGGCCATAATGGCCTGCGGGATCAGCATGTCAAACTGCGACTGTATCACCAGACTCAGCGGGTACAGCGTCAGTACTACCACCAGCACCGGGATCAGCAGATCGAAAGAGTTTTTGATCATCGGCGGCACCTGATCGGGTAAACGGATGCCGATGTTGTGCGCCTTCAGGAAGCGCATCATTTCAACACAGTAAATGGCCACCAGGATGGCGGTGAAAATCCCCGTTCCTCCCAGACTATCAACCGGCATTGTGCCTTTGGTTTTTGGCGCGGCAATCAGCAAAAAAGCCATGATTGATAGCATCGCACACATAAACGGATCTAACTGATGCGACTTCACATAGTGCTTACCCAGGTTATAAGCAATAGCCGCACATATGTAGACCGACATAATCCCCATCGTCATATCAAACGGTGTGAGGATTTGGCCTTCAAACTGTTTTGCCAGATCCAGCCACGCGCGGGCGAATCCCCAGGTGGTATCCGGAGAAAACGGCGGATAGGCAAAAACCAGCAGAAAAGAGCCTACAATCATAAAAGGCATCGCCGAAATAAAACCGTCGCGAATGGCCATTACATGTCGTTGTGAAGAGATGCGCCCGGCAACAGGGCTGACGTAATTTTCAACAAAGCGGAAAATCACGTTAAACACAGCATGGTTAGTAGACATAGCCGTTCTCCCGTTGTGCAAAACCCTGCAACCGCGCTGGCATCAACACCGCCACCACGTAAAGCCCATTACCACTTTTCGCAACCGTGCCGGGAGGAACACCAGCGCTACCGCTTTTCGAGTTAAGTTTCATAGATGGCTCTTATTATGTGATACAGAGGAAGTGACAACTTCAGTATTAATCGTCATTTCAGCATTCTGCAACCGGTTACTGTAACCGGTTTCTTTGATTGTGAAGACGATCGAAAAACTGTTAATGTTGCTATGTTGTTACAATAAAATATTTACAGTGTGGTTGCCCCTATGACAAATTACATCCTGCAGTTTTCTGCTGTGCAGGGCTATCTGTAAGCGATAGGGAGAGAAGAATGAGTTTGCAATCAGTACGCCAATTCCTGGCGCAACATGCACCAGATATCGAGATCATCGAATTAAACCAGAGCACAGCAACCGTTGATCTGGCAGCAAAAGCCCATAACGTTGAACCTGGCCAAATAGCTAAAACACTTTCACTAAAGGTGAAGAACGATATCATCCTGGTCGTGGCAAAAGGCGATGCCCGACTGGATAATAAAAAGCTAAAGAGTACGTTCGGCGCCAAAGCCCGAATGTTAAGTAGTGATGAGGTCGTGAACGCGACGGGGCACCCCGTTGGCGGCGTTTGCCCCTTCGGATTAGAAACACCGATATCAGTGTACTGTGATGTTTCTCTGAAACACTACGCTGAAGTGCTGCCTGCCGCTGGTGCCATCCACAGCGCGGTTCGCATCACGCCTGAAAGGATGGCTGAACTGACTTCTGCCACCTGGGTTGACGTGTGTCAGTAATGTTCCACGCGCTAAACCGGCTGCCAAGCCCGGCAAGAAACACGTCAACGTTGCCCGTCACGAAACCGCCTGCATAAAAGGCGCTGGCTCGCCGGCACGCAGATACAACAGGATGTCGGCGGCATCCAATAACCCGGCATCCGAGCTGACCCCCAGTTTGGACATCACATTAAATTTGTGTGCCCGAATGGTTTTGATGTTCCGTTCAAGCTGAACAGCAATCTGTGGCATCGAATAACCATTCGACATAAAGCGCAGTATTTCTCGTTCTGTCGGGCTGAGCATACGGCTTTGATTAATATACCAATGGTTTTTCGTACCTTCGGTTCCCCGGCCAGGGCTGCTTAACGCCGTAAATAACGCGTCCTGCAACACCGTTAACGAAGAAGCTTTACTCACAACGCCATCTAACGGCAAGGGGGATAGGGAACCAATTAAACGCGCTTCAGCGTCATCATCGGCAATCACCACACGGCGAATCCGCGGATAATTTATCGCCAGCTCCGTTAAATAGGTCAACCCTGCTCTTCGATCGGTTCTGATTGCAGAGAGGGAAAAAATAACTGCCGAAAACGACATCTTTAACATTGCCTGGCTAAAAGCGGGCTGGTTTGAAAAGAGATGAAGTTTATATTGGTCATCCGGCATGGTATTAAATAAACTCTTAATACCCACGCTGCTCATCGTGCACTTTTCTACCAGTGCAACGTTTCTTTTGATGATTCTGCTTTCCATTCCGTGGTTTCTCCATAAACTGAAGGTAAATTAAGTTCTCGCGATCCTTGAGAACTATTTATCCAGGCATACATTTCTGCATTGCTATTTATCGACAAGCGACGCATAGCGCTATTCTTTTGGGCACTGATTGTTTTATTGCTTTTTTTCAGCAACGCCGCAATCTGGTTAATCCCCCATCCTTTCCCAAGGAGGCGCAATACTTTTCTTTCAGAGAGAGTGAGAACGATAGATCGTGCGCTATGGTCTAACAATTGCGGCATAGCAGGCGGAGAGAGCAGCGCCTTGCTTATTCTCTCTGCTCGTGTATTTCCCGCGTGAATGACATTCACTAAACTTTCAATCGGCTCGGCGTCAGAGAGCAGCGAGCTGACAGGACACATCAGTAGTTCAACCGCCAGAGGATAAAAGATACGAGATACGAGAAATACCCAGTGAATATCACGGTATTGAGATAATAAAGAATAATATTGTTCGCAAACTGCACGTGGATGATTGCAGTCTCCGGTTAAGTCAGCAATTACCAAATCAGCACACCGTAGCTGTAATAACGTCAGCTCTTCAACAGAACGACAGTAGGTAAGTTCGTAATCGGAGAACTTTCCCTGCATTATACCTTTAAGCCCAGTTTGTATAATCGGTGATTTACTAATAATAATTGCGTTTTTGCAGCGTCCTGGCAACATATCCCCTCCACACTCACCAGTCCGCAATCGTACTTAATTAAATTCTCCCGGGAGGATTAATAATCTTAACTCACAGGAAAATACTCCGAACAATAAGCGGGGTGAATTGTTATCCTTGGTGTTTATTTCAAATAAGTATTGACGGCACCATCCAAATAGCGCCAAATTCTAAGCTATTATTGCACAATTACGTATAAATACATTATCTGTACAATTATAATAACTACAATAGATCGTTAGCATGGCTTACGTATTTGCCATCCGGGAAAATAACGCTACATTTCAATCATGTCTCCCCCTCGTAACTTAGCGAACGGGAGCGTTAAGATGCCACAACCGTATCACCTGTGTCTTTTTTCGACACAAAGATTGATCTTAGCCAGAGCCAGCGGGCTCACGCTTCATGATAAAAAGAAGACATTCGTCACTCAAAGAGATCCTTTTCAGTCAGAGCGAGCCATGCAAACAGAGCAGTCGTCACAGCGAACGGTTACACGGTTATGTATTCAATGCGGACTTTTTTTACTTCAGCATGGGGCAGAAAGCGCTCTGGTTGACGAGTTATCCACCCGCCTCGGGCTGGCACTTGGCATGGATAGCGTAGAAAGCGCCATCTCCTCTAACGCTATCGTCCTGACCACCATTAAAGACGGGCAATGCCTGACATCAACGCGAAAAAATCAGGATCGCGGCATTAATATGCACGTCGTGACGGAAGTGCAGCACATTGTCATTTTGGCGGAACATAAACTGCTGGATATTAAAGGGGTAGAGAAACGCTTTAGCCAGATTAAGCCGCTACGCTATCCAAGATGGCTGGTCGCCTTCATGGTCGGTTTGTCCTGCGCCTGCTTTTGTAAACTCAATAACGGCGGATGGGATGGTGCGGTGATCACCTTTTTCGCCAGCATGGTGGCAATGTATATCCGTCAGATTCTGGCATCCCGGCATTTGCACCCACAAATTAACTTTTGCATCACCGCGTTTGTGGCGACAACGATTTCTGGTCTGCTGCTGACGCTACCGACGTTTAGCCACACCCCGACCATCGCCATGGCCGCCAGCGTGCTGCTACTGGTTCCGGGCTTTCCGCTGATCAACTCCGTCGCGGATATGTTTAAGGGACACATTAATACCGGGCTCGCCCGCTGGGCAATTGCCAGTTTGCTTACACTGGCGACCTGCATTGGCGTAGTCATGTCGATGACCTTATGGGGGCTACGCGGATGGGCGTGATCGATTTCATGTTGGCGTTAATGCAGGACATGATCCTGTCGGCGATCCCGGCGGTAGGCTTTGCCATGGTATTTAATGTCCCTCATCGGGCGCTCCCCTGGTGTGCGTTACTCGGCGCGCTCGGCCACGGTTCGCGAATGGTAATGATGAGCGCAGGGTTTAATATCGAATGGTCGACCTTTATGGCATCGTTGCTGGTCGGCTGCATTGGGATCCAGTGGTCGCGTTGGTATCTGGCACATCCGAAAGTCTTTACCGTTGCGGCAGTGATCCCGATGTTCCCTGGGATCTCCGCCTACACCGCCATGATCTCGGCGGTAAAAATCGGTCATTTTGGCTACAGCGAAGCGCTGATGATCACCCTGCTGACCAATTTCCTGAAAGCCTCATCGATCGTCGGCGCGCTCTCCATCGGACTATCCGTGCCAGGATTATGGCTGTATCGCAAACGCCCACGCGTTTGACGGTGCACTTTCTTTAATACCCTGCAGAGAGGGGAATCTCCCCCTCATCTGCTGCTCTCCTTCTTCTCTGTGTTACTATAAAAGCAGTCCCCTTCTCGGTTGTTGTTCAGTATTGAGAAACATTATGCCCTGCAAAATTTTGACGCCAGACGTCACTAGCATTGACGCCTTACTACACGATCACCACGCCGTGCTGGCCAAGTCTACGGGTGGCGCCGTAGCCGTATTCGCTAACAATGCGCCAGCGTTTTACGCGGTGACGCCTGCGAGACTGGCTGAGCTGTTGGCGCTTGAGGAGAAACTGTCACGCCCGGGAAGCGATGTGACATTGGATGATCAATTTTATGAAGAGCCGCAAGCCGCTCCCGTTGCCGTACCAATGGGGAAATTTGCGATGTACGCTGCCTGGCAGCCTGATGCCGACTTTCAGCGTCAGGCTGCTTTATGGGGCGTAGCGTTGAAAGAGCCGGTTACTGCTGAAGAGCTGGCCTCATTTGTTGCCTACTGGCAGGCTGAAGGAAAAGTCTTTCACCATATTCAGTGGCAGCAAAAACTGGCGCGCAGCATTCAGATTGGACGGGCCAGCAATGGCGGAATGCCAAAGCGTGATGTGAACAGCGTCAGTGAACCTGACAGCCACATTCCACCGGGTTTTAGAGGATAACGATGAAAAACGTTGGCGACCTGATGAAACGTCTGCAAAAAATGATGCCACCTAATGTCGAGCCCGCCTTTAAAACGGGCGAAGAGCTGCTGGCATGGCAAAAAGAGCAAGGTGAAATTCGTGCCGCAGCGCTGGCCCGCGAAAACCGGGCTATGAAAATGCAGCGCACATTCAACCGCTCCGGTATCCGTCCGCTGCATCAGAACTGTTCGTTCGAAAACTATCGGGTAGAGTGCGAAGGTCAGATGAACGCCCTGAGCAAAGCCCGCCAGTATGTTGAAGAGTTTGACGGCAACATCGCCAGCTTTATCTTCTCCGGTAAACCCGGCACCGGCAAAAACCATTTAGCCGCCGCCATCTGCAACGAACTGCTGCTGCGCGGCAAGTCGGTATTGATCATTACCGTGGCCGATATCATGTCGGCGATGAAAGAAACGTTCAGTAATCGTGAAACCAGCGAAGAACAGCTGCTCAACGATCTGAGCAATGTGGATCTGCTGGTGATCGACGAGATCGGCATGCAGACCGAATCCCGCTATGAAAAAGTGATCATTAATCAGATTGTCGATCGCCGTTCGTCCTCAAAACGTCCGACCGGTATGTTAACTAACAGCAATATGGATGAAATGAACAAGCTACTGGGCGAGCGTGTGATGGATCGTATGCGCCTTGGCAACAGCCTGTGGGTCATTTTTAACTGGGAAAGCTACCGTAGTCGGGTAACCGGGAAAGAGTACTAAGGTATTAGGAACACTCCTAAGACAGGCAGCGCTATACTGCGCTGAAAAGGTATAACACGAGTTGCATATAATGATGAAAACTACCAAACGTCTGCTGTGCTGTGCGCTTGCCGCCAGCACGCTCATCTCCACCAGCGTTTTCGCCGCCTCATGGCAGGATTCGCTCTCCAGCGCGGCCAGTGAGCTGAGCAAACAAAGCTCCGGCTCGCAAAGCAGCTCGTCACTCTCTTCCCTGACCAGCCTGCTGAACGGCAGCAATCAGTCTTTGACCTCCAGCAGCATGAATAACGCCGCCGGGATCCTTGAATACTGCGCTAAACAGAAACTGGCCTCGGTCACCGACGCGCAAAACGTCAAAAACCAGGTGCTGGATAAACTGGGACTCAGCGCGCCAGAGCAGAAGCAAGACACCAACTATATGGACGGGATTCAGGGGCTGCTCAACGCCAAAGATGGTCAACAGCTGAACCTGAGCACGATCGGTAACAGCTCACTGGCACAGCAGGTAAAAACCAAGGCCTGCGATCTGGTGTTAAAACAGGGCATGAACTTCATTTCCTGACGCACGACATGCCGCGTATAACCTGCGCGGCATCTATTTATTTTCGACAATACATTCACATTCCAAATAAACAGTATTTCTCCACAAAAACGCGCATATCTAAACCAATTCTGAATAACAACGTAATTTAATGTCACTACAATTGCAGCAATGTAACAACGCTATTACATTGTTCTCTCACCAAATGATTAGCCTGCCAGGCAATTGCCCGGTTTACTGAGGATCGACCGTTGTCAGAATTAATCTCCATCACTCTGTTTCTCGCTTCAGTGCTGATTTATGCCTGGAAAGCGGGTCGCAACACCTGGTGGTTTGCCGCCACGTTAACGGTGCTGGGGATTTTTATTGTCTTGAATATCACGCTTTATGCCAGTGACTATTTCACCGGCGACGGGATCAATGACGCGGTTCTCTATACGCTGACCAACAGCCTGACCGGCGCAGGCATCGGCAAATATATCCTGCCGGGCGTTGGGATCGCGCTGGCGCTGACTACCGTTTTTGTCGCTCTCGGCTGGATCCTACGCCGCCGTCGCCATCATCCACATCATGTGGGTTACAGTCTGCTGGCCCTGCTGCTGGCGCTGGCCTCCGTTGACGCCAGCCCGGCGTTTCACCAGATAACCGAACTGGTGAAGTCGCAATCACGCGATGGCGATCCGGATTTCCCGACGTATTATAAAGAGCCATCGAAAACCATTCCCAACCCGAAGCTGAACCTGGTGTATATCTACGGTGAGAGCCTCGAACGCACCTATTTTAATAACGACGCGTTCCCGGATCTGACCCCGGAACTCGGCGCGTTGAAAAACGAAGGTCTGGATTTCAGCAACACCATGCAACTGCCGGGTACGGATTACACCATCGCGGGCATGGTCGCCTCCCAGTGCGGAATTCCGCTGTTTGCGCCGTTTGAAGGCAACGCCTCTGCGTCGGTTTCAAGTTTCTTCCCTAACAATATCTGTCTGGGCGATATCCTGAAAAACTCCGGCTATCAGAACTACTTTGTGCAGGGTGCCAACCTGCGCTTTGCTGGCAAAGACGTGTTCCTGAAATCTCACGGCTTTGACCATCTGTATGGTGCGGAAGAGTTAAAAAGCGTGGTGGCGGACCCGACCTATCGTAACGACTGGGGCTTCTACGACGATACCGTGCTGGACGAAGCGTGGAAAAAATTCGAAGAGCTTTCGCGCTCGGGCCAGCGTTTTTCACTGTTTACCCTGACCGTGGATACCCATCATCCGGATGGATTTATCTCCCGTAGCTGCAACCGTAAACGTTATGACATCGACGGGAAGGCCAACCAATCGTTCAGCGCGGTCAGCTGCAGCCAAGAAAACATTGCCGAATTTATCAATAAAATCAAAGCATCGCCGTGGTTTAAAGATACCGTTATCGTGGTGTCTTCCGATCATCTGGCGATGAACAACACCGCATGGAAGTATCTGAACAAGCAGGACCGCAACAACCTGTTCTTCGTGCTGCGCGGCGATCAACCGCAACAGGACACGCTGGCGGTAAAGCGTAACACGATGGATAACGGCGCAACGGTACTGGATATTCTCGGCGGCGATAACTTTATCGGCCTTGGCCGCAGCAGCTTGTCGAGCGAATCCGTGTCGGAAGTATTCCTGAACATCAAAGAAAAAATGCTGGCGTGGAAGCCCGATATCATTCGCCTGTGGAATTTCCCGAAAGAGATGAAAGAGTTCACCGTCGACCAGGACAAAAATATGATCTCTTTCTCCGGCAGTCATTTCCGCCTGCCGCTGCTGCTGCGCGTATCGGACAAACGCGTCGAGCCGCTGCCGGAAAGCGAATACTCGGCCCCGCTGCGCTTCCAGCTGGCAGATTTCGCCCCACGCGATAACTTCGTCTGGGTCGATCGCTGCTACAAAATGGCGCAACTGTGGGCACCGGAGCTGGCACTCTCTACCGATTGGTGCGTATCACAGGGGCAGCTGGGCGGACAGCAAATCGTACAGCACGTCGATAAAGCCAAGTGGAAAAGTAAAACCGTATTTAAAGACACGGTGATCGACATGGAGCGCTATAAAGGTAACGTCGATACGCTGAAAATTGTCGATAACGACATTCGCTACAAAGCAGATAGCTTCGTTTTCAACGTGGCAGGCGCGCCGGAAGAGGTCAAACAGTTTAGCGGCATTTCACGCCCCGAATCCTGGGGACGCTGGTCCAATGCGCAGCTCAGCGAAGAAGTAACGATTGAGTACAAAGCCCCGCTACCGAAGAAATTCGATCTGGTCATTACCGCGAAAGCCTTCGGTGACAATGCCAATCGTCCGATCCCCGTGCGCGTTGGCAACGAGGAGCAGACGCTGGTGTTAGGCCATGACGTCAGCACCACCACCTTACATTTTGATAACCCGGCGGATGCCGATACGCTGGTAATTGTTCCACCCGATCCGGTCGCCACCAACGAAGGCAATATTCTCGGTCACTCACCGCGTAAGCTGGGGATCGGGATGGTTGAAATCAAAGTAGTGGCTCAGGGTTCGTAACATGAAAGGCCTGATAGCGCTTTGCTTATCAGGCCTATCGTGAACCGAATGTATTGTCTGAAAAAAAACAGCGCCCAACACCACACCGGGCGCTGCATGGCAACCTTATTCCAGACCGTTCACCGCCTGGCGCATACCCTGCACCAGAATCATCTCCAGATTGGCCGTCACCTGCCCGGCGAGCCCAGGTAACAACGTCAAATCCTCTCCCCAGTGCGCCGCATCGCCGAGCACGGCATCCACCAGTTCACGCAGCGTTAAATCATTGCCAACTCGCGGCCACAGGCTGGCATACAGGCTTACCCACTGCTCATCATCCTGTATCGGATAGCGTTCCCCATCGCGCTCTGCACGATAAAACGCCAGCAGCGCAGCGAGGGCAAACGTTAACCGCACGGGCCAGCGCCCATTGTGCTGACCCGCCAGCAGCTGCGGCAAAATTCGGGTGCGGAATTTGGTCATCCCGTTAAGCGCAATGGAAAGCAACTGGTGGCGAATGTAGGGGTTCTGAAAACGCCCGCTCACCGCATCGGCAAATTCACGCAATTCGTCCGCTGGGAGATCCAACACCGGAATAATCTCCTCACTAATCGCCCGCTCGACAAAGCGGCGGACATCAGCATCCTGCATCGCCTCGCCAACGGTCTCCAGCCCGCACAGCCACGCGACCGGCACCAGAGCCGTATGCGCACCATTGAGGATAGCGACCTTGCGCTCTTTGTACGGTTTGATATCGCTCACCACACGGATATTCAGCGGACACTGCGCCAGCTTCAGCTCCTCTGCCAGCCACTGCGGCCCCTGGATCACAAACAGGTAAAAATGCTCCGCGGTATCGAGAAACGCATCGTGATAGCCAAGCGTAGCCTCCAGCGTAGCGGCTTCTTCGCGCGGGTAGCCGGTGACAATACGGTCGACCAGCGTGGAACAGAACGTGTTTGCCGTCTCCACCCAGTCGGCAAATGCCGGAGGAAGCTGCCACTCCTGCGCATACCGCAACACCAGCGTTTTGAGCGCCTCACCGTTATAGTCGATAAGCTCGCACGGGATAATTACCCAGCCCTTATCCACCGCGCCCGCAAAGTGGTTAAAACGCTCCAGCAGCAGGCGTGTCAGCTTGGCCGGAAAACTCACCGGCGGCTCATCATCCACACGGTCAGCTGCGTGATAGCTAATTCCGGCTTCGGTGGTATTCGAAAACACAAAACGGATGTCCGCATTGTGCGCCAGCGCCAGATACGCCGCGAAATCCTGATACGGGTTGATTTCGTTATTCACCGAACGGATAAGCCGTGCCTCACTCACTGCCTCACCCTGCTCGTTTAGCCCGCGAATAAGCGTGGTATACAGCCCGTCCTGGGTATTCAGCGACGGCGGAAAATCGGTATTGATCGGGCGAACGATGGTCACACCAGCGTTCAGATCGGTTTGCTCGTTGAGGATATCCAGTTGCCAGTCAACAAACGCCCGCAGGAAGTTACCTTCACCAAACTGGATCACGCGCGTTGGGTAGCAGGCCCCCGGAAAATCACATCGATTCAATGTCTTCATCACATTTCCCCTCTCAGAACGTGATCACGCCTTTAATCAGTTCACGGTTGTTAATCACATCCCGTTCGTAGATTTCTGCCAGTGTGGCAAACGCGTAACGGTGCGTGAGCATCATGTCGGCGGTAAGTTTGCCTTCCGACATCAGACGGCCCACTTTGGCGAAATCTTCCGGCGTGGCGTTGCGACTGCCCATCATGGTGGTCTCTTTCTTGTGGAACTCAGGGTCAGAGAACTGCAAATCGCCTTTGAACAGCCCAACGAAAACGATGCTGCCGCCATGACGAATCAAATTCACCGTGTTGTTCATCGCATGCTGATTCCCCGTGGCATCAATAACCTTTTGCGCCAACGAACCGCCAAACTGAGCGCGCAGCTGCGCATCAAAATCTTCAGCGGATGGGTCGATAACCGGGAGTCCCAACCGGGAAGACACGTGCTCCCGGCGTGCTGGACTGGTATCGGCGACCACCACCTGTGCGCCATCGGCTTTGGCAATCGCTGCCGCCCCCAGACCAATCGGACCCGCGCCGACCACCAGCACCTGCTCACCTGGCGCCACCGCCGCCCGGCGTACCGCATGCGCGCTGATGGCGTAAGGCTCAATCAGCGCCGCCGCCTGCGGGTCAATCCCCTGCGCGTCCAACAGGTTGGTCACCGGAACGGACAGATATTCACTGAAACCGCCATCCTGGTGCACGCCAATCACTGAAATCTTCTCGCAGCAGTTGGTGCGCCCGCTCAGGCATGCCGGACACTGCTGGCAGGCCACGTAAGGAATAACCGCCACCTGCTGACCATTTTTCAGATTCTGTATATTCTTACCCAGACCGACAATTTCCCCACATATTTCATGCCCTAATACACGCGGGTAGCTAAAAAAAGGTTGATTGCCACCCCAGGCATGAATATCGGTACCACAAATTCCTACCGACTTAATTTTAATTAATGCTTCACCCTCACCCGGAATAGGTATTTCACGCTCTTTCCAGACTAATTTTTTAGGTTCCTGGCAAATCAACGTATTCATCGTAGACATGATTCTGCTCTCCTGTTTTTTTGTTGCCTCAGATATCAACGAAAATAAAAATGACGGAGAAAGCAGAAACACAATCTGTGAATTCCAGCGCATAAAAATGTTTTAAATCGGGTTTTAATAGATAAAAAGGAGAAGCCATGAGCCGTTCGCAGAACTTACGCCACAATGTGATTAACCAGATAATCGATGATATGGCGCGTGGTCATATCCCTTCCCCACTCCCCTCACAAAGCGCACTGGCGGAGATGTACAACATCAGCCGCACCACCGTGCGCCATATGCTGAGCCACTTAGGCGAGTGCGGCGTGCTGACCCAGGTCGGCAGCCACTATGTCATCGTGCGAAAACCCGACCATGACGACGGTTTTGCCTGCACCACCGCCTCCATGACCGAGCAAAACCGGATTTTTGAGCAGGCGTTTTTCACCATGATCAACCAGCGACAGCTGCGCGCAGGCGAGAGCTTCTCCGAACTACAGCTTGCCAGAGCCGCAGGCGTCAGCCCGGTGGTAGTGCGGGAATATCTTTTAAAATTCGAACGTTACAACCTGATTAAAAACGAAAAACGTGGTCAGTGGAGCATGAAGCAGTTCGATCAGGCCTATGCGGAACAGCTGTTTGAACTCAGAGAGATGCTGGAAACGCATTCTCTGCAGCATTTCCTCAATCTGCCGGACGATGACCCGCGTTGGTTGCAGGCTAAAACGCTGCTGGAGCGCCATCGGATCCTGCGCGACAGCATTGGCAGCAGCTTTCGCATGTTCTCGCAGTTAGATCGTGAGTTCCATGCTTTGCTACTCTCTGCTGCCGATAATGTATTTTTTAATCAATCACTTGAAATCATCTCCGTGATTTTCCACTTCCACTATCAGTGGGATGAGAGCGATCTCAAGCAGCGTAATATCATTGCCATTGATGAGCATATGACCATCCTCAGCGCGCTGATATGCCGCAGCGACCTGGATGCCACCCTCGCGCTCTGTAACCATTTGAATTCAGCCAAACAATCGATGATTCGCTCCATCAACCAGGGTTGTAATGTCGCTCATTAAGTACCGATAAAAAACAGCAAATCATTACCGGGAGCACGATTTTATAAAAATAAAAACGCCTGAAAAATACCTCTTGCCTATGCTCACGCTAAGTCGACTGCATTAAAAACTTTTGTGAGCGGTGATGAGCAAATTGATTCATCACTGGTATTTTTTCAATACTGCACAGTCCAGCTGTGTGAAAAATAAATTATTGAGGTTCAGGAGTCCGGCGTGGAAAAAAATAATATTACCCTCGACCCAAGTTCTTCGTTTGGCACGTCGTCATCTGCGGATATTAATGTTCCGCCTGAGGGCATGGTGCAACGCAGTAGCCGAATTAAACGTATCCAGACCACAGCAATGATTTTATTATTTTTTGCTGCGGTGATTAATTACCTCGACCGCAGTTCACTGTCTGTCGCCAACTTAACGATTCGTGAAGAACTGGGGCTGAGCGCCACGCAAATCGGCGTGCTGCTGTCGGTATTCTCTCTCGCTTACGGTATTGCGCAACTGCCCTGCGGTCCGCTGCTGGACCGCAAAGGTCCGCGCATTATGCTGGGACTGGGGATGTTCTTCTGGTCGCTGTTTCAGGCGATGTCCGGCATGGTGCACAGCTTCACCCAGTTTGTGTTGGTGCGTATCGGGATGGGGATCGGCGAAGCGCCAATGAACCCGTGCGGCGTAAAGGTCATCAACGACTGGTTTAACATCAAAGAGCGCGGCCGCCCGATGGGATTATTCAACGCCGCCTCCACCATCGGGGTTGCCATTAGCCCGCCGATTCTGGCTGCCATGATGCTGGTAATGGGCTGGCGCTGGATGTTCATCACCATTGGCGTGCTGGGTATTTTCCTCGCCATCGGCTGGTACATGCTGTATCGCAACCGCGAGCAAATTGAGCTGAGCGCCACGGAACAAGCGTACCTGAACGCCGGTAGCGTCAATGCCCGCCGCGATCCGCTGAGCTTTGCCGAATGGCGCAGCCTGTTCCGCAACCGTACCATGTGGGGCATGATGCTGGGCTTTAGCGGCATCAACTACACCGCATGGTTATACCTGGCCTGGCTGCCGGGCTACCTGCAAACCTCCTACAACCTGGATTTAAAAAGCACCGGATTAATGGCGGCGATCCCATTCCTGTTTGGCGCAGCCGGCATGCTGATTAACGGTTTTGTCACCGACTGGCTGGTGAAAGGTGGTATGGCGCCGATTAAGAGCCGTAAGATTTGTATTATCGCCGGGATGTTCTGCTCCGCGGCCTTCACCTTCGTCGTGCCACAGGCCACAACGTCAATGGCCGCCGTGTTACTGATCGGTATGGCGCTGTTCTGTATCCACTTCGCAGGTACCTCGTGCTGGGGTCTGATCCACGTCGCCGTCGCCTCACGTATGACAGCTTCCGTGGGCAGTATCCAGAACTTTGCCAGCTTTATCTGCGCGTCGTTCGCACCGATCGTCACCGGTTTTATTGTTGATACCACCAACTCTTTCCGCCTGGCGTTGATCATCTGCGGCTGCGTCACCATGGTGGGTGCCCTCGCCTACATCTTCCTGGTTCGCCAACCCATCAGCGATCCGCGTAAAGATTAATCCTCCAGATGCCCGATAACACCGCGTTTATCGGGCATGTTATGCTCCTCGTATGAACATCACCTTGCGCGCTACTACTCTGGCAGACACTGCCGCTCTTCCCGCCATCGAACGATCTGCGGGGCAACGTTTTTTACGCATCCCCGAACTGGCGTGGATTGCTGAAGACCAGATGTTATCCGCTGCTCAGCATCAGGCTTTTGCCGCCGCAGGCATGAGCTGGCTGGCGCAGGTCGATGCGCTTCCGGTCGGTTTTTTGGTTGCCGAAACGCTGGGGTCATCGCTGTTTATTGCTGAACTGTCGCTGCATCTGGAGTGGCAGGGAAAAGGAATTGGCCGCAGATTGATTGAGTATGTTGCCGAACAGGCGCACGCGAAAGGTTATACGTCGCTCACGCTGACCACCTTCCGCGATGTGCCGTGGAATGCGCCATGGTACGCACGACTGGGATTTGAAATGCTGGCTGACGAGACGCTGCCTGCAAAGTTGCGCCAGAAAAGAGAAGAGGAAGCGGCGCATGGACTGGCATTTGAATCGCGCTGCGCCATGCACCTGATGTTGCGCTAATTGCCCGATGGCGGCTACGCCTTATCGGGCCTACGTAACATTTCCGGTAAGCCTGATAAGCGGCAGCGCCATCCGGCAACCACGTATCTTTCCCCGTAGGCCGGATAAGCGACAGCGCCATCCGGCATCACAGGCTTAGAACGTTTCCCAGTTGTCCCCGGCATCCGTTACCGCGGCTTTGCGCGGCTGGACCGTTGAAACCGGTTTAGCGGCCGCAACGTCACGCGCGCGCTGTTGGTCATGCTGGATACGGAACACGGCAACGGCCTGAGTCAGGCGGCTGGCCTGCTCTTCCAGCGCCGCGGCGGCGGCGGCGGATTCTTCCACCAGCGATGCGTTCTGCTGCGTCACGCGATCCATCTCGGCAACGGCCAGACCCACCTGGTCAATACCGCGGCTCTGTTCATCAGAAGCAGAGGCGATTTCACCCATGATATCGGTCACGCGGGTTACCGCATTGACGATCTCATCCATGGTTTCACCGGCACTTTCTACCAGCGTTGAACCAACATCCACGCGGCTGACCGAGTCTTCAATCAGGCTCTTAATCTCGCGCGCGGCCTGCGCACTACGCTGGGCCAGGTTACGCACTTCACCCGCAACCACCGCAAATCCACGGCCCTGCTCACCCGCACGTGCTGCTTCTACCGCGGCGTTGAGCGCCAGAATGTTAGTCTGGAAGGCAATGCCGTCGATGACGCTGATAATGTCGGCGATTTTCTGCGAACTGGACGCGATGTCACGCATGGTTTGCACCACGTTATCCACCACTTTGCCGCCTTTCTGCGCGGTTTCAGAAGCACTCAGCGCCAGATGGCTGGCCTGACGCGCGTTTTCGGCGTTCTGCTTCACGGTCGCCGTCAGCTGTTCCATGCTGGCTGCGGTTTCTTCCAGAGATGCAGCCTGCTGCTCGGTACGGGAGGAGAGATCGTTATTGCCCATCGCAATCTCGCTGGCCCCACTGTAAATCGCGTTGGCACCGTTACGCACGTCACCCACGGTATTCATCAGCTCACCCTGCATGTGACGCAGGCTTTCCGCCAGTTGCCCAATCTCGTTGGACCCTTCCACTTCAATACGTTTCACCAGGTCACCGCTGGCGATATGACGAATGCTGTCGATCAGACGGTTCATAGGAGAGATAAGGGTCAGCTTGATACCAAACCACACCGCAATAATCGCCGCCAGTACGGTAATCAGCACACAAACCAACACCCACATCGCCTGGCTGTAAGAGCTGTTGTTATCTGCCACCGCGATGTCATACAGGCGATCGTTCTGCTGCATGTAGTTGATATATTGCTTCTCAAAACCATCCTGATAGCTCTGTGTCGGTTGATCAAAGAATGCGTTGATCTTCCCGTCACCCAGTAACTGGATCAGCTCCGCCAGCGCACCATGATAGATGTCATAGGTGCGGTTAATCTCCTGGAAAGCGGCTTCGCTTTGGCGCGGATCGCGCGGGAGCGACTCGTAAATCGCCCAGTTTTTTTCCGTCAGTTTCAGCGCCGTACTCGCCACCTGCATCAGCTCGGCAACGGTCGCGCCGCTGCCGATATTGCTCTGATCCATCATGTAGCGAATGCCTGCCCGGTTCAGGGTGTTACGCGTTTGCAGCAGCTCAACCCAAGTGGCGTTCAGTGCAGACTGTTGCTGGCGAATGGTTTGCAGAACGGTAAAGTTCTCTTTGTCATTCTTAAGTGAGTTAAAAAACAAGCCGCCCGAGGCGAGCTGTAAAAGGCCAAATAACGCCAATACCAGCAGTAAGCTGGTAACAATCTTCATTCGTTTTAACATGTTTTCTCTTTCCGCTAGACAGATACTCTGGTTTTCGGCCTGGAAAGAGAAAACTTTATGGTGCCAGCAATTGCCACAGAATTATCGTTTTCACATTAAATACCGTTCCCTATGACAAATTACGCAAAAAATTAATCGTTCCATTACGTCTTAGGTGTAGGATTCCGTTTTTTGAAGGAAAGGATGCTTCTATGTTAAATCGCGATTTTGATCACCTATCCACCCTCGCACACCACTTTTTTGAACGTGAAGATATTCGCCAAAAGCTCAATATCATCGATCAGTACAACATTTCCGGTTGGGAAGTCTGGATGCAGATAGAATTTGCCAATCTGCTAGCTTCGACGGGTCATGAATGGTGGCGTGAGCAAACTCTTGCTTGCGATCTCCGGAAAAATCCACAGCGCTTGTCTGTACGTGCAGATTTCTTGTTGCGGAAAAAAGGCTGGACGCAGGATAGCTACATTGCGCTTGAACTCAAACAGAACCAGGATCCGACAAGCTGCGTCAGAAATATGATTGCTGATTTGGTTAAAAGCGCAAAAATCAAACGTTCGGAATTAGAGCTGCGTAGCTTCTGGACGCTGGGGGTAACGCCCCGCATAGATAAAGAGCGCCTCGATGAACTCATTGACTACTATCTGGATGAAAAATATTACCTGACTAAATCACGTAAGAAACATGTGTTGCTCAGAGACATCGAACATACGCCTTACTGTTATATCGTAATCTGAGTCTCTCAGTGAGGTGCTTTGTCAGTGGGAAAACACGGCATGTAGACAGGCAAACGCTATAATGCCGTGATCTCAATCACATAAATTTCCCCGTTCCCCCCGCAGTTTACCGCTCACTGACACTTGAGACCGCTTAAGCTGACATACAACCGCTCACTTATTTACCTTACTTTACGCGCGTAATTCTCTGGCAAGATCCCCCCAACATAGCAGTCAATTTACCTCCTCAAACACAAGATCAAACCCACGCGGCTTCGGCCAATTATTAATAGGTACCCTAGATAATTCGAGTTGTAAGAAGGCGGCAAATGAGGGAATCGTCAGGAGCTTACAAAAGTAAGTGACTGAGGTGAGCGAATGAAGCCAACGCACATACAACTTGAAGTATGACGGGTAAAAAACCAGGTTTTACTATGGATACGAAAAAGTTATTCAAGCACATACCCTGGGTGATTCTCGGAATCATCGGTGCATTCTGCCTCTCGGTAGTGGCATTACGTCGGGGTGAGCACATTAGTGCCCTGTGGATCGTTGTCGCCTCAGTTTCTGTTTATCTGGTGGCCTATCGTTACTACAGCCTGTACATCGCCCAAAAGGTGATGAAACTTGACCCAACGCGTGCCACGCCGGCGGTCATCAACAATGACGGTCTGAACTACGTTCCAACCAACCGTAACGTCTTGTTTGGTCACCACTTTGCCGCTATCGCAGGTGCTGGTCCGCTGGTTGGGCCGGTACTGGCTGCGCAGATGGGCTACCTGCCTGGTACGCTGTGGCTGCTGGCAGGCGTCGTGCTGGCCGGTGCGGTGCAGGACTTCATGGTACTGTTTATCTCTTCCCGCCGTAACGGCGCATCTCTGGGTGAGATGATCAAAGAAGAGATGGGCCCGATCCCGGGAACCATTGCACTGTTCGGCTGCTTCTTAATCATGATCATCATCCTCGCAGTACTGGCGTTGATCGTGGTAAAAGCGCTGGCAGAAAGCCCGTGGGGTGTGTTCACCGTCTGCTCAACCGTACCTATCGCGTTGTTCATGGGGATCTACATGCGATTCCTGCGACCGGGACGCGTGGGCGAAGTGTCGGTGATTGGTATTGTGCTGCTGGTTGCTTCTATCTACTTCGGCGGCGTGATTGCGCACGATCCATACTGGGGCCCGGCGCTGACCTTTAAAGACACCACCATTACCTTTACCCTGATCGGCTACGCATTTATCTCTGCGCTGCTGCCGGTATGGCTGATCCTCGCCCCGCGCGACTATCTGGCTACCTTCCTGAAAATCGGCGTTATCGTCGGTCTGGCGGTGGGGATTGTTATCCTCAACCCGGAACTGAAAATGCCGGCAATGACGCAGTACGTTGATGGTACTGGCCCGCTGTGGAAAGGCGCTCTGTTCCCGTTCCTGTTCATCACCATCGCGTGTGGTGCGGTATCTGGCTTCCATGCGCTGATTGCTTCCGGTACCACACCGAAGCTGCTGGCCTGTGAAACCGATGCACGCTTTATCGGTTACGGCGCGATGCTGATGGAATCCTTCGTCGCAATTATGGCGCTGGTTGCCGCGTCTATCATCGAACCAGGTCTGTACTTCGCGATGAACACCCCGCCTGCGGGCCTTGGCATCACTATGCCGAACCTGCATGAAATGAGCGGCGAAAACGCACCGCTGATTATGGCGCAGTTGAAAGACGTCACCGCACATGCGGCAGCGACCGTCAGCTCCTGGGGCTTCGTCATTTCGCCTGAGCAGATCCTGCAAACCGCGAAAGACATCGGTGAACCGTCCGTTCTGAACCGCGCAGGTGGCGCACCGACGCTGGCTGTTGGTATCGCTCACGTGTTCCACAAAGTGCTGCCGATGGCTGATATGGGCTTCTGGTACCACTTCGGTATTCTGTTCGAAGCGCTGTTCATCCTGACCGCACTGGATGCCGGTACCCGTTCTGGCCGCTTTATGCTGCAGGATTTACTGGGTAACTTCGTGCCGTTCCTGAAGAAAACCGACTCCCTGGTTGCGGGTATCATCGGTACTGCGGGCTGCGTAGGCCTGTGGGGTTACCTGCTGTATCAAGGCGTTGTTGACCCGCTGGGCGGCGTTAAGAGCCTGTGGCCGCTGTTCGGTATCTCTAACCAGATGCTGGCTGCCGTGGCACTGGTTCTCGGCACCGTGGTACTGGTTAAAATGCAGCGCACCAAATACATCTGGGTTACCGTTGTTCCGGCAGTATGGCTGCTTATCTGCACCACCTGGGCGCTGGGTCTGAAACTGTTCAGCACCAACCCGCAGATGGAAGGCTTCTTCTTCATGGCGAATCAGTACAAAGAGAAGATTGCTAACGGCGGCGAACTGACCGCTCAGCAGATTGCCAACATGAACCACATCGTCGTCAATAACTACACCAACGCAGGTCTGAGTATTCTGTTCCTGGTGGTGGTGTACAGCATCATTTTCTACGGGTTCCGTACCTGGCAGAAAGCCCGCGCCATCAACGGTCGCTCTGATAAAGAGACACCGTATGTGCCGGTGCCGGAAGGCGGCGTGAAGACCTCTTCACATCACTAAGATGTATTCAGCCCCGCTCCGGCGGGGCTTTTCGCTTATCAGGATTGTTTATGTTTGGTACTTTAGGGCAAGCTAAAAAATATCTCGGTCAGGCGGCGAAGATGCTGATTGGCATTCCGGACTACGACAACTATGTCGAGCACATGAAGACCAACCATCCCGATAAGCCGTACATGACCTACGAAGAATTCTTCCGCGAGCGCCAGGAAGCCCGCTACGGTAGCGGCGGAAGCAGTTGCTGTTAGAAGGAGAAGTGAATGACCCCGATTGCAGTTACCCTACTCACCGGTTTTCTTGGCGCGGGTAAAACCACCCTGCTGCGCCATATTCTCAACGAGCAGCACGGTTACAAGATTGCCGTTATCGAAAACGAATTCGGTGAAGTCTCGGTGGACGATCAGCTGATTGGCGATCGCGCCACGCAGATCAAAACCCTGACCAACGGCTGTATTTGCTGTACCCGCTCCAGTGAACTGGAAGACGCATTGTTAGACCTGCTCGACAACCTCGACAAAGGCGCCATCAATTTCGACCGTCTGGTGATCGAGTGCACCGGCATGGCCGACCCCGGCCCGATTATTCAGACCTTTTTCTCCCATGAAGTGATTTGCGAACGCTACCTGCTGGACGGCGTAATTGCGCTGGTTGACGCGGTACATGCCGACGATCAGATGAATCAGTTCACCATCGCCCAGTCGCAGGTAGGCTATGCCGACCGCATCCTGCTGACCAAAACCGACGTCGCAGGTGAAAGCGAAAAGCTTCGTGAACGCCTGGCGCGCATCAACGCCCGCGCCCCGGTGTATACCGTCACGCATGGCGACATCGACCTCTCCCTGCTGTTCGACACCAACGGTTTTATGCTGGAAGAGAACGTGGTCAGCGCCAAACCGCGCTTCCACTTTATTGCCGACAAACAAAACGATATCTCCTCGATCGTCGTCGAGCTGGATTACCCGGTCAACATCAGCGACGTGTCGCGAGTGATGGAAAACCTGCTGCTGGAATCCGCCGAGAAGCTACTGCGCTACAAAGGCATGCTGTGGATTGAAGGCGAGCCGAACCGACTGCTGTTCCAGGGCGTCCAGCGCCTGTACAGCGCCGACTGGGACCGCCCGTGGGGCGACGAAACACCGCACAGCCTGCTGGTGTTTATCGGCATTAACCTGCCGGAAGACGAGATCAGAGCCGCATTTGCGGGATTGAAGAAGTAATCCCCTGCTGAATTGCCCGGTGGCGCTACGCTTACCGGGCCTGGAAATGGCACTTTCCCGTAGGCCGGATAAGGCGCAGCCGCCATCCGGCACTCACTGCCCCAGTATAAGGCTATTTCTTGTTTTGCTCTCTCAGCATAGCCTCGCGCAAAATAGCATTCAGCCGCGTCTGGTAACCCTTCCCGGGGCGCTTTAGCCACTCCATCACATCGGCATCAATGCGCACCGATGCCTGCGTTTTCAACGGACGGAAAAACTTACCGCGATTAGCCTCTGACCACTGCTCATCTTCGGTCACGGGAATGTCACTGTAATCAATATCATCATCCGGTTTATTCGCCAGCGCCTTCAGTTCAGCCTCATGCTGAGCACTCAGCGCGGATACGCTGCCGCGTTTATGTTTAACCATGCTCATAACGATTCCTCTCTTTACTGTCTGCCTTTCTGGCACTGATGATACGAATGACTTCAACGCCACTTTCAAACCTAACGCTATGGGCAACCAAAATAACCACAATGCCATGAACAATACCGATGGTCTGCCACCGATACTCACCGTTCTCATAACGATCCTGTCTGGACATATGCCGTGGATCGTCGAAAACCAATACTGCGTCCTCAAAGCGAACACCATGTTTACGGTGGTTACTTTGTGCCTTGTTTGCATCCCATTCAAACTCCATTGGCATGTATTTCATCCCTAATTGTATATACAAAAACGTATATACAATTATCTTACGATTATACCTCGGTTGTTGGAAATAGCTTCACAATTAGACGATCAGTGATTGAATTTCGTAGGCCGGATAAGGCACAGCCGCCATCCGGCATCTTTCCTCAATCATTTATCGCATTCTTGCAGAGCGAGAATGCTGTTTTTCCTCTCTCCTATAAACATTCATTAAAATGATCTTTAGTGATAAATGATCACTATAAATTATAAAAACTCGTTATAAATGATCAACTTACAAATTTCTGGTAAAAAGGAGACTATCTACCCGAAGAAAAAGTAAGCCTCATCACAGAGGCCAGGAAAGTATTTATGACATCAGGAAATTTCACCCAGACGGCCGCTTTTCTTTGGTCGGTCGCCGACCTGCTGCGCGGCGATTTTAAACAATCACAGTATGGCCGCATTATTCTCCCCTTTACCCTGCTGCGCCGACTGGAGTGTGTACTCGAAGACAGCAAAGAGGCCGTACTTGCTCAGGCAGAAAAAATTAAAGCACTCAATTTGCCGGAAGAAGCGCAAGAGAAGATGCTCCTGCGCGCCGCAGATGGCCTGACATTCTTTAACACCTCACCGATGGATCTAAGCAAGATGGGGCAAAACGGTATCAAGGCCAATCTGGAGAAATATGTTCAGTCCTTCTCCACCGATGCCCGTGAGATTTTCGATCACTTCAAGTTCAGCGAGTTTGTCGGCCAACTGGAAGAGGCCAACTTGCTCTATAAGGTAGTGCAAAAGTTTGCAAACGCAGAGTTAAGCCCGAAGGACATTTCAAACCATGATATGGGGCTGGTGTTTGAGGAGTTAATCCGCCGTTTTGCGGAAGGTTCGAATGAGACAGCCGGTGAGCACTTTACCCCACGTGATATCGTACGCCTGACCACTTCGCTGGTATTCATCGGCGACGACGACGCGCTCGCCAAAGACGGTATTATTCGCACCATCTACGACCCAACGGCGGGCACTGGCGGCTTTCTCTCCTCCGGGATGGAATATCTGCACGAGCTGAACCCTAATGCGGTGATGCGCGCTTTTGGCCAGGAGCTAAACCCGGAGTCATACGCCATCTGTAAAGCAGACATGCTGATTAAAGGCCAGGATGTCAGCCGCATCAAGCTCGGCAATACGCTTTCCAACGATCAGCTCCCCGCCGAGAAATTCGATTACATGCTCTCCAACCCGCCGTTTGGTGTGGACTGGAAAAAGATCGAAGGCGAGATCGGCGACGAGCACGCACAGAAAGGTTTTGACGGACGCTTTGGCCCCGGCCTGCCGCGCGTCTCCGATGGCTCGTTACTGTTCCTGCTGCATTTGATCAGTAAAATGCGCGACGCCCACAGCGGCGGCGGGCGCATCGGCATCATCCTCAACGGCTCCCCGTTGTTTACCGGCGGCGCGGGCAGCGGCGAAAGCGAAATCCGCCGTTACATCCTCGAAGCCGATCTGCTGGAAGGCATCATCGCCCTGCCAACGGATATGTTCTACAACACCGGCATCGCCACCTACGTGTGGATCCTCTCCAACAAGAAAGCGCCAGAGCGCAAAGGCAAAGTCCAGCTCATTGATGGCAGCAACCTGTGCGGCAAAATGCGCAAGTCGCTGGGTTCAAAGCGTAACCTGATGGGGGAAGACGATATCCGGCTCATCACCCAAACCTTTGGCGATTTTGAAGCAATAGAGACCACCACGCTGGAAGCTCTGGGGCTGGAGAAAGCGCCGGAGCAAAAATCCAGCCGCGGTCGTCAGTCTGCAACCGCGAAAAGCGAAGCGCCGAAAACCTTCGCCAGTAAGATCTTCAACAGCACCGATTTTGGCTATCGCCGCCTGACCATTGAGCGCCCGCTGCGCCTGTCGGCACAAATTACCGATGAGGCCATTGCCGCATTACGCTTTGCGCCGAAGCCGTTTAACGCGCCGATGGAATGCCTGTTTGACGCATTTGCCGCCCACTGGCAGACAGATAGTTACGGTGATTTCTTTGCGTTAGAAGCCGAAGCCCGCGCCATAATCAAAGCCGAGTTTGCCGAGCTGAAAGAGAAACAAATCAAAGACCTGCTCGACAGCAAACTGTGGCTGGCCCAGCGCGGATTAATGGAAAAAGCCCGGCATATTCAGGCCGCGTTTGGCGATAAGCCTGGCGGCATTTCCGGCGTCAGCGATGACTTTAATCAGTTCCAGACAGACTTAAAAAGCGCGCTGAAAACCGCCGGTGTGAAGCTGGATGCCAAAGAGAACAAGCAGTTTATCGACGCGGTAACCCGCAAAAACCCGGACGCCGCGCCGGTGGTGAAGAAGGTATTAAAAGAAGACGCCCAGCCGCTGTACGGCGCGTTTGCCTATCGCGGGCAGGTGGTGGAGTTTGAGCAGGACGGCGAGCTGCGTGATAACGAAAATGTGCCGCTGGATCCCACCGTTTCTACCAGCGATTTGATCGAGAGCTACGTTAAAGCGGAGGTATTGCCGCACGTGCCCGACGCGTGGATCAACGCCGACAAGCGCGATGCGATCGACGGCGAGATCGGCATTGTCGGCTACGAGATCCCTTTTAACCGCCATTTCTACGTGTATACGCCGCCGCGATCGTTGGAGGAGATTGATGCTGATTTGGATGCGGTAAGCGTCGAGATTATGCAGTTGCTGCGAGAGGTGCATTCCTGATGGCTAAGTATAAGGCGTATTCGGAGTATAGGGATTCTGGGGTGGAATGGTTGGGTAATGTACCTACCAAGTGGTTAATAACTGAATTAAAAAGATACTCTTGGGTTAAAGGGGGATATGCATTTGCGAGTGATTTATTTATTTCTTTTGGTGAACCAGTCATCAGAATCGGAGATATTAGTCAAGATGGTTCGATTAATTTAGCAAACTGCAAATATGTTTCTCGCACTATAGCTAAACAAAGTCAGTCATATATTGTTCAAAACGGTGAACTGCTAATGGCAATGACGGGGGCAACCATTGGGAAGGCTGGCTTTTATGAAAACAAATCTCCTGCTTTAATCAATCAGCGAGTTGGTTTATTTAAAACTTTAGATAAGTTAATGAATTATCGTTTCTTATGGTATACATTAAAAAGTAGTGGCTATCAGGAATATATTAAATTAACAGCTTTTGGCGGTGCTCAACCCAACATAAGCGATGCAGGAATGGTTGGATATAGAACGACTATCCCTTCATTGCAGGAACAAGTTTTCATTGCATCCTTTCTCGACAACGAAACAGCAAAAATCGATAGTCTAATCGAGAAACAACAACAAATCATTGAACTGTTAAAAGAAAAACGTCAGGCAGTGATTAGCCATGCAGTGACCAAAGGGCTAAATCCTGATGTGCCAATGAAAGATTCGGGTGTTGAGTGGTTGGGAACAATTCCAAAACACTGGAGTATATGGAAGCTATTTCATGCTTATGACACGATAGGTTCAGGAACAACGCCAACATCAAATGATGAAAATTGGTTCCAGGGGAATATTCCATGGGTGACTACTGGCGAGTTACGAGAAAATATAATCAATAATACACTAAAAAATATAAGCACTGTAACACTGCAATCATTTTCCGCATTAAAATTATATCCTGCTGGATCAATTATTATTGCAATGTATGGTGCAACAATTGGTCGAATCGGAATACTTGGAGTAGATGCAACCACTAATCAAGCGTGTTGTGCGATGACAAAATCTAAAGTAATAAATAACCTATACCTAAAATATTGGTTACAAACCTTCAGAGAAAACATCATCAATCTATCTTCTGGAGGTGGACAGCCAAATATTAATCAAGAAAAAGTTGCATCATTAAAAATTTCCTCTCCAGACTTGAACGAGCAGCTTATAATCATTGATTTTCTGGATAAAAAAACCACGAAAATAGATGACTTAATCAGCAAACAACTCCAACAAATCGAACTCCTCAAAGAACGCCGCACCGCCCTTATTTCCGCCGCCGTCACCGGCAAAATCGACGTCCGCCACTGGCGCGCCCCCAACGAGCAAGCCACAACCGAAGCGGAGGTTGCTGTATGACCCCCGATATCACCCGCGAAATTAACCTGCAAAACGACATCATCCGCCAGATGGCCGCCAACGGCTGGATTGTCGGCAAAGGCGACGGCTACGATCGCGAACGTGCACTCTACATACAGGACACGCTGCAATTCGTGCAAACCACCCAGCCGCAGGAGTGGGAAAAGTTTGCGAAGGTGTATCCCAACGACACCGAACGTCATTTTCTCGATACCCTGGTCACTCAGTTGCAAAAAGCTGACATTAACGCTACCGATATGCTGTCGCGCAGCTGGGGTTCGCTCGGCGTACTGCGTCATGGTCTGAAGATACGCAACGCGCGCTTTTTTCTCTGCCAGTTTAAACCGGAACATACGCTCAACCCGGACACTCTCGCGCGCTATCGGCAGAATCTCTGCCGGATCGTGCCGGAACTGGTCTACAGCCCGTACGCCAGCACAGCCAATGACAATGAACTGAAAGCGAAACGCTGGCGTATCGATCTGGTGCTATTTATCAACGGCCTGCCGGTTGCCACGCTGGAACTGAAATCCGAGTTTAAGCAGGCGGTACAGAACGCCATCACGCAGTATAAGAAAACCCGGCTGCCGAAAGACCCAGCCACCAATAAGCCCGAACCGCTGCTGACCTTTAAGCGCGGGGCGTTGGTGCACTTCGCCGTCAGCCAGTTCGATGTCTATATGGCGACCAAACTCGCGGGCGACGACACCTTCTTTCTGCCGTTCAACAAAGGCACAAAAGTAGGCGGTGCGGGCAATGACATCCCGGAAGACGCGGGCCGCTATGCGACCGATTACCTGTGGAACGAGGTGCTGCTGCCGGATAACCTACTGAAAATCCTCGCCAGCTTTGTGCATCTGCAAATCGAAGAGAAAGAGGACTGGAACGGGCAGAAGTACAAAAAAGAGAGTCTGATCTTCCCACGCTATCACCAGTGGGATGTGGTCAACAGACTGCTACAGGCCGCGGTGGTCGAGGGCACCGGTAACAAATACCTGATCCAGCACAGCGCCGGTTCCGGCAAGTCGAACTCCATCGCCTGGACCGCGCACCAGTTGTCTCGCCTGTATGATGACAGCGGCGAGAAGCGGTTTCACTCGGTTATCGTGGTTACCGATCGCACGGTGCTCGACGATCAGCTGCAGGACACCATCTACCAGTTCGAACATGCCGACGGCGTGGTCGGGCGCATTAATAACAAAGAAGGCGATGGTTCCAAATCGGAAAAGCTGGCCAGCGCGCTGGAACACTCGCAGCCGATTATTATCGTCACCATCCAGACCTTCCCGTTCGTACTGAAAGCGATTGAAAACAGCGTCAGTCTGAAACAACGTAAATATGCGGTGATTGCTGATGAAGCGCACTCGTCGCAAAGCGGATCCACGGCGCGGCAGCTAAAAGAAGTGCTGATGAGTGAAGAGCGGGACGACGACACGGTACTGTCGTCAGAGGACAGCCTCAACGCCACCCTTGCCGCGCGTCGCAACAGCGGCAATCTGAACTATTATGCGTTCACCGCCACACCGAAGGCCAAAACGCTGGAGCTTTTTGGTCGCCTCCCGCACCCAGGCGAACCAGCATCGGCCACTAACAAACCGGCGGCATTCCACGTATACACCATGCGTCAGGCCATTGAGGAAGGCTTTATTCTCGATGTACTGAAAAACTACACCAGCTATAAAGTGGCGTATCAGCTGCTGCAAAAGCTGGAAGATAAAGACCGCGAAGTGGACAGCAACCGGGCCAAGGTCAGGCTAAACCAATGGGTGACGCTGCACGATTACAACGTCTCGCAGAAGGTGAAAGTGATCGTCGAGCACTTTCGCAAGCATGTGATGAATCTGCTCGGCGGGCAGGCGAAAGCAATGGTGGTCACCAGTTCACGCAAAGCAGCGGTACGCTACAAGCTGGCATTTGATAAATACATCGCCGAAAACCGTTATGCAAAAATCAGCGCCATGGTGGCATTTTCCGGCGAAGTCGAGTTTCAGGAGAGCGACCATAACAGCGAAGCATTACTGAACCAGAAGTTCACAGAAGCAAACATGAATCCGGGGCTGAAAGGCCGGGATATGCGTAAAGCGTTCGACAGCGATGATTACCAGGTAATGCTGGTCGCCAATAAGTTCCAGACCGGTTTTGACCAGCCTAAGCTGTGCGCCATGTATGTCGATAAAGCGCTCGGTGGCGTCGAGTGCGTCCAGACGCTTTCGCGCCTGAATCGTACCTATCCGGGCAAAGCGGAGTCCGGCACTTTTGTGCTCGATTTTTATAACGATCCGCAGGATATTCTGGATGCTTTCCAGCCCTACTATCAGACCGCCGAGCTGACCGATGTCAGCGACCCCCAGCAGGTATTTGATCTGTTTGAGAAACTACGTGCCAGCCAGATTTTCCAGTGGAACGAGGTGGATCAGTTCTGCGACGCGTTTTTTACGAAAAACAAATCCAACGCCGCCATCAGTAATATCTGCCGCCCGGCCGTTGAGCGCTGGCAGAAGCGCTACGCCCTCGCTATCGACGCATATCTGACCGCCAAAGAGATGTTCGAAAGAACCAAAAAAACCGGTGATGTGGTGCTGATCACCAATGCCGAAAACAGCTTTAAAGCCTGTAAGCAGGAAAAAGATCGGCTGGAAATTTTCAAGAAGGATCTCGGCAGTTTTGTGCGTTTTTACGAGTTTATGTCGCAGATCGTCGAATACGATGATAAAGATCTGGAAAAACTCAGCCTGTTCGCCCGCCATCTACGACCTTTGTTGCACGAACAGCGGCTGGAGGAAGACGAGATCGATCTCAGTAACGTGGAGATGAGCCACTACCGCTTATCGAAGATCCACGAACAGCATTTGAAGCTACAGGAAGATGCTGCGGAATATACGCTCGATCCCAGCAACGACGTGGGTACGGCAAAACCAAAAGACAAGAAAGAGGAATTTCTGTCGCATATTTTGTCGCGCATGAATGAGCTGTTTATCACCGACCATCTGACGGATAAAGATATGCTCAGCAGCGCAATGACCGTGTTTAATAAAATCACTGAGAATGAAACCGTGATGAAACAAATCAGGAATAACAGTCCCGAACAGGCGATATTAGGCGATTTTTTCAAAGCGGTGGACGACGCGGTGATGGACAGCGACGAAGCGCGACAAGAGTTTATGCTGCAGTATTTATCGAACCCGCAGTGCGCTAAGGGCTTTGCCCGCCTGATGTTTGATATGGCGGCGGGTCATTTCGCGTTGCCTGCATAAGGTGTTTATAATGTGCAAGCCGTTCGCGAGTAAGCGATAGCATATGCAGGAAAATAACAGGAAGGATCCATGAGCGATATACAACTGTTCCGCCACTGCGCCGGAAGAGTACAAGAACTACCGGGCAAGGCCGCGGCTGTCGAAAAAGATCTGCAAAGGCTGATTGAATCACATATGGAAACCTTTCTTGGCGTTAGGTTTCTCGACACTGAATACAGTACGGGTAAAACACACCGTGGCCGGATTGATACATTAGGTCTCGATGAAAATAGCTGTCCGGTTATTATCGAATATAAACGACATAGCAATGAAAACGTGATCAATCAGGGCCTATTTTATCTCGACTGGCTACTCGACCACAAAGCGGAGTTTCGCTGGCGGGTGATGGAGAAAATGGGTAAAACTACGGCCGAAGCCATCGATTGGTCAGGCACGCGATTAATCTGTATTGCTGCTGATTTCAATAAATACGATGAACATGCTGTTCAGCAAATTAACCGTAATATCAGTCTGATTCGCTACAAGCTATTTTCCAGCGACCTGTTGATGCTGGAACTGGTGAATGCCGTAGTAGAAAATAGCCCTCAGCACGACGTGCAGGACATCCCAGCCAGCAGCAATGGGAAGCGTCATACCCGCACACAGCGCGAACAGCTATCTTCTGCTTCTCCGGCACTACTTTCACTCCACGAGCACCTAAAAAGCTATGTGCTGTCGCTTGGCGATGAAGTCCAATATAAAGAGTTAAAACTCTACGATGCCTTCCGTCGTATCCGTAACTTCCTGTGCGTTGCGGTTTACCCAATAACCGATCCCCACCTTCGCCTATGGCTGAAGATAAGCCCGCAACATGTCCAGTTTGAAGAGGGATTTAGTCGGGATGTGACCAATATTGGTCATTGGGGAACTGGTGATGTGGAACTCATCATTCGTAATGAATACGATCTTGATAAAGCTAAGCTTTTGGTTGAGAAAGCATATCAAGAGAATTAAAGATAAATTTATAATATCTTCACTAATCATTAATCTTGATATACCTCGACTACCTTAGCGGATATATCGCTATATTGAACGTCCATTTTCACCAAATGGGCCAAATTCCGGACACAAGCAATATTCCCTGATGCCCGGTGGCGCTACGCTTACCGGGCCTACAAATGGCACTTTCCCGTAGGCTGGATAAGGCGCAGCCGCCATCCGGCACTTGCCCCCACTCATTCGGTAATCACAAACCGCGTCGCGGCAAAGCAGTTCAAAACCCGGTGCACCAGAAATACCATGGTGAGCGTTACCACCAGCGCGACGGTGACGGAGGTGATACGGTACAGATCGCTGAATACCAGGTCCTGATCCGGGTGCAGGTTCTGGCCAAACATAATGCCGATGGTAGTGATACTGGCAAACCCCACGCCTGCCCCGACTTTTTCCATTACGTGCAGGCGGGCACTGAACGCCAGCCCGAGGCCAATCAGCGGCATCATCAGCAGCATATGGTTGCTGAAATCATAGATAAGCAGCTGCACCAGCAGAATATACAGGCAGGCCAGCACCACGCCGACCACGCGCCAAATCGAGCTGATCACAGCGCCACGGTAGTGCATCGGAAACAGGATCAAAATGCCGGCCATCAGCGCCGACAGCGAATCACTCAAATCGCAGATCTGGAAGACCACAAAAATCATCGTCGCCACCGTGCCGGAAAGCAGCGATTCATGGCGCACCCGGGCGGCATCTTTCTCAATGCGCGGCGGTGGCTGGCGGGGTTCCACGTCCGGAATCAGATAATGCAGCAGCGCGCTCAGCGCCACCGCCATTACGCAGGCTTCCATATTGGAGAACATCAGCGTATGCCAGTTGGTGGTGGAATAGCTCATAAAGTTGAGCATCGTACTCTGGCACACCACGCCCATCGAACCGAGCAGAAACAGCGGTCCTTTGCTCATAAAACGAAAACGCATCACATACAGGCCGAACACCACCAGTGTCATAACCAGCGGCCACTGTGAAAGATAGCCGACGATCAGCACCATTTCGACACAGTTCACCGCCGCGCTGAACACGAACTGTGTTGCCACATGGCGGTTGAATACCGGTACCAGCGACAGCAGCATCAGCGGATAAACCACAAAGAACACGCCGTACTGCACGTTGTAGAAGGTCGAAATACTCAGCGCGATTGTCCCGGCAACGGAGATACGCAGGGTCTGGCGAAAATCATTGGCGGTGTAGACAATATTCCCGTGCGGCGTAAAGACGTGGGCCAGCGTGTTAATAGACATAGTGCAGCCAGCTGACGAGGTGGATCTGTGCCCCGGCAAAGGTGCGGGCGAACACGCCCTCGCTGTTATACAGCTGTACCGTTGCGCGCGCCCCGGTCGGTAACGGCGTGTCGAGCGGTTCGTTCAGCGCGACGTGAATGCGCATACGCTGGGCATCGCGCACCCAACGGGTAGACTGTTCCGGTTGCGACAACTGGCCATTAACCTGTTCCTGGCCCGCCAGAATACCGGCATCGCTGCTGGTGACGCGGGCAGAGAAAACTTTGCCCGGCATGGCATCGAACACCACGGCGGCATCGGTCTCCACTTTAGTGTGGCGCAGACTTTTCTCGCGAAAGTCGGCCACGATATCGGTCTGATGGCTGACCAGCGCCAGCAGCGGCGTGGCCGCGGTGGCGTAAAGCCCTGGGCTAAGCTGGAGATTACTCACCGTACCGTCGGTCTGGGCATATACTTTGCTCCAGCCGAGGTTCAGTTGCGCCTCTTCCAGCGCGTTACGGTATTTTTGCAGCGTTACGTTACGTTTGTCATCGCGCTCTCCGCGCTGGATCAGCAGGTTCTGAATACTGGCATTCAGCGCCGCCACCGACTGCTCGCTGGTTTGCCAGGCAGTACGCACCTTGTCGAGATCGGATTGCGACACATTCTGCATGGCGCTCAGGCGCTGATAGCGGTCTAAGGTGGTCTTATCGTTGCGGGCGTTGAATTGCGCGGTGCGCAGGTTGGCGCGGGCAGAGACGATCTGCGCATCCAGCTGTTGGTTACTCAGCTTCGCCTGCTCAAGGGCAATTTGCGCAGCCTCGACCTTATTGATAAATGGCGTCGGATCCAGTTCGTACAGCAAATCGCCCTTCTTCACCTGGCTATTATTGTGTACATGCACCTGCGAGACGTAGCCGGAAACGCGTGAGGAAACAGGCGTTACCACGCGCATCACCGTGGAGTCCGGCGTCAGCGGGATCCAGATATCGGCAACGATAAACCAGGCGAATATTACCAGGAAAGCGGCAATACTCACCCTTACCCAACGGGCAAATTTTTGTTCTGGGGTCATCATAGTTTTTTAGTGTTGATTGTCTTCTTCGCGGATTGTCCGCAGATTGCAGGCGATTTGATTGAGCGTGGCGCTGAAGGAAGCGAGTTCCGCCTCAGGGATGGTGCAGGTGACGCGATGTTGGTATGTCTCTATCACCCGGTTGAGTTCGTCCAGCCTTGCGCGGCCTTGCGCGGTCAGCGCCAGCAGGCGGATGCGTTTGTCATAGGGCGATGTGGAACGCAGCAGATAGCCCTGCTTTTCCAGCTGCGAGAGGGTGCGCATCAGCGGCGGCAGTTCGATGCCCTGCATTTGTGCCAGTTCACTGACTGAGACGTTGTCTCCCAGTTGATACAGTTGCATCAGTACCGTCCAGCTGGACTGCGTCAGGCCAGTATCGGTGATGGCAGCATCAATAATGGCCCGCCACTGGCGCACCACCATTGCCATGCGCATCCCCATCGGGCGGCGGGCAAACAGTTCATCTTCAGTCATCTTACTTTCCTCTCATCGCTGAAGAGAAAATAATACTTATCAGGATAAGTATCAAGAAACGGACTAACCAGAAGCATGAATTGATAAATATTGTGAATATAAAAGAGGCGGGGCGATACCCCCCCAGCCTCTGTCGATGAAAGAAAATCACTCCACCTGATCGCGTCGCAGCCCGACGTCCCGCAGCCGCTCATCGCTCATCTGTTGCAATAAGCGCCGCGTTTGCGCTCGCAGCCGCCACGCCTTGTATGCCCGCCAGATCAGTACAAACCCAATAAACGGCTGTTTTGCTTTATTCTCGTGAAATTCCATACCTTGCCTCCCCACCTTGCCAGAGGCTTTATCTTCACGGATCTGGCCTAAAACAATACAGACTCACAAAGTACTTTTATTTAACATACAGATTGGTTAAAAAGAGTTCTGCATCGCTTTTTTCACGCCAATCTGTACTGATTTTTTAATCTGTATGGTACCCATGAGGGATACAGCATGACGCGTTACCAACATCTGGCCAATCTGCTGGCCGAACGCATTGAGCAAGGGCTGTATCGCCATGGCGAAAAACTGCCCTCGGTACGCAGCCTGAGCCAGGAGCATGGGGTCAGCATCAGCACCGTCCAGCAGGCGTATCAGACGCTGGAACAGCGCCAGCTGATCACGCCCCAGCCACGTTCCGGTTATTTTGTCGCGCCACAAAAAGCGCAGCCACCCTTGCCACCGATGTCGCGTCCGGTACAGCGTCCGGTCGAAATAACCCAGTGGGATCAGGTGCTGGATATGCTGGCAGGTCATGCGGACAAATCGATAATCCCGTTTAGCAGCGGCGTGCCCGATATTAATCAACCCAGCCTGAAGCCGCTGTGGCGCGAGCTCAGCCGCGTGGCACAGCACAACCTGCGCGCGATACTGGGCTACGATGAAATCTCCGGATGCCGTGAACTGCGTCAGCAGATTGCGCGGCTGATGCTGGACGGCGGTTCGGTGGTCAATGCAGATGATATTGTGATCACCAGCGGCAGTCAGAGCGGAATGTCGCTGGCGCTGCTGACGGTCTGCCAGCCCGGAGATATTGTCGCCGTTGAATCACCGGCCTACTACGGCACGATGCAGCTACTGCGCGGCTTAGGGATCAAGGTGATTGAGATCCCAACCGATCCGGATACCGGGATCAGCATTGAAGCGCTGGAGCTGGCGCTGGATCAGTGGCCGATCAAAGGTGTGCTGCTGGTTCCCAACTGCAACAACCCGCTCGGATTCATTATGCCGGATGCGCGTAAACGGGCGGTGCTCGCCCTCGTCCAGCGTCACGACATCGTCATTTTTGAAGACGATGTGTATGGCGAACTGGCCACAGAGTACCCGCGCCCGCGCACGATCCACTCCTGGGACAGCGACGGCCGCGTAATACTCTGCAGTTCGTTTACCAAATCCGTCGCCCCCGGTCTGCGCGTGGGTTGGGTGGTGCCCGGTCGCTATTACAACAAACTGCTGCACATGAAGTACGCCGTCATTGGAACTAACGTTCCCGCTACGCAACTGGCAGCTGCTTCCTTTGTGCGCGAAGGTCATTATCATCGACATATTCGTCGTATGCGCCAGATTTATCAGCGCAATATGGAGATCTACACCTGCTGGGTACGGGAATACTTCCCCTGCGGGATCTGCGTCACCCGACCGAAAGGCGGCTTCATGCTGTGGGTCGAGCTGCCGCTCCAGGTCGATATGGTCTGTGTCGCTAAGCAGCTCTGTCGCCTCAAAATCCAGGTTGCACCGGGTTCTCTGTTCTCCGCATCGGGGAAGTATCGCAACTGTGTGCGCATCAACTGCGCATTGCCGCCAAACGATAAGCATCGGGAAGTAATGCAGAAGCTCGGAGAGGCGGTAAAAACGGCAATAGAGTAGATCGAGCTGCCCGGCGCTTCCGGGCAGGCAATTAGGCAGTTTAAGCTATATTTAATGGCTTAAACCCTGAATATCTTCAGCGGAAAGTCGGGTGATTTTTTGTACCGTGCTGATATCGATGCCATCTGCCAGCATGGTGCGGGCAATACGCAGTGCCTCATCACGTCGCCCCTTTATCAGTCCTTCCTGTTTGCCTTCTTTTTTGCCTTCTTTTTTGCCTTCTTGTTTACCTTCCAGCTTGCCTTCAAGCCATCCTTTTTGAAATCCTGCCTCATGTAATCTGTCTGCGATCGTCATCAAATGCTCCTTGTGCTGCGGTGAACGTTCGGCAACCCCGCGAATAAACTCACTGAATCGAGGTGCATCGCCAGTTCGTAAAATATAATTAAACAGCGTCTTTATCTGGCTGTCATTAGTCAGTCCGGTAAGTAGCAGGGAAACAATTTGCTCGACCAATCCCATAAGATCGCGTTGACGGATATGTTTTTGGATTAACTCCAGCAGCGCCATACGTCGATGCTGCACAATTTCGTCATCCGGAATAACCGTAATATCCACCAGCGGAAACACCGCAGCATACAGCTGACGAGCCAGCTTCGGGTTGGCAAACTCATCCAGCCAACACAGCGAATAAGGATACGGGCTTTTAGCGCCGTGATAAAACAGCATCGGCACCACCAGCGGCAACTGCTGATGCCCGGCATCTAAATGTTTCTGCATGGCCGCTACCGCATAGCGCATCAGTCTGAATGCCATATGCGCATCCGGTGTGCTTTGGTGTTCAATCACTACATAAATATATCCATCCCCATCCGTCGTTTTCACCGACCACAGCACATCGGAATAGTACGCACGTAAATTCTCTTCGATAAAACTGTCTGACTCGAGTTTAAGCGTCTGAAGATCGCAAAGCTCGCGCAGCGAAGCGGGAAGATGTATTTGTAGGAAATCCCGTGCAGTCTCAGGGTGACGTAAAAATGTTTTAAAAACCGCATCATGCGGTGTTGAAGCGGAAGCTTTGTTCATGGCGATCCTTCACCTGAAAATAAGATGCCATGACTGTAGCGCCGGAAAACCACATACTCACCTGCAACTTTCTCTCTTTGCGAGGCGATTTCCGGGATAACAACGCCCTTATGTAACGTCTGCATTTGTCTGGAACACGTCACGCAGAATCGCCATCTCAATGCGCATTCCCACTTTTTCACCTCCCGGCCTGTGCTATAACAAACCATCACTTTCAGGGAGGACACGATGTGACGCATACCCGAGATATTCCACAATCGTTCTGGCGTGATGAGCAGTTGCCGTGGCTGGAGCTGCGCAGCACCTGGCAGAGCCAGCAGGCCTATAAGCGGCATCACCACTCTCAGCTCTCGATTGGGGCAATTCTCGAGGGGGAAACGTGCTGTCTGTGCGATGGCGAGGAATACCATCTGCAGGTGGGCGATCTGATTGTGATACCGCCGCTGGCACCTCACAGCTGTAATCCTGTTAACGGACAGTTTCGCAGCTATCATATGCTTTATCTTGATGCCCAGTGGTGTCTTGCTAATCTGCCTGCACAGAACACCAATCAGCGGCTTTGCACGCCTGCTCCCGTTATCCGCGATGCGCAATTATTCCAGCGTTATATGCACCTTGTGACGCTCATGCCGCAACGCCAAACCGCGCAAATAACGGATGCCGCACAAGCATTGCTGCACACGCTGCCGTTGCAGTCGGTCACACAAGACAACCTAAGCGCAACCAGCCAGTATCTGCGCGAACGGTTGCAGTCCAGCCTGCTCGCGCCGCCCTCGCTCGATGAGCTGGCACATGAGTGTCATATGCGTAAAGAGACGCTGATCCGTACCTTTAAGCAAGATACCGGGCTGACGCCAGGAAGTTATCTGAACATCATACGGATTGACTATGCTCGCCAGCGGCTACGGGCCGGAGACGAAATTGCCGATGTCGGCTACCAGAGCGGGTTTGCCGACCAGAGCCATTTCCATCGCACCTTTGTTCGGTACACCGCTGCCACACCGCGCCAGTACGCGTTGGGACGATCAATATCAGACAATAATTAGCGCTGCGTCAGGTGTACGGTGATCTCAGATTCATTCTCTGAGGTCGCTATGTCGCTGCTTTCTGTACTTTTTCCTTCTGCTTTTCCCGCGCTGGCGCTGGCGCATTTCGTCGCATTGCTTAGCCCCGGGCCGGACTTCTTTTTACTGGTCGGTTACGCCGCACGATACCGGATGCGCGGCAGCGCCGGGTTGTGCGTGGGGATCGCTTTCGGCAACGGGCTGTATATCCTGCTGGCAATTATCGGTTGGGGGATCCTGCGCCAGCTTCCCCTGTTGTTTACGGTTATTGAGCTGCTGGGTGCGCTTTATTTATTGTGGATTGGCAGCCTGCTGGTACGCAGCCGCCCGCAAACGCTGACCGGAACAGACGCCCAGTTTACCTGTCCAGGATTTGGCAAACAGCTACTGCTGGGATTGGGTTCGTCACTGCTCAACCCAAAAAATGCGCTGTTCTATCTGGCGCTAATGACCGCCCTGCTCGGCCCGTCGGTGACGCTGCTGCAACAAACCATGAGCGGGATCTGGATGACCAGCGTAGTGCTGTGCTGGGATCTGCTGATCGTGATGTTCATCGGTTTACCGCAGATCCAGCGACGGTTATCCAGAGGGATATTATGGGTAGAACGTATCGCTGGCGGTGTATTGATTATCTTCGGTTGTGCCATCGCTCTGCGGTTTTTGCAGAGCATCGCAGTCTGATTTGCAGGGCGATTTTCTGCACATAAACAGGATAAACTCGTTTAATTAATATCCAATCCGCATTAAACTGCGGATGGTTATTACCCGTTCAACTTACTCTTCCTGAGGTGCGATGTGCTGATTGTTACCTGTAATCGTTACGTTTTCTGACCCAGCGTCAGTGAGCGTATCTTCTGTTTGCGCTTCGCGCAGACAGCGTTTTTGATTACATGAAATTCAGTACATTTGCAGTCTGCTTTTTTCTGTCATCGGTCTGACGTCTCAAAGACGGTATTGAATTTCGCTATTCCCGTTGAGGGTTTTCTCCCGACAAGGAGCTGTTTTATGCAACGGATTCTCGCGTTTTTCTCCCAACGCGCCACAACGCTATTTTTTCCTGTCGCGTTAATTTTATATGACTTCGCCGCCTATCTGTCGACGGACCTGATCCAGCCTGGCATCATCAATGTGGTACGTGATTTCAACGCCGATGTTAGCCTGGCACCCGCTGCGGTGAGCCTCTATCTGGCGGGCGGCATGGCGCTGCAATGGCTGCTGGGGCCGCTTTCCGACCGAATTGGCCGTCGACCCGTGCTGATTGCGGGGGCGTTAATCTTTACCCTCGCCTGCGCTGCCACGCTGTTCACTACCTCAATGACGCAGTTTCTGGTAGCCCGATTTGTGCAGGGCACCAGCATCTGCTTTATCGCGACCGTTGGCTATGTCACGGTGCAGGAGGCGTTTGGGCAAACGAAGGCCATTAAGTTAATGGCGATAATCACTTCCATTGTGTTGGTTGCACCGGTTATCGGCCCGCTCTCCGGGGCCGCGCTGATGCACTTTGTACACTGGAAGATCCTGTTTGCCATCATTGCCGTCATGGGGTTTATCGCCCTGATTGGGTTAATGTTAGCCATGCCGGAAACCGTCCAGCGCGGCGCGGTGCCGTTCAGTGCCCGCGGCGTAGTGCGTGATTTCCGCGACGTTTTCCGCAACCGGGTGTTCCTGTTTGGCGCAGCCACGCTGTCGTTAAGCTATATTCCGATGATGAGCTGGGTGGCGGTCTCACCGGTTATTCTGATCGATGCTGGCGGCATGACCACATCGGAGTTTGCCTGGGCACAGGCCCCGGTGTTCGGCGCAGTGATCGTCGCCAATATGGTGGTGGTTCGTTTCGTGAAAGATCCGACCCGACCGCGCTTCATCTGGCAGGCCGCACCTATACAGCTGAGCGGGCTGGCGGTGCTGATTGTCGGCAATTTACTGTGGCCGCACGTCTGGCTGTGGTCGGTGCTGGGGACCAGCCTGTATGCGTTTGGTATTGGGATGATCTTCCCGACGCTGTTCCGCTTTACGCTGTTTTCCAACAAGTTACCTAAAGGAACGGTCTCGGCATCGCTGAATATGGTGATCCTGACGGTGATGGCGGTTTCTGTCGAAATTGGACGCTGGCTATGGTTTAACGGCGGCAGGATTTCGTTTCATCTGCTGGCGGTTGCGGCAGGGATAGCTGTCGTGTTCACGCTGGCAGGCTTACTCAAACGGGTACGCCAGCATGAGGCAACGACGTTAGCCACTGAAAACTAACCTGCCCGCTTATCCGGCCTACGACAACTATGTAGGCCGGATAAGGCGCTTGCGCCGCATCCGGCTACGCTCACCTCACCTTACGCAATGCGTGCAAATCCCGCGTCCAGATCGGCAATCAGGTCGTCGATATCCTCAAGGCCGATATGCACCCTGACCAGCGTGCCGCTGAAATCTACCTCTCCGGCCGGGCGAATGCTGTTCAGCTCTTCCGGCTGGTTCGCCAGAATGAGCGACTCAAATCCGCCCCACGAATAGGCCATATGGAACAGCGAGAAGTTATCGAGGAAATTCGCCATCTGTTCGTCGGTCAGTCTCTTTTTCAGCACAAACGAGAACAGGCCTGAGCTTCCGATAAAATCACGCTGAAAATACTCATGGCCCGGACATTCCGGTAATGCCGGATGATTCACCCGTGCCACTTCCGGCCTTGCCGACAGCCAGCGGGCAATATGGATGCTGCTCTCCTGATGCTGCTTAAGGCGTACCGCCAGGGTGCGCAATCCGCGGCTGCCGTTGTAGGCCGTATCGGCATCCAGCGTTTGCCCCATCAGATAGGAGTTCTCACGTAAACGATCCCAACAACGGGCGTTCGACACCGCCGTGCCCAGCATGGCGTCCGAATGGCCGATGGTGTACTTCGTTCCCGCCTGAATGGAAATATCCACGCCATAATCCAGCGCTTTGAACAGCACGCCCGCCGCCCAGGTGTTGTCGATCATAATGACAATCTCCGGATTCACCGCGCGGATAGCCTTCACCATCCCCGGCACGTCCTGGACTTCCATGGTGATAGAACTTGGTGACTCAAGGAATACAACCTTTGTTTCCGGACGCAGAAGATCGACGATACCTGCACCAATCAGCGGATCGTAATACGTTGTTTCCACGTTGAATTTACTCAGGATCTTATTGCAAAAATCCTGGGTTGGTTCATAGGCCGCACCCGTCATCAGAATATGATCGCCACCCTGAACAAACGCCAGAATCGCATTGGTCACCGCCGCAGCACCACATGGGTACAGCGCGCAGCCAACGCCGCCCTCCAGTTCGCTCATTGCCTTCTGGAAGGCAAAGTGGGTATAGGTTCCGCGACGACCATAAAACAGCTCGCCGTTCGCGCGATTGGCGGTGGCAAATTTCTTGTCCTTCACGGTATCAAATACCAGTGAAGAGGCGCGTTGGATAACCGGATTCACCGCTCCCTGGGTATAGCGTTTGTCGCGACCAGCAACAACCAGGTGCGTTTCAAGCTTCATTGCGTCTTTCATAACATCTCCTGTTCTTAATCCGTGTGAGACCTATACCACCGCAGCAGTAGAGTTTATTTCAGTGTTGGTCTGCTTTTTTCCAGCGAACCGTTCAACAATCTGCGCCGCATTCAAATCATGGATAACGTTAATCAGTGTGGCCGGCGCATCAGTAATGGTGCCCAGCACCACCAGAATCGGGATTGCTTCCATCGGCAGGCCCAGCGTGGTGACGATAAAGATTTCACCGAGGAACGCCCCGCCCGGCACGCCACCAACGATAATGGCGGAGAGCACCGCAATCAGCATCGTCAGGAAGAAGGTTTCGGTGGTGAATTCCATGCCCAGCACGGAATAGATAAAGACAATTTTTAGCGCGGCAATCATCGCCACGCCGCCCTTGTTGAGGTTAACCAGCAGCGGAATGGAGACATCAACGATTTCCGGGTTAATCCCCATCGCCTTACCGGCACGCAGCGTCACCGGGAGCGTCCCCAGTGAAGAGCAGGTACCCAGCGCGGTCGCAGACGGTTCAATCGCGTTACGCCAGAAGGATTTGACCGCCGGAATACCGCCGCCAATATACGAATAGAGAATCGAGCCAAAGACAAAGTAGACCAGCGTGGCAACCATAAACAGGCCGATGGCGCGGGCAAAGGTTAACAGTAGTGCAGAGTCCTGACTGGCCATGGTGGCGGCGAAGTAGCAGCCCAGACCAATCGGCGCGACCTTCATAATGATCGAAACGATCTTCATGATCACGGTATTGGCGTCTTCCAGCAGCGACGCAATACGTTTACCGGCCTGATCCGACTGGCCAATTGCGACACCGGCGATGATCGCCATTACGATCAGCGCCAGAATATTGGACTTAGAAAACAGTCCGATAAAGTCGCTGGTGGTGATCATACTGACAAAATCCATCTTACCGCTGCCCGCCTGCACCGACTGCGAGAGATCGATAGTGACGCCCTGCGCCGGGTTATACCAGAGCGCCAGCGCGACGATCCCGGCGGCTGGAATAAAGGCCATGGCGATCGAAACAATAAAGATAATCGCCATAATGCGCCCCAGCCTTTTCAGGTCGGTCATACTGGCGATCGAAGACATAACGCTGATACCCACCAGCGGCACAATAATCATAAATAGCAGGTTTAAGAATATCTGACCTATTGGCTGGAGTTTACTTGCAAACGATGGGGCATAAATACCTAATAAGCCGCCAATCACCAGAGCAACTAATAAAATAATCGACGATTTGTAGGGTTCGAGTCGTGACCACATAATCGGTACCTTTAGAATAATAATTAATGAGATTAAATTCACAATGTGATGAGTTTCCGTTTCGCCTCCTTTTATTTTGTGACGTAACTCACCTAAGTTGTTATTTTTTCATTTTGCCAGCAAGTTGTTTCCTGTGATTCAATAGTTGCATGTTTAAAACGCGAATGTAACGGCCTATTCGTACCGTTTTTGCAAATCACTTGTGAATTAAAGGAAACTATGAGTACGCCGATTTCACTCAAGCATCTGGAGTTTTTTACTAAAATCGTCGACTGCGGAGGATTGTCAGAAGCCGCGACGCAGCTCAACGTATCGCCGTCTGCGGTCAGCAAAAGTCTGGCTGCGATGGAAGACACGCTGGGCACGACATTAATTAAACGCACCACCCGCAGTATTACCCTGACCGACGCCGGGCAATATCTCTTCAACCGCGCTAATAAGCTTTTGAAAGAATTCGATGAAACGCTGAATACCACTTCCGGTTATTACCACAGCCCGCAGGGTGAATTACGCATAACCTGCTCAATTGCGTTTGGTTATTCCCGGCTGGTGAACCTGGTGGATAAATATCGCTCCCAGTTCCCGGATGTGAATCTGTATATCGATCTCAACGATAACTTTGTGAATCTGAACGAAACAGATTTCGACATCGCCCTGCGCATCTCCACCGCACCGCCGCAAAACTATGCGATGCGCAAGCTGGTGCCTGTTCGCTGGGCGTACTGTGCCTCACCCGGCTACCTCGCCAAAAAAGGCATGCCCCAGCGTCGAAGCGATCTGGTGGATCATGATTGTCTGGTTTATCCCGGCCTCACACCGGTGCTCAAGGTGGCGGATGAACAGGATCGTCTGCATCAGTTGAAACTGCATATGCCGATCCAGGCCAACAGCAGTCTGGTATTGCTGAAGTCAGTGTTAGAAGATCAGGGAGTGGCGTATTTGCCCACCTATCTGATTGGCGATCATATTCAAAAAGAAGAGATAACGCCGCTGATGCTCGACGGCACTATCACCTGTGAAACTCACGCCCTGTATGCGCTGTACTTTCCCAGCAAGTACAGCAATCCTAAGGTGCGATCGTTTATCGATTTTCTGGTGGCGGAACTCGGCCCCTTGCCCGCCTGGGACAACTGGATCCCTGAGTAAGCCCAGCCCACCTGAAAATGGGAGGCGCTCCACATTTTTTGCGCGATCCCCCCGTCTGGCTCTATCCTTAAGCCTATGAATAAAATTGCTGAACTCAAACGCGCCAAGCGACTGGCGCTCTCATTGCTGCTGATTGCCGCTGCCACCTTCGTCATCACGCTGTTTCTGCCGCCTAACTTTTGGGTACTGGGGATCAAAGCGATCGCCGAAGCGGCGATGGTGGGCGCGCTGGCGGACTGGTTTGCCGTGGTGGCGCTTTTTCGCCGGGTGCCGATCCCGTTTATCTCGCAGCACACGGCGATTATCCCGCGCAATAAGGATCGGATCGGCGAAAATCTCGGGCAATTTGTCCAGGAAAAATTTCTCGGTACCCAGTCGCTGGTCGCGCTGATCCGCCGCCATGAACCGGCGCTGTTGATCGGCAACTGGTTCAGCCAGCCGGAAAACGCCCAGCGTATTGGCCAGCATCTGCTGCAGATCATGAGCGGTTTTCTCGAACTGACCGACGACTCGCGCATTCAAAGGCTGATCAAGCGGGCGGTGCACAAGGCCATCGACAAGGTCGATCTCTCAGGTACCAGTGCGCTGATGCTGGAAAGCATGACCAAAAACAATCGCCATCAGGTGCTACTCGACACGCTGATCGCCCAACTGATCGCCCTGCTCCAGCGCGACAGCTCGCGAGCGTTTATCGCCAGACAGGTCGTGCACTGGCTGGAAACCGAGCATCCGCTGAAAGCGAAGATCCTGCCAACAGAATGGCTGGGCGAGCACAGCGCCGAGCTGGTGTCTGATGCCGTTAACTCCTTGCTGGATGACATCAGCCACGATCGCGCACATCAGATCCGCCATGCCTTCGATCGCGCCACGTTTAAGCTCATCGATAAGCTCAAACACGATCCGGAGATGGCCGTGCGGGCCGAAAGCCTGAAAAGCTATCTGAAGGAAGATGAAGCCTTCAACCGTTATCTTGGCGAGCTGTGGGCAGACCTACGTCAGTGGGTGAAAACCGACATTAACGCCGATGATTCCCGCGTGAAGCAGCGCATCGCCAGCGCCGGGCAGTGGTTCGGCGAAACGCTGGTAGCCGACAGCGCCCTGCGCGCCTCACTGAATGGGCATCTGGAGCAGGCAGCACATAAAGTAGCGCCAGAGTTCGCCACCTTCCTGACGCGCCACATTAGCGACACGGTGAAAAGCTGGGATGCATGCGATATGTCGCAGCAAATCGAGCTGAACATCGGTAAAGATTTGCAGTTTATCCGCGTCAACGGCACGCTGGTTGGCGGTTCTATTGGGCTGGTGTTATATCTGTTGTCGCAAATTCCTTCCCTGCTGACGCTGGCGAATTTTTAAGGAGAAAAATTCAATGACGATGAACATCCGCATTTTTTCCCTGCGCGAAACACCGGAAAAACTGCACGAGGTCACCGCTTACTTTCAGCAACAATGGGCCTCAGAAGACTCCATGAGAGTTTACGAGGATGCACTGCATCGTTGTATTGGCGCAAAGAACCCGCTACCGCAGTGGTACTGGATGCAGGACGGCAACAGCATTGTTGGCTGCGCCGGATTGATCACCAATGATTTTATCAGTCGCGGCGAACTGTGGCCGTGGCTATGCGCACTCTATATCGATCCTCGCTATCGTGGTCACGGTCTGGCGTTTCGCCTGATTGAACATATTGCGCAGCAGGCTAAACAGCTAGGCTTTATGCAGCTCCATTTGTGTACTGACCTGGAAGGCTTATACGAGAAAGCGGATTTTACTTTGACGGGCCGGGCTATCATCCGTGGGGGGAAGTCTCACGGGTCTACAGCCGTAATCTTTGACAGCATTAGGCCTTGCGCTATTTTACTTTTCATTATCATTTACGCATGTAATATAACAATTATCAACTAACAGCGCGAAATGAGAGTCCGTATGTCCCAGGGAAGCCCAGATTCAAATCGTCATGCCATCAGCGTCGCGCTTTTTGGCATGCTGGTCTTAACACTGGGTATGGGAATTGGGCGCTTTCTGTATACGCCAATGCTGCCGGTGCTGCTGTCGGAAGGTCAATTTACGTTTGACCAACTCTCCTGGATTGCCAGCGCCAACTACGCCGGGTATCTGGCAGGAAGCCTGCTCTTCTCCTTCGGGCTCTTCCATCTTCCCTCTCGCTTACGCCCGATGTTGCTAACGTCCGCGCTCGCTACCGCAGGACTGATACTGGCGATGGCCAGCTTTACGCAGCCCGCGCTGGTGATGCTGATCCGCTTTCTGGCGGGCGTCGCCAGTGCCGGTATGATGATCTTTGGCTCAATGATCGTTCTGCATCATACCCGGCATCCCTTCGTGATCGCGGCGTTGTTCTCCGGCGTTGGTGCAGGTATTTTGCTGGGCAATGAATATGTCATTAGCGGTCTGCATTTTGCGCTTTCATCGCACACGCTCTGGCTGGGCGCAGCGGCAGCCTCGGCTCTGTTCTTTGTGCTACTGGTTATACTCCTGCCATCTCGCGATCACGTGCTCCCCGCTGCGGCCCCGGTAAAAACAGAGCATCAGCCTATGTCCTGGTGGCTGCTGGCTCTACTGTACGGGCTGGCCGGATTTGGCTACATCATTGTCGCCACCTACCTGCCGCTAATGGCGAAAAGTGCCGGTTCGCCGCTGTTGACTGCCCATCTCTGGTCGCTGGTCGGCATATCGATAATTCCGGGGTGTTTCGCCTGGCTGTGGGCCGCCCGACGCTGGGGAGTATTGCAATGCCTGACGGCGAATTTGCTGATTCAAAGCGCCTGCGTGGTCATGACGCTCGCCAGCGGCTCCTTGCCGCTGCTGGTGATAAGCAGCATGGGGTTTGGCGCAACGTTTATGGGAACTACTTCACTGGTGATGCCGCTTGCCCGTCAACTAAGCGTACCGCGCAATATTAATCTGCTGGGCCTGGTCACTCTGACTTACGGCATTGGGCAAATACTTGGTCCGCTATTAACCAGCCTGCTGGGAAGCGGCGCACAGGCGATCGTTAACGCCACGGTGTGCGGCGCGGTCGCGTTGTTTATTGCGGCACTTATCAGCCTCACGCAATTATACAAACAGCGTTTCGCCTCGCCCAAAAGGGTATAACCGGCTAACGTCTAAAGAAGATATATTCGGATTAGTCCGCAATTAAATGTCAGCATTTAATAAACCGCAAATAATCGGCAATTACCCGCCAGACAATTTATAATTCCCAGCTGTTCATTTATAAACTCAATTTAAAATGCGTAAAAATGGACATATTAATTCAACATCAACACCATCTTCGGGAAAGGCACATGTCGTGGTTTAAAAAAATACTACTGGGGTTAATTATTTTGGCGGGTTTAATTGGCACGCTAAAGGATTATAAAGACTTTGGCCTGTTTGGCGCACTGGGATTGTTTATTATCTTCCTGTTATCAACAACATTCTTATGGCAATGGGCCTCTGGCAAGTTACCAGAGATAACAAAGTTACATGCCATACTTATTTTACTGGCCAGCGCGGTAGCCTCTATTTTTGTTATCAATATGGCAATTGCCGGAAATTTGCATGTGGATTTAATGGAAGTCATGCGCATTACCATTACCCATAATCCGCTTTTTTATCTGATCCTCTGCGTGGTCGCATGGGTAAAAGTGGGCATCTGGCAATGGCTGTTTAGCGGTGTACAGATGAAAGAAAGTCAGCCGGTTTAAACTCCAACAGATGTAAAAAAGGCGTCTTAACCAAGACGCCTTTTTCGTACTAGTATAACTACTTAGAACTGATAGGTCAGACCCGCAACAACCTGATTGTCGCCGTCTTTGCCATCGAGCAGGTTAATTTTGTAACCCACATCAGCAACCATGTTTTTGTTGAAGTAGTAGTCTGTGCCCAGCGCAACGTATTCGGTCAGATCAGTGTTGTTGTTATCACGCGCATGAACGTATGCCACGTTCGGACGCAGACCAAAATCAAACACATACGCCGCCATCGCTTCAAAGTGCTGCGCTTTGTCCGCATCCTGAATCAGGTTGTGGGATTCGCCGTACATGGTCGCAACGTAGATAGCGTTTGCATCATATTTCAGGCCAGCACCCCAGAATTCTGCGTTTTCGCCATCCCAACCATTTTGTTTCTGCTGAGCAGTCACAGAACTGTTGGTGTAGGCTGCAATGGCAGATACGCCGGAATCCGCGATATTGTCATAACCCAGGGAGAAGCCATAGCCGTTGCCGTGCTGTTTCGTCGGATCCTTATCGGAATCATCCTGACCCTGATATTGCGCGCCCAGGCTCAAGCCATCAACGGCACCAAACAGATTTTTGGTGCGGAGTGTTGCAACGCCAGAAGTGCGTGTAGTAAGGAAGCGGTCAGTATTTTCAAAGGAGTCACCGCCGAACTCTGAGAGAGTGTCAGTGTAAGCTCCCACGTCGTAAGCGATACCGTAGTTACGACCGTAGTCAAAGCTAACGTCATGGCCGTAATCCAGGCCAGCAAACGCCAGACGTGTGTTAACGCCATTCTGAGAACCTTCTGCTTTAGAGGCATCAAACTGACTCTCAAATTGGCCATAACCGGTCAGTTGATCGTTGATTTGTGTCTCACCGCGAAAACCCAGACGCGCGTAGGTACCATCGGCATTAGTGCCGTCACTCCAGGAATGGACCGCTTTGACTTTGCCGTACAGATCCAGTTTGTTGCCATCTTTATTATAAATTTCCGCTGCATGAACGGAGGTTACCCCTAATGCTATTACAGCTAATGCCACTACTGACTTTTTCATGTTATTACTCACTTTTAATTGTGAATTTTGCTATCAACTTTGTTATGAAGGCGGAATGCCCACATAAAAAAGTCCCCTCCAGATAAGGGGAAACACCAATAACACACCGAAAAAATATACCAATAAAGGCAATAATGAAGTGGCAAGACCTATTTCAATTTTGGGTTTTAAATAAAACCCGAACAGAGAGTAATTACTTAGATTCTTCGCTTGTGCTCTCATTAATAGAGCGATGCAACATTAATGCCTCGGCAATAATGTCTTGTTTACTTTTACGGGTTTCAAATGCCAGCGTCCGAACATATTCCCATAGAGAAGTATCGACACGGGCACTTAATAGAACCATATCTTTTGATCGGGTTCCCCTGGCTTTTCGGATATCAGGGTAATCTCGAGAGGGCATAGTCATCTCCTGAACGCAAACACGCTTATGGCGATGAAATATGCAGTCAGTGTAAAAACATGTCAACGGCAAAATACAGTCACAATAGTAATGAAACTGTTAATAAACAAAGAAAAACTGGAACGCTATTTCAAATGAAAGATAACTTGATTATAGAATAATGTGTAATGTTAGCTTTACATATATTCGTTTTTATTCATTTGATTAAAAAGGCATGAATCATTCACATGAAAAATGATATGCAGTCAAAACATCATTACAGCCAATAGGTTACATGTCATTATTAATGTCTACTTTTACGCAAACCACGTGTTTTTATACGCTGTTATGCCAGGCGGCCCTGCCCTAACCACAGCGGAAATCACTTTGATTCTCACTTAATACAGACCCGTTTTGTCTAAAAATACGCACGAAAAGGTAAAAATAAGGTAAATAGCGCATTTTTTCGCAAGCAAAAATAAGTTGTTTTTAATTGATGAAAATCAATTTACATCACACAGGGGCAGCGAAAAAAATGATCATTGAAGACTATGGAAACCATTTTTTACATGAGCTTTAAGACGTAAAAAGAAAGGTTGCTATGCAATGCCGAGCGGGCCGGAACAGCCCGCATGAGAAGTGGTAAAATCAGGCGTTAACTTTATCCAGCGGCCAGGAGTCAAACAGATAGCCATCGAAGTCGATGTCATCAACATTTGAAAACTCCAGCAGGCGCTGTTTGACGTTTTCCAGATGCTGCCACATCGCCAGCTTGGCCGCGCGGGCATCCTTTTTGATTAACGCTGCCAGGATCTGTTTGTGGTCACCCATCCACTCTTTACGATAGTGGGTATCATCGAGATGGCTATGAAGCTGGATCCACATCGGGTTGTTCTCGCGCCACTGCCATGACTGGCGGAACAGCTCCACCAGCATGCTGTTATGCGTGGCCTCGGCGATAGCGAGATGGAACTGCATGTCACCGCTTTCAGAACCGTTCGGTTCGCTGGAGGCCAGCTCCCGCTCTTCCAGCTGCAACGCCTGGCGCATTTTGACGATATCTTCGCGGGTGGCCTGCAGCGCGGCAAATTCGGCGATGTTGCTTTCCAGCAGCTGTCGCGCCTGGAGCAGCTCAAACGGGCCTGCATCATTGCAATGATTCACATCCGAACTGTCGATGGTCTGAGCTTCTGCATTGTCGAGTACGTAGATCCCGGCGCCACGACGCACGTCCACCAGACCTTTAATTTCCAGCATGATTAACGCTTCGCGCACCACCGTGCGAGTGACATTGAGTCTCTCGGCGATTTCACGCTCCGGCGGCAAGCGCTCACCAGGCTGGTACGGCGTCTGGACAATCAGATCGCGGATCATTGCACCCACTTCCTGGTAGGGTCTTTGCTGAGAAGTGTTTGATTTCATCGTGTTATGTCCGTCAGATGCGTCAATTCAGAATCCGGAGGCTGGATGACTGCGCACACCTTATCCGGCCTACCAATAACGTTTTTTCGCCTGAACTATAGCATTTGCGGGAAGCCAAAAACAGAAAACGGGTCAACCAAATTAGTATTTTGATTGACCCGTCATACCTGGGTGGTTATGCGTCAGCGCTTAACGCTGCAACGCACTCGCGTGCGCCGTGTTCACACAACTGTTGATACGCTGCGGTAACCGTCGCAACAAAGTCGGCGTTTTCCGCCAGATCATGACCAAAAATGCCGCTCAACCCCAGCAGCGCCGTCACGCGTTCGGCTCCCTGGAACTGTTGGTTAATGCGCTGGAATTCGGCCTGCATTGGGTCGACAACATCAATGACCTGCCCCTGTTCATCCACACCGTGGGTGTAGCGCATCCAGCCCGCGATGCCCAGTGCCAGATGACGCCAGCCGCTGCCGTTTTGCAGATGCAGACGCACCGGATCCAGCAGGCGCTGCGGCAGCTTCTGGCTGCCGTCCATCGCAATCTGCCAGGTACGGTGGCGCAGAGATGGGTTGCTGAAACGCTCGATCAGCAGCGTCGCGTAGGCGTTGAGATCGGTACCTTCCGGCATCGACAGCGTTGGCGCTTGCTCCTGCATCATCAGCGCAAACGCCGCTTTGCGGTATGCTGGATTGGTCATGGTGTCAGCGATGGTTTCATAACCGCCGAGATAGCCCAGATAAGCGAGGAAAGAGTGGCTGCCGTTGAGCATGCGCAGTTTCATCATTTCAAACGGTACTACGTCGGCAACAAACTGTGCGCCGACTTTGTCCCAGTCAGGGCGACCGTTAACAAAGTTGTCTTCAATCACCCACTGGCGGAACGGTTCGCAGGCGATAGCGCACGGATCGTAAACGCCCAACTGGTCGGCAATCTCCTGCAACGTTTCTGGCGTTGCCGCCGGAACAATGCGGTCTACCATGGTACACGGGAAAGTGGCGTTTGCTTCAATCCACTGCGCCAGCTGCGGGTCACGCGCCTGCGCCAGGCCCAGCACCGCGACTTTCGCCACATGCCCATTTTCACGCACGTTATCGCAGGACATCACGGTAAAGGCCGCCAGCCCCTGCTCACGACGCAGATGCAGCGCCTGTACGATGTAACCAATCGCCGATTTCGGCGCGGCTGGATTTGCCAGATCGTGTTTAATCAGCGGGTTATTGAGATCTAACTGGCCGCTGGCAGCATCGGTGCAGTAGCCTTTTTCCGTGACCGTCAGCGAGACAATTGCCGTCTGCGGGCGTGCCATGGCCTGTAAAATACCATCACAGCCGTCAAGCTCCGGGTGCAGCGCTTCTTTCATCGAGCCGATCACTTTCAGCACGGTGTTGTCCGCGCCTTTTTCCGCCACGGTATACAGCAATTGCTGCTTGCGCAGGTTTTCAATCAGTATGCAGTCATTACCCGGCATCAGGTTAACTTCACAGATACCCCAGTCGCTGTCGGTGGTTTCCAGCAGATGGTGGGTGTACAGCGCCTGATGCGCGCGGTGAAAAGCGCCGCATCCCAGGTGAACAATGCGGGATTGCAGACGAGAGCTGTCCCATGCAGGGCGTGCAACCGGCAGGTTGCTATTGGCAATTGTCGTTGTCATCGTGAACTCCAGATCCCGTCGGAAAGACCAACGGAGAGAAAAGAAAAAAGCCGGCCACACAGGCGACCGGCAACACTGCTTTAGCGGCTAAAGAAAGCGCGCTGGATAGCCATCTCAACGCCACGCACTTCCGCCAGGCCTTTCAGGCGACCAATCGCGGAGTAACCTGGGTTGGTTTTCTTTTTCAGGTCGTCAAGCATCTGGTGACCGTGGTCCGGGCGCATAGGGATCAGATCCTCTTTGCCCTCGGCTTTACGGCGCTGTTCTTCCTCAACGATCGCTTTCACCACTTCGTACATGTCAACGTCGCCATTTAGATGCGCCGCTTCATGGAAGGTTTTCGGGTTATCTTCACGCAGCGTGGAGCGCAAATGGGTGAAGTAAATGCGCGGGCCAAACTGTTTGATCATGTCGACCAGGTCGTTATCCGCACGAACGCCGTAGGAGCCGGTACACATGGTGAAACCGTTCGCCATGCTGTTGACCGTATCGACCATCCACTGCATATCTTCCACGGTGGAAACAATGCGTGGCAGGCCAAGGATTGGGCGCGGCGGATCGTCCGGATGTACCGCCATACGCACACCGACCTCTTCTGCTACAGGAATAATCGCCTTCAGGAAGACGGCAAAATTCTCACGCAGCGCAGCTTTATCGATATCCTTATAGCGTTCAAGATGCTGGCGGAACTGGTCGAGCGTGTAGCCCTCTTCCGCGCCCGGCAAACCGGCGATGATATTGCGGGTCAGACGTGCTTTGTCTTCTTCGCTCATGGTGGTGAAGCGTTCATTCGCCTGCGCAATCTCTTCGGCGGTGTAGTCCGCTTCCGCGCCCGGTCGTTTGAGGATATGCAGCTCAAAGGCGGCAAATTCAATTTGATCGAAACGCAGCGCTTTGGAGCCGTCCGGCAGGACGTATTCCAGGTCGGTACGGGTCCAGTCGAGAACCGGCATAAAGTTGTAGCACACGGTACGAATGCCGCACTCGGCCAGGTTACGCAGGCTTTGCTGGTAGTTGGCAATCCACTGCTGATAGTTGCCGGAACGGGTTTTAATGTCTTCGTGGATCGGTACGCTTTCGACGACCGACCATACCAGGCCCGCCTGCTCAATAATGGCTTTGCGTTTCAGGATCTCATCAACCGTCCACACTTCCCCGTTCGGGATATGGTGCAAGGCAGTGACAACGCCCGTTGCACCCGCCTGACGCACATCCGCTAAGGTGACCGGATCGTTAGGACCATACCAGCGCCATGTCTGTTCCATGTTTTATTCCTCGTTTACGTTATGGACTCGACGATATGGCACATAAATTCCTCCTTTTGGTATTACATGTCAACCTGAAGCGATAAATTGGTTAACCAAATCACGATATCTGCTGACCATACCGCTAATTAACGGCCATACAACCCAGTATTAATGTAAACATGTAACGCAATGTGACATCCATCGCATCATAGGTTGACCAATATCTGTAACATCTCAACCAAAATCATAATAGTTCAACCAAAGTAAGGTAGACGTTATATGCACGTTCTCAATATTCTGTGGGTTGTATTCGGCATCGGCCTGATGCTGGTGCTCAATTTAAGATTCAAAATAAACTCGATGGTCGCTCTGCTGCTGGCGGCACTCTCGGTCGGTATGCTGGCGGGAATGGATTTAATGGAACTGCTGCATACCATGAAATCCGGTTTTGGCAGCACGCTGGGTGAGCTGGCGATTATCGTGGTATTCGGGGCCGTCATCGGTAAGCTGATGGTTGATTCCGGGGCGGCGCATCAGATTGCCCATACGCTGCTGGCGCGACTCGGTCTACGTTACGTGCAGCTGTCGGTGATCATTATTGGTCTGATCTTCGGCCTGGCGATGTTCTATGAAGTGGCGTTTATTATGCTGGCACCGCTGGTGATCGTCATTGCCGCGGAAGCGAAGATCCCGTTCCTTAAGTTGGCGATTCCTGCGGTTGCCGCCGCCACCACCGCCCACTCACTGTTCCCACCGCAGCCGGGTCCGGTCGCGCTGGTTAACGCCTACGGCGCTGACATGGGCATGGTTTACATCTATGGTATCCTGGTGACCATTCCGAGCGTGATCTGCGCCGGACTTATCCTGCCGAAATTCCTCGGCAACCTCGATCGTCCAACGCCGTCATTCATGAAGGCCGACGTACCGGTTGACCAGAACAACCTGCCGTCCTTCGGCGTGTCTATTCTGGTGCCGCTGATCCCGGCGATCATCATGATCTCCACCACCATCGCCAACATCTGGCTGGTGAAAGGGACGCAGGCGTGGGAAGTGGTCAACTTCTTAGGCTCCTCGCCGATTGCGATGTTTATCGCCATGGTTGTCGCCTTCGTGCTGTTTGGTACCGCGCGCGGTCACGATATGCAGTGGGTGATGAACGCCTTTGAAAACGCGGTGAAAAGCATCGCCATGGTGATCCTGATCATCGGCGCGGGCGGCGTACTGAAGCAAACCATTATCGATACCGGCATCGGCGATACCATCGGCATGCTGATGTCGCACGGCAATATTTCTCCCTACATCATGGCGTGGTTGATAACCGTGCTGATTCGTCTGGCAACGGGTCAGGGCGTGGTCTCAGCCATGACGGCGGCGGGGATTATTAGCGCAGCGATCCTCGACCCGGCAACCGGTCAACTGGTGGGCGTCGACCCGGCGTTGCTGGTGCTGGCAACAGCGGCCGGCTCCAACACCCTGACCCATATCAATGATGCTTCGTTCTGGCTGTTCAAAGGCTACTTTGACCTGTCGGTGAAGGATACGCTGAAAACCTGGGGTCTGCTGGAGCTGGTAAACTCCGTGGTTGGCCTGATTATCGTGTTGATCATCAGCATGATTGCATAACGTCGATACCGCTCTGGCCTATAGCGCCAGAGCGGTTTTCCATCCTGCCTCAACAATCCTCAATAATCAGATACACCGCTTTCACCGGGCCATGCACCCCAACCACCTTGATAAGCTCAATATCCGCCGTCGAGCTGGGTCCACTGATGATATTAATGCATGATGGCATACGCTCACCGGCCTGTGCTTTCTGATGCAGCTTTTCTGCCAGCTGCGCCACGCGCGGCAGGATGGTGCTTTTACGCAGCACGAAAATCGAGGACTCCGGCAACAGGCTCAGGGAGCGCCCGCGCTCTGGTGCGGAAAACAGTACCACGCCGCCGGACTCGGTCAGGCCATACTCGGCATACACCACGCCCACTTTCGCCTGCTCGGCCTGAGTAATATTTTCGCTACCACGCGCTGGGTCCCAGACCACAGCGTGGCATTCCTGCTGTAAGCGTTCGGTGATGCCCAGCTCCACCAGCCGGCTGTCGCCGCTCAGCACCACAGGCTGCTGACCCAATTCTTTACACAGGCGCAGCGCCGCGTCTGCGGCCTGGTCCTCGCTGGTCAGTTCGCAGCGGGCCAGCATCACTTCGCTGGCAAACTGGATAAACGCAGAGCAGCGCTGCTCGGGGCTAAGCTCGGTCAGGCGCTCGTTGGCATAGTTGTTAACCGGCGCGGCATCTGCTTGCGGCTCGAAGCGCAGCGGGCGACCCAGCGCCTGGGCGATGGTGTTTAAAAACGCGGTACGGTTATCCATTCTTTTTCTCCTGCGCCTGATGTTTCTTAAACCAGCTACGGAAGCTCTCGCCGTCAGCATCAGGCAGATCGCGCGCCTCCATCCAGTCACCAATCGCGCCAACCTTGAGCGGGGTTTTGCCGCCATTGATAAACCAGCTCGCCGCATGCGCGCCCGCCATCATCCCGACTTTCCACAGCCCCGGATGGCTATTGGCATAGGCGAACATCTTGATCGCCCGTCGCTCGGCTTTCGGCGTAATGCCCTCCTCGGCCATCACCCGGCGATGACGCAGGATCAGTTTTGACAACGGAATACGCACCGGGCAGACGCTGTCACAGGCCGTGCATAAAGAACAGGCGTACGGCAGGTCTTTAAAATCTTTATAGCCACCGAGCAGCGGAGAAATCACCGCGCCGATAGGTCCAGGATAGATAGAGCCATAGCCGTGTCCGCCGATGTGGCGGTACGCCGGACAGGTATTCATACAGGCTCCGCAGCGGATGCAGCGCAGCACATCGCGAAACTCTGAGCCCAGCACCTGCGAGCGACCGTTATCGACAATCACCAGATGGAACTCTTCCGGTCCGTCAACGTTATCCGCCTCACGCGGGCCGGTCAGCCAGGTGTTGTAGCCCGTGAGACGTGCGCCCACGGCGCTGCGCGCCAGCATGGTGATCAGCACATCCACCTCGGCAAAGGTCGGCGCGATACGCTCCATGCCCATCACCGCAATGTGCGTTTTCGGCAGCGTGGTGCACATGCGCGCGTTGCCTTCGTTGGTCACCAGACACACCGAGCCGGTTTCCGCCACGGCAAAGTTACAGCCAGTAATACCGATTTCGGCACTGAGGAAATCCTCGCGGATCTTCTGACGAATGAACAAAGTCATAGCTTCCGGGGTTTCCGGGCCGTCATACCCCAGACGTTCGTTCAGCACGCGGCGGATCTGGTAGCGATCTTTATGAATCGCCGGGACCACGACGTGCGAAGGCGGATCCTGATCCAACTGCAGAATATATTCCCCGAGATCGGTTTCGATCACCTGGATTCCGGCATCCTGCAGCACGTGGTTGACGCCGATTTCTTCGGTCACCATCGACTTGGACTTCACCACCTTCTTCGCATTTTTACTCTGCGCGACCTGCAAAATGTAGCGAGTGGCGTCTTCTTTGGTTTTGGCGAAATAGACGTGTCCGCCGTTTTCCGTCACTTTCTCAGAGAGTTGGTACAGGTAAGCGTCGAGGTTGCTCAGAACGTGATCGCGGATCTGGCTGGCACGATCGCGCCAGTCTTCCCAGTGGCCTAACTCATCGACCATTTTTTGCCGATTCGCGCCGATACGCTCCTGCGCATTAGCCACGGCTTTGCGCATGATCGGATCTTCTATCTGCTGACGAATACGCAGTTTAAATTCTACATCGCTGGTTTTTATCGACATCTCTTTCCCCTCAGCGGCTCATCAGCACTTCAGCAATATGCATCACTTTGACCGGCTGGCCTTCCCGTTGCAGTCGGCCGCCAATGTTCAGCAGGCAGCTAACGTCTGCGCCAATCAAATATTCCGGCTTTGCATCCATCAGATGTAAGACTTTCTCTTTCACCATCTCACCGGATATCTCGGCCATCTTGACCGAGAACGTCCCGCCAAAGCCGCAACAGGTATCCTGATCGGCAAACGTCAACAGCTCCAGTCCGCGCACGTTTTTCAGCAGCGTAAGCGGCTCTTCCTTCACTCCCAGTTTGCGGGTCAAGCTACAGGAAGGATGATACACAGCGCGCCCCTGCAGGCTGGCACCAACGTCCACCACGCCCAGTTTGTTGACGATAAAGGAGGTGAGATCCTGCATACGCGCGGAAACTTTCTCAGCACGCAGCGCCCATTCCGGTTCATCGGCCAGATACGTCGGGTAGCTTTTTACCGCGTAGGTGCAGGAGCCTGCCGGGGAGATAATCGGATCGTCGTTGTCTTCCAGCGCGGCGATCAGGTTTTTCATCCCGGGGATCGCCTCTTTGATGTATCCGCTGTTGATGGCTGGCTGACCGCAACACCCTTGCTTCTCGGGGAAATTCACGCGACAACCCAGTTTTTCCAGCAGCAATACGGAGTCTCGTGCCATCCGTGATTTCAGTGCGTCACCAATGCAGGTAACAAAGAAATTTACATTCACAATAACTACTCCATTGCTTCATTTCTGTTTATTGCGCTTGATATCGCGATATCAAGCAAAGATTCAGCTGTATTTCACGCCCAGTTTTTGTATTTGCTTGTTTTACTAATGTCTGGGTTCATTATGATGCACGGATCGTTTTCCTTTGATAGCGACTCTCATCTTCTTATATCAGGACAATCGCAAATGTCTGTATTTTCATTTGTATGACAAAACCAAATAATCCCCTAATCAACATGCATATGCAATACCCATGTTTATTTATTTCGGACTTGCTCACATTTTTATATTGAAAACAACAGTGTTATTAACACCTTATAAAATAGTTTCGAATGATTACTACCTTCGTCACTACCATTATTAAAAATGTTATTAAATAACCACTTATGGGTATTTACCTTGCTCTTAAGTATATTTATCTGGCATTGAATTTTAATTAAAAGATTACAATAGTTACAAAACCATAAATCATAATTACTTTATTCACTGAAGCGATTCAGTTTACATATTTTATTTACACAGCAATGTAGCCTTCCCGCCATAAATATAAATCAGGTTTAATGAACCAATCAGGAATAGCAATGAACGAATATTTTATGTTTGCCCTGGCACTCTCTCCTTTACTACTTATGGTATTTTTAATACTGAAATTAAAAATGCCCATCCATTATTCCGTACTGATTTCTTTGGTATTCACCGCTGCATTATCGGCAATATTCTGGGAAATGCCCGTACAAAATCTGAAAGCCGCGATAGGCTATGGCGCACTGAAGGGGTTATGGCCGATTGTGATTGTGATCCTCGGCGCTATCTTCAGTTATAACGTCATGCAGGCGACCAAAGCGCTGGATATTTTGCGCGATATTCTCGCCAGCATTAGCGAAGATAAGCGTATTCAGGTGTTGCTGATTTCATGGTGCTTTGGTGGATTTCTTGAAGCCGCAGCGGGTTATGGTACGGCGGTCGCTATTCCGATCGGCATTCTTATTGCGCTGGGATTCAACCCGCTGAAAGCAGCGATTGCTTCTCTCGTGGCGAATACCGTTCCCACCGCATTCGGCGCAGTCGGGATCCCGGTTTCTATTCTGGCAGAACAGGTGAATCTGCCAGTTTATACCTTAGGCGGAACCATTATTTTGCAGCTTGCGCTGTTTAATATTCTGCTGCCGTTTGTGATTGTCTGCATTATTGGCGGCGGCCTGAAAGCCATTCGCGGCGTATTTCTGATCACGTTGATTTGCGGTATTTCCACGCTGGTTCCGCAATATTTTGTCGCCATCCATCTTGGCGCGGAATTACCTGCCTTTGCCGGTAGCCTGGTCAGCCTGTTTGCCGTGGCGATGGTCAGTCGCCTGCGCAAAGGGAAAACCGATCCAGAGTGGCGCATTGAGGTCAGCCATACCCGCGAAACCACGCCGCGCTCGGCAAAAGTGCTGTTCCGGGTTGGCTCTATCTATCTGTTTATTTTTGTATTTATCCTGCTGTGTTCGCCGCTGTTCCCGACAATAAAAGGCGCGGCGTCCCAACTGGCTTCGGTGCTGCATTTCACGTTGGCTGACGGTAAAACGATGGCACTGAAAGTTGAATGGGTGACCACACCAGGGATGCTGATCATCTTTGCGACCATTATCGGCGGTTTTATTCAGGGGGCGTCCGCACGCGGGATGCTGGAAGTATTTATCAAAACCATTTTCCAGCTTAAAAACTCTATCGTCGCAATTATGGCGATCGTCGCGCTAGCCACGGTGATGGATCTCAGCGGGATTATCTCCACGCTGGCGCAGTCGATTGTCGATCTGACCGGCAGCTCGTACGTCTTCCTCGCCCCGGTGATTGGCGCGCTGGGCACGTTCGTTACCGGCAGCGATACTAACTCGAACATTCTGTTCGGCAAGCTGCAAACCATTGCTGCCAGCAAGTTGCATATCGATCCTAACTGGCTGGCCGCGGCCAATACCTCTGGCGCTACGGGGGGGAAAATGATTTCGCCGCAAAGCATCGCCATCGCGGTTTCTGCCACCAAAATGGACGGTCAGGCCAACCAGATTATGTCTGGCACCATGAAATACTGCTGCGCCTACATTGTGATCCTCGGCCTGAAAGTCGGTCTCTTTTATTACTGGTTTATGGCGTAAGCCATTGTCAACCCCGTCAAATTCGCGGCAATCGTATTTGACGACACAGTGACCAAAAAGGTTTACACCGTCCCAGGAACGGAACAAGGCGACAGGCTTTACGATTTGTCGGCGCTGACTAAAATAGCGCCGATGTTTCAAATCGAGGATTGTTGTTATGTTGTTCTGGAAAAAGATGGTGAAGAAGTTCGACGCCTTTTCCGCGTTGATTCCACCACGCTACTTCCGCGCGTAATACCTGGCGCTTATGCCTGATGGCGCTTCGCTTATCAGGCCTACATTTCACACTCATTTGTAGGCCTGCGTTTCACGCTCATTTATAGGCCGGATAAGGCGCGAGCCGCATCCGGCAGCGACAGCAGCGTAAAATGCTCACCCCTTCCTCTTACGCAGACCGCATGCTCTTAACACCGCCACCCACAGACGAAGCCACGCGAAACGGTAGACCAGAGGATGCTGAAGCCGCAGCAATGTCAGAAACATAGAGCCCCCTCGTGGCGCTACAGTACCGCTGCCCGATAGCGAATTTGCGGATCCATTATCTGGTGACGCGCATCTATCAGCCGCAGTTCATACGAATCATGCTCTTTTGTCAGTCGCATCACAGCATCGACGACACTGGTGGTCCGCTCCAGCGCCTGCTTGTCCTCATAACCATTGAGCAGTGAAGCCAGCATCACGCTGCAAATCAGATCCCCAACGCCCACCGGCATTTTGGCAAAGGTATACAGCGGCCGGGCAATGTGTAACGTCTGTTCCGGCGTCACCAGCAGCATTTCAAACGCCTGTTTGTCCCGCGAACAGTCGCCGAGATGCTTCACCAGCACCTTCTTCACACCCCACGACACCAGCTGCTGCGCAGCTTCCACCACCTCGTCAAAACCACGCAGTTGTCTGCCCGTCAGCACGCCCAGCTCATAGAGATTCGGTCCCATGATGTCGGCCAGTTGAATGGCATCATCGACAAAAAAGGACTCTACGCCCTGCGCGACAATGCAGCCTTTTTGCGGGTCGCCCATCACCGGATCGCAAAAATAGAGCGCCTGCGGATTACGTTGACGAATGGTGGTGACCGCGTGCTTCACCTCTTCACAATGGCGTTTATCCCCGAGATACCCGGACAGCACGGCGTCGCATTGCGCCAGCTTTTGCAGGTCATCCAGCCCGCTGATGATGGCACTCAGCTCGCCGTGCGGCATCGCCATGCCCTGCCACATCCCGTACTGGGTGTGGTTGGAAAACTGTACGGTGTAAAACGGCCAGACATCGATCCCCGAAAGCTGCATCGGCAACACAGCAGCTTTATTTCCGGCATAGCCATAAACGACTGACGACTGAACAGACAACACGTTTTTCATTTTGACTCCGTCTAACGAAACGTTGGCAGCAGACCAAATACGTCCAGAACAACCGTCAGATAGACAACCGCTCCACAGACAATCACCAGGTTAAGCACGGTGTTATTACAAGGCGCGGTATAGCTGGCGGTCGGAAAACGTTTCCGCGCGGCTTTCACCAGGAACGGCGGCAGGATCACGCTCCAGATGGTAAAGGCCAGACCGGCGTAGCCAATCGCGTGCACAAAACCGTTCGGGAAGAAGAAGCACACGGCGGCTGGCGGGAAGTAGGTCACCAGCGCGGTTTTCAGTCGGCCCATGCCGTCATCCGGGAAGTGAAACAGGTCGGCGATGTAATCGAACAAGCCAAGCGTCGCCGCCAACAGTGAACTGGCTACTGCGAAGTTGCCGAAGAAGGTCAGGATCAAATCCATATAGCGGCTGGTGAACAGCTCGCTGATGGCCTCAACAAACACGTCGATATTGCCGCCTTTGGCGATAATTGGCGGGAACGCGGAACGGCTGATGTTACCCATCGTGACGCCCAGCCAGAAGATGTACAGCAGCAAGGCAAACAGCGTACCGATGATAATCGAACGCGTGATATTCGAGACCCCACTCTTGCCATACAGCTTGACCAGGCTCGGCACGTTACCGTGAAAACCAAACGAGATAATACAGAACGGCAGCGTCATCAGAATGTAAGGCAGGTACTGTGAGTTGGGCAGCGCCACCGCCACGCTGTCGACAAGTTTCGCCACTTCAATATGACCAACCAGCCCGGAGAAAGTAGCAAAGAACGCGATAAACTTACCGATAATCAACACGGTAGTGATGCGTCCGACCAGCAAGGAGCTGTACCAGGCAATCGCGCCGACCAGCATACTGACGATCACCACCGAGATATTCGCCGGAAAGCGCACGCCGCTGTATTTGAACACGGTTTGCGCCATCACCGCTGACGATCCGGAAATATAGGCATAGGTCAGAATATACAGCACAAAGCCGAAAGCGATACCGACCACGATATTCCACTTACGGCCTAATAAATCCTGAGTAAAGGTATTAAAACTGGCACCGGCGCCATAATGCAGGTTGACTTCAACCAGCATCAGACCGGTTAATAACATCATGATGGCGATAAACAGAAGAATAACAGACGCACCGGGGAACCATACGCCGGCCATCGCAATCGGCAGGGAGAACATCCCGCCACCCACTACGGTCGCGATAACCAACATGGTTCCGCTAATCAGTCCGGGGGTACTACTCTGTCGCTCAATGGCATTAATATCCATGATAAATGTTCCTGTAGACTATTCGTTATAATTACAGCTGTCATTTGTACATCATGCGGATAATAAAAATGTCGGAGTCAGGGTTTACTTTTTTTAGTTATGTCACGGTAACGGGCACCGCAAAGGCTTCCTGTTCATGGAAAAGGAATACAAAAAAGCCCCATCACGTGATGGGGCCATAACTATTTTTTAGATGTAATCAAAGCGTGCAGTAAAGAAACGCAACTGCTTCGGCTCGTAAATAAACTTCAGCCCGCGAATATCTTCTTTGTGCTGGTAAAGTTTAATAATACCGTCAGCCACGACATCCATATGCGCGTAGGTATAAACACGGCGTGGAATAGTCAGACGCACGGTTTCCAGTTTCGGTCTGTGGTGTTCACCGGTCACGTTATTACGGCCCGCAGAGATAATTCCGCGCTCCATACTGCGCACGCCGGTTTCCACATAGATGCTGGCGGCCAGACTTTGTGCCGGGAACTCATCCTGCGTCAGATGCTCACAGAAGCGACGCGCATCGAGGAATACCGCGTGACCCCCCACCGGTTCAACAATCGGTACGCCAGCGGCTTTCAGCTTATCGCCCAGGTAGCGAACCTGCTTCACGCGGTGCTCGATGTACTCGTACTGCATAGCTTCGCGCAGGCCAATCGCCATCGCTTCCATGTCGCGTCCGGCCAGGCCGCCGTAGGATGGCATACCTTCGTAAACCACGACTAACTCTTTGGCAGAAGAGAACATTTCGTCATCGTTCATGCACAGGAAGCCGCCGATGTTCACCAGACAGTCTTTTTTACCACTCATGGTACAACCGTCGGCGTAGCTGAACATCTCATGCACGATCTCGGCGATGCTCTTGTTCTCAAATCCCTGCTCTTGCTCTTTGATAAAGTAGGCGTTTTCTACGCAGCGGGTAGCATCGTAGAACACTTTAATGCCGTGCGCTGCCGTCAGTTCACGCACCGCACGCATGTTCGCCATCGAGACCGGCTGCCCGCCTGCGAGGTTAACCGTCACCGCCAGGCAGATATACGCAATATTCTCTGCGCCTTTTTCATCAATCAGTTTTTGTAATTTTTTAAGATCGATATCACCTTTAAAAGCAATATTCAGACCGGCATCGTGCGCTTCGTCACGAACGATATCGACAAACACCGCACCATTTTTTTCCTGGTGATAGCGGGTGGTAGTGAAATACATATTCCCGGCAACATATTGCCCCGGTTTAATAGCCAGTTGTGATAATAAGTTTTCTGCGCCACGCCCTTGGTGAGTCGGAACAATATGTTTAAAGCCGAACAGTTCCTGCACGGTTCTTTCCAGGTGATAAAAGTTTTCGCTGCCCGCGTAAGCTTCATCCCCCATCATCATTCCGGCCCACTGCTTGTCGCTCATTGCGTTGGTGCCACTGTCGGTCAGCAGGTCAATATAAATATCTTTCGAATTTAACAGGAAAGTATTGTAACCCGCTTCCTGCATTTTCTTAAGGCGCTCATCACGCGGGATCATAGATACAGTTTCAACGCTTTTAATACGGAAGGGTTCTGCCGGATAATTCATTTTGTTTCTCCAGTAACAGTGGTCATGTACGTATTAATGTGAAGTAAATCATACCTGGTTCATCAATAAAGTCTGATGAAATATAACTATTCGCCTCCTGAGTCAGGGGGAGAAATAATGTGGAGGCACTATGCAAGATTTGATTGATTATGGAAATAGCCCGGTCAACATTAATCACTGGCAATAATTTAAAAAGCTGTAAATGTGAGTGATGCAAATCACACGTCATTTTTTTACCCATTCATATTCAACGAGTTTTTTTTGCGTGTTGATTTGCCCTTCACCGTTGCATGTCACTGGAGAGGGAAAATACTGAAAACTTAACTTTCCAGGCTGTTCTCATAATGTATTGCTCAATGAGTACACCCCAATTTGTGAGAGTCGGATCACTTCGCGGGTTTAAATTTGTGATTCACGTCACTAAAAGTGTAAAGCAAAGTGTACAATTAAGCGTTGTTTCAGAGTTTGCTATTTGCTTCAGTGAGTTAGATCGCATTTTTGGTCTGATGCCGACAGGCGTTGTTTTCTGGAGCGTGGGGATATTCAGGCGCGTGAAAGATAATGAATAAATACGATTAATAATACCGGATTTATTGGGATGAAGGCGTTTTCTATTTATTCCAAAAGCATGCTATTCGCGCTTATTTCATCTTATTTACATCTGGGCTTACCGAAGATCACTGGGGGAATTTACAGGGGTTTTATTAGCTAGATACGAAGGTGCGCCAACACCTGCGCATCGCTAATCACAGTAACTATTTATATAAACGTATAACAGGAGGGACATCATCCCTCCTGTTCTCGCGATAATTATTTCACTAACGCGGATATATCCTTGAACAGCGAATGGGTTATTTCTACACCGTCACGAGTTGTACGCATACGGGAATGATAGCGACGCTCGCCCGGCAAACGCGCTCCTTGCCGCTGCATATCGGCAAAGAGTTTCTCGGCACGTGCCAGATGCTGCGGAGCCTCCCGTCCCAGAAAGCGGGCCGGGTCCAGGGCCAGAATCAGCTCGCCACCATAGGGCAATCCGCCAGCCCCCTTATCCCACGCCAGCGATTCCGCACTGGTCATATCGCCGATGAGCGGTCCGGCAAGCAGTTCCACCATTGCCGCCAGTGCCGACCCTTTATGCCCGCCAAACGTCAACATCGCACCGTCGAGGATCGCCTGCGCGTCGGTGGTGGCCTGACCGTCACCGTCAATCCCCCACCCTTCCGGCACCGCTTTTCCCGCCCGTTGATGGAGTTGGATCTCTCCCCGTGCCGCCGCACTGGTGGCCATGTCGAAGATAAACGGGGATTTTTCTTCACGCGGCCAGCCAAATGCTATCGGGTTAGTGCCAAAAAGCGGCTGCGTCCCGCCTGCGGGAGCAACCCACGCATGGCTGGGCGTCGTCGCCAGCGCCACCAGCCCCGCCTCCGTGAGCGGCTCAACATCGGCAAACAGCGCCGAAAAGTGCACACAGCGGTTAATCGCCAGGGCTGCAATACCGCTGTGGCGCGCCTTTTCTATCAGCAGTGGAAGCGCGCGCTCGAATGCCAGCAGGGAAAATGCCCCACCGGCGTCCACCTTCACAATGGCCGGCGCGGTATCGGTGATAACCGGCTCAGCGTCAGGTGACACCTTTCCTTTACGTCGCGTCTCCACAATCCCCAGCAACCGCCACAAACCATGCGAGGCACAGCCATCACGCTCACCGTGGGTCACGTTTGTCGCGATCGCCACGGCATGCGCTTCACTGAATCCGTTCCCGCGCAGCACCTTATATGCCAGCGCATAAGCCTCTGTTAACGAGAGGTTTACCATCTCCATGACCGACTCCTTTACTCTTCTTCATCACCGGTAAAGTTAGCCCGCGGCAGACAGGTTCGCTCACCCCAGTAGTAAATTCCCAGCGACATCACCGCTACCACCACCGTATCCCACGGATGACCAATCACCCCTGTGCCCCCAAAACTACCCAGCCAGGAGAAGAGCATAATCAGCGCGTAGAAGGCGATAAGCCACAGAGACGATTTCACCTGCTGCGCCAGGCTTACGGTGTGTACCGGCACTTTTGATTTGCAAAGCACATAGACGACAAACATCACAATCTGCAGACCCAGCAGCCATGACAGCGTGCCCCAGCCAGACCAGAATACAATCAGCGCCGAAATCACAAACGACACCGGACCGATAATCCCGAAGGCACGCACGCGGAATGGGCGCGGCAAATCCGGTGCATTACGGCGTAGCCCCGCCGCCGTGACCGGGGCAATGGCGTAGCTCAGTACCAGCGCCGCCGACACCACGCTTATCAGCTGTTCCCATGACGGGAACGGCAATGTCCAGAAGATAGACAATGCAAAGGTCAGCCACAGCGCCGGACGCGGAATGCCAGACTCTTTATCGATGTGGGTAAACGTCTTAAAGAAGGTGCCTGCTTTCGCCCAACCATAAATCACGCGCGGCGTGGCGTTCATGTAGATATTGCCGGTACCACTTGGGGAGACAATCGCGTCGCACACCACCATAAACGCCAGCCAGCCCATACCGAGCGTAATGGCGATATCCCGGTACGGCAGCGAGAATTGCTTGCTGATCTCTGCCCAGCCGCCACCCAGCATTTCGGTCGGAATACTGCCAAGAAATGCCAACTGCAACAGCACGTAAATAATCGTCGACAGCACCACGGATAAAATAAGCGCCACCGGGATGGTACGCTGCGGATTCTTTACTTCACTCGCCACAGAAATAATTGGCGTCAACCCCAGGTAGGCGAAGATGATCCCACCGGCGCTAATCGCAGCCTCAACGCCCGACATACCAAAGGGTGCAATCCCCTGAACGTGCAGGTTCTCAGGTTTGAAAAAGGTAAATAGCGTCACAACGACCGCCAACGGCACCAAAAATTTCAGAATACTGATGATGTTATTGGAACGGGCAAACGTTTTTACGCTGTAGTAATTCAGCCCGAAGAACAAACACAGCAGCAAAAACTGCACCACCCATCCCAGCAGCGTTGGGTCGCTTGAGCCAGTTTGAGTCAGCATCGGGAACCATGCTGCCGCATACTGCCGCGCAGCAACAATCTCTATGGAGATGAGGCTTGAAAACGCAATCAGCGTAATAAATCCAAGCAGATACCCCATCAACTCACCGTGGGAAAAGACCGGATAACGGATAATCCCCCCGGCACGAGGCAGTGCCGCGCCCAGCTCACAATAGACAATCCCTAACAGCAGAACGGCAATCCCGCCGATGACCCACGAGGCAATGCCCGCAGGTCCAGCAATCGATGCCACATGGCTTGCGGCAAACAGCCAGCCGGAACCGAAGATAGCCCCAAGCCCAATAAACGTCAGGTCGGTTAGCGTTAGCTGCTTTTTAAATTTACCCACCTCAGCAACGCGGGCCTGTGTTTGGTGCGTAGAGTGAATCGTCATGGTCATGCCCTTCAGTCAACAGAGGGGGAAATGGCTTCCCGGGTCCACTGCCCGTTAATCAGGCGCAGCAGGTTCAGAGGGTTGTCATCCTGGACAGCAGGCGGAAGCAGCGCGGCAGGCACATTTTGCAGGCATACCGGGCGTAAAAAACGGTCGATGGATTGCGTCCCTACCGAGGTACCGCGAGCATCAGTGGTGGCAGGCCACGGACCACCGTGCACCATGGCATCACAAACCTCGACACCGGTTGGATAACCGTTAAACAAAACGCGTCCCGCTTTTTCGGTGAGGGCTGGCAGCAGGCGCTGCGCCAGCGGCCCATCATCAGATTCGGCGTGCACAGTAGCCGTCAGTTGGCCCGGAATCACACGCAAAATGGACTGCAACTCCGCCTCATCGGCCACCTCGACCAACACCGCCAGCGGGCCAAACACCTCCTGCTGTAGCAGCGGATCCTGTGCCAGCAGCAGCGAAGCCGGAGCCTGATACAACCGGGCCTGCGCCCGGCCGATAACCGATTCATCAGACCCAGCCAGACGCTGAATATGCGGATGTGCCTCAAGCGCGCTGACACCCTCTTCATAATGGGCAAGCGTCGGGGCATTCAGCATGATCTGTGCCGGTGCCTGGTCAACCGCGACCTTCAGCGCCTGCGTGAAGCGGGACATACCTTCGCCGCGTAAGACAAGGATCAGCCCCGGCTTGGTACAAAACTGCCCACATCCCAAAGTGAAAGAGGACACCAGCTCATTGGCCAGCGTTTCTGCCCGCGTGGCGACGGCCTGCGGCAGAATAATCAGCGGGTTAATGGCCGACATTTCCGCAAAGACGGGGATCGGCTGCGGACGCTGCTGCGCCAGCTGCCAGAGCGCCTTACCGCCGCGCAGCGAACCGGTAAAACCCACCGCCTGAATCGCCGGATGGCGAACCAGATCCGCGCCAATATCGGTGCCGAAAATCATGTTAAAAACGCCCGCAGGCAGGCCAGATGCCGCGACCGCACGCACAATCGCCTGGGCAGTCAATTCCGCCGTCGCCATATGTCCGGGATGGGCTTTCACCACCACCGGACAACCCGCCGCCAGCGCGGATGCGGTATCGCCTCCCGCCGTAGAAAAGGCCAGCGGAAAATTGCTGGCCCCGAACACCGCCACCGGGCCAAGCGCGGTCAGATACTGACGCAGATCCGGACGTGGCAGGGGCTGGCGGTCAGGGAGTGCGGTATCAATGCGTACGCCAAAGGCATCGCCCCGACGCAGCACCCCGGCAAACATGCGCAGCTGATTACTGGTACGGGTGCGCTCTCCCTGTAACCGCGCCAGCGGTAGTGCCGTTTCCTGGTGGGCTATGGCGAAAAAATCCTCGCCGAGCAAATCCAGCTCGTCGGCAAGGGTGTCGAGAAAGCGGGCACGCACGTCCGGCGCGGTCTGTGAATAGACAGGAAACGCCTGGTCAGCCGCCTCCGCCGCGGCGGCGGCCTCCTCACGAGAGGCCGGGTAAAAATGGTATCCGGTCAGCTTGCCGTCAGCGGCACGCAGGCTTGGCAGCGTCGCCTCACCGCTTGCCACGCGGCGTCCGGCGATAAACTGCTGACCCGAAACAGAGAGAGGTAGCGTCATCATCACTCCTTTACTTAAAGGCCGACATCCGGCAGCTGTGGACGGGTCGCCAGCGCCTTCTCAACAATCGCCACCACTTGCGCACGGGTATCCCCTTCCAGCGCCAGACGCGGTGGACGGGTAATGGCGCTGCCACGCCCCAGCAATTCTTCACAGAGCTTGATGCACTGCACCAGATCCGGGCGCGCATCCAGATGCAGCAACGGCATAAACCAGCGGTAAAGCGCCATCGCTTCCTCATAACGCTGTTGTTTCGCCAGGCGGAACAACGTCTCCCCTTCACGCGGGAAGGCGTTCGACATTCCGGAGATCCAGCCTTCCGCCCCAACGGCAATGCTCTCGACCACCACATCATCCAGCCCAGCGAACAGCACAAAGCGGTCGCCAACAGAGTTACGCAGGTCGATAAAACGGCGGGTATCGCCGGAGGAGTCTTTGAAACAGACGATGTTGTCGCAGTCGGCAAGCGTCGCCAGGATATCCGGCGTCACGTCGTTTTTGTAAATCGGCGGGTTGTTGTACACCATGATAGGCAGGTCGGTAGCCGTAGCCACACTGCGGAAGTGGGCCGCTGTTTCATGCGGTTTTGAGGAATACACCAGCGCAGGCATCACCATAATACCGTCGACGCCCACGCGCTCTGCCTCTTTCGCCATCTTCTGTGCAAACGCGGTGGTGAATTCGGCCACCCCCGCAATGACTGGGATCTGACCGCCCGCAGCATCTTTCGCTACTTCGATGATCTGCAGCTTTTCCTGCGTTGTCAGAGAGGTGTTCTCCCCCACGCTGCCGCACACCACCAGGCCAGAAACACCATCCTTGACCAGGTTTTTCATCACCGTATGGGTGGCATCCAGATCCAGGGAATAATCGCTACGAAACTGGGTGCTGACTGCCGGGAATACACCGCTCCAGTGAATGGCTTTCTTGCTCATGTTCGGTTCCTTGTCGTCAATTTGTTAATTTAAAGTGAATGAATGGTGAATATTCACTGACAGATTGACGTTTCAGGCGACCGACTGCTTGGTGGTTTTCTTCCTCTTTGATGACGAAATTAGCACAGTGAGTGTGTCTTACCCGGCAAGCGTAATGCGAAAATCACGCGGCGTAGAGCCCGTCATCGCCTTAAACTGGCGGCTAAACGCGCTGTGATCGGTATAACCGCACTGCAACGCAATATCGGTAATCGGCGTATCGCCCGCCAGCAGTTCGGTGGCTTTTTCCAGCCGAACTTTGTGGATCATCTGGCGCGGCGTGAGATGAAAAATACGCTTACAGTAGCGCTCAATTTGCGCCACCGACATGCCGCTCAGGGCAGTTAGCTCTTCCATCGCGATGGGACGGTGATAATGGTTGCGGATATGATCGTCGACGATCGCCAGCCGCTGCCACGCCGGGTGACGCGCTTGCGCTTCCTGCAGATCGTGTGAAATCCCCGCCATACCGATGACCTGGCCCTGCGCATCCCGCAGCGCCAGCTTCTGGGTCAAACACCAGCCGCGTTCACGACCGTTGTAGAGATGCATTTCCAGCTGATCGCGCAGCGTTACCCCTTCGCGCAGCACCCGCATATCCTGCTCGGTATAGCCCAGCCCAAGCGCTGAAGGGAAAACATCAGCAGAGGTTTTACCCAGCAGAGAAACGACCGTCTTAAACCCGCAGCGTCGTGCCAGGGTCATATTGACCATCAAATAGCGGGCCTGCACATCTTTGATAAAAAAAACCACATTCGGAATAGCATTGAGCAGCGGCGCAATCAATGCCATCGCATGGAGCAACGTCTGGATATTGTCCGGACGCTGACGCGCCAACCCCTCACATATCTGGCTAAGTTCAGCCACTTCAGGCACCGGCGACGGGGCCCGCACATCATTAATCACACAGGACATCACGCTTCCTCCCGATTAGTGATCTGAATATTTATTAACTTTTTGTTAACTCAGCAAGCATCCTTACTGCGTTTTGCGATCCTGCCGTAGATTTATAATTTCCCCTTTTCCAGCCACTGGCGCGGTTGCCTTTTTTGGTTTACCACACCACTAACAAAATGATTAATAACAAATAAATATGATATCGCCTTAACGATGACAGCGGCCATTATGCTGATTTCGTCATTTACGGTGACGAAAGTGATCAAGCCGGGACGCAGGGCTTGCGTCAGCATTTAGCAACAAAATATTAACTTCCCGGAGATCCTATGACAGCACAGTACAGTGAACTGAGAGTGATTGATTCTCACACCGGCGGTGAACCCACTCGCCTGGTCATCGACGGCTTTCCGGATCTGGGAGCGGGGAACATGAGCGAGCGTCGCGAGCGCTTTTCCCGCGACTACGACGACTGGCGTAAAGCCATTATTCTTGAGCCGCGCGGTAACGACGTTCTGGTCGGTGCATTGCTCTGTGAGCCAGTTTCGCCACAGGCCACGGCGGGAGTCATCTTCTTTAACAACTGCGGCTTTCTGAACATGTGCGGTCACGGCACCATCGGGCTGATTGCCTCGCTGGCATGGCTTGGGCGCATTCAACCCGGTAAACATCTGATTGAAACGCCGGTGGGCGATGTGACCGCCACGCTGCACGAAGACGGCAGCGTCTCGGTCGAAAACGTGCCGGCCTACCGCTGGCGTAAGCAGGTACAGGTTGAAACCATCCACGGTACGGTAACGGGTGATATCGCCTGGGGCGGCAACTGGTTCTTCCTTGTCAACGATCATCCGTTCGCGGTCTCGCCGGAAAAGATCCCTGAATTGACGGAGTACGCATGGGCAATCCGTGAAGGGTTAGATCGTGCAGGCATCCGTGGCGAACATGACGGCATTATCGATCATATCGAACTGTTTGCAGAAGATGATTGCGCGGACAGCCGCAGCTTTGTACTCTGCCCCGGTAAAGCCTGGGATCGATCGCCCTGCGGCACCGGCACCAGCGCTAAGCTGGCCTGTCTCGCAGAGGACGGTAAGCTCAAATCCGGAGAATCCTGGCGGCAGGCGAGCATCATCGGCAGCGAATTTACGGCGCATTTCGTGCCGCATGGCGACAAGATCGTCCCGACGATCCGCGGAGAGGCATGGGTCTGTGGTGATAATAAGCTGATCCTCAATCCTGAAGATCCGTTCTGCTGGGGGATCTCGCTGTGATCGAAAGTGACGTCATCGTTATCGGTGCCGGGATTATCGGGGCCGCCTGCGCCTGGCAACTGGCCGCTCGCGGGCAGCGAGTCACGCTGGTCGATGACGACAATGCGGGCGCGACGGCGGCGGGTATGGGTCACCTGGTGTGCATGGATGACGATCCTGCGGAGCTCGCACTCTCCGCCTGGTCTCTGGCGTGCTGGCGCCAACTGACGCCCCGGATGCCGGAAAGCTGTGCCTGGCGCGGATGCGGCACGCTGTGGCTGGCAGAAACGCCGCAAGAGCTTGCGCTGGCAGAAGAAAAAAAACAACGAATGGCACAATACCAGGTTGTCAGCGAAATGCAGACCCGCGATCGGCTTGCCGCACGCGAACCGCTGCTCACCGCCGAACTCGCTGGCGGGCTGTGGGTCCCCGGCGACGGGATAGTTTACGCCCCAAACGTCGCCCGCTGGTTTATTAACGATGCCAATTTAACGCATCTTCGGGATAGCGCCCTCACTGTTGATGCCCCTTACGTCACCCTACACAGCGGTAAACGACTGCGTGCACGCGCCATCGTCATCGCCAGCGGTCTGGGGGCCAATATGCTGCTGGACGAAAACTGGCTCAGACCCAAAAAAGGCCAGTTGGCGATCACCGACCGCTACGGCCCCTTGCTCAGCCACCAGCTGGTAGAGTTGGGATACGGTGCCAGCGCCCATGCAGGCGGCACCTCAGTGGCATTTAACATTCAGCCACGCCCCACCGGACAGTTGCTGATTGGCTCCTCACGCCAGTTTGATAACACTGACCGCGAGGTTGACCTCCCTCTGCTGGCACAGATGCTGGCGCGCGCGCGCCATTTTTTACCCTCTCTGGAGACGCTAAATATCATCCGTTGCTGGAGCGGTTTTCGCGCGGCATCGGCTGACGGTAACCCGCTGATTGGCCCACATCCTGCGCGTCCGGGTATCTGGCTGGCGCTGGGACATGAAGGACTGGGCGTCACAACCGCGCCAGCAACCGCCGAGTTACTTTGCGCCCAGATCCTTGGCGAGCACCCGGCGGTATCCCCGGACGCCTGGCTCCCCGCACGTCTGCACAAGCAGGAGGCCATCGCATGACGACCCTGAACGTGATTATCGACGGCCAGAGCTGTGAGGTTCCCGTCGGAATGAGTATTGCAGCAGCACTGGCCCTGGCAGGCAACGGTGTGACCCGTCGTTCGGTGAGTGGTCAACTGCGCGCGCCCTTCTGCGGAATGGGGGTGTGCCAGGAGTGCCGCGTCACGGTGAACGGATACCGGGTGCTGGCCTGCCAGACGGAATGCCAGCCCGAAATGGTGATTGAAAGGAGCCATCATGCAAAGCGTTGACTGTGAGATCCTGATCCTTGGCGCAGGGCCAGCCGGGTTGTCGGCGGCACTGGCTGCCGCACGCTGTGGAAAATCAGTGATAATCCTTGATGATAACCCGCGCCCCGGCGGGCAAATCTGGCGCGACGGGCCGCAGGTCTCGCTCCCCCGGCACGCCAGACGGCTTCGTCAGGCGGTAGCTGAACATCCCAACATCACACTGCTGAGCGGTGCCCGGCTAATTGCCCGCCCCACCCCACATTCCGTAGTCTTCGAAACCGCAGACGACTGCGGCGAAATCCGCTGGCAGCGGCTGATTTTATGCTGCGGCGCCAGAGAACTCTCGCTGCCTTTTCCCGGCTGGACACTCCCCAATGTGACGGGGGCTGGAGGCCTGCAGGCGCAGATAAAACACGGCCTGCAACTCAAGGGGGAACGCGTGGTCATTGCAGGCAGCGGTCCTCTTCTGCTGGCGGTCGCCAGTACGGTGAAACGCGCTGGCGGGAATATCGTCGCCATCATCGAACAGGCCCCGATAACCGCACTGGCCCGTTTCGCAACCGGGCTATGGCGCTGGCCTGAAAAATTGCGTCAGTTCGGCGAGCTCTTTCCAGCCCGCTATCATCCGGCAAGCCAGGTCATCCAAGCGCAGGGTGATACCTGTCTGCAGTCAGTGACCGTGCGCCACCAGGGGCAAACCCGCGAGATTGCTTGCGACAGGCTGGCCATTGGCTATGGGCTGGTACCGAATATAGAACCTGGCGCAATCTTTGGCTGCAAAACAGAAAATCAGGCTATTTGGGTCAATGCGGAGCAACGCACCAGCGTGCAGGATATCTATGCGGCAGGAGAATGCACCGGCTTTGGCGGCAGCGAGCTGGCGTTAGCCGAGGGAGAAATTGCCGGCTATGCCGCCGCAAATTGTCCGCAAAAGGCCCAAAGCGCCATCTCCGCGCGCGCGCGCTGGCAGCGTTTTGCCCAGGCGTTGCATACAACGTTTGCGCTGCCGGAATCGCTAAAAGCCGCGACCACCGCGGATACGCTGCTCTGCCGTTGTGAGGATATTCGTTGTGGCGATGTGCAAAACGCCGAAAGCTGGCAGGCGGCAAAGCTCGCTTCACGCTGTGGAATGGGGGCCTGTCAGGGGAAAGTCTGCGCCACCAGCGCCCGCTGGCTGTACGGCTGGCCGCTGCCGCAGCCGCGCGAACCGCTCTCCCCCGCGCGTGTCGACACGCTTATCCATCTCGCAAAACCAGAGGGGTGATTTATTTCTTTTCCGCGCTTTGCACTATGGCGAAGCCGAGCGCGCCCGTGGTGATGTAGGGTATGTGGTTAAAAACCACCAGATCCACCACTGGCGCCAATGTTGATGTATGGATACTGACAATGGCATCACTGCGAAAAGTTGAAAAGCTGTCCGTACGCAAACAAAAACTGGTGCTGGAGTTTATCGCAGTGATTGCAGGCAAGACGCTGAAGGCACGACGAAGTTTACGTTGATGGATTGATATTGGTTTAAAGATTGAGGCGCCTGAAGGCGCCTTTTTGATTGTCTACAACTACGGATACTCAGCTTTAAGCATCAGATTCACCACATACCTTTTCTTTTTAATTACTCATGAATTCAAATAGTCATATTAAAAATGATTTAACTCCAATCAGGCTAATCGCCGTCATCAACAAATAAAAAGACTGCCGCGAAGATAACCGAGATAAGCACCCTTGCCGGGCAAGAGTACAGAGAATTAACGCGATAAGTAGTACACCAGAAACGGAAGGGGTGAGATCTTTTAATTGGGTCAATAGATTGAAATTCATTCCGTTGCCCCTTCCTTGCCAAAGCTAAATTCAATCCGTTGCCTGGTTGGATTGATACGCCCTCCCATGGCAAGCAAAGTTGTAACCAATTTCTCGATCGGTCCGTCAGTTAAGTCATTACCATTAAGGCTATATCTTTTATATTGGAATTTCTTATCAAGAACACCGCTAACCGCTTTTTCAATCAAGCCTTCATTATGAATCCTACTGAATGACAAACGTCCTGAATAGCCAGACTGAGCCAACGTCTGTAAAAGATAGGTAGCAAACCCAACAAAATAAGGTACAAACCACTCTCTGCGGAACAAAGCATCGAGTCGATTCACAGTGGGAAATAGATAACTGTCCAGCTCCGTGCAATCATAGTTCAGCTCAGCACCTTTAACTTCTAAATAGCCATACACACGTAGGCCAAACCAAGGGAAATAGAGATGGGGATTAATTCTTCTAATCCTACCTTCTGCCGATATCCTTTTCGCCAACAAAATAGGACACCGATCCGCTCTTTGTAATGCATTAGACCACGATACAGGAACTGGCCCCCCTCAATACTCGTGATCGTAGAGATAACGATGAAGCAGGACGATATCATATTGGTTGAGTTGCGAGATGCGGTTACTCACTACCGCTTCTGTCAAAGTTCCGACTAACGCATTGAGTGCAGAGAGTTCAGCTAATTCAGTATGAGGAATATTATCCCTGTGCAGCTGTAATGACTCTTGTATTTCTGCTAATTTAATCTTGGCTGCTTCATCTGTCTTTTGGGTTTGTCGGGCAGTCAAGTCACCCCAGTTTTTGAAATGGAAAAACCATGCAACCATTTCCTGCGCATGTCCAAGAGGAACACCACAATGATTTCTGAGAAAACGGGCATGTTTGCGAAGCTGTTCTTTCGCGGGAGGCGGGAGATCAATAAAATCATCATTAAATGCTAATTCTGAGAGCATATCATTTCCTTTATAAAATACTCTGCGGCCTGTAAACACAGAGCGGAAAAGAGTGCTCTGATATAGCAATGTTTTTGATATGCGCGATGGCAAATTTGTCTACAGGCTGACCGGTCTGCGCGAACCTTGACCATACCCTAGGAAATTATACGTTCAATGTCAATAGATCACTTTCCGCACTGCTGGCAGTAAATCAAGGAGATGAGGCCATATGTGTTCCAGGCCTTACCCTCTCACAAATTGCCTTTTCTCATGGCATCCGGCCCCTTCCCCCATTACAATCATCGTTTGTTTTTTTGCGAGCTGCATAGCAGTCTTCAGAGGGTAGATATGACGATGAAAAACGACAAGGCATGGATTGGAGACCTGTTAGGCGGGCCACTGATGAGCAGGGAAAGTCGTATCATCGCTGAGCTCATGCTTACCGCTCCCGATGAACAGACCTGGCAAGAGCAGATCGTGGGTCATAACATTCTCCAGGCTTCCTCTGCCAATACTGCAAAGCGCTATGCCACAACGATAAAACTACGCCTGAATACGCTTGATAAAGCCGCGTGGTCACTTATTGCGGAAGGGAGCGAGCGCGAGCGTCAGCAATTGCTATTTGTCGCTCTGGTACTCCATTCACCGGTTGTTAAAGACTTCCTGGCTGAAGTGGTAAACGATCTGCGCCGACAATTTAAAGAAAAGCTCCCTATGGATAGCTGGGATGAGTTCGTGACCAGCCATCTTCGTCAGCAGCCCGTACTCACCAGTTACTCAGATTCATCCATCAAAAAAATGGGTAACAACCTGGTTAAAGCACTGGCTGAAGCGGGTTATCTGGATACGCCACGCCGACGTAATCTCCAGTCAGTCTTTCTTTTACCAGAAACTCAGGCGACCTTGCAGCGCCTCGGGCAACAGGAATTGGTTTCTATTCTGGAGGGGCAACGGTGATCGATCCCGTGCTTGAATACCGCCTGTCACAGGTTCAGAACCGCATTAGCGAAGAGCGCTTTCTCAAAAACAACGGCTCAGGTAATGAGATTGGGTTCTGGATTTTTGATTACCCCGCTCAGAATGAGCTACAGGTGCGTGAACATCTGAAATATCTGTTTCGTAATCTGGAAAAAGACCACAAGTTTGAGCACCTTAATATCTTTCAGATCATTATCAACATGCTCGCTGAACGTGGATTATTTGAGCGCGTCTGTCAGCAGGAAGTGAAAGTCGGTACCGAAGCGCTGAAAAAACAACTCGTTGGCTTGTTGAATCAGAAAAAGATCGCGGATTACATAGCAAAAAAAGTCGATCTTCAAAATCAGGAGTTTGTCATTCTGACAGGTATGGGGAATGCCTGGCCGCTGGTTCGCGGCCATGAGCTGATGAGCGCCTTGCAGGACGTTATGGGTTTTACCCCCCTGTTGATGTTTTATCCGGGAACCTATAGCGGACACGATCTCTCCCCATTGGCGGGCATTGATTCCCGAAATTATTATCGCGCCTTCAGGCTGGTACCCGAAAGTGGGCCTGCGGCGACATTGAATCCTCGTTAAAGAGCACAGCAATGAATATTGAACAGATCTTTGAGAAACGTCTGGACCGAAATATTAATGGCGTTGTGAAAGCCGAACAGACGGACGATGCCAGCGCCTGGATTGAGCTTGATGAATACGTCATCACCCGGGAACTGGAAGGACATCTTCGCCATTTCTTCGAATCTTATGTTCCGGCAACCGGTCCAGAGCGCATACGCATGGAAAACAAAATTGGCGTATGGGTTTCAGGGTTCTTTGGCTCAGGTAAATCACACTTTATCAAGATCCTGTCGTATCTGCTGTCTAACCGCAAAGTCAGCCATAACGGTACAGAACGTAATGCATACTCCTTCTTTGAAGACAAAATCAAAGATGCTCTGTTCCTCGCTGATATCAACAAAGCGGTCCATCATCCGACGGAAGTGATTCTGTTCAATATTGATTCTCGTGCTAACGTCGACGATAAAGAAGACGCCATCCTTAAAGTCTTCCTGAAGGTATTTAACGAACGGGTTGGCTACTGTGCTGATTTTCCGCACATAGCTCATCTGGAGCGTGAGCTGGCTAAACGCGGCCAATACGACGCGTTTAAGACCGCATTCGCCACTATCACTGACTCAAGCTGGGAAAAAGAGCGCGATTCCTACTATTTCATCAGCGATGAAATGGCAGAAGCCCTAAGCCAGGCCACCGGTCAAAGCGTTGACGCCTCGCGTCAATGGGTGGAACAGCTGGATAAGAATTTCCCATTAGATATCAATAACTTTTGCCAGTGGGTCAAAGAGTGGCTGGATGAAAACGGCAAAAACATCCTCTTCATGGTGGATGAAGTCGGCCAGTTCATCGGCAAAAATACGCAAATGATGTTGAAGCTGCAGACTATCACTGAAAACCTGGGTGTTATCTGTGGTGGACGCGCATGGGTTATTGTTACCTCCCAGGCAGATATCAATGCGGCCATTGGTGGGATGAGCAGCCGAGATGGACAAGATTTCTCTAAAATTCAGGGCCGTTTCTCTACCCGTTTGCAGCTTTCAAGCTCCAACACCTCCGAAGTTATCCAAAAACGTTTGCTGGTGAAAACCGATGCCGCAAAACCCGCGCTGGCGAAAGTCTGGCAGGAAAAAGGCGACATTCTACGTAACCAGCTTGCTTTTGATCCCACAACAAGCGCTTCTTTACGCCCTTACACCAGTGAAGAAGAGTTTATTGATAACTACCCGTTTGTCCCATGGCACTATCAGATTCTGCAGAAGGTCTTTGAATCTATCCGTACTAAAGGCGCTGCCGGTAAACAGTTAGCCATGGGTGAACGCTCACAGTTAGAAGCGTTCCAGACTGCGGCACAGCAAATCGCCCCGCAGGGTCTGGATTCTCTGGTGCCGTTCTGGCGTTTTTATGCCGCGATTGAGAGCTTCCTGGAACCGGCCGTCAGCCGCACTATCACACAAGCTTGCCAGAATGGCATCCTTGATGAGTTCGATGGCAACTTACTGAAAACGCTGTTCCTGATCCGTTATGTCAATGTGCTGAAAAGCACGCCTGAGAACCTGGTTACCCTTTCCATCGACAAAATTGATGCTGATAAAGTCGAACTACGCCGTCGCGTTGAAGAAAGCTTGAATACGCTCGAACGTTTAATGCTGATCGCACGCGTTGAAGATAAATACGTGTTCCTGACCAACGAAGAAAAAGAGATCGAGAACGAGATCCGCAACGTCGAAGTTGACTTCTCTGCAATCAATAAAAAACTGGCATCGATCATCTTTGATGACATTCTGAAAAACCGGAAGTATCGCTATCCGGCAAATAAGCAGGACTTTGATATCAGCCGCTTCCTGAACGGACACCCGTTAGACGGCGCAATGCTTAACGATCTGGTGGTGAAAATCCTCACGCCAAAAGATCCGACCTATGAATTCTATAGCAACGATGCTGCCTGTCGCCCCTATACCTCAGAAGGGGACGGATGCATTTTAATTCGTCTACAGAATGAAACCCGTACCTGGGACGATATTGATTTGGTCGTCAAGACTGAAAAATTCCTCAAAGACAACGCTGGGCAACGTCCGGAGCAGGCTAGCTTGCTGTCAGAGAAAGCCCGCGAGAACAGTGTCCGCGAAAAAATGTTCCGCGTACAGCTGGATTCACTTATTGCCGAAGCTGACGTCTGGGCGATTGGCGAGCGCTTACCGAAGAAATCTTCGACGCCATCCAGCATCGTGGATGAAGCCTGCCGTTACGTGATTGAAAACACGTTTGCCAAGCTGAAAATGCTGCGCCCGTTCAACGGTGATATCGCACGTGAAATCCATGCACTACTCACGGTAGAGAACGATGCGGAGCTGGATCTGGGCGAACTGGAAGAATCCAATCCTGACGCGATGCGCGAAGTGGAAACCTGGGTCAGCATGAATATCGAGTTCAATAAGCCGGTTTATTTACGCGATATTCTCAACCACTTTGCCCGCCGTCCTTATGGATGGCCAGAAGAAGAAGTGAAGCTGCTGGTTGCCCGTCTGGCGCGCAAAGGCAAATTCAGCTTTAGCCAGCAAAATAACAATATCGAGCGTAAGCAGGTGTGGGAGCTGTTCAATAACAGCCGTCGCCACAGCGAGCTGCGTCTGCACAAAATTCGCCGTCACGACGAATCACAAATTCGCAAAGCCGCACAAACTATGGCGGAGATTGCCCAACAGCCGTTTAGCGAACGTGAAGAACCGGCCCTGGTTGAACATATCCGCCAGGTCTTCAATGACTGGAAGCAAGAGCTGAATGTCTTCAAAGCGAAAGCGGAAGGTGGAAACAATCCAGGTAAAGATGAGATTGAGTCAGGCCTGCGCCTGCTGAATTCCATTCTGAGTGAAAAAGAAGATTTTGCCCTGATTGAGAAGGTCACCAGCCAGGCCAATGAGCTTCTGGATTTCAGTGAAGATCGTGAAGATTTGGTCGATTTCTACCGCAAGCAGTTTGCAACCTGGCAAAAACTGGGCGCGGCGCTGAACGGCAGCTTTAAATCCAACCGCAGTGCGCTGGAAAAAGACGCCGTGGCGGTAAAAGCGCTGGGTGAGCTGGAAAGCATCTGGCAAATGGCTGAACCTTATAAACATCTCAACCGCATCACACCGTTGATTGAACAGGTGCAGAACGTCAACCAGCAGTTAGTTGAACAGCACCGCCAGCACGCTCTGGAACGCATTGACGCCCGCATTGAGGAAAGCCGTCAACGCTTGCAGGAAGCGCATGCCACGTCGGAGCTGCAAAACAGCGTTCTGCTGCCGATGCAAAAAGCCAGAAAACGTGCCGAGGTCAGCCAGTCAATTCCGGAAATTCTGGCGGAACAGCAAGAGACAATGGCGCTGCAAACGGATGCAGAGAAGAAGATTAACCAGTGGATTGACGAGCTGCGTAAAAAGCAGGAAGCCCAGATACGGGCTGCGAATGAGGCAAAAAATGCTGCCGAGTCAGAACAAACCTATGTTGTGGTAGAAAAGCCCGTTATCCAGCCGGTACCGAAAAAAACGCATTTGGTGAATGTCGCCAGTGAGATGCGCAAAGCCACCGGTGGTGAAGTGTTGGAAACCGCTGAGCAGGTGGAAAAAGCGCTGGATACGCTTCGTGCTGCCCTGCTGGCAGCCATTGAGGCAGGTGACCGGATTCGTCTTCAGTAACCCCCATTTCAGGGCAGCGCTCTGCTGCCCTTTGCAGGATTTTCTATGAATACCAATAACATCAAAAAATACGCACCACAGGCCCGTAACCAGTTCCGCGATGCGGTGATCCAGAAGCTGACCACGTTGGGGATTTCCGTCGATAAAAAAGGCACTTTGCAGATTGCTGATGCCGAGAGCGTCGGTGAAACCGTGCGCTATGGCCAGTTCGACTACCCTAAATCCACCCTTACCCGCCGCGATCGTCTGGTAAAATGCGCCCGCGAGCAGGGCTTTGACGTGCTGGTTGAGCACTGTGCCTACACCTGGTTCAACCGCCTGTGCGCCATTCGCTATATGGAGATCCAGGGTTATCTTGACCACGGTTTCCGCATGCTCTCGCACCCGGATAATCCAACCGGCTTTGAAGTGCTGGACCATGTGCCGGAAGTGGCGGAAGCGCTACTGCCGGAAAAAAAGGCGCAACTGGTCGAAATGAAGCTGTCCGGTAACCAGGACGAAGCCATCTACCGTGACCTGCTGCTGGCCCAGTGCCACGCCCTGCACCGCGCGATGCCGTTCCTGTTTGAAGCGGTCGACGATGAAGCTGAACTTCTACTGCCGGATAACCTGACCCGTACTGACTCGATTCTGCGCGGTCTGGTGGACGGTATTCCGGAAGAAGACTGGCAAGAAGTTGAGGTTATCGGTTGGCTGTATCAGTTCTATATTACTGAGAAAAAAGATGCTGTTATCGGTAAGGTGGTAAAGAGCGAAGATATTCCTGCCGCCACCCAGCTATTTACCCCAAACTGGATTGTACAGTATCTGGTGCAAAACTCCATCGGCCGCCAGTGGTTGCAGACCTACCCAGACTCGCCGCTGAAAGGCAAAATGGACTACTACATTGAGCCAGCCGAACAGACGCCAGAAGTGCAGGCACAACTGGCAGCCATTACGCCTTCCAGTATTGAACCGGAAAGCATCAAGGTGCTCGACCCAGCCTGCGGCTCCGGGCACATTTTGATTGAAGCCTATAATGTGCTGAAAAATATCTACGAAGAGCGCGGCTACCGTGCTCGCGATATTCCACAGCTGATTCTGGAAAATAATATTTTTGGTCTCGATATTGACGACCGTGCTGCCCAGCTTTCCGGCTTTGCCTTATTAATGATGGCCCGTCAGGATGACCGCCGGATATTCACCCGCGACGTGCGCCTGAATATTGTCTCCCTGCAGGAAAGCCTGCATCTGGATATTGCTAAGCTGTGGCAGCAGCTGAACTTTCATCAGCAGAACCAGACCGGCAGCATGGGAGATATGTTTGCGGAAAATACCGCATTGCCCCATGCCGACAGCGCGGAATATCAGCTGTTAATGCGTACGCTGAAGCGCTTTGTGAATGCCAAAACGCTGGGCTCGCTGATTCAAGTCCCGCAGGAGGAAGAAGCGGAACTGAAGGCGTTTCTTGATGCGCTGTATCGCCTGGAGCAGGAAGGGGATTTCCAACAGAAAACGGCAGCGAAAGCGTTTATTCCGTATATTCAGCAGGCGTGGATACTGGCGCAGCGGTATGACGCGGTGGTGGCGAATCCACCGTATATGGGTAGTAATTGGATGAATGAAGACATAAAGGATTATACAAAGATAAATTACTCAGATGCAAAGTTAGACTTATTTTCATTATTTATGCTTCATGCTTTTGAATTATCAAAAGAACATGGCACTAATAGCATGATCGTAATGGAATCTTGGATGTTTTTATCGTCTTTTGAAAAAATGAGAGAACGTATACTAAATAATAAAACCGTCATTGATTTGATCCATATGCCTTATGATGGAAAAGGCAAGACTGCATTAGGAATTAGTTTTGGCACGTCAGCATACATTATGCTTAATAGCAGAATTGAACATTACCCTAGTCATTACTCATGTTTAAGGCATTACGAATTAAATAATGAGTCCAAACCAATAAGCTTTCCGGTGAGAAATGAAAGGGAAAACTATGTTTCAAGTAACTCCTTAATCAAAATTCCATCATTTTCGTTCGCATATTGGTTAAATAATTTCTCTATATTTGAGAATAAAAAATTATCTTCAAAATTCAAATCTGGTGGAAGAATTAAAACTCATGGAGGAGATAAATTTATACGATTCCACTGGGAGGTTTCTAAGTTAGAATCCAAATGGAATTATTACGTTAAAGGTGGTGAGTATAAAAAATACTATGGGAATGAGTGCTTTGTAATCGATTTTTCTAGGGAAGCTATTTCTTATTACGAAAGTAAAGGTGGTATATACCCAGAAACCTTCAGAAATCGTGAAGGTATCTGCTGGTCAAGAATTACATCTGGAAAACAAAGCTTCAGAATTAAAAGAGAGCTAACAGAATACGACTCATCCTCATCAACTATCTTTAACAGTAATTTTGAGTGTGATTATTTCACTTTAGGAATACTTAATTCAAAGGCTTTGCAACATATTTTACAAGCTTTTAACCCCACGATTACCACGCAAGTAACTGACGTATTATCATTACCTGTTGCCAATTTTACTCAAGACGAAGTTCAACAGATAAGTGAGATCACTAAGAATCTGGTGGAAATTAGCAAAGGCGACTGGAATGATAATGAGATTTCTTTTGACTTCACAAAACATGTTCTTTTAAACATTAAATCAAGCATAAGTGAAGCTCATAAAAATTTTTGCCACTTATCAAACGAAAGAATACATAATTATATTTACCAGGAAAAAAAATTAAATGAACTGGCCACAGAGAAATATTTATTAACATCTGTAATAAGTAATAATATAAAACTTGAAGATGTTACTCTGTCATGCAACTCAAATTATCTTTATCCATTAGATTTAACTAGTGAAGATAAACAAAAAAGATTGCGTTCAGAACAATTATCGTCTTTATTATCCTACACCATCGGCTGCATGATGGGCCGCTACTCCCTCGATCGCGAAGGTCTCATCTACGCCCACGAAGGTAACAAAGGCTTTACCGAACTTGTCGCCGAAGGCGCCTACAAAACCTTCCCTGCCGATAACGATGGCATCCTGCCGCTGATGGATGACGAGTGGTTTGACGATGACGTCACCTCTCGCGTCAAAGAGTTTGTCCGCACCGTCTGGGGCGAAGAACACTTGCAGGAAAATCTCGAATTTATCGCTGAAAGTCTCTGTTTATACGCGATTAAGCCGAAAAAAGGCGAATCTGCGCTGGATACAATCCGTCGCTATCTTTCCACCCAATTCTGGAAAGATCATCTGAAGATGTATAAAAAGCGCCCGATCTACTGGCTATTTAGCTCTGGTAAAGAGAAAGCGTTCGAGTGCCTGGTCTATCTGCATCGCTACAACGACGCGACGCTGGCGAGAATGCGTACAGAATATGTGGTTCCACTGCTGGCGCGCTACCAGGCCAATATCGATCGCCTGAACGAACAGATCGATGGTGCCTCCGGCGGCGATGCCACCCGTCTGAAACGTGAACGTGACAGCCTGAGTAAGAAATTCAACGAACTGCGCAGCTTCGACGATCGCTTACGCCACTATGCTGATATGCGAATCAGTATTGATCTCGACGACGGCGTTAAGGTTAACTACGGTAAATTTGGCGATCTGCTGGCGGATGTGAAAGCCATTACCGGCAATGCCCCTGAGGTGATTTAAGTCAGATAGCATTCCTTCCCGCACCACCGGGCTTCAGCTCGGTGGTGATCTCGATACGGGAAACCGGCCTTATTCAGTCATCCGTCACCTCCAGTTCATGATAAAATGCGGTTTTGTGTCAGGGCGCAGAACACAGTTTCCAGGCGCTCTGACATCTTCGAATTTACCGAATCAACATGGGATTGTGACCTTGCAAAATCAGGAATTTATTGCCGGCCTTAAAGCTAAATTCGCCGAACATCGCATCGTTTTCTGGCACGATCCCGATAAGCGTTTCCTCGAAGAGCTGGGTAACCTCGAACTGGAGAACGTCACGCTGCTCGACATGACCGACCAGTCACAGCTGGCGGTGAAAAAGCGTATTGAAATTGATGAACCTGAACAGCAGTTTTTGCTATGGTTTCCCCACGACGTGCCTCCCAAAGAGTTCGACTGGCTGCTGGATATTCGTCTTTACAGTACGGAGTTCCATGCAGATTTCGCCGCCATCACGCTGAATACGTTAGGCATTCCGCAGTTTGGTCTGCGTGAACATATTCAACGTCGGAAAGCATTCTTCAGCACTAAACGTCTTTCTGCCTTAAAAAGCCTGGTCACTGAGCAGGAAAACGAAGCCTCTCTTGATAAGAAGATGGTTGCGGTCATCACTGGCGTAAAAACAGCAAAAACGGAAGAGATTCTGTTCAGCTTGATTACCCAATACGTTAATCAGCAGAAAGATGACGACAGCGACCTGGAAAACACGCTGGCGATGCTGAAACGCCACGACCTGGAAGACGTGCTGTGGGCCATTCTTAATCAGGAAATGGGCTACCAAGCCGAACATCCTTCGCTGGAAAATCTGATCCTCAAGCTGTTCTGTACCGATCTTTCCGCACAGGCTGATCCGCAGAAACGCGAATGGCTGGAAATAAATGTGCTGACCACACCTTCAGGCAGAGCATCCGCGCTGGCCTTTATGGTCACCTGGCGTGCCGACCGTCGCTACAAAGAAGCCTATGATTATTGCGCACAGCTGATGCAGGATGCACTGCGACCAGAAGATCAGTACCGTCTCAGCTCACCTTATGATTTACACGAGTGCGAAACCACGCTGAGCATTGAACAGACCATTATTCATGCGCTGGTGACGCAGCTTCTGGAAGAGAGCACCACGCTTGACCGTGAAGCCTTCAAGAAGCTTCTGTCTGAACGCCAGAGCAAATACTGGTGCCAGACGCGTCAGGAATACTACGCTATTTATGATGCGCTTCGTCAGGCTGAGCGGCTGCTGAATCTGCGCAATCGTCATATTGATGGTTTCCACTATCAGGACAGCGCAACGTTCTGGAAAGCGTACTGCGAAGAGCTGTTCCGCTTTGACCAGGCCTACCGCCTGTTTAACGAATACGCGCTGTTGGTTCACAGTAAAGGCGCAATGATCCTGAAAAGCCTGGATGACTATATCGAAGCGCTGTATTCCAACTGGTACCTGGCAGAATTAAGCCGGAGCTGGAATAAGGTTCTGGAAGCCGAAAACCGTATGCAGGAGTGGCGTATTGCGGGCGTTCCACGGCAGCAGAACTTCTACAATGATGTGGTTAAGCCACAGTTTAACAATCCACAAATCAAGCGTGTGTTCGTGATTATCTCCGATGCGCTGCGTTATGAAGTGGCAGAAGAGCTGGGCAACCAGATCAATACCGAGAAACGCTTTACTGCCGAACTGCGTTCCCAGTTGGGCGTGTTACCCAGCTATACCCAGCTGGGAATGGCGGCATTGCTGCCACATGACGAGATATGCTACCAATCGGGTAGTGTTGACATCGTTTATGCGGACGGGTTATCCACCTCAGGTACGCCTAACCGCGATAGCATTCTGAAGAAATATAAAGGGATGGCAGTAAAATCGGACGATCTGCTGAAATGGAAAAATCAGGAAGGACGGGATCTTATTCGCGATTACGAAGTCGTCTATATCTGGCATAACACCATTGATGCCATGGGTGACAGCGCATCTACGGAAGAGAAGACCTTCGAAGCGTGCCGCAACGCGGTGGTTGAACTGAAGGATTTAGTGACCCGTGTAATAAACCGTCTTCATGGTACACGCATTATCGTCACGGCGGACCATGGTTTCCTGTTCCAGCAGCAGCCCCTTTCCGGGCAGGATAAAACCACGCTGCAGATCAAGCCAGACAATACGATTAAAAACCACAAACGCTTTATTATCGGTCATCAGCTCCCTGCCGATGATTTTTGCTGGAAAGGAAAAGTGGCGGATACCGCAGGCGTCAGCGATAGCAGCGAGTTCCTGATTCCGAAAGGGATCCAGCGTTTCCATTTCTCAGGTGGAGCGCGGTTTGTCCACGGTGGTGCCATGCTTCAGGAAGTCTGTGTTCCCGTATTGCAGGTGAAAGCGCTGCAGAAAACCGCTGCAGAAAAGCAACCTCAGCGTCGTCCGGTAGACATCGTGAACTACCATCCGCTGATCAAACTCGTCAATAACATTGATAAAGTCAGCCTGCTGCAAACCCATCCGGTAGGTGAGTTATACGAACCGCGTACCCTGAATATCTTCATCGTCGACAACGCCAATAATGTGGTATCCGGTAAAGAGCGAATCTGCTTTGACAGCGATAACAACACAATGGAAAAACGCGTGCGTGACGTTACGCTGAAGCTGATTGGCGCGAATTTCAATCGCCGTAATGAGTACTGGCTGATACTGGAAGATGCACAAACGGAAACGGGTTACCAGAAGTACCCTGTGATTATCGATCTGGCATTTCAGGATGATTTCTTTTAAGTGAGGCGATATGCAAACCCATCATGACTTACCCGTTCCAGCCGTCTCCGAAGGGGAACTCGTCGCAGAAGGTTACGATCTGGACGCCTTACTGAATCAGCATTTTCGCGGTCGGGTAGTGCGTAAAGATCTGACCAAGCAGCTCAAGGAAGGGGCTAACGTCCCGGTCTATGTGCTGGAGTATCTGCTCGGTATGTACTGCGCTTCCGACGATGACCAGATCGTCGAGCAAGGGTTGCAGAACGTTAAGCGTATTCTGGCTGATAACTACGTCCGCCCTGATGAAGCGGAGAAGGTGAAATCGCTCATTCGTGAGCGAGGATCCTACAAGATCATTGATAAAGTATCGGTAAAGCTCAATCAGAAGAAAGACGTTTACGAAGCCCAGCTCTCCAACCTCGGCATTAAAGATGCATTGGTTCCACCGCAGATGGTCAAGGACAACGAGAAGCTGTTGACCGGTGGCATCTGGTGCATGATCACCGTGAACTACTTCTTTGAGGAAGGACAGAAAACGTCCCCCTTTTCTCTGATGACGCTTAAACCTATCCAGATGCCCAATATGGACATGGAAGAGGTATTTACCGCACGTACGCACTTCAACCGAGACCAGTGGATTGATGTCCTGCTACGTTCCGTGGGTATGGAACCTGCCAATATTGAGCAGCGAACCAAGTGGCATCTAATCACCCGCATGATCCCTTTCGTGGAAAATAACTATAACGTCTGCGAACTGGGCCCACGCGGTACCGGTAAAAGTCACATCTATAAAGAGTGTTCGCCAAACTCACTGCTCGTTTCCGGCGGACAAACCACGGTAGCAAACCTGTTTTACAACATGGCCAGCCGCCAGATTGGCCTGGTCGGCATGTGGGATGTGGTCGCGTTTGATGAAGTGGCAGGGATCACTTTCAAAGACAAAGACGGCGTGCAAATCATGAAAGATTACATGGCGTCTGGCTCGTTTTCTCGCGGCAGAGATTCGATTGAAGGCAAAGCATCAATGGTGTTCGTCGGCAACATCAATCAAAGCGTAGAGACATTAGTCAAAACCAGCCATCTGTTAGCTCCCTTCCCTGCCGCGATGATCGACACGGCATTTTTCGACCGCTTCCATGCCTATATCCCCGGCTGGGAAATTCCGAAAATGCGCCCGGAATTCTTTACCAACCGCTACGGCCTTATCACAGATTATCTCGCCGAATACATGCGGGAAATGCGTAAGCGCAGTTTCTCCGACGCGATTGATAAGTTCTATAAGCTGGGTAATAACCTCAACCAGCGCGACGTTATCGCGGTAAGGCGCACAGTTTCAGGCTTACTGAAACTTCTTCATCCCAATGGTTCTTACAGTAAAGAAGACGTCCGTGTTTGCCTGACCTACGCCATGGAAGCCCGCCGTCGAGTCAAAGAACAGCTTAAAAAGCTGGGCGGTCTGGAGTTCTTCGATGTGAATTTCAGCTACATCGATAACGAGACGCTGGAAGAATTCTTCGTCAGCGTGCCAGAACAGGGCGGCAGCGAATTAATTCCTGCTGGCATGCCAAAGCCAGGCGTAGTGCATTTAGTGACGCAAGCGGAAAGTGGCATGACGGGTCTGTATCGCTTCGAAACTCAGATGACCGCTGGTAATGGCAAGCATAGCGTTTCTGGTCTGGGCTCAAGTACCTCGGCTAAGGAAGCTATACGGGTTGGATTTGACTATTTCAAAGGCAACCTCAGCCGCGTTAGTGCAACAGCGAAATTTTCTGAACATGAGTACCACCTGCACGTAGTCGAATTGCATAATACTGGACCAAGTACCGCGACCAGTCTGGCGGCACTTATTGCGCTGTGTTCCGTTTTACTGGCGAAACCCGTTCAGGAACAAATGGTCGTGTTAGGTAGCATGACGCTCGGTGGAGTAATCAACCCTGTTCAGGATCTGGCGGCTAGCTTACAACTTGCTTTCGATAGCGGCGCGAAAAAGGTCCTTCTGCCGATGTCTTCCGCGGTAGATATCCCGACTGTGCCAGCCGAGTTGTTTACCAAATTCCAGGTCAGTTTTTACTCTGAACCTGTGGACGCGGTTTATAAGGCGTTAGGGGTGAACTGAATATATCGAGGAGTGTGTCACACTCCTCGGTTAAATAATCTGTCAGCCTTTTATTGTTATTTTTTTGAACTATATTCCTCAATCTCTCTTTTCATCTGGAATGATGTACGGTTAGATAATAATGAAACTAATTGCAAATGGATTGAATAAGCAGTTTTTTAGTTCTTTTCTACCTCCATCGGATTGTGAAATTGACGGTGTCGTAGCAGCAATAGCCTATGCTGATGATAAAACAACGCTTCTTGACCATTGTCTAAAAAATCACCATCGCCTTGATATCTGGATGCGATATGATCATACTGTTCCGGTTGCACCCTCTTTTTTATCTAAATTGCTTATTAATACGAAGAACAACATCTTTTGTAAGCTGGTACCCGACTGCCTTCATAGTAAAGTCATCTGGTGGAAGGGCTATGGGGCATACATTGGTTCAGCAAACCTTACCGATCGCGCATGGAATATGAACATTGAAGCAGGTGTCTTCTATACTGAAAGTGATTTGTACAACTCGGACTTAATCTCGCAATTAGAAGATTTTTTCGATAATTTAGCATTTCTTGATTGTTGTATTGACCTCAGTCAGGAAATCATCGACGAACAAAAGAAGCTACAAAAATTAAAAATAGAGAAAGATAAAAAAGAACTAGAGCTTATAAAAAAACGTCGTGTACCAGTTTGGGGCGGTGTGAGTAATTATGACAAGCCAAAAGCAAATGATAAAAGAAAAGATAGTTTCCATAAAGAATGGGACAGTACACTTTCCGTAATACGAAATATATCCAGCCAAATAAATGACTTCAGGCCTAATTGGGTCGCTAAGGACACACCTGCATTTTGGCAAACCGATCAGTTTTTACATGCGTATTATTACAATCAAGTCCATCAAAATGATAAAACTTATCCTTTTGAGGATTATCACCAAGCCAATAGTAAAGACCCCCAAGCTGCACTTATGAATATGTTGTCATGGTGGAAGAGCCTCTCTGGGCCTCCATCTAATGAAGATATCAACCTAGGAATTTACGCTCCTTATATTCGTGAGCACTTATCAAAAAGCAAAATTAGTTCATTGACTGAGGATAATCTTCATAACATATTCTTCTATACGCATGCCACGATGGACCATGTGATAAAAATGAGTACTAAAACGTTTGGCCTGTCTGCCCAAAATTCCATAAACAGGGAAGAACGTGCCATTTTATTCACCAAATGGATCATGAGCCAGACCAATCAAAAAGGTATGACTATTGCTGAATTACTCAACTATGTCCTCTACGGTGGAAAACCTGCATTAATGTGGGAAAGGATCTATCTGGCAGGAAAAGACGAGGAGTACAAATTCCAACATTACGGTATTAACTCTATTGCTGAAGTGGTCGGTTGGGCAAGGCCAGAAGATACGCCTCCCAGAAATGGCAGAACCAATAAAGCCTTGCGAGCATTAGGCTATCCAGTTCGCGTAAATATTTAGCGCTCTCTCATCGTAAGAGCCTACATCGCCGCCTGTTTATACAGAAACAGGCGGCGAAAACTCATGCAGGCAAATACGTTTTCTTAAGTGGAACCAATAACTTAGTCTCAATATCCACTTGCTCATAGTTTTCCACTAACGCGCGGACCAAATCGTCAAGCGTCCATAGCGTCAACGGGATTGTAGAACGATCGGCTTCATAGCGCGCATCCTTGCTGAATCCGCCTGTACTGACATACAGCCCGCGATCGTCTTTATGGCGGCCACCGATAAAGCTACGAATTTGCTGGCTACTCATCTGTTCCCGTCTGTGCTTCACCTCAACAATAATGCGCGGATTTTCGAATCCAAAACCGTCAGGCGAAGCAATGATATCTTTCTCACGGTCAGCACCTGCAGGCGATACCTGAGTTTTATATCCCATGCTGCGTAACACGCCAGCGACCAGATTCTGCATCTCATCCCAGTCGAGACGGTTGATACGATCCTTGATACCTTCAAAAGCGATCATCTCCATGTCGCGCAGAGGATTAGAAACAACCTCATCCTCTCCATCTGAAACAGGTACTTCCGGCACAACATCTGAGACAGGCTTTTTGCCCTGCACTAATTCATTCACTGCAAAATCAGGCACCTGAAAAACCGTTAGCGTAGAGCCAAGGGTGTTTCTGGTTGCATCGCTCAGACTATCGCGCTTAATCTCTTCCGCGTTCCACTTCACTTTACGAGCGATGCCCATGCCATCTTCAAGCCACTCGGCATGAAACTCAAAATCTGAGGCGATTTTCCCTATCAAATAAGTCCGATTAGAAGGTGAATAAGTGATAGCCCAGTCACCTTTCTGCATCTCATTCACAAAGCGCCAGACTTGGGAAGCACCGGAACGAACTGTGCCTGGTTTAGTCTGTGGCTCAAGCTCCTGATACCGGGTAAACAACTGCTCTCTTGAGCATCCCGGTTTCACATAGGGAGCGAGCTGCGACCAGCCGATTGCAACAACCTGTTTGTCCCCGAAGTCATCGTACAATTTTCCGCCATCACCGCGGATCATCCACATTTTTTCCATAATTGAAATCTCTTATTTGACCTTCATCATGAAAGGATAATTGCTGCTATTTTCGCATAATAAAAATTTGAATTATATTTCATGTTTTTTAATTAATAATCAGTGATTATTCAAAAACTTATCTTCAAGATACTTTTCTCTATATCTTACTATTTTTGGAGAAATAAGTGCAGGTGCACATATAGCTGTAATCATTACAATACAATATGCTATAAAAATAAAATTTATACCAATTATTATTTCTCTGTCTTTTTGGAATTTTAAGACACGTTTCTTAATAGTGTCCTTCTCATTTTCAAGTCCCACAGAAGTACAAACATCATAAACAAGCTCATAAGTCATATTATTTTTTAATGCAATATTTTGATATATATCAGAATGACAGATATTTTGGTCTAAATACCATTGTTTTTTGTTGGGGTAACTTATTGCTGAGTCTTCCGAAATCAAAAAACTTTCATCCGTTTTATTATTTCTTAGATATGTATATCCATCAGGAGTAGTAATAACTATCTTTAATGAGAAGTAGGAAAAACAACCAATCGATAACAACACGCCCAAAGATAAAGTGAAAATTAAAACATAATCCTTTCGCGAAGGTATTTTTGCGTTTTCGATGTTAATCTTTCGACCAAACAAACGATACAGAAAAGTGTTGACGCCAGCATTAATTACATATTCTGGTATTGGTTTAAACAGCTTGTTATGGGAACTTGTTTGCAATGTTTTATGCTGTAAAAATGAGGTAATCATGCCTCCTACTATTGCAACAATTAACGGATTTATTAACTCGCTCCATAAGCTATCGTTTTGCATCACGACTTCCTTGTATCGGTTATTTTATATAAAAATAACCGATACAATCTGAAAATGGAATCAGCTTTAGTGCGGAAGCATAAATGCCATGAAAATCGCACATCTGAAGTAGCTTCCAATGAATGAAAAATCTAAGGCACTGTGGGGCAGATTAAGGCACAAAAAAAGCCGCCCTTAAGCGACTTGATTGTATTTCCGATGGTGCCGAAGGCCGGACTCGAACCGGCACGTATTTCTACGGTTGATTTTGAATCAACTGCGTCTACCGATTTCGCCACTCCGGCACGGAAGGGATGCGGAAAACGTTGTGGATTATACCTGTCATGCGCCACCATGCAAGCACCAGCATGCGATAGTCTCGCTAAGTGTCGAAAAAAACAGCGTCATTCCTGTTCGGCCTCTCTACTCCCCTGTTTGCCCCTGCGCTTCTCACCCTTAACCTGATTATTTTAGGAATCCGCTTCGCAAAAAAATGCAACGTGACCCGCTCGGTTTACATTTGCTGCCGTTTACTATGAGATGTCGTTACTGAATCACGTAATAGCGGTTACTCACCGCGCTCAGGACACCGTTATGCGTTTCTATCAGGTTGAACCCACGCTGGAGAATTACTGGCGCGGGATTATCCTTTTCGGCAAAAATGTAGCTTCCTACAAGTTTGCCCTCGCCCACGCTTTGTACGATCTCAAACCTGACGGCAGCGATCTGATCGCGCTTGAGGATCTGGCCGTGCCGTTCAGCGGCCATTTATGCCGCCATCTCAAACATGCACCAAGGCAGATCACTTCACGCAGCAGCCAATTTATTGCCGCTTGTACGCAATTTAATAACGGTGAAATTACACGTGATGAACTCACCACCATCACCGTCCGCCAGGGGTTTAACAACGTGCTCGATGCCTTTCACAATGTGAATCAGGGTGAGATTGAGAAACGCTTTTTTATCGATGAGCGCAAAACGCATAAAGGCATCCGGATGACGGATAACTTTTACAATCTGGGTGAACGTCTGCAATACCGAAACTTCAGCTTTGAAACAGATGCACGCTGGAACCTGGTCGAGCAGGGCTGGGCAATGAATATCTCCAGCCACCTGATTAACGTCGAATATGACAACGATGACCAAATGTTGTTTAGCAGGAACAGCGATCGACGGGTGGCGATCTCCAGTTGTCGGGACAGCCTGAATGGTTATCAGAAGGGACGCTGCTTCTACTGTTTTGCCCCCATCAGCCTGCAAGCTGGCGATGACACTTTCGCTGATGTTGATCATTTTATTCCGTGGAAAGCACGGGGACAGGTGGCGAATATCGATGGCGTCTGGAATCTGGTCCTCGCCTGCAAGGAGTGTAACCGCGGTGGGAAAGGTAAATTTGCCCAACTTCCTTCGACCAGGCTACTCCAGCGGCTACGGGACCGAAATGAATACTTCATTAACAGCCATCTTCCGCTGCGTGAAACGTTGATTCGTCAGACCGGTGCAACCCAGGCGCAGAGAAACACATTTTTGAACGACAGCTGGAACGAGGCGATTAAAATACTCTTTCACCAGTGGGAACCCATTGCACAAGGAACGGATACATTCTGATGACCCTTGAATATTACCAGCGCCATGCGCAAGATTTTTTCAGCTCGACGGTTAATGTCGATATGGAGTCGCTTTATCAACCTTTTCTGCAACGCATCACAGAAGGCGGGTGTATTCTGGATGCGGGTTGCGGCTCGGGGCGCGACAGCAAAGCATTTCTTGAGAAGGGGTATAGGGTCGAGGCTTTCGACGCCTCATCGGAAATGGTTAACCTTGCCAGCCAGCATGCCGGGCTGCACGTCAGACGGATGACATTCAACGATATCGCCGATATTGAACACTATGATGGTATCTGGTGCTGTGCGTCGTTGCTGCATGTAAGTGCCGAAGAGTTACCGAGCGTAATGAGCAAACTCGCCCATGCGCTTAAAAAGGGCGGTACCTGGTATGTGTCGTTCAAATACGGTGAAACTGAACGAGTGAAAGACGGCCGCCACTTTACCGATCTCACCGAGCAAAGGCTGGAAAAGCTGATTGCACCGCTGACGGATATCACGCTAATCAGCAGTTGGACAACGCGCGATAAGCGTCCCGACCGTGACGAAATGTGGCTCAATGCGCTGCTGCAGAAAAGGCCTTAATCCCCCCTTCTGCGAAGCGTCCCGTTTCCCCATGCTCTACACTTCCAGTTCAACACCACACTGAGGGAAACACGATGTCGATGATAAAAAGCTACGCTGCAAAAGCGGCGGGCAGCGAACTCGAACTCTATGAATATAATGCGGGCGAGCTTAAGCCGGAAGATGTCGAAGTCCAGGTCGATTACTGCGGTATCTGCCATTCCGATTTGTCGATGATCGACAACGAATGGGGATTCTCTCAGTATCCGCTGGTTGCCGGGCATGAGGTGATTGGCCGTGTGGCAGCGCTCGGCAGCGCGGCGCAGGATAAAGGTCTGAAGGTTGGTCAGCGCGTCGGCGTTGGCTGGACGGCACGCAGCTGCGGGCACTGCGATGCCTGTATCAGCGGTAATCAGATCAACTGCCTTGAAGGGTCTGTTCCCACAATTCTTAATCGCGGCGGCTTTGCCGAGAAGCTGCGGGCCGACTGGCAGTGGGTGATCCCGCTACCGGAGAGTATCGATCTGGCGGCAGCTGGCCCATTACTGTGCGGCGGCATCACGGTGTTCAAACCGCTGCTGATGCACCATATCACCGCCACCAGCCGCGTCGGGGTGATCGGCATCGGCGGCCTGGGGCATATCGCCATTAAGCTGTTACACGCGATGGGTTGCGAAGTGACCGCGTTCAGCTCCAATCCGGCGAAAGAGCAGGAAGTGCTGGCGATGGGAGCGGATAAGGTGGTCAACAGCCGCGATCCGGATGCGCTAAAAGCGCTGGCGGGCCAGTTCGATCTCATTATTAATACGGTTAACGTCGATCTCGACTGGCAGCCCTATTTTGAAGCGCTGGCCTACGGCGGTAACTTCCATACCGTCGGTGCGGTGCTGAAGCCGCTGCCGGTTCCGGCGTTCACCTTAATAGCCGGCGATCGCAGCATCTCCGGTTCGGCAACAGGTACGCCGTTCGAACTGCGCAAACTGATGAAGTTTGCCGGGCGCAGCAAGGTGTCGCCCACCACCGAACTGTACCCGATGTCGCAAATTAACGAAGCCATCCAGCACGTGCGTGACGGTAAGGCCCGCTACCGCGTAGTGCTTAAAGCAGACTTCTGATCATCTTTGCCGGGTGGCGTAAGCTTCCCGGCTATTCTCTCCGCTATTCCAGACAGGTTAAATTCTCCTCACAATCTCCGCAATTTAGCGGTGAAGAGTGCGTCACGGTTGCCTATACTCCAGGCAGGATAAATGGAGGAAATCTCAATGAGCGCACCCCTGCTAATTGCCCGCACGCCGGACACCGAACTGTTTTTATTGCCAGGCATGGCCAACCGTCACGGGCTGATTACCGGCGCGACCGGGACCGGTAAAACCGTCACGCTACAGAAGCTGGCCGAATCGCTTTCCGAGATTGGCGTTCCGGTATTTATGGCCGATGTGAAAGGTGACTTGACCGGCGTAGCCGAGGAAGGACAAGCCTCTGACAAGCTGCTCGCCCGCCTGAAAAATATCGGTATTACTGACTGGCAACCGCATGCTAATCCGGTCACGGTGTGGGATATCTTCGGCGAAAAAGGTCATCCCGTGCGGGCCACGGTATCTGACCTCGGTCCGCTGCTGCTGGCCCGTCTGCTGAACCTCAACGACGTGCAGTCCGGCGTGCTGGATATAATCTTCCGCATTGCCGATGACCAGGGTCTGTTGCTGCTCGATTTCAAAGACCTGCGGGCTATCACCCAGTACATTGGCGATAACGCTAAATCCTTCCAGAATCAGTACGGCAATATCAGTAGCGCCTCGGTCGGGGCGATCCAGCGCGGGCTGCTGTCGCTGGAGCAGCAGGGAGCGGCACACTTCTTTGGCGAACCGATGCTGGACATCAAAGACTGGATGCGTACCGACGCCAGCGGCAAAGGGATGATTAATATCCTCAGCGCCGAGAAGCTCTACCAGATGCCCAAACTGTACGCCGCCAGCCTGCTGTGGATGCTCTCCGAGCTGTATGAACAGTTGCCGGAAGCGGGCGATCTGGAGAAACCAAAACTGGTGTTCTTCTTCGATGAAGCGCACCTGCTGTTCAACGATGCCCCGCAGGTGCTGCTGGATAAAATCGAACAGGTGATCCGCCTGATCCGCTCGAAAGGGGTCGGCGTGTGGTTCGTCTCGCAAAACCCGTCGGATATTCCGGACAACGTGCTCGGCCAGTTGGGAAACCGTGTGCAACATGCCCTGCGCGCGTTCACCCCTAAAGACCAGAAAGCGGTGAAAAGCGCGGCGCAAACCATGCGCGCCAACCCGGCATTTGATACCGAAAAAGCCATTCAGGAGCTGGGAACCGGTGAGGCGCTGGTGTCGTTTCTGGACGCCAAAGGCAGCCCGTCGGTGGTTGAACGGGCGATGGTGATTGCGCCATGCTCACGGATGGGACCGGTGACGGACGACGAGCGCAACGGGCTGATTAATCACTCTTCGTTGTACGGTAAATATGAAGAAGAGATCGACCGCGAGTCCGCCTATGAACGTTTACAGCAAGGCGTGCAGGCCAGTACCGAGCAGCAAAATACACCTCCCGCCAACGGTAAAGCTGTCGATGTGGATGGCGGTATTCTCGGTGGGTTGAAGGATATTCTGTTTGGCAGCACCGGACCGCGCGGCGGTAAACGCGATGGCGTAGTGCAGAGCGTGGCGAAAAGCGCGGCGCGACAGGTTACCAATCAGATAATCCGCGGCATGTTGGGGAGTTTGATGGGCGGGAGAAAACGCTAGCCCCGTGTTACGTTGCCGGATGGCGGCGGAAACGCCTTATCCGGCCTACGGGTCCGGAGTAGGCCTGAAAAGCGCAACGCCATCAGGCCTACGATTACTGTGATTACGACTTACGTAGCATTAGCCACAGGCTTATCAGGAAGAAGCTGGCGCTTGGCAGCAGCGCACCGATAATCGGCGGAATGCCGTACACCAGCGTCAGCGGGCCAAAGATTTGGTCCAGCACATAGAACACAAAGCCGAAGCTAATCCCTGTCACCACGCGCACGCCCATCGGGACGCTACGCAGCGGACCAAAGATAAACGACAGCGCCATCAGCATCATGACCGCCACCGACAGCGGCTGGAAGACTTTGCTCCACATATTGAGCTGATAGCGTCCGGCATCCTGGCCGCTCGACTTCAGGTACTTCACGTAGTTATGCAGACCGCTAATCGAGAGCGCATCAGGATCCAACGCCACAACGCCGAGCTTGTCGGGTGTCAGGTTGGTTTTCCAGGTGCCGCTCACCGTTTGCGAGCCGGTGATTTGTTTCGGATCGGTCAGGTTGGATTCATCTACCTGCGACAAACGCCAGACCTTCTGCTCCGGGTCAAACGTCGCGCTCGCAGCGTAGCGTACAGACTGCAGACGGCGCTTGTCGTTAAACGAGTAGATGCTAATCCCGCCTAATTCGGCGTCGCCTTTCACCCGCTCGATGTAGACAAAGCTGTCACCGTCTTTCGCCCACAAACCCTGCTGGGTAGAGAGCAGCGAGCCGCCGTACATCTGCTGCGCACGGTAGTTACGTGCCATCTGTTCGCCTTGTGGCGCAACCCATTCGCCGATAGCCATCGTCAGCAGCACCAGCGGAATCGCGGTTTTCATCACCGACAACGCCACCTGCATACGGGTAAAGCCGGAAGCCTGCATCACCACCAGTTCACTGCGCTGGGCCAGCATGCCCAGCCCCAGCAATGCCCCCAGCAGTGCCGCCATCGGGAAGAAGATCTGGATATCTTTCGGCGCACTGAGCAGGGTATACAGCCCGGCGCCCATCGCATCGTAGCTCCCCTGCCCGGCTTTTTTCAGCTGGTCAACGAACTTGATGATCCCGGAGAGCGACACCAGCATGAACAGCGTCATCATGATGGTGGTGAAAATGGTTTTACCGATATAGCGGTCAAGTACACCAAAAGGCTGCATTATACCGCTCCTTTACGCATAAAACGGGCACGCAAGCGGCGCATCGGCACCGTATCCCAGAGGTTAAGCACAATCGCCAGCGCCAGATACGCCAGGTTAACCGTCCACATCCAGAACACTGGATCCAGCTTACCTTTACCGCCGTTCGACTTCAGCGACGTCTGAACCAGGAAGAACAGCAAATAGAGCAGCATTGCTGGCAGCATCGACAGCACGCGCCCCTGACGCGGGTTCACCACGCTCAGCGGTACGACCATCAGCGCCATCATAAATACGGTGAATACTAACGTGATACGCCAGGTTAGCTCCGCGCGGGCACGATCGGTGTCGGTCGTCCACAGCGTACGCATGTTCATCTGGTCGGTATCATTTGGATCCAGTGCCACGGCCTGATGACCGATAATCGCCTGATAATCCTGGAAGTCGGTAATGCGGAAATCGCGCAGCAGCGCGGTACCTTCGAAGCGCGTCCCCTGGTTCAGCGTCACGACCTGAGAGCCATCACGCATCTGGGTAAGATGTCCGGAATCGGCTACGACGACCGAAGGACGAGCGTTGCCTTTCGGGCGGATTTGCGCGAGGAACACGTCTTTGAAGTTGCTGCCGTCAACGCTTTCGATAAACAGCACCGAACTGCCGTTGGTCGCCTGCTGGAATTGCCCCTGAGCAAGCGCCGCCATACCGGGGTTCGCTTTCGCCTCCGCCAGGACTTCGTCCTGATGTCTGGAGGACCACGGCCCGGCCCACATCACGTTGACCGCCGCAATAATACTGGTAAACAGCGCCAGCACCATCGCCGCTTTCACGAGCACTGCCTTGCTCAGCCCGCAGGCGTGCATGACCGTAATTTCGCTTTCGGTATACAGTTTGCCCAGCGTCATCAACAGCCCGAGGAACAGGCTTAAGGGCAAGATAAGTTGCGCCATTTCTGGCACGCCCAGCCCCAGCAGCGAGAGCACCAGATTTGCCGGGATATCACCGTCAACCGCCGCACCAAGGATCCTGACCAACTTTTGACAAAAGAAGATCAAAAGCAGGATGAATAGGATCGCGAGTTGGCTTTTGAGCGTTTCCCGAACCAGATATCTTATGATTATCACTTTAAATACGCCCGTAAAAACCCGTCTTTTGCCGGAATTTAGCTTGTTTCATGGCTTAAACGTCATTTATTCTCTTGAGTCGTCGAAATCGTCGCTAAGATCATTATACTCAACGGATCCACCTCTCAGAAATTGTTCTGACGTGCCAATGCCGTAATAACGTTAAGATTAACACGAAGTCACCGCAACAGCGGGTATGAGTTACGAAAGCTTGCAATTCTATCCGTAGCCACCGCCGTTGTCTTTAAGATTCAGGAGCGTAGTGCATGGAGTTCAGTGTAAAAAGCGGTAGCCCGGAGAAACAGCGGAGTGCGTGCATCGTCGTGGGTGTCTTTGAACCACGCCGCCTCTCTCCGATTGCAGAGCAGCTCGACAAGATCAGCGACGGGTACATCAGCGCACTGCTGCGTCGCGGCGAACTGGAAGGCAAACCGGGTCAAACCCTGTTGCTGCACCATGTTCCTAACGTTCTGTCTGAGCGAATTCTCCTTATTGGGTGTGGCAAAGAGCGCGAACTTGATGAGCGCCAGTACAAGCAGGTCATTCAGAAAACCATCAATACCCTGAATGATACAGGCTCAATGGAAGCCGTCTGCTTTCTGACTGAGCTGCACGTCAAAGGGCGCAATAACTACTGGAAAGTGCGTCAGGCCGTTGAGACGGCACAGGAAACGCTGTACAGCTTTGATCAACTGAAGACCAACAAAAGCGAGCCACGTCGCCCGCTGCGTAAAATGGTCTTCAATGTGCCGACCCGCCGCGAGCTGACCAGCGGTGAGCGTGCGATCCAACACGGTCTGGCGATCGCCGCCGGCATTAAAGCGGCAAAAGATCTTGGCAACATGCCGCCGAACATCTGTAACGCCGCCTACCTGGCCTCTCAGGCGCGCCAGCTGGCAGACAGCTACAGCAAAAATGTTGTGACCCGCGTAATCGGCGAGCAGCAGATGAAAGAGCTGGGCATGCACTCTTATCTGGCCGTCGGTCACGGCTCGCAGAACGAGTCGCTGATGTCGGTCATCGAGTACAAAGGCAATCCGTCCGAAGACGCGCGTCCGATTGTGCTGGTCGGTAAAGGATTAACCTTTGACTCCGGCGGTATCTCCATCAAACCAGCCGAAGGCATGGATGAGATGAAATACGACATGTGCGGCGCGGCAGCGGTATACGGCGTGATGCGCATGGTGGCCGAGCTTCAGCTCCCCATCAACGTTGTCGGTGTGCTGGCGGGCTGTGAAAACATGCCGGGTGGCCGCGCGTATCGCCCAGGCGACGTGCTGACCACGATGTCTGGACAGACCGTTGAAGTGCTCAATACGGATGCCGAAGGCCGTCTGGTGCTGTGCGACGTGTTAACCTACGTCGAGCGCTTTGAGCCAGAAGCGGTGATTGACGTCGCGACCCTGACCGGCGCGTGCGTGATTGCGCTGGGCCATCACATCACCGGCCTGATGTCGAACCACAACCCGCTGGCGCATGAGCTGATCGGTGCGTCCGAGCAGGCTGGTGACCGCGCGTGGCGTTTGCCGCTGGGTGATGAATACCAGGAGCAGTTAGAGTCCAACTTTGCGGATATGGCGAACATCGGCGGACGTCCTGGCGGTGCCATTACCGCGGGCTGCTTCTTGTCACGCTTTACCCGTAAGTACAACTGGGCGCACCTGGATATCGCCGGTACCGCATGGCGTTCAGGGAAAGCCAAAGGCGCAACCGGTCGTCCGGTCGCGTTGCTGTCGCAGTTCCTGCTCAATCGTGCCGGTTTTAACGGCGAAGAGTGATGTAAAACGCCGGGTGGCGGCTTCGCCTTACCCGGCCTACAACATCACTCAACCGTAGGCCGGGTAAGCGTAGCGCCACCCGGCTTTGCATTTAAATCCACAACAAGAAGCCCCATATCATGAGAAACGCAACGTTCTATATTCTGGACAATGACAACACCATCGATGGCTTAAGCGCCGTTGAACAACTGGTGTGTGAAATTGCCGCAGAACGTTGGCGTGCTGGCAAGCGCGTGCTGATCGCCTGTGAAAACGAAAAGCAGGCTCTTCGACTGGATGAAGCTCTGTGGGCGAGACCGGCAGAAAGTTTTGTTCCGCATAATCTGGCGGGAGAAGGCCCCAGAGGTGGCGCGCCGGTAGAGATTGCCTGGCCGGAGAAACGCAATAGCAGCCCGCGCGACCTGCTCATCAGTTTGCGCGTTGGCTTTGCAGATTTTGCCACCGCTTTCACAGAAGTGATAGACTTCGTTCCTTACGAAGATTCTTTGAAACAATCGGCACGCGATCGCTACAAAGCTTACCGCGTGGCTGGTTTTAACCTGAATACGGCAACCTGGAAATAATGGAAAAGACATACAACCCACAAGATATCGAACAGCCGCTTTACGAGCACTGGGAAAAGCAGGGCTATTTCAAACCTAACGGCGATGAAAGCAAAGAGTCCTTCTGCATCATGATCCCGCCGCCGAACGTCACCGGCAGTTTGCATATGGGTCATGCTTTCCAGCAAACCATCATGGATACCATGATTCGCTACCAGCGTATGCAGGGTAAAAACACCCTGTGGCAGGCCGGTACCGACCACGCGGGTATCGCTACCCAGATGGTGGTTGAGCGTAAGATTGCCGCTGAAGAAGGTAAAACCCGTCACGACTACGGTCGCGAAGCGTTTATCGACAAAATTTGGCAGTGGAAAGCGGAATCCGGCGGCACCATTACCCGTCAGATGCGCCGTCTCGGCAACTCCGTTGACTGGGAGCGCGAGCGCTTCACTATGGACGAAGGTCTTTCCAATGCCGTGAAAGAAGTCTTTGTTCGCCTGTACAAAGAAGATCTGATCTACCGTGGCAAGCGTCTGGTCAACTGGGACCCGAAACTGCGCACCGCTATTTCTGATCTGGAAGTGGAAAACCGCGAGTCTAAAGGCTCCATGTGGCACATCCGCTATCCGCTGGCTGACGGCGCGAAAACCGCAGACGGTAAAGATTACCTGGTCGTCGCCACCACCCGTCCGGAAACCGTACTGGGTGATACCGGCGTAGCCGTTAACCCGGAAGATCCGCGCTACAAAGATCTGATCGGCAAATTCGTTGTCCTGCCGCTGGTTAACCGTCGCATTCCGATCGTCGGCGATGAACACGCCGACATGGAAAAAGGCACCGGCTGCGTGAAGATCACTCCGGCGCACGACTTTAACGACTACGAAGTCGGGAAACGTCACGGCCTGCCGATGATCAACATTCTGACCTTTGACGGCGACATCCGCGAAACCGCGGAAGTGTACGACACCAAAGGCGAAGAGTCCGACGTTTACTCCAATGAAATCCCGGCTGAGTTCCAGAAGCTGGAACGTTTTGCTGCGCGTAAAGCGGTGGTTGCCGCCGTTGATGCCCTGGGGCTGCTGGAAGAAATTAAACCGCACGACCTGACCGTCCCTTACGGCGACCGTGGCGGCGTGGTTATCGAACCGATGCTGACCGACCAGTGGTACGTCCGTGCCGACGTGCTGGCAAAACCAGCGGTTGAAGCGGTTGAGAACGGCGACATCCAGTTCGTACCGAAGCAGTACGAAAACATGTACTTCTCCTGGATGCGTGATATTCAGGACTGGTGTATTTCCCGTCAGCTGTGGTGGGGTCACCGTATCCCGGCATGGTATGACAACGACGGCAATGTCTACGTTGGCCGTACCGAAGACGAAGTGCGTCAGGAAAACAACCTCGGCGCCGACGTTGCACTGCGCCAGGACGAAGACGTTCTCGATACCTGGTTCTCTTCTGCACTGTGGACCTTCTCTACACTGGGCTGGCCGGAAAATACCGACGCGCTGCGTCAGTTCCACCCAACCAGCGTGATGGTTTCCGGCTTCGACATCATCTTCTTCTGGATTGCCCGCATGATCATGATGACCATGCACTTCATCAAAGATGAAAACGGCAAGCCGCAGGTTCCGTTCAAGACCGTCTACATGACCGGTCTTATCCGTGACGACGAAGGCCAGAAGATGTCCAAATCCAAGGGCAACGTGATTGACCCGCTGGATATGGTCGACGGTATCTCTCTGGCAGAACTGCTGGAGAAACGTACCGGCAACATGATGCAGCCGCAGCTGGCTGAGAAAATTGCCAAACGTACCGAGAAGCAGTTCCCGGACGGCATCGAGCCGCACGGCACCGACGCCCTGCGTTTCACCCTGGCAGCGCTGGCCTCTACCGGTCGCGATATCAACTGGGACATGAAGCGTCTGGAAGGTTACCGTAACTTCTGTAACAAGCTGTGGAACGCCAGCCGCTTCGTGCTGATGAACACCGAAGATCAGGATTGCGGCTTCAACGGCGGCGAAATGACCCTGTCTCTGGCAGACCGCTGGATCCTCGCTGAATTCAACCAGACCATCAAAGCGTACCGCGAAGCGCTGGATAACTTCCGCTTCGATATCGCCGCGGGCATTCTGTACGAGTTCACCTGGAACCAGTTCTGCGACTGGTATCTGGAGCTGACCAAGCCGGTCATGAACGGCGGTTCCGAGTCTGAACTGCGCGGCACTCGCAATACGCTGGTTACCGTGCTGGAAGGTCTGCTGCGCCTGGCGCACCCAATCATTCCGTTCATCACCGAAACCATCTGGCAGCGCGTGAAAGTGATTTGTGGCAACACTGCAGATACCATCATGCTGCAGCCGTTCCCGGAATATAACGCAGCGCAGGTTGATGAAGCGGCGCTGGCCGATACCGAATGGCTGAAGCAGGCGATCGTCGCCGTACGTAACATCCGTGCGGAAATGAACATCGCCCCGGGCAAACCGCTGGAGCTGCTGCTGCGTGGTTGCAGCGCTGACGCAATGCGTCGCGTGAACGACAACCGTAGCTTCCTGCTGAACCTGGCACGTCTGGAAAGCATTACCGTGCTGCCAGCCGATGACAAAGGCCCGGTCTCCGTGACCAAAATCATCGACGGCGCCGAGCTGCTGATCCCGATGGCTGGCCTCATCAACAAAGAAGATGAGCTGGCGCGTCTGGCAAAAGAAGTAGCGAAAATCGAAGGTGAGATTGCCCGTATCGAAGGCAAACTTTCCAACGAAGGTTTCGTTGCCCGCGCACCGGAAGCAGTTATCGCCAAAGAGCGTGAGAAGCTGGACGGTTACGCAGAAGCCAAAGCGAAGCTGATTGAACAGCAGGCGGTCATCGCCGCGCTGTAATTGCCTATGCCGGATAGCGCTGCGCTTATTCGGCAAACGGGCACCGTCATCGTAGGTCAGATAAGCGTAGCGCATCCGACACCACAGACGATAAAGCCTCTGACGCATATGCTCAGAGGCTTTTTATTGAATTATCCTCGCTTGCGCTTCCCCTCGCCGCAGTGGTATTAACTGCATATGTCTCACTTTTATGTCATGAGTTCGCTATGAGTGCCATTACCTCCGTCGCGGCAACGCTGCGCCGAATTTCTGCCGATGATAACGCCGCCATTGCCCGCGTGATCCGCAAAGTTTCCGCTGAATACGGGCTTACCGCCGATAAGGGGTATACCGTTGCCGACCCTAATCTGGACGAACTGTTCCAGGTTTACAGCCAGCCGGGCGCGGCCTACTGGGTGGTTGAGCAAAATGGTGAAGTCGTGGGCGGCGGCGGTGTTGCACCGTTAGGATGTAGTGAACCAGACATTTGCGAGCTGCAAAAGATGTACTTCCTGTCGAGCGCGCGCGGTCAGGGGCTGGCGAAAAAACTAGCGCTGATGGCGCTCGAACATGCCCGCGAGCAGGGTTTTAAACAGTGCTATCTGGAGACCACAGCGTTTCTGACTGAGGCAATCCGCCTGTATGAGCATTTAGGCTTTGAGCATATCAGCGAAGCGCTGGGCTGTACCGGGCACGTGGATTGTGAAGTGCGGATGTTAAAGCCCCTCTGACCTTACGCCGAGAGGCTTTAGTCGCGTTACTGCATCTCGGCTGAGAGCATCAGTCGAATAACGCCAGCCGCGCGGGCGGTTGGCAGCTTCAGCACCTGTGACCAGAGATCCTGCACTATCTCACAGGCAATTTTCTCTTTGCCGATCGCTTTAGTCGGATCGGCCATGATCTGAATATCCGGCCCATAGCGCTGTACTAGTCCAGGACTTATTGCTTGCAGATCCTGCAACGCCAGCTGTTTCTCTTCTGCCGTGACCGTATGTTTGTTCGGACCATAGGCTGCACGCATCATACTCATATCACTCGCCATACGACGGTTCATGATCTCACGCGGAACCAGACGTGCCGGGTTAATCCCCCCTTTCACTGCCGGAAACAGAAAGCGGAAGCATTCGTCATCACCTATTTTGGCCACAGAAGCGATCTGCTCAAGGTTAATTTTCATATATTCAATGACATTGGCATCTGGCGCCTGCTGCAATCTTGCCATTTGCAACTGAAGAATTTGCGGCTGTATCGCGTCGATAACCTGCTGTTCGCTACTCCCTGCTTTCTTCATCTGCGCTGCCTGGCTGATAATTTTTTGTGTCAGCTCAGGTTCCTGCTCCTTAATCACCTGAAACGCCGGATTGGAGAGCATCGCCTTTTCAAACTGCTGCTCTTCGGTCAGACCATAATCCGGGCTTTCGCGTGGGATCAGGTAGTGCACATCAAACAGATTCCACGCGATGATCGCCACCACAAAAACCACCGCGCCGGAGATCTTGCCCAGCCAGCCTTTTTTGCGAAACATGCCGACGACGATAGCAATCACCGCCCCGATATAACCTGCCAACAAAACGTGTGCCCAGTTCATTAACCATCCTTATGCCAAATCATCTCTGTTACGGGGATATATTTCCCCTTCGTGTGTTTTGATTATTACGGCAGCAGCGAGCGATTTCCAGCCACCAGATTTTGCTAACAGAAACAGGAAGGATTAATCCGCGCGGCGATGGACACCGCGCGTCAAAGAAAGGAATTAAGCTGGCACACCGCTGTGGAAGCGGAATTCATCGTCAGGAGAGGTGATCAACGCGGCTTCTACTTCGCCAAAAAACTGCACCCGACTACTGATATCATCGGTTGAAACCTGCTGCGCCAGCGCCAGGTAATCCTGATAGTGCCGCGCCTCGGATCGCAGCAGCGACAGATAAAACGCCTGCAAATCGTCATCCAGATACGGTGCCAGCGCGGCGAACCGTTCGCAGGAACGCGCCTCAATGTAAGCCCCGCAAATCAGTTTATCGATTAGCGTTAAAGGCTCATGGGTGCGTACCTCTTTGAGCATGCCTTTGGCGTAACGGCTGGCGGTAATCTTGATATAGGGAATGTTGCGGCTCATCATCGCCTCACGCACCTGCCAGAAATGATGCAGTTCTTCTTTGATAAGCAAAACCATGCTGTCGATAAGCTTGCGTCCCCACGGGTCGTCGGTTTGCGGCATCACGCTTTTGCTTATCTGTTTATTCAGCGCGATAAAATCCGGCTCATCCCCTTCTCTGAAAGCAAACGCTTCATAGGGTTTCAGCCAGTCCAGCAGCGCCTGCGATCCCTGTTTATCCGCGACATACTTACGCACCAGCAGCATCGCCGTTTGCGCCGCTTTCAGCTCACAGACGAGGTGATCGGTCAATAACAGAGGCAGATTTGCCGGGTCCCGCGCTTTATCAAGCCAGGCCTGGGGGGTTTTACAGTGCAGGAAGTTGTGGATCGGGGAGAGTATTTGCAGGTAATCCATACGTTGTCCTTGGCCTGCGGCAGCCGATGCTACCGCAGGTCAGTTGATGACTTAGTGACGCACGCCGTCATCATCTTCGTCGACGAGGTCTTCATCGTCGCCGTCTTCACCTTCTTCGCCGTTCGGGTCTTCAAAATAGGTGCCCCAACCGTCGTATTCCACATCGTATTTTTCAGCCAGGTTCATCAGCTGCTCAACCTGAGCATCGATCAACTCCGCATTCAGTGCACATTCGCTCAGAATGTCACAGCAAATAACCGTGTCGCCTTCTTCCACTTCCAGCTCTTCCGGCTCGGTCACTTCATAACCCAGCTTGAAGGCTTCTACTGCCGCTTTTTCCAGGGTTTCGAAGTCATCCGCGGAAAGGTGATGCTCGATGGTGTACAGCGCGTCTGGATCGCTGCCATCTTCGAGTAACTCTTCAATAATCAAGCGTGTTTCTTCACGCTGTTCTTCCAGTAGTTCCGGGTTTGCCATGGCTCGTTCCTCATAATGTCCTGCCGATACTCTTATTGTCACATACCGCTGTCATTGCCTCCACCTTTCCAGGAAAGATTTGTTAAACAAGGTTGCAAATGAATAAACATCCATATAAATTGAATTTTAATTCAATAAATGGCCTAAGCCATGTGAGGGAACCATGTCTGCGTTTTATCAGAAACATTTTTTGAAACTGCTTGATTTCACCTCTGCTGAACTCACGTCACTGCTTCAGCTCGCCGCACAGCTGAAGGCGGAAAAGAAAAACGGCACTGAAGTCGCAAAGCTCACCGGTAAAAACATCGCGCTCATCTTCGAAAAAGACTCAACCCGTACCCGTTGCTCTTTCGAAGTTGCCGCATACGATCAGGGCGCGCGCGTGACATACCTCGGGCCAAGCGGCAGCCAGATTGGCCATAAAGAGTCGATCAAAGACACCGCCCGCGTACTCGGCCGTATGTACGACGGTATTCAGTATCGGGGCCACGGTCAGGAGATTGTCGAGACGCTGGCGGAATATGCCGGAGTTCCGGTGTGGAACGGATTAACCAACGAGTTTCATCCCACCCAGCTGCTGGCGGATCTGTTAACTATGCATGAACACCTGCCGGGTAAAGCGTTTAATGAGATGACGCTGGTCTACACCGGTGATGCCCGCAACAATATGGGCAATTCCATGCTGGAAGCCGCCGCGTTAACCGGGCTGGATCTGCGTCTGGTCGCACCGCAAGCCTGCTGGCCGGAAGAAAGTCTGGTTGCGGAGTGCAAAGCGCTGGCACAGAAAAACGGCGGCAATATTACGCTGACCGAAGATGTCGCCACGGGCGTGAAAGACGCAGACTTCATCTATACCGACGTCTGGGTATCAATGGGCGAGGCAAAAGAGAAGTGGGCCGAACGTATTGCGCTGCTGCGTAAGTACCAGGTTAATAGCGCGATGATGGCTTTGACCGGCAATCCGCAGGTGAAATTCCTGCACTGCCTGCCCGCGTTTCATGACGATCAAACCACGCTTGGCAAACAAATGGCACAGGAATATGGTCTGCACGGTGGAATGGAAGTGACCGATGAGGTCTTTGAATCCCCCGCCAGTATCGTATTTGATCAGGCGGAAAACCGGATGCACACCATCAAAGCGGTGATGGTGGCGACGCTGGCGAAGTGAGGGCATGGATGAAAAGAATGCCGGATGGCGATGCTAAGCATCTTATCCGGCCTACAATAGCGCTCCCGTAGGCCGGGCAAGGCGAAGCCGCCCCCGGCACATACGCTTATGCCACCCGCATTTTCACCACGGCTTTGCGTACCAGCGCTGGTGCACCGACCGCGCACAGCGGTTTATGCACTTCGCCCGGATAGAACACCACGAAATCACCTTCGTTCAGCACCACCGTTTTTTCCTGTACCCCTTCCGGTAGGAAGGCGATATCTTTATCCGCCAGCCAGTCAGTTTCCGGCGCGCCCGCAGGCTGCGTGCTGAAGGTCATGCCTTCCTGACCTTTGAGCAGGATCTGAATATCCAAATAGCGCGCGTGATATTCAGCGCGGCGCTGTGCAAACGGCTCCGTCATATCTTCAGCAATCAGATAAAACAGACGATCGCCGTCGATGTCGTGCTTACCTTTTTCCGTCTCATCCGTCACATGCGCTTTAATGTGTTCAATCGCCTGACGCAGCTCTTCCGGCAGCCAGGCATCCAGGTTGTGAATATTGCCGACAATCATCTCAAACCCCTTAATTAAAACATCGTTTCATTTTAGTTGTTATACGAAAAAACGGTCTGCCATACTACTGCTATTTGCCAATATTTTGCGTCAACGCATGTTTATCTCATTGTTGCTGTTTGGCATTCAGGGTGAATGAATATTCATGAGAATCGTTTGCGATGAATAATTTGTGAATTTTTCGCTTGATCCCATAACGGAGCTGAGTATAATCGCGGACAATTTGCCGGGAGGATGTATGGTTCAGTGTGTACGACATTTTGTCTTACCGCGTCTGAAAAAGGACGCTGGCCTGCCGTTTTTCTTTCCGTTGATCACCCATTCCGAGCCCCTCAATTGAGGGGCTTTTTTTTTGCCCAGGCGTCAGGAGATAAACATGGCTAACCCGCTCTATCAAAAACACATCATTTCCATAAACGACCTCAGCCGCGATGACCTCAATCTGGTCCTCGCAACAGCGGCGAAATTAAAAGCTAACCCACAGCCGGAGCTGTTAAAGCATAAGGTTATCGCCAGCTGCTTCTTTGAAGCCTCAACCCGCACCCGTTTATCCTTTGAAACCTCCATGCACCGCCTGGGCGCCAGCGTGGTGGGTTTCTCTGACAGCAGCAACACCTCTCTGGGCAAAAAAGGTGAAACACTGGCCGACACTATTTCCGTCATCAGCACCTATGTCGACGCCATCGTAATGCGCCATCCGCAGGAAGGCGCCGCGCGTCTGGCTACGGAGTTCTCCGGTAACGTTCCGGTACTGAACGCAGGCGACGGCTCCAACCAACATCCCACCCAAACGCTGCTGGATCTGTTCACCATTCAGGAAACTCAGGGTCGCCTGGACAATCTGCACATCGCCATGGTGGGTGACCTGAAATATGGCCGCACCGTCCATTCCCTGACCCAGGCGCTGGCGAAGTTCGAAGGTAACCGTTTCTACTTCATCGCCCCGGACGCGTTGGCCATGCCGCAATACATTCTGGATATGTTGAATGAAAAAGGTATCGCCTGGAGCCTGCACGGCACTATTGAAGAGGTGATGGCGGAGGTCGATATCCTCTACATGACCCGCGTACAAAAAGAGCGTCTGGACCCGTCCGAATACGCCAACGTGAAAGCGCAGTTTGTTCTGCGCGCCAGCGATCTGAACGGCGCCAGAGCAAACATGAAGGTACTGCATCCGCTGCCGCGTATCGATGAGATCACCACCGACGTCGACAAGACGCCGCATGCCTGGTATTTCCAGCAGGCTGGCAACGGCATCTTCGCCCGCCAGGCGTTACTGGCACTGGTACTGAATAGCGAACTGGCACTGTAAGGGAGAAAAAGAGATGACACACGATAACAAACTGCAGGTTGAAGCCATCAAACGTGGCACCGTGATTGACCATATTCCCGCACAGGTTGGTTTTAAGCTGCTGACGCTGTTCAAACTGACGGAAACCGACCAGCGTATCACCATCGGTCTGAACCTGCCGTCAGGCGAGATGGGCCGTAAGGACCTGATTAAAATTGAAAACACGTTCCTGACCGATGAGCAGGTAAACCAGCTATCCCTGTACGCCCCGCAGGCAACGGTAAACCGCATTGACGATTACGACGTGGTGGGTAAATCACGTCCGAGCCTGCCAGAGCGTATCGACAATGTACTGGTTTGCCCGAACAGCAACTGTATCAGCCATGCTGAGCCGGTTTCCTCCAGTTTTGCAGTGAAAAAGCGTGCCGATGACATCGCACTCAAATGCAAATACTGTGAAAAAGAGTTTTCGCATTATGTGGTGCTGGCCAACTAATTGGGGTTGGTTATGAGATCCCGGCTCCCTATAATGAGCGGGAACATTCTACTACCGCTGTAATTCAGGAGAAATCATGAGCAAAACTATCGCGACGGAAAATGCACCAGCAGCAATCGGCCCATACGTTCAGGGCGTTGACCTGGGTAGCATGGTAATCACTTCCGGTCAGATCCCGGTAGATCCGAAAACCGGTGCCGTAGCGGAAGACGTGTCCGCTCAGGCACGTCAGTCGCTGGAAAACGTAAAAGCTATCGTTGAAGCAGCAGGCCTGAAAGTGGGCGACATCGTAAAAACAACCGTCTTCGTAAAAGACCTGAACGATTTCGCAACTGTAAACGCGACCTACGAAGCGTTCTTCACCGAACACAACGCGACCTTCCCTGCGCGTTCTTGCGTAGAAGTTGCCCGTCTGCCGAAAGACGTGAAAATCGAGATTGAAGCGATCGCCGTTCGTCGCTGATTTCTAGCGTAAAGATAATCCAGGCGACGTTCTGGATTATCTCAAGGTTGACCGCGCCATGGAGGGCCGGTAATGACAAAAGCTCGTTTTACCGCAGAACAAATCGCCGATTTTCTTCAGCAGTCTAAAAACGGCGTATCCAATAAGGTATTATGTGAAAAATACGAATTTAGCGTCAGCACGCTCCGTCGCTGGCAGGAGCAGCACGCCGAAGGCATCCGCCGTGAGTTAAAACAATTAGAATCGACGGGCGCAATCGTATTCTTGTTCTTTTTCATTTCGGCCACATTACTCGCCATTATGTTCTCTAAATCCCTCTCCGCATGTGTGATGTTCTTTTTCCTCGCGTACTGCGTTGGCTACATCCGTCAATTTCGCAAGATATCTGCAAAACACATCCAAGAAGAAAATATCTTTCTCGCCCGCTCCGGACGTGGAGCGAGAAATGCGTTTTATCATTTCAGTTGGGCCTACATTGCTCTTTTTGTCTTTGCCGTTGGGTATATAATTGTGCGCATGGTCTGAAAGATTATCGGCCTGGCGAAGCATAGTTTGTAGGCCCGGTAAGCGCGAGCGCCACCGGGCATTTATCACATCACGCCAAACAGTTTCGGCAGGAACAGCGAAATCGCCGGAATGTACGTCACGAGCATCAGCACCAGGAATAGCACAAGGTAGAACGGCAACATCGCCTTCACCACCTGCTCTATTTTCTGTTTACTCACCGCACTGGCCACAAACAGCACCGACCCTACCGGCGGCGTAATCAGGCCGATCCCTAAGTTCACCAGCATGATCATGCCAAAATGAACCGGATCAATGCCGAGCGCGTTGGTCACCGGCAGCAGAACCGGCGTCAGAATGAGGATCAGCGGTGCCATATCCATCAGCGTACCGATCAGCAACAGCATGATGTTAATACACATCAGGATGACGTATTTGTTGTCCGAGATGCTGGTGAAGGCTTCAGTGATACGCATCGGCAACTGCATATAAGTCATGACAGCACCGAACGCGGCGGCAAAGCCTATCAGGATCATGACGATAGTGACCGTTTTCACCGTGCGGAACATCAGCTTCGGCAGCTCAGACCATTTATAGTCACGATAGATAAACATGGTGACAAAGAAGGCCCACAGGCAGGCAATTGCCGCAGACTCCGTTGCGGTAAAGATACCTGACAGGATACCGCCCATGATGATCACAACGGTCATCAGGCCCCACAGCGTATCAACGAAAATCTTCAGCGCCTGGCGAAACGGTACACGTTCTCCTTTTGGATAACCGCGCTTGTGTGCGAACGCCACGCACATCACCATCAGGCTGAGGCTTAACAGCAGCCCCGGCAGGATCCCGGCGATGAACAGCGCGGCAATCGACACCGTGCCGCCGGTCGCCAGCGAGTAAATAACCGAGTTATGGCTGGGCGGCGTAAGAATCGCCTGTACCGAACCACTAGCCGTTACCGCTGCGGCAAAGTCACGCGGATAACCTTTTTTATCCATCTCCGGGATCATTACCGAACCGATGGACGCGGTATCCGCCACGGACGATCCGGAAATAGCGCCAAAAAAGGTTGATGCCACAATGTTTACCAGCGACAGTCCGCCGCGGATAAAACCAACAAAAATATAGGCAAAGTTCACCAGTCGCCGCGCAATTCCCCCTTCGGCCATAATAGCCCCGGCCAGAATAAAGAATGGGATCGCTAACAGAGAGAACTTGTTCACCCCGCTGGTCAGTTGGATCATTACCGCTTCCAGCGGAATATCAATATACCAGGCCCCAATGATGGCGCTAATGCCAACCGCGTACGCTACCGGTACCCCAATCGCCAGCATAATGCCGAGCGTAAAGACGAGAATAAATGCATCCATCTGCTTTCCTTTCTGAAATGGGGGCGGTAACTAGCTGGTCGATCCCAGCATGACAACGGGACGTTGGTACTGCGGACCACGGAAAATCTTTTCAGCGATAAACAGCAGCGTTATGGCAGAGCCTATCGGCAATGGAAGATAGTTTTGCCCGGCGCTTAAAAGCGGGAATTCCGCCACGGGCTGGTCCCACAGTTCAAGACAGAGATTGGTTCCGTACCACAGAATGAACAGACTTATCGCCACCAACATAACGTCAGCGATTACCGAGCAATAACGGCGGGAAGTATCCCCCAGACGGTCAATCACCATGCTCACCGCGATATGCGAGCCTGCACGATAGCTCACCGCCGCGCCAATAAAGGTGAATGTCACCATACAGAGAATAGCGACGGGTTCAGGCCATGACAGGGCGTTATTCAGAACATAACGCGCGAATATGCCAATGGGGATAATGGCGACCATGACCAATAATGCGATACCGGCAATCCACATTGACACCCGATAAAGAAAATCCATTACCGATGAATAGCATTCACCCATAATTATCACCTCGAATTAATCAAAAGATTCAGGCGGAGGGTTGATATCCTCCACCTGATGAATTACTTCACATCCTGAATACGTTTGATCAAATCCTGGTGGTCTTTACCATAATTATCCCGCACTGACTGCGTGGCTTTATAGAAATAATCCGTATCAATATCGTGGAACTGAACGCCGTTGGCTTTCATGGTCTCCAGTGATTTCGCATTATAATCCTGCCAAAGTTTTCGTTGCTCTATCTGTGCTTCCTTGGCGAGTTTAATAATGAGATCCTGATCTTCTTTTTTCAACTTATCCCATTTAGCTTTCGAAAACAGAAAAAGCTCAGGAATAATAAAGTGTTTGCTCCAGGTATAGTTTTTCACGACCGGCAAATAGTTATGCGCAACAAACGTTGGCGGGTTATTTTCCGTGCCATCAATAACGCCGGTCTGCATGCCGCTAAATACTTCACTGACGCCCATGACAACGGAGTTAGCGCCCATCGCTTTCAGGGTATCCAGCGCTATCGGACTTCCTTGAACGCGGATTTTCATACCGTGTAAATCTTCCGGTTTCACCACCGGATTTTTGGTGATCAGGTTACGCGTGCCGGCATCCATCCAGCCGAGAAACACCAGCCGCGATTTGGTATTAGCCGTCAGACGGTCGCCAATTTCCTGCCCGATCATGCCGTCGAGAACCTTATGCAGATGGTCCTCATCGCGGAAAATATATGGCAGGGTAAACACGTTAATTTCAGGGAGAATGGCGGCAACAGGCGTCATTGAGACACGAATAATATCGATAGCGCCTAATTGCGCCTGTTCAATCATCTGTTTTTCATCGCCTAACACGCCACCAGGAAATGTTTTAATCTCCAGACGCCCGTCGGTCGCGGCGCTAAGTTTTTCCCCCATATGTTTCACTGCAACAACGTTCGGGTAATCAGCCGGATGCACATCTGCGGCGCGAAAAGTTTGTGCCAGCGTTGCATGACTCATCAGTAATACAGACGCGCCAATACACAGACTTAACAGGTTTTTTGTCAGTTTCATTTGTCCTTCTCCAGAAGTTCATAATATCCATTAACAGGAATAGCTTGCAGAGCAAATGACTGCCGGAATTAAAAACGGGCAGCGAGAAACTTTCTTAACGACGTTACCTGCGCAGACTAACTGGTGTAACAATTTATTTCGATGACTGCGTTCACAAAAAATCGCAGACGCTTAAAATTTTTAGCACACTGTTTCATTTTTGCAATGCAGATCGTTTTATTGATAAAAAAACAACGCAAGGAAGGCGATTTGATACTAATAACACCCGTTAGCATTTCAATAAAAATAAAACACTAATGTTGTGAGGTAATATCTTCGAATGAAAATGAGGAATGCAGGATGGTATTAACACCATCCTGCTGAGGCGTTTTATGTTTACTGCCAGCCGTAGCGACGGCTATAAAAACCTTTCACTAATTGAGTCAATGTCATGTAACCCGCCAGAATCGCAATCAGCCACGGGAAGTAGCTCAGCGGTAATGCCTGCAATTGCAGATAGCTGGCCAGCGGCGAGAAGGGTAATGCAATGCCGACGACCATCACCACCAGCGTCATCAGCATCAGCGGCCACGCGGCGCGGCTCTGGATGAACGGCACGCGACGGGTACGAATCATATGCACAATCAACGTTTGCGACAGCAGGCCCACCACGAACCAGCCAGACTGGAACAACGTCTGATGTTCAGGCGTATTGGCATGGAAGACGAACCACATCAGGCAAAAGGTCAGAATGTCAAAGATCGAGCTGATCGGTCCAAAGAAGATCATAAAGCGGCCCAATTCGCTGGGATTCCAGCGCTGCGGCTTTTTGATCTGCTCTTCGTCGACGTTATCAAACGGAATCGCCACCTGGGATACATCGTACAGCAGGTTCTGAATCAGTAAGTGCAGCGGTAACATCGGCAGGAACGGTAAGAAGGCGCTCGCCACCAGTACGCTAAACACGTTACCGAAGTTTGAACTGGCCGTCATTTTGATGTACTTCAGCATGTTAGAGAAGGTACGGCGTCCTTCAATCACCCCTTCTTCCAGCACCATCAGGCTCTTTTCCAGCAGGATGATATCCGCCGCTTCACGTGCAATATCAACCGCGCCGTCAACGGAGATACCAATGTCCGCCGCGCGCAGCGCCGGGGCATCGTTTATACCATCGCCCATAAAGCCGACCACATGGCCTTCGCGCTTGAGCAGCGTGACAATGCGCTCTTTATGCATCGGCGTCAGACGAGCAAACAGCGTGGTACGCTGGGCAAGTCGGGCCAGCTCATCGTCACTTAACCCCTCAATGCTGCTGCCGATAACCACATCGCCCGCATCCAGCCCCACTTCATGACACACTTTCGCCGCCACCAGCTCGCTATCGCCAGTGAGAATTTTCACCGTAATACCGCTGGCTTTCAGCGCTTTAAGCGCCGGCGCAGTGGTCTCTTTCGGCGGATCGAGGAACGCAATATAGCCTTCGAGGATCAGATCTGATTCATCAATACGCTGGTAATCACCCTCACGCGCTGGCAGGTATTTCGTCGCCACCGCCACCACACGCAGCCCCTGGCGGTTCAGCGTGTCCGTAACGCGTTTCACCCGACGCAGCATGTTGTCATCTAACGGGACAATCTCACCGTTGTGACGCACCTGGGTACATACGCTGAGGATCTCCTGTAGCGCCCCTTTACAGACCAACTGGTGCACATCGGTTTCTTCTGCCACCACTACCGACATGCGGCGACGTTCAAAATCAAACGGGATCTCATCGATTTTCTGCCAACGAGTCGAGAGCTGGCGGGCTGATTCTTCGTCCACACCTTCCAGCACCGCCGTATCCAGCAGATTCTTCAGCCCGGTCTGATAATGGCTGTTCAGCCACGCAGAATGCAGGACATGTTCGCTGGGTTTACCAGAGATATCCGTATGATTCTCAAGTACAATTTTATCCTGAGTCAGGGTGCCGGTTTTATCGGTGCACAGAATATCCATCGCGCCAAAGTTCTGGATAGCGTCGAGGTGTTTAACGATAACCTTTTGTTTTGACAGCTTCACCGCCCCACGCGCCAGCGTCGAGGTGACGATCATCGGCAGCATTTCCGGTGTCAGTCCCACCGCCACAGACAGGGCAAACAGCGCCGCTTCCCACCAGTCACCTTTGGTGTAGCCGTTGATGATAAGCACGATGGGCGCCATCACCAGCATAAAGCGGATCAGCAGCATGCTGACGCGGCTGATCCCTTTCTGGAAGGCATTCTGCTCGCTTTCCTGCTCGCTGACGCGACCGGCCAGTTGCCCAAACCAGGTATTGGCTCCGGTTGAAATCACGATGGCCTGCGCCGTGCCGCTCACCACGTTGGTGCCCATAAAGCACAGGGTATCGCATTCCAGCGGGTTGCTTTGCTGCGGATCGCGACTGGTTGCCACTTTCTCCACCGGCAGCGATTCACCGGTCAGCGAAGCCTGGGCTACGAACAGGTCACGAGCCTGTACCACGCGCAGATCGGCCGGGATCATATCCCCTGCCGCCAGCTTGATGACATCGCCGGGAACCAACTGGTCGATCGGCAGTTCAACCCAGCCGTTCTCCCCTTTCTCGTTGATGACGCGCAGCACCGTGGCGGTGTTGCTGACCATCGCTTTCAGCGCATCAGCCGCTTTGGTGGAACGCGCCTCTTGCACAAAATTCAGCAGCGTAGAGATGACGACCATCAGGGCGATGACGCCAGCGGCAAACAGATCTTCGGTGGCATAGGAAATCGCCCCGAGAATGGTCAGCAGTATATTAAACGGATTGCGGTAGCAGACCCACAGATGCACCCACCAGGGCGACGGCTTCTGCGCCGGCAACTGGTTCTCGCCATGTATTTCGCGGGCGTTTTCGACTTCTGCGGCGTTTAAGCCTTCCGGATGAGCGCCGAACGTTTTCCACAGCGCGTCTTCGTCCATCAGCGCCATTTTCAGGCAATGTTCGCTTAGCGATGGCGGGATCGGCGTGCTGGCAACGGTCTGAGCATTCGGCAATGGATCACGATGCACCAGACGATGCGGTAAATGGCGGTTTAGCCGGGCAAACAGCTGGCGGGTCATATTTTTGAACATAGGCAGTCCCTCTGCACCTGTATAAACAGGCGCAGTAAATCCTTCAGGCGTGGCAAAGCCTTGCCTGGTGGCAATATTAAAATCACAACAGGGACGTCAGAACGTCACTGTCTTACTGTTCCGGTAAGACAGTGAAAGACAGGCTTACCGGAAAGGGTTGTTTCTCCATCTCGGGAGAGGGGTGGGATCGGGATCCATATAGCCTCCGGTAAGTGAATGATTTGCGTCGCGGATTATACGCAGAAAACCATAAGGTTTGTGGCAATTATGGCGGTATGATAAACCATGGAAACTAAACCAAACGTATACCAGACTTTGCCCATTGCGCCGCGCTTGAGTAAAGTTATTCTCTATTTGGCATAACTTCACACGCAACACGGGAAAACAGGATGCAAAATCGGCTGACCATTAAAGACATCGCCCGCTTAAGCGGTGTGGGAAAATCAACCGTTTCCCGTGTGCTCAACAATGAAAGCGGCGTGAGTGAACGCACCCGCGAACGCGTTGAGGCGGTGATGAATCAGCACGGTTTTTCCCCTTCCCGCTCCGCACGCGCCATGCGCGGACAAAGCGACAAGGTGGTGGCGATTATCGTCACGCGCCTGGATTCTCTTTCAGAAAATCTCGCCGTGCAGACCATGCTGCCCGCCTTTTATGAACAGGGCTACGATCCGATCATGATGGAAAGCCAGTTCTCGCCCGAGCTGGTTGAAGAACATCTCGGCATGCTCAGACGCCGCAACATTGATGGCGTGGTGCTGTTTGGTTTTACCGGCATTACTGAAGCCATGCTCGCCTCCTGGCAGGATTCTCTGGTGCTGCTGGCAAGAGATGCAAAAGGCTTTGCCTCCGTCTGCTATGACGATGAGGGTGCCATTCGTACCCTGATGCAGCGTTTATACGAACGCGAGCATCGCCATATTAGCTTTCTTGGTGTTCCGCATAGCGATGTGACCACTGGTAAACGCCGCCATGAGGCTTACCTGGCATTCTGTAAAAAACATAAACTGCATCCTGTGGCCGCGTTGCCGGGTCTGGCCATGAAGCAGGGCTATGAGCAGGCCGCCAACGTCATCACCCCGGAAACCACCGCCTTAGTCTGTGCGACGGATACCCTTGCCCTTGGGGTCAGCAAATATCTGCAGGAGCAGCGGATTGAGAACCTACAGTTGGCAAGCGTGGGCAGCACGCCGCTGATGAAATTCCTCCATCCGGAAATTATCACCGTCGATCCAGGATACGCCGAAGCCGGGCGACAAGCGGCCTCGCAGCTGATCGAACAGATCAACGGCCGTAGCGAACCACGACAAATCGTTATTCCTTCCACTCTCTCCTGATCGCTTTCTGAGCATTAATTTGTGATCTTCGCTGCGTTTCGGGAACGTTCCCATTTTTAAATATTCATCGAAGATATACTCTGGCGCCAACAACGAGAGAGTTGCCGAATGACGACGCAACAGCGTCTTTTCCGGTCTACGGGGAACACACACCATCATGAGCAAAATAAAACAAGCAGACATCGACCGGCTAATTGAGCTGGTTGGCGGGCGCGACAATATCGCTACGGTGAGTCACTGCATTACTCGCCTGCGTTTTGTGCTGAATCAGCCTGCAAACGCCAGGCCGAAAGAGATCGAATTGTTGCCAATGGTCAAAGGCTGCTTCACCAACGCCGGGCAGTTTCAGGTGGTAATTGGCACCGAGGTGGGCGATTACTACAAAGCGCTGTTGGCGACCACCGGACAAGCCAGTGCCGACAAAGAGCAGGCAAAGAAAGCGGCGCGGCAGAACATGAAGTGGCACGAGCAGCTGATTTCTCACTTCGCGGAGATCTTCTTCCCGCTGCTGCCAGCGCTGATTAGCGGCGGCCTGATCTTAGGTTTCCGTAACGTGATCGGCGATCTGCCCATGAGTAACGGGCAGACGCTGGCGCAGATGCATCCTTCGCTGAAAACCCTCTATGACTTCCTGTGGCTGATTGGCGAAGCGATCTTCTTCTATTTGCCGGTCGGGATTTGTTGGTCGGCGGTCAAGAAAATGGGCGGTACGCCGATCCTCGGTATTGTGCTGGGCGTGACCCTGGTTTCTCCGCAACTGATGAACGCCTATTTGCTCGGTCAGCAGGTGCCGGACGTGTGGAACTTCGGCCTGTTCAGCATTGAGAAAGTGGGCTACCAGGCGCAGGTCATTCCGGCACTGTTGGCCGGGCTGGCGCTCGGGTTTATTGAAACACGCATGAAGCGCATCGTCCCGGATTACCTGTATCTGGTGATCGTCCCGGTGTGCTCGCTGATCCTTGCGGTATTCCTTGCGCATGCCTTTATCGGTCCATTTGGCCGCATGATTGGCGACGGTGTCGCGTTTGCGGTCCGTCATCTGCTGACCGGCAGTTTTGCTCCGATTGGCGCGGCGTTGTTCGGCTTCCTGTATGCCCCGCTGGTGATCACCGGTGTGCATCAGACCACGCTGGCTATCGACATGCAGATGATTCAGAGCATGGGCGGTACGCCGGTATGGCCACTGATCGCACTGTCGAATATCGCTCAGGCCTCTGCGGTGGTCGGGATCATTATCTCCAGTCGCAAACACAACGAACGTGAAATCTCCGTTCCAGCCGCGATCTCCGCCTATCTCGGGGTAACCGAACCAGCAATGTACGGGATCAACCTGAAATACCGCTTCCCAATGCTGTGCGCGATGATCGGCTCCGGTCTCGCCGGACTGCTGTGCGGCCTGAACGGTGTGCTGGCGAACGGGATTGGCGTCGGCGGTTTGCCGGGCATTCTCTCCATCCAGCCGACTTACTGGCAGGTCTTTGGCATGGCGATGGTCATTGCGATTGTCATCCCAATGGTACTGACCTCATTCGTTTACCAGCGTAAACACCGTCTGGGCACATTACAGATTGTCTAACTTTTCTTCGGGGCGCAGTTGCGCCCCAGCGTATTTCCAGGAAACAACCATGAATATTCCCCACTGGTGGCAAAACGGCGTTATCTATCAGGTTTACCCCAAGAGTTTTCAGGACACCACCGGCAGCGGCACCGGAGATTTACGCGGTGTGACGCAGCGCCTCGACTATCTGCAAAAGCTGGGCGTTGATGCCATCTGGCTGACGCCGTTCTATATTTCACCGCAGGTTGATAACGGTTACGACGTCGCAGACTACACGTCTGTCGATCCGGCCTACGGCACGCTGGAAGACTTTGACGAACTGGTGGCGCAGGCGAAAGCGCGCGGCATCCGTATTATTCTCGACATGGTGTTTAACCACACCTCAACCCAGCACGCCTGGTTTCGTGAAGCGCTGGATAAAGACAGCCCGTATCGTCAGTTTTATTTCTGGCGCGACGGCACGCCAGACTGCCCGCCAAATAACTGGCGCTCCAAGTTTGGCGGCAACGCCTGGGGCTGGCACGCCGAAAGCGAGCAGTACTATCTACACCTCTTTGCTCCGGAACAAGCCGACCTGAACTGGGAAAACCCGGCGGTCCGCGCCGAGTTAAAGAAAGTGTGCGAGTTCTGGGCCGATCGCGGCGTGGACGGACTGCGCCTCGACGTGGTGAATCTTATCTCTAAAGATCAGGACTTCCCGAACGACCCCGACGGCGATGGACGCCGTTTTTATACCGACGGCCCACGCGCGCATGAATTTTTGCGTGAGATGAACCGCGATGTTTTTACCCCACGCAACCTGATGACGGTCGGCGAAATGTCTTCCACTACGCTTGAACATTGCCAGCAGTACGCCGCACAAGATGGTAGTGAACTGTCGATGACCTTTAACTTCCACCACCTGAAAGTAGATTACCCCAACGGTGAGAAGTGGACGTTAGCAAAACCCGATTATGTGGCGCTAAAAGCCCTGTTCCACCACTGGCAGCAGGGCATGCACAATCAGGCATGGAACGCGCTGTTCTGGTGTAACCACGATCAGCCGCGCATCGTGTCGCGTTTTGGCGATGAAGGTAAATACCGCGTTCCGTCGGCCAAAATGCTGGCGATGGTGCTGCATGGCATGCAGGGCACCCCCTACATCTACCAGGGTGAAGAGATTGGCATGACCAACCCGCACTTCCGCCAGATTACCGATTATCGCGATGTGGAAAGCCATAATATGTTTGCCGAGTTGAACGGCCAGGGACGCGATGCGCAAGAACTGCTGGCGATCCTCGCCAGTAAATCACGCGATAACAGCCGCACACCGATGCAATGGGATAGCAGCAAACACGCGGGCTTCACCCGCGGCGAGCCATGGATCAATCTGTGTGACAACGCAGCAGACATCAACGTGGCGGCAGCACTGAACGATACCGACTCGGTGTTCTACACCTATCAGAAGCTGATCGCCTTGCGCAAAGCGGAGCCGGTTATCACCTGGGGCGACTACCAGGATCTGCTACCGGACAGCCCGCATCTGTGGTGCTATCAACGAGAGTGGCAAGGGCAGCGGCTGCTGGTCATTGCCAATCTAAGCGATACCTTCCAGAACTGGCAGCCATCCCAGACCGACGGAAACTGGCAGGTGCTGATGCACAACTATGCCGAGGTTGCCAGCCAACCTGGGGACATGACACTGCGTCCTTTTGAGGCCGTCTGGTGGTTGCAAAAATAGCTTGCAATTATGTTCAGGCCCGGTACGCATAGCGCTACCGGGCGTTGCTACATACGCTTAGCTTAGCTTCCTGTTTTTGTTGAATAATTAATCAGAATTTTCTGCCCACAATTTACAATCGCTGTACTGCCCGTCATCTGTACGCTCCGATTTTTACTTTGCGCTACATCAAATAAATCGTAAACATCCTTGATGCAAATCACTACATATAGAACTTAAAATGCACGCCGACCCAATATGTTGTATTAATCGACTACAATTGCTACAACTACAGTGCACCGTTTAACGGTGGAATTGTGGATAAAGTGGGTCAGGATTGCGGGAAGTCATTGGCCAGATAGATGAATAAAGCCATGGCCGCTTCTCCAACCTCTGTGGATAACCTGTTCTTATAAATATGGAGTGATCATGACACCGCATGTGATGAAACGAGATGGCTGTAAAGTGCCGTTTAAATCAGAGCGCATCAAAGAAGCCATTCTGCGTGCAGCTAAAGCAGCGGGAGTCGATGACGCAGATTACTGTGCCACCGTCGCAGAAGTCGTTAGTAGCCAGATGAATGAGCGCAGCCAGGTCGATATCAACGAGATCCAGACAGCGGTTGAAAACCAGCTGATGTCTGGTCCGTACAAACAACTCGCCCGTGCGTACATCGAATATCGCCACGACCGTGATATACAGCGTGAAAAACGTGGCCGTCTGAACCAGGAAATTCGTGGTCTGGTTGAGCAAACCAACTCTGCTCTGCTGAACGAAAACGCCAACAAAGACAGCAAAGTGATCCCGACCCAGCGCGACCTGCTGGCCGGTATCGTCGCCAAACACTATGCGCGTCAACACCTGCTGCCGCGTGATGTCGTCCAGGCGCACGAGCGTGGTGATATTCACTATCACGATCTCGACTACTCTCCGTTCTTCCCAATGTTTAACTGCATGCTGATCGACCTGAAAGGTATGCTGACGCAGGGCTTTAAGATGGGTAACGCGGAGATTGAGCCGCCAAAATCCATCTCCACCGCGACGGCCGTCACCGCGCAAATTATCGCGCAGGTTGCCAGTCATATTTATGGCGGTACCACCATTAACCGTATTGACGAAGTTCTCGCACCGTTCGTGACCGAGAGCTTTAATAAGCATCGCAAAACCGCTGAAGAGTGGCAGATCCCAGATGCCGACGGTTATGCGCATTCCCGTACCGAGAAAGAGTGCTACGACGCATTCCAGTCCCTTGAGTATGAAGTGAATACCCTGCATACCGCCAACGGTCAGACGCCGTTCGTCACCTTCGGTTTCGGCCTGGGAACCAGCTGGGAATCGCGTTTGATCCAGCAGTCCATTCTGCGTAACCGCATTGCCGGCCTGGGTAAAAATCGTAAAACCGCCGTGTTCCCGAAACTGGTGTTTGCGATTCGTGACGGTCTGAACCACAAGTTTGGCGATCCGAACTATGACATCAAGCAGCTGGCGCTGGAGTGCGCGAGCAAGCGTATGTATCCGGACATCCTGAACTACGATCAGGTGGTTAAAGTGACCGGTTCCTTCAAAACGCCAATGGGCTGCCGCAGCTTCCTGGGCGTATGGGAAAACGAGAACGGCGAACAGGTTCACGATGGCCGTAACAACCTCGGCGTTATCAGCCTTAACCTGCCGCGTATCGCGCTGGAAGCTCATGGCGATGAAGCCACCTTCTGGAAACTGCTCGACGACCGTCTGATCCTGGCGCGTAAAGCGCTGATGACCCGCATTGCGCGTCTGGAAGGCGTGAAGGCCCGCGTTGCACCAATCCTGTATATGGAAGGGGCCTGCGGCGTGCGTCTGAAAGCAGACGATGACGTGTCAGAAATCTTTAAAAACGGCCGCGCATCGATTTCTCTGGGTTACATCGGCATTCACGAAACCATCAACGCGCTGTTTGGCGACAAACACTTGTACGACAGCGAGCAGCTTCGCGCTAAAGCTATCGCCATTGTGGAACGTCTGCGTCAGGCGGTCGATCAGTGGAAAGACGAAACCGGCTACGGCTTTAGTCTGTACAGTACACCAAGTGAAAACCTGTGCGATCGTTTCTGCCGTCTGGATACCGCCGAGTTTGGCGTGGTGCCGGGTGTTACCGACAAAGGTTACTACACCAACAGCTTCCACCTCGACGTGGAGAAAAAGGTTAACCCGTACGACAAGATCGATTTCGAAGCGCCGTACCCGCCGCTGGCGAACGGAGGTTTCATTTGCTACGGCGAGTACCCGAACATTCAGCACAACCTGAAAGCACTGGAAGACGTCTGGGATTACAGCTATCAGCACGTGCCGTATTACGGGACCAACACGCCAATCGATGAATGCTACGAGTGCGGCTTTACCGGTGAGTTCGAGTGCACCAGCAAAGGCTTTACCTGCCCGAAATGTGGTAACCACGACGCCGCGCGCGTGTCGGTCACCCGCCGCGTATGCGGTTATTTAGGCAGCCCGGACGCTCGTCCGTTTAACGCCGGTAAGCAGGAAGAAGTGAAGCGCCGCGTTAAGCATTTAGGTAATGGGCAGATCGGTTAATTTCGACAGTATTATTGCCTGGCGATGTGACGCTTTTCGCAAAGCAATTGGCGCCAGGACAAGGCGGCAAGCAAGCGAATCCCGGGGAGCTTACATAAGTAAGTGACCCGGGTGAGCGAGCGCAGACAACGCAGTAATGGCGTCAATTGAGAAGCGAAAATGCGATACCATCAATACTATCCTGTCGATATCGTCAACGGCCCCGGCACTCGCTGCACCCTGTTTGTGTCGGGATGCGTGCATGAATGCCCTGGCTGCTATAACAAAAGCACCTGGCGACTCAATTCCGGCCAGCCGTTTACCAAAGAGATGGAAGACAAGATCATTGCCGATCTGAACGACACGCGAATCCCTCGCCAGGGTATTTCGCTGTCCGGCGGCGATCCGCTGCATCCGCAAAACGTGCCGGATATCCTGCAACTGGTACAGCGTATTCACGCTGAGTGTCCGGGGAAAGATATCTGGGTGTGGACCGGCTACAAGCTTGATGAACTCAACGCCGCACAAATGCAGGTGGTGGATCTCATCAACGTGCTGGTCGATGGTAAATTTGTGCAGGATCTTAAAGACCCGTCGCTGATCTGGCGCGGTAGCAGCAACCAGGTTGTACATCATTTGCGTTAACTTTCAGGCGGTAAACATTCTGTTATCCGCCTCTCAAAAACGGCTCACACACTCCATCGCAACCGCTTTGAACTCGGTGAAATTCCGGCACGCGCAGAGTCGCGTCATCGCGCGTTCGCGCAGGAAGGTGACGAAGATATCGTAGATAGCCATCGCCTCTTCGTATTCACTCTTGCTGATAGCGAGCAAGAAGATCACGTGGGCCGTTTCATCGCCCCAGGCGATACCCTGCGGGGCGAGGATGGTGTAGACCACCGTTTTCTTTGCCAGCAGACCAAGGGCGTGCGGCAAGGCAATGCTGTCACCCAGCATGGTGCTGACGATGGCCTCACGCTCAACCACCGAATCAAGAAACTCCGCGTCGACAAAACCTTCATCCTGCAACTGACGGCATAAGGTTTTGAACAACGTTTGTTGATCCATTGGCTCGTCAATCACACGAAAATGGGCGGCATCGAAGAATTTGTTCAACATCCACGGACGGGTTCTGTCGACCAGCACCAGTTTGCCAATCTGCTCCAGCTGATAATCGGTAGGGAATGGCGCAATCATCACCACCGGCTTATCTTTTTCACCAATCCGCGCGGTTGAGATGACAAAATCTTCGCTGATGCTTTCCCGCTGTTCGTAGTCGCGAAGCGTTACGGTATCGACGATCTCTATCTGCGGATACTTACGCGCCAGTACCGCTTCAATCATCCGCGCCATCGCATTTCCGGCATCGCATACCAGCAGAACCTTCGGCTGTCTCTGGTAACCGATGTTGTAACTACGCTCCAGCCCGACGCCAATATGCAGCACGAGGAAGCCAATCTCATTTTCACTGATGGTGTACGGCGTATATTTTCCCCATCCCGAGACGGCGGCCAGCGTCATGTCCCATGCCATGGGGTAGTGCTGTTTAATATTTTCCAACAGCGGATTGGGGATCATTATCTGGTAACGCACCCGGGTGATCATCGTCTTAATATGCGTCAGCAGATCAGCATGCAACTGTTTGTCATTCAACAGGTTGTAGTTGTACTGGGTGTTGATAAAACGCAGGATGTAATTGACCAACGCTTCGTCATCATCCGCATTGATAGCACTGGGCGCGATCTCCTGAACCTGGCGGGCAGCAATATGCACCTGTAGCCAGTTTTCTTCGGAAACGGAAAGCGGTTTGTCTGCCAGGCGGTGCAGTACCGCCGCGATTTCCCGCGTGGCCAGGCACACCGATTGATCGGCCTCTTCTGCGGCAAAATCCGGGAGTGGATATCCTTCGCTAATCCGCCGTACCGCCACCGCGCAGTACAAGCGTAAAAACAGCTCGCCCTCATCGGTCAGACGAATATGGAAACGGGCAAAAATGTCCTGCAAAACGGGTTGCAACTGTTCAGGAAGCCCCGCATTCAGCGCTTCTTGCGTCACTAACGGATGCTGCGGATCCTGCTGCGCCAGCGTCCACAGCAGATCGGTCAAACAGGCGCGGATCGCCATTTCGCTGCCGAACAACTTCATGCCGTGACGGGGACGCGTTTCCAGCGTCAGATGATAACGTTGCAGATGCTCGCGCACCTCAGCCATATCGTTTTGCAGCGTCGCTCGGCTGATAAACCATTCATCAGCTAAATCTTCCAGCTTCAGCGAGAAAGCCGACGTCAGAAAACGCACCACCAGCCAGTGTATCCGTTCCTGGCTGGTGCGTGGGATGCGCAGCAACGTATTGGGCTGCTGCGTTTGCAGGGTGTGAAAGCTTGCCGGGTCGTCAATTTTGAGCTGATATCCATTACCCCGGCTGAGGACAAACTGTGCGCCATACTGGGTGAGCAGCGCGTTTAGCGCGGTGATATCCGCCCGTACGGTGCGTGTGGAAACCGACAACCGCTGCGCCAGCTCGTCCTGTGGAAGCGCTTCGTTTTGCAACATGTCAAACAGCTGTGCTAAACGTTGGTTGGGGAATCGCACGTCAGTTTCCTCATCAGTCAGTTAGCCTACGCAGGCCCGGGTCATCGCCATCAGCTGGCGTACATCGTCCGGACGAGTGTTACCACTCACCTTATCAATAATCGAACTATAGATGTGAGGAATGATTTTACTCACTCCGGCATCGAGGGCAATTTGCAGGATTTCAGTGAAATTATCCAGATCGATACCGCCGGTTGGCTCCAGCCAGAAGTCATGACGGGCGCAGGCCTGCGCGACAGCAATGTACTCGTCACGGCATTTCAGGCCGCCCATCGGGAAGTATTTAATTGCGCTACCGCCCATGTCTTTGAGCAGCGCAATCGCGGTTTCTATCGGTACAATACCGTCCGGCGACTGGCTGCTTAGCGGACCAGTGGAGATTTTCACCCTGCCCGGCGTGCCGGTTGGCGAGACCAGACCGTTGACCACTGTCTCCTGCTGGCCCAGCAGCGCGCGACTGGTAGCCACGCCGGTAAAGACCTGATTGACATGCTGTGGCTGCACCTGACGAGAGATTTCACTGACCATCGCCGACTGGTTAGGATCGCCCGCCCCCAGCCCCACGGAGAGCGCATTGTCGATAAGGGCCGCGTATTCACGCATATCCGCTACCGCGCTTGCGACATCCGGGTAATTTTTTGACAACACGCCAACCAGTACGTGTCCTTCCGCCGCCGCATAAATATCCCGGGCATTTTCTTTGGAGCCTGCCAGCACGTTCAGGCAGACGCGGTCGCGATAAAAGTTAGGGGTCAGTTTCATGCGTTTTTCTCCTGCGAAATCACTTCACCAATTCGACGGGCCACAATCTCCAGCTGCGCGCGATCGACGCTGCGCACATCGGCTTCGATAATGCCTTCATTGGCTTTGTAACCACGGAAATAAATCGCGTACTCCCCCTGTTTCAGCGCGTCGACCAGTTCCCCCGTGGCGATCCCGGTTACCGCTTCATCAAACTTAATTTCCGTGCGTGCGATGTCGCGCCCTGCACTATCCCACACCACGCGGGCGCTCACGCCGTTAAGCTGGTTCAAGGCATTAATGAACGGCGTCATTTTCTCGACCATCTCCGCGCCGCTCTCTTTCTGCGCGTTCAGATACAGTTCGATGGCGCAGGTCAGTCCAAGAATTCCCTCTTTGCCCACCTTCATCGCCCGGCCAATCCCCGCCGTCTGGCGCTTCACCCACTCAACATATTGGGTTTTACCAATCACCAGACCGCTGGTTGGTCCTTCTATCGCCTTGGCGCCGCTATAAATCACCAGATCTGCACCAACCCGGTAGTAGCACTGCAAATCCTCTTCCGCCGCCGCGTCCACGATCAGCGGCAGATTATGCGTACGCGCCACCACCGCAGCCTGCTCCACGCTGAGCATACTTTTCTGGACGCAGTGGTGAGATTTGATATACAGAATGGCCGCCGTACGCGGTGTAATGGCCGCCGCCAGCTGCGCCGCGGAACATTCGTTGGCATAACCGGCTTCCACTAACTTGCCGCCGCCAAGCGCTACCATGGTGCCCACCGGAGCGCCAAAGTTGACGTTGTGACCTCTGGGCAGCACGATTTCGTTGTTCTCGATGGGCGTGACGTGCAGGTTCTCCAGCAGCCAGTCGCTGTCTTTAACCAATACGCCAGCCACCGACAGGGCAATCCCGGCCGAGGCGCAAGAGACAACCGTTGCCCCTTCCACTTCCAGTAATTTCGCGATGTAGTCGCCGGTTTTATTGACCAGGTCTTTCATCTCGAAATATTGGTTCATTCCCGCCATCGCGGCTTCAACCACTTCTGGTCGCGGCGTGGAAACGCCGAGCGCCGTCATGCGGCCGGAGGTATTAATCACCTGTTTTAAATCGTATTTCTCAAAAATCGAAGGCATGTTCCGCGCTCCCTTGTTCGGTCATATAGCCCTTGCCCGCACGTATTGCGGCAAGCGGCACCAGCAGTTGTTCAGCCTGCAGGCTGTCGTTTTCTGCATCTACCAGCACGGTTGGCTGGCGCTTAAGCGTAAAGAGGGTTAAATCGGCATCCAGACCGACCTGCAGCCGCCCCTTCTGTTTCAGGCGCAGACCATCGGCGGCATTGGCGGTAACACATTCAATGACCTGCGGAAGCGACATCCCAATGGCGAGGAATTTCGACATTACATTCGCCAGGGAATGCACCGGGCCGCTGATACGGTTACGACAGTAAATATCGGAGCTAATGGTGTGCGGCAAAATACCCAGTTCGATAGCGCGTTTTGCCACCGCAAAGCTCAGGCTGGCGGTGCCATGCCCAACGTCCAGACGCACGCCGCGTGAAATCGCCCGCGTCACTGACGCCCGTAGCTCACCTTGCGGTGTCAGAATGCGATTCGGCTTACCGTTGTAACAGTGGGTAATGATGTCACCCGCGCTCAGGCGCTCGGCGATCTCATCCAGGTCCGGCGGGTTGTTGCCGATGTGCACCATCAGCGGCAGATCACCGTTCTGCGCTTGCATCGCTTTGGCGCGATCCAGCGGCGTGATGCCATTTTCACCGACTACGCTGCTGCTCATACGTGCCTTCAGACCGACGATAAAATCAGGGTGGCGTTTCACCGCCTCTCGCACCGCATCAGCGTCAATATTGGCCATGTTGGCCAGCTCGTTCTGGGCAATAAGCCCAACGCGGGAGATATTCAGCAACGCGTACACTTCGGTGGCAGCTTCCCGGGTCAGGGTGTAAAAATCGTCGATGTCATCCGCCCCGGTGCTGCCCGCATCCACTACGGTAGTGACGCCGGTCGCAATACCAACGCTATCCGGCTGGTCGTGATAAATCGGGGATTTCGGGTAGCAATGAACGTGGGAGTCAATCCAGCCTGCGCTGACGTAGCACTCACCGCCCAGCTCAATGGTTTTCAGCGCCGGGCCATCAACGTCACCCAACGCCGCGATCTTGCCGTCTTTGAGCGCAATATCGCTCACCGTATCGTCAACGAGGCGCGCACGGCGCAGGAGTAAATCAAACATGTCTCTCTCCTGTTGAAATGGGGGCGGTCGTGTAGGCCTGATAAGGCGCAGCCGCCATCAGGCGCCATTGCCGGATGGCGGCTGCGCCTTATCCGGCCTACAACGACACACCATCAACTAATGGCAATCGGGAAAATAGACCCGAGGATCATTGCGCCGAGGATCGCCCCGCCGGTAATCGGTTTTTGCCACAGGTAAAACAGCAGCGCACCCGCCAGAGAACCGATTCCGATAGGAATAGAAGCCGTCATCGCGCTGAGGATAATCAACGGTCCGAGGAAGCGTCCGGAGGCGTTACCGGCCCCCATCATGACGTCCGCACCGTAGGTCGAGTCGCTCTGGTTGATGGTGAACTTACGCGCCAGAATGATGATGTAGCCAATCGCCAGACCAATCACCAGACCGGTGACCAGCGAGGCGGCGAAGTTGGCGACCGGGAAGATAATGCCCGCGCCCAGCAGCAGCGCCGGAACACCTAACCCAACCCCGGTTTGAATCGCCCCGCCGATATCCAAAATCCCCACCAGCGAACCTTCAATGATGCGGGCAAACAGGAAGCTTGCGCCAAATGCCGCCACCGCTCCGTAGGAGCCGGTATCCATTCCCGCCTTCAGCATCGCCACAAAAGCCACTTCGTTAAATGCGCCAATACCGTACAGGTAGTACATGTGTGTTCCGGCAAACACGCCAGAGGAGAGCAGGCCCACGAAGATCGGGAACGACCAGTCAGCGAACCAAAAACCTTTATTCTGTTCCATGATGACCTCCGTTATTTGCCGCTGAGCGAGTTGTGGATAAGTTCGAGCCAGTTAGGCACGGTCAGATGGAAGGATTCGATCATCTTCATGTCGAAGCCACGGAAGAAGCCGCTCAGGACAAACAGCGCGACGATAGCCACCATCATCACTTTAGTGACGTGGTTCCAGCCGCTCTCTTCAACACCTTTGCCGATCAGAATGCCGAGAACCAGACCCGGAACGGCGTTACCCATGATCAGCTGCGCCGCGCCGCCAAAAACGGTGGCCCAGAAGCCAGATTTCTTACCGGCGTCGATCGCCGCCAGCCAGAAGATTACTGGCATCACGGTGTTAACCAGCAGGTTAGCCGCGGGCACCAGCACCTTGACGGCGGTAACCTGCAACGCTTCCGGTACGGATGATGCGGTGAGGTTCAGGAAGGTCACCACGATCATCCCGATAACGCCGCAGGCAATTGCCATGCGTTTGGGGTCGTGCAGCGTTTCACCGACGTTGCGATTTTTAATCATCAGCGCGGCGGCGCCCCAGTTGGGGATGATGCGATGGTCGACGTCCTGCGTGAACGCCCCCGCCGCAACAGAGGAAGCCCAGGCGTTAAAGAAGAAACCCAGGCCGAACGAGAAGTGAGAAGCCGGATCCCCTTCGCAGGAATTCAGTTCTCCCAGAGTACGAAACGCGCCCATCCCTTGAGTGGTAGGCGCATGAAACATGCGTGCAGCCCCAGCGCCGACACCAACGCCAACCAACGCGCCGATGATGAGCGATTTTATTAATATTATCAGGAACATAATTATGCCTTTTAATAGAAAAATCAGCGTTGCGTAACGAAATCCACCTTGTCGAGATTGATGGCAGTCACGTTGACGGTCACGTCCAGCTCCACGCTGAAAGTGCGTCTTTCCCGGCGCAAAAAGAGGAATAAAAACGCCTCTTTACGCACCGATTCACGCGCTTGAACAACCTGCACATCCTGTGGCTCAATACGCAGTAAGATATGCGGCGACGCTTTCATCACCGCAGCCTGAACGTGGTTCAGGGCATCGGCAAAGGCGCGAGCTTTGGTCTCGCCCTTACCCGTGACTCTCACCGTGGTGGTGAATTGCTCTTTCATGCTTAAGCGCCGTGTTTCTTTTGCCACGCCTGCACCAGGCGCTCGCCGAGCTCTTCTTTGTCCATAAAGCCGAATCCCAGTACGTTGCACCCTTCGTTGATGGCGGTTACCCCTTCATCGACCGAGCGCATGCCGTATTTCGCCTTGTAGCCGTATTTGGTCTGCGCGGTAATCGCTCCCGCACCACCGCTGCCGCAAAACGAGATACCAAAGGTGGCGTTTTCCGCTTTCATCACGTCACCCAGCTTCATATCTGCTGCAACGCCCGGCACCACAACGGCACGGCCACCCGCTTTCTCTACGCCTGCCGCCACTTTCTGGCCTTTACCCAGACGATCGCCAATCACTACGGTAATCTGTTCCATCTTTTGCTCCTTAAAGGTTGTCTTTCGCGACTTCGAAGTGCACCGACAGCAGCCAGGCCTCTTCCTCAGGAAGATTGCCAAACTCGGCGACCACGTCGCGGGCAAGCGCCATTGATTCGGCAGATATTTCATCAAACAAGCTGGCATCGACCTCTGGTAAGGGTTCACCCGTTACCGAGCGGTGCGCCATGGCGCGAACATGCGACGTCAGCATCTGTTCCTGTACGGCGTTGGGAATAATGTTGCGTTCACGCAGCAAGGCATACACCTGCGCCAGCATGCGGTCGGCCAGTTCCACCGATTCCCCCATGTCATTCATTACAGCTCCGTTATTCACTCGTCTTACCCCGTTAATGTCTCTGAGGGTAAATTAGCGACGGAGGTTATGAGTTTGTAGCGAGTTGTTTTCCACTTCGAAGTGGAAAGGTGTGCAGCGATAGTGATCTGTGCCGCAAAAAGAGCTGGAACCACGATTTATCACTGGAAGAATGTGATTGAGATCGCAAGAGCGAGCAGAAAAATGAAAGGAAGTGCGAACAATGAATGGGCGATAAAAATGAAAAAATGTGATGGGGATAGCGTTTACTTATGGGACGTGCAGTAGCGGGGTGTTGTATCCGACCTACGGGTATGCAGGCCGGATAGCGCAGATTAGCGGAATTTCTTGTGGTTTTCGTTGCGCGTGGTTTTCAGCTCTTCCGCAACGGCTTTCGCCTCTTTAACTTTACCTTCGTTCGCCAGCTTCAACGCACCGTCGATCTGACCGATCAGCGTGTCAAAACCGTGACGGAAATCCTTCATCTCCGGGCTATCCGGGGATTTGTTTTCCAGCTTCGGCGGCGTTCCCTTTTGCGCGTCCAGCGCAGCTGCACGCATTTTGGTTAACGCATCTTTAAGTTCGGTCGCATTATCCGTTTTTTCGACGATTTTCAGGTTGTCGTTGAGGATCCCCATATCGTCTTCAAGATCGGCTGCAAACGCAGAAGAACCAAGAACCAGCGTTGAAGCTGCGACGATCGCTAACAGGTGTTTACGCATTGCTCACTTCCTTTTTTATTATTCAAAAATAAACAAACGCCAGATACCCTCAATAATTCACGCCACAGCTTGAAGTATGACGGATATTATTGCCCGGCGATCTTCATCTCCGGCAACAGGACCGAACCACACTGAATATTACTGCGCGTTTCAATATCGTTGCCGACGGTGACGATATTACGCCACATCTCTTTTAAGTTACCGGCGATGGTAATTTCACTCACCGGGTACTGAATTTCACCGTTTTCGACCCAGAAGCCCGCCGCGCCGCGCGAGTAATCGCCGGTAATGCCGCTTACGCCCTGTCCCATCAGCTCGGTAACCACAAGACCTGTGCCCATCTCTTTGAGCAACTGCTCGAAGCTTAGACCCTGTCCCGGAATTCGCCAGTTGTGGATCCCGCCTGCATGACCGGTGCTCTTAAGCCCCAGCTTACGTGCAGAATAATTGGTCAGCAGCCACTGAGTCAGCACACCGTCTTTAATAATGTCGCGGCGTTCGGTCCGTACGCCTTCGCTGTCGAACGGTGAAGACGCCAGCCCTTTCAGCAGGTGCGGATGTTCTTCAATGGTCAGCCATTCCGGCAGAATTTGCTTGCCCAGCGAGTCGAGCAGGAAGGTGGATTTGCGGTACACCGAGCCGCCCGCAATGGCGCCAACCAGGTGTCCGAACAGTCCGGTCGCCACTTCATTGGCGAAAATCACCGGCGCTTTCATGGTGGAAAGCTTACGCGGAGACAGGCGAGATAAGGTACGGCGAGCGCAGTCTGCCCCCACCCACTCCGGCGTTTGCAGATCGCCCATCGCCCGGCCAATGGTGTAAGCGTAATCACGCTCCATATCACCATTTTCTTCTGCAATTACGCAGCTGGAAAGGGAATGGCGCGTGGAGCAGTAGCCCTGCAGCATACCGTGGCTGTTGCCAAACACTTTGATACCATAGTGGCTGTTAAAGCTGCCGCCTTCGGTGTTGGTGATGCGTTTGTCGGCCTGCAACGCCGCCTGTTCAGCGCGGGCAGCCAGTTCGATAGCTTCGTCAGGGGAAACTTCCGCCGGGTGGAACAGGTCCAGATCGGGCGCATCGAAGGCCAGCAGTTCTTTATCTGCCACGCCCGCGCACGGGTCCGGCGAAGTGTAACGTGCAATGTCCAGCGCGGCCTGCACGGTGCGTGCAATCGCCTGCGGGCTTAAATCGGTGGACGATGCGCTGCCCTTACGGTTTTGGTGATAAACCGTAATCCCCAGTGCACCATCGCTATTGAATTCGACGTTCTCCACTTCACCATAACGGGTGCTGACGCTAATACCCGTGGTCTTGCTCACAGCGACTTCCGCGCCATCCGACTTACCTGACGCTAATTCCAGTGCCGTCGAGACTGCTTCTTCCAGAATCTTACGCTGCGCTTCAACTTGTGAGATTACTTTCATCGCAAATGCCATAATGTAGAGAGAGTTTCTCTGAAGTCTAACAGAGAACCGTTTTTCAGTGCGCATCTTAACTGGTAACATTAGCCTCTTTTTTTAAGGAGCCTGACATGACTAAGCAGCCCGAAGACTGGCTCGACGACGTTCCCGGTGATGACATCGAAGACGAAGACGATGAAATTATCTGGGTCAGTAAAAGTGAAATAAAACGTGACGCCGAGGAGTTAAAACACCTGGGTGTGGAACTGGTAAAACTGGGGAAAAACGCGCTGGATAAAATCCCGCTCGATGCGGATTTACGTGCCGCGATTGAGCTGGCCCAGCGTATTAAGATGGAAGGTCGCCGTCGTCAGCTGCAGCTGATTGGCAAAATGTTGCGCCAGCGCGATGTTGATCCTATCCGTCAGGCGTTGGACAAGCTGAAAAACCGTCACAACCAACAGGTCGTTGTCTTCCATAAGCTGGAGCAACTGCGTGACCGTATGGTTGACGGTAGCGATGAAGCTATCGAAGAAGTGATGAACCTGTGGCCTGACGCCGACCGTCAGCAACTGCGTTCGCTGGTGCGTAACGCCAGGAAAGAAAAAGCGGGCAACAAACCGCCAAAATCTTCCCGCCAGATCTTCCAGTATCTGCGCGAACTGGCGGAAAACGAAGCCTAACCTCGTCGTCTGCCGAAAGTGCCGGATGGCGGTGCAAATACCTTATCCGGCCTACGATCCGTTGTAGGCCCGGTAAGCGTAGCGCCACCGGGCATTTTTTTACTCTTCTTCTGCCTGAGCTTTCTTCGCCAGACCATCCAGCAGTTTTTGATGGATGCCGCCAAACCCGCCGTTGCTCATCACCAGAATGTGATCGCCAGGCTGTGCGGTTTTCACCACCATATCTGCCAGTGCATCCACATCGCCGCTCCAGTGTGCCGGCTGAACGCAGGCTTCAGCGACTTCTGCTACCTGCCACGGAATGTGCGGGGGTTGCAGCAGGAACACTTCGTCTGCACGCCCTAACGACGGCGCCAGGTCATCTTTGCACAGGCCCATTTTCATGGTGTTCGAGCGAGGTTCCAGCACCGCGATGATGCGCGCCGTGCCGCCCACTTTACCGCGCAGTGCCGCAAGCGTTGCCAGAATGGCCGTCGGGTGATGGGCAAAATCGTCATACACCGTCACGCCATTGGCTTCACCGCGCAGCTCAAGACGGCGACGGGCGTTGATGAACGAGCCCAATGCATTGGCCGCATCCGCAGGCACGACGCCAACATGACGCGCGGCTGCAATCGCCATCAAACCGTTGTGCATGTTGTGCTCGCCCACCAGGCCCCACTTAACTTCGCCGACTTTTTCACCGTCCAGCCACACTTCCCACTCGGAGGCATCGGTGGTCAGCTTTTTCGCCTGCCAGTGACCTTGTTCGCCCACCAGCTCTTGTTCGCTCCAGCAACCCATCGCCATCGTCTGTTTCAGATTGATGTCGTTTTCCGGGTAGATGATGCGTCCCTGGCCCGGCACGATACGCACCAGGTGATGGAACTGTTTCTGAATAGCTTTCAGATCGTCAAAGATGTCCGCGTGATCGAACTCAAGGTTATTGAGGATCAGCGTGCGCGGGCAGTAATGCACGAATTTAGAACGCTTGTCGAAGAACGCGCAGTCGTACTCATCCGCTTCAATCACGAAGAAGTCGCTCTCGCCGAGGCGCGCGGAAACCTCAAAGTTACCCGGAACGCCGCCGATCACAAAGCCAGGTTTATAGCCGCAGGCTTCGAGGATCCAGGTCGCCATTCCGGCGGTAGTGGTTTTGCCGTGCGTACCCGCAACCGCCAGTACCCAGCGATCGCGCAAGACAAAGTCATGCAGCCACTGCGGGCCAGACATGTACGGAATGTTCTTTTCCAGCACCGCTTCCACGCACGGATTACCACGGGTCATGGCATTGCCGATGATCACCAGGTCCGGCTGTGGGTCGAGCTGGCTGGCATCGTAACCCTGAATCAGATCAATGCCTTGCTTCTCAAGTAAGGTACTCATCGGCGGATACACATTGGCGTCCGAACCGGTTACTTCATGACCGAGCGAGCGCGCCAGCATCGCCAGACCGCCCATGAAAGTGCCACAAATTCCCAAAATATGAATGCGCATACGTCACTATCCTTTTTTAATCTGGGGGCCATTTTACGCACATGTCCGGCAAGTGAGAAACGCATTTCAGGATATTCCGCAGTTTGCTGGCGCGATTCACCTAAGCGCAACAAAGGAAATATTTGTTAATATTGTTGCGGTCGCTTTACTCCACATAAATTGCAGGGAAAGTGTTATGAAAACGTTAGGTGAATTTATTGTCGAAAAGCAGCACGAGTTTTCTCATGCTACCGGTGAGCTCACTGCTTTGTTGTCGGCAATAAAGCTGGGCGCCAAGATCATCCACCGCGATATCAATAAGGCCGGTCTGGTCGATATCCTGGGTGCCAGCGGTGCTGAGAACGTGCAGGGAGAGGTTCAGCAAAAACTCGATCTGTTCGCGAACGAAAAACTGAAAGCTGCACTGAAGGCGCGCGACATTGTGGCGGGCATTGCCTCAGAAGAAGAAGATGAAATCGTCGTCTTTGAAGGCTGTGAACACGCTAAATACGTTGTGCTAATGGATCCGCTGGATGGCTCATCCAACATCGATGTTAACGTCTCTGTCGGTACGATTTTCTCTATTTACCGCCGCGTAACCCCAGTCGGCACACCGGTCACGGAAGAGGATTTCCTGCAACCGGGCAACAAGCAGGTTGCTGCAGGTTACGTTGTTTATGGTTCTTCCACCATGCTGGTGTATACCACCGGCTGTGGCGTACATGCCTTCACCTACGATCCTTCTCTGGGCGTATTCTGCCTCAGCCAGGAACGTATGCGCTTCCCGGCGAAAGGCAGCACGTACTCCATTAACGAAGGTAACTACATCAAATTCCCGAACGGCGTGAAGAAGTACATTAAATTCTGCCAGGAAGAAGATAAGCCAACCCAGCGCCCGTATACCTCGCGCTACATTGGCTCTCTGGTTGCAGATTTCCATCGCAATCTGCTGAAAGGCGGGATCTACCTGTACCCAAGCACCGCCAGCCACCCGCAAGGGAAACTGCGTCTGCTGTATGAATGCAACCCGATGGCCTTCCTGGCCGAGCAGGCGGGCGGCAAAGCCAGCGATGGTAAAGAACGCATTCTGGATATCACCCCAGAAAGTCTGCACCAGCGCCGCTCCTTCTTCGTGGGTAACGACCATATGGTTGAAGATGTAGAACGCTTTATCCGCGAGTTCCCGGACGCGTAAGTATCATTCATCGCACGGACGTAGGCCGGATAAAACGCGTAGCGTTGCCATCCGGCCTACAAAATCCATCGTCTGCTTACGCTTTCTGTAGCTTAAATACGGCCATTGCTTCGATTAGCGCTGAAGACTGCTCTTCCAGCGAGCGGGTAGCCGCTGAAGACTGCTGCACCAGCGCCGCGTTTTGCTGCGCCGTTTCATCCATCTGAATTACCGCGATATTCACCTGCTCTATGCCGCGACTCTGTTCCTGGGACGCACTGGCAATTTCACGCATCAGTTTGGTCATACGCATAACCTCGGTCGCGATTTCATCCATGGTTTCGCCCGCCTGCTGCGCCAGTTCACTGCCTTCCCCCACATGGGTGTGCGAATCGCTGATTAGCGTACGGATCTCTTTGGCCGCCTCGGCGCTGCGGCTGGCCAGATTACGCACTTCACCTGCCACAACCGCAAAGCCCCGCCCCTGCTCACCAGCTCGCGCCGCTTCAACGGAAGCATTGAGCGCCAGAATATTGGTCTGGAAAGCAATGCCATCAATCACGCTGAGGATATCGGCGATTCGGCTGGAACTGCCTGAAATATCGCGCATTTTCTCGATCACATAGCATACCATTTCGCTACCGCGATCGGCGGTATCCGACACCGATTTTGCCAGTTGGTGCGCCTGTTCCGCGTTCTGCGCATTCTGTTTCACCGTCGCCGTGAGTTCTTCCATGCTGGCGGCGGTCTGCTCCAGCGAAGTGGCTGTCGATTCAGTGCGTTGCGCCAGATGCTGGTTACCGGCCGTCAGTTCACGACTGCCAATATCAATTTGCGAGCTGGCATCGCGTACGCGCTGTACCGAGTCGCCCAGCGCATGGCGCATGTCATCCATTGCCGCATTCAGGCGGTTGAATTCGGCGCTGGCCGACAACGCGTTAACCGGCGACAAATCCCCCGTTGCCAGACGTTCCAGTTGCTCAACCATGTTATCCAACGGTTTGAGAAACTTATTTCGCAGCATAAACCAAATGACCGCCAGCAATGCGATAGCAGCCAACATCGCAGCGCTCATAATACCGTGATAAATCAACGATGTAATGACACGGGTAGAAGCATATAGTCCCATGCCACCGGTCAGTAGCAGAAGGAACGTCAGCAGAGACAATAACACCAACAAAGTTGATCGAATTGAAAGGGATTTTGGCATCGTTATATTTCCGGTTGTAGGGTTAAAACAGACCTGTACAGAACCTATCGACTACAACCGGAAAAAGTTTAGGTATTTAAATGTTTTGTGCAAAATCAGTATGTTACTTTGGTGTTGCCGCCGTACCCACTCGGGTAACCGGCGAGCTTTGACGATTTTCCCAAAGCACCGTCAGACCGCGTTGTAACGCTATAAAAATAAACAATAAAATGCCAATCGCGATCTTCGTCCACCAGGAACTTAATGTGCCGTCAAAATTAATGTAGGTCTGGATCAGCCCCTGAATAGCGACGCCAAACAACGTCCCTAACACTGTACCGACCCCACCGCTGAGCAGCGTTCCGCCAATCACAACTGAGGCTATCGCATCCAGTTCGACGCCAACGCCCGCCAGCGCATAGCCCGCCTGGGTGTAAATGGAAAAGACAATGCCGGCAAGCGTCGCAAGCCCGGTAGACAGCATATAAATGCGGATGGTGGTGCTGCGGGTTGAGATGCCCATCAGGTTGGCAGAAGTGGCGTTGCCGCCAATCGCGTAAACCTGATTACCAAAGCGCGTACGGTGCGCCAGGAATATGCCGATGACGACAACCGCCAGCATCAGCAATCCCATCGCGCTCAGGCGACCACCGCCGGGAATTTTCCATGCCAGGCTTGAGAGCGTGTCATAAACCGGATGATTAATCGGGATAGATTCTTCTGAGACCAGATAGCTGACGCCGCGCAGGAAGAACATTCCCGCCAGGGTGATAATAAATGCCGGGATCTTCAGCGCATCAATCAGTAACCCCATAAACGCACCAAACGCGCAGCCCATCAGCAAAACCAAAGGGAACGCCAGCAGCGGAGAAATGCCCCAATAGCCAATGGCCTTTGCCAGAAATACGCCGGTAAAGGCGATCACCGAGCCAACGGAAAGGTCGATCCCGCCAGAGAGGATCACGAAGGTCATGCCTACGGCAATAATGCCCAGAAAGGCGTTATCGGTCAGGATATTGCAAATGACCCGGGTGGAAGCAAAAGCGGGAAACTGCGTCAGGCAGTAGAGATAACCCAGCACAAACACGCCGAGGGTGATCATCAGCGGTAAATTACGTTTTATCATGACCACGCACTCCTTTTATCAGGCTGATAAATCGTTGCGACTGCACGACCAGCACACACAACACCACCACGGCTTTGACCACCTGATTCAATTCCGGCTGGAAGCCCGACAGCAGAATCCCGGTGTTCATGCCCTGAATAATCAAGGCGCCTACCACCGACAGCAGCAGGTTAAAGCGCCCGCCCATCAGCGACCCGCCGCCGATAACCACCGCCAGGATGGCATCCAGCTCCAGCCATAATCCGGCGTTATTGGCATCTGCCCCGCGAATGTCCGCCGTGACGATAATGCCAGCGATAGCCGCGCACAGGCCGCTCAGCACATAGGTGAGCATCACGATAATGCGGGTGTTCACCCCGGCGTTTTTTGCCGCACGAATGTTGATACCCACCGCTTCGATAAACATACCCAGCGCCGTTTTCCGCGTCAGCAGCCAGAACACCACCAGCGTGAGCAGTGCAATAATTACCGGCGTAGGGAACAGTAAGAGCGAGCCGCTGCCAAACCATGACAGTTCGGGCGAGTTAAAGGTGACGATCTGCCCGGAAGTGATAAGCTGCGCCACCCCGCGCCCGGCCACCATCAGGATTAGCGTGGCGACAAACGGTTGGATCTTGAGGATGGCCACCAGAATCCCATTCCACAGCCCAGCCAGAATGCCGGAGCCTAACGCGGCAAGCAGCACCACCGGCAGACTGTGCCCGGCCACCGTCATCGCCGCGGTAGTAGCGCCAGCAATAGCCATGACGGCCCCCACGGAAAGGTCGATGCCGCCGGTAGCAATCACCAGCGTCATACCAATCGCCAGCAGCGCCACGGGCGCGGCGCGGTTGAGAATATCAATCGGGCTACCGAACAGCCGACCATCCTGCAAAATTACCTGGTAGAAGTGCGGGGCGACCAGGCTATCCACCAGCAGCACCAGCAGTAACGCCACCAGCTGTGGCATCCCCTTTGGCCAACGGAACCGCCGTTTAGACGGATTGGATTGAGGGAGAGATTGAGGCATCACCATAGTCTCCTTAGGCCGCAATGGCGTTCATGATCGCCGGTACGGACAGTTCAGCCAGGGGGATCTCGGCCACCTGTTTGCGATCGCGCATAATAATGACCCGATCGGCATAGCCCACTAACTCTTCCAGTTCGGATGAAATGACCAACAGCGCCAGACCATCCGCGCACAGCGTTTCGATCAGGCGAATGATCTCCGCATGCGCGCCAACGTCGATCCCACGCGTGGGTTCATCGAGGATCAGGAACTGCGGTTTGGTCAGTAACCAACGCGAGAGCAGTACTTTTTGCTGATTGCCGCCGGAGAGAAATTCGATCGGCTGCTCAGCGTTCGGAGTACGAATACCAAGCTGGCGGATAAAACGCTCGGCAATCTCGTTTTGCTCTTTCCGGGGAATAGGCCGCAGCCAGCCGCGCTGTGCCTGCAATGCCAGAATGATGTTTTCCCGCACCGAAGCGGCGGCAATAATGCCATCCGTTTTGCGATCCTCCGGACAGAAACCGATCCCCAGACACGAAGCCTGATGTGGCGATCGCAAGGTCTGCGGTTTGCCTTTGATCAGCGCACTTCCGCTGTCGGCGGGTTTAATACCGAAGATCACCTCCGCCGTTTCCGTTCGCCCGGATCCCAGTAGTCCGGCGAGACCGACGATCTCACCGGGACGCACCTGTAGATCAAATGGCGCGATGGTGCCTTTTTTGCCAAAGCCGCTGAATGCCGCCACCGGTTTATCACTTAGCAACGTGCGGCCCGCACGCTGTAGCGCATGGGTATCCAGTTCACGGCCCAGCATCATTTTGACCAGTTCGATCTGAGGCAGTTCTCGGGTTTCACTGCAGCCAACGAAGCCGCCGTTACGCAGAACGGTAATGCGATCGCTGACCTGATAAACTTGATCAAGAAAGTGGGTGACGAAGATCAGACTGACGCCCCGATCGCGCAGATGTCGCATCAAGCCAAACAGCATTTCAACTTCCTGAGTATCAAGGCTGGCGGTCGGCTCATCGAGGATCAGCACTTTTGCGGAGAGATCGATCGCCCGACAGATGGCGACGATTTGTTGCATCGCCACGGAAAAGCGGTTCAGCGGCTCGCGCACGTCGAGGGAAAAACCGTATGACGCCATCAGCTCCGTCGCACGTTTTTCCATCTGCTTGCGCTGGAGCAGGCCAAAGCGCCGCGGTTCACGACCAATAAATAAGTTATCGGCAACCGACATATTGGGCAGCAGGTTCACTTCCTGGTACACGGTGCCAATCCCCAGTTGTTGTGCATGGGCGGTATTTTTGGGGGTGATCGGTTGGCCTTCGAGCCAGATAGTGCCGCGATCGGCATGGTAAACGCCGGTCAGCGCTTTGATGAGCGTCGATTTGCCGGCTCCGTTTTCTCCCAGCAGCGCCATAATCTCGCCACGACGCAAGCTGAAATCCACGTTATCCAACGCTTTGACGCCGGGAAAGAATTTGCTTAATCCTTCGGTGCGGAGGATTTCCTGATGTTGGTCGGTGGTCATGGTTCCCCCTGCATCACGCCGGATGGCGCTACGCTTATCCGGCCTACAAAAGAGCGTAATGTAGGCCGGGCAAGCGCAGCGCACCCGGCATTTTCATGAAGGCTTAGTAGCCCATGTTTTTCTTCTTCTCTAACTCTTCTTTTGCCGTATCCGGCAGATAGAGGATCGACTTGGTAATGGTCAGCTTCTCAGGCATCGTGCCGTCTTTTTTGAATTTCTCCAGCGCGTCGAATGCCGGACCAGCCATATTCGGCGTCAGCTCGACGCTGGCGTTGGCTTCGCCGTCAATCATCGCTTTGTAGATATCCGGTACGCCATCGATGGAACCGGTGAGAATATCTTTGCCAGGTTTCAGGCCCGCTTCTTTGATGGCCTGAATCGCACCGATCACCATGTCATCATTGTGGGCGTAAACCATGCAGATGTTCTTGCCGTTGTTTTCCGCTTTGATAAAGCTCTCCATCACTTCTTTCCCTTTACTGCGAGTGAAGTCGCCGGACTGAGAGCGGATAATTTTGATGTTTGGCGCATTAGCGATAGCTTCAGCAAATCCTTTTTTACGATCGATAGCCACGCTGGCCCCGACGGTCCCTTGCAGCTCAACGACGTTACACGGCTTGCCGTCCACTTGTTTAATCAGCCAGTCACCGATCAATTTACCTTCCAGCACGTTGTCGGCGGTGACGGTGGTCATATAGAGAGATTTGTCTTTTACATCGATGGAACGATCGAGCAAAAAGACCGGAATATCGGCATCTTTAGCTTCTTTTAAAACCGGCTCCCAACCCGTTGCCACGACCGGCGCAATAAAGATGGCGTCGACGCCCTGCGCAACAAATGAGCGGACTGCTTTAATCTGGTTTTCCTGCTTTTGCTGGCCGTCAGCAATTTTCAGCGTAATTCCCCGCTTTTCGGCCTCGCTTTTCGCGACGTTGGTTTCTGCGGCGCGCCAGCCGGATTCAGAGCCAACCTGCGAAAATCCTACGGTTAAAGGGGCTGCCATTGCCATAGACGACATGGCTGCCGAAACTGCTGTGACTAAAAGTAAGCGCTTCCACATAAGTGCGTCCTCGTAGGGTGATTATTGTTGGTTAATTAACCGTTGCGAAAAAACTATAGACAATTGAGCATGTAACGGATTGCGTTACATCACACTTCAAAAAAGTAAATAAAACGTTAATCACAACTTTGTAATCGCTTTCATCTCGCTATGAAAAATGCGGCTGAAGATATGGATTTTTCTGTCACGAGAGAGAGGTAAAAAGAAGAAAATGCACGCAGAGAAAGCGAAAACAAGCGGAGACATTCCGCGCGAGTTGGCTATAATACCCGCCACTTGTTTGCCATAGCTTATTTAAAGGAAACAGACATGAGCTTACTCAACGTCCCTGCCGGTAAAGACCTGCCGGAAGATATCTACGTTGTTATCGAGATCCCTGCGAACGCAGATCCGATCAAATACGAAGTTGACAAAGAGAGCGGCGCCCTGTTCGTTGACCGCTTCATGTCCACCGCGATGTTCTATCCGTGCAACTACGGTTACATCAACCACACCCTGTCTCTGGACGGTGACCCGGTAGACGTTCTGGTCCCGACTCCGTACCCACTGGAGCCAGGTTCAGTGATCCGCTGCCGTCCGGTTGGCGTACTGAAAATGACCGACGAATCCGGTGAAGATGCGAAACTGGTTGCGGTACCGCACACCAAGCTGAGCAAAGAATACGATCACATCAAAGATGTGACCGACCTGCCGGAACTGCTGAAAGCGCAGATCACCCACTTCTTCGAACACTACAAAGATCTCGAAGCGGGCAAATGGGTGAAAGTTGACGGTTGGGACAACGCTGAAGCTGCTAAAGCTGAAATCGTTGCTTCCTTCGAGCGCGCGAAGAAGTAAGTTCGCTTTCTAAGTCAGCATAACTGATTGAAGCCCCTCGTTTTATGAGGGGCTTTTTTTGATGCAGTGACTCGCCCTGAATGGTGATGCATATACGGATCAATCGATCCCTCGCCACCACTTATTCAAAGAAGCGACTTCACTTAGCAAAGCACAATCATCCAGATCATTGTCATCTCTGAGTTTAGGATCAGAACAATAAAGATCTAAAGCTGTAAATACGCTATCTACATACAATTTTGTATTTTCATCAATTTCATTTATATCATCAGAGTCCCTATAATTTCGCCAGGCAACACTATATTGCTTATCAAACTCTGAAGCGGATAGCACACCGGAAAGAAAGGAATCGATTAACCACTGACTGGCATTGGTCATTCTGCTATTAATCTCCTGAATGATGGTTTTTTACATACTCATGCCCTTCATCAGTAACTCGATAGTCAGGTTGAGTAGCATTTTCGATATCAATGATTTCTACAAGGCCCTGATCAGCCAAGCTATTAACATTTCTGACTACATTACCAAAACCTGGAATATCTCTTACAGAAAGTACCCGATCAAGAAGATAACAATTCCAGTCTTTGTCTTTCTCAGCCATAACTTTCAGTACGTTAAATTCAATATTCGCAATCATTTATAACATTACGCCATTAACTTCAGATAAGGTTTAGTTTCAAAAAAAAGATCCTGCTCCTTTTCATTAATTAATACATTTTCTCCTAACGGTATTTGTGTTCTTGAGATTCTCACTCCGTGACCACACGATTCACACCAAATGAGCCTCCAGCCAACATAACTATCTACGAACCCAAAGTATTGATAAGAAAGACCTTTAGAACCAAAAACTAAACAATCAGTAGATGCGAATAAACTGTTATCCCTTAGTATGTGATTCATCCAGTCATGATATGTAATTGACTTCATTTATTGATTGAATCTCTTTATACATATAATCACAGGCATCATCTTCCATAATAAATTCGACAACTCTCGTTCTTACCACTTTTAAACTATCCATTTATCAATTTCAAAATCAAGGTATAACTACTCATTAGGCAATCCTCCGTTTAGTGAATAGAGAGGTTTTGATACCTTTTCTTTCTCAAGAAGATTTTTAACTCATTTTCTTTCATAATAAAACCATAGCCCCATATTCTCCGCAGTCATATGGTCACGGAATATAAGTAAAATCTTTGGTCAGTTGCTCCGATGATAGAGCCAAAGATGCAATAGTCTTTCCTTCTTTGTCACAAAACTCAACTTCGTAAGCTAATGACGGTGAGTAATACACATCAATAACTGCACCGACCTGACCCTTCGTTAAACCATCGCCTGGCAAATCAACATTCAGAAACACAACGTCTAAAGGTGATAATTTCATTATTTAGCCTTACTATTTTACATAGATGGTCGTCATACGAGGCACTAGCGAGTCAGTCTCATACATCCAACCTGTACGAACTATCGCGGTTTCTCCGTTCACCCCAATAATCGGTATATCGACGGACATTCTTTGACCAAATTTATCATAGGCCCCTAACTCAGCAGAGCTAGATATGATTCCCTGCTGAACTCTGGAAACTAAGATCCCTGCATTAGATGGGTTAAAACCCAAAGCTGATTCGAAAACTCTCGCTTTATTCCCCCCAACAGGATGCTCTGGATTTAAAGCATAAGATGCCATTTTTTTCGGATCGATAACTGCATGTTTGGCATTGAGTAATGTTCCAGCCTCTGATGTGAACCCTTTTAAATAAGGGGATTCAAGGGATGGAATCTTACTATAATTCGATATCTCAGCCAGCGCACTGGCCGTACTCAACTTACCAATCCCTAACCCTGCAGTTATTGAAGCCCCCACGATCAGCAATCCCTTGGTCTGGTCATTAATTATCTGGTTAAAACCGATAGGTGCATCACCCCCCAATTTTTCTGCAGTGTCCCTGAACCCCTCGATGTTGCCGTTATAAATCCCCCCTGCCGCCAGCAGTCGACCTATACCAGCGCTGTTAAGGGTTTGAGTCTGGGGTTTCGGCACAGGAACAAACAACTTATTGTATTCTGCAGGCAGAGCAAGATAGCTAAACTCAGTATTACTTATCAGATGTTTACTGAGAATATAATCATAATCAACAGATATTGTTTCTGTATGTATCTCGTCTTTTATAACTCTCATCTGAATGCTTGATATCGATGCACCTCTGAGCTGAATATAATAATACCTCTCCCATTGACCATATCTATTTATGCGATAAAACCAAAACTCTAGAAACAGGTTTTCATTGTTATTAATCGCATTCATTAATAGTGGTGAGCTTTTATCTATTTGCTTACTGAATGTTAAGTTCTGTAGATTCGTACCGTTACCTGTACTCGCTACTCCTGCAACCAGAGAAAAAACAAATATTTCATTCACATGATTCTGTTGCCAACAATTACCGACTGAATCAGTTGTGCCACATCCATCAGAAATATCGGCTTGTTGTTCACCAATAAGTTTAAGATAAACAATATTGCTCATCCATTACTATCCTCCATAGTTAGTAAATTTATACACTGAGTAATATTGCCTATGGAGTTAAATTATTTATACCAGGTAGATCAAATTAAATAAATTATATATAACCATAAATACGAAGAATATTATTTCAGGAATAATTAGATATATTTATTAACATAACCTCATTGCAGTAACGTCAACTGAGCTATCGTGATTTTTGCTGTAAATACACACACATAAAACATGCCTATAAACACCTACCAGATTGGGTAGTCACATTTCATTTATCTTAATTGCGAATGAGATTAGATCTCATTATCATTCTCAACATGTAAATAAATGTGAATAAAAGTCAATGAACCTCCACAATGTGAAGTCCCTGAAACGCTATTCCTGCGCGGCTCTCGCCACAGCACTGTTATTTACCAGCCTGTCCAGCGTGGCGCAGACGCTACCTGAGCAAGATTTTCTGACCCGCGACGTTGGCAACGGCGTGTATGAACTGGCGGTTGATAGCCAGCAGAATGCGCTTTTTGCTGCCTCGTCGCCGTCGTTTGATAAAGATAAAACCAGCGGGCTTATCTATAAACTCGATCTGGAGAAGCTCACCACGACTGAAGTTATCGAAACCAGCCGTCGTGCCTTTGCCACTGCCCTGGATGCAGGAAACCAGGTGCTCTATGTCGGCAACACGCTGGAGGGTTCGGTCACGCTCATTGATACCCGCAGCGGTAAAGAGCTGGCAATACTGCAACTGAGCGAAGCCAAAAACTCGAAAGAAATTGTCCATACCCGCGAAATGGTGCTCGATAAACAGCATCACCGCCTGTACGTTTCCGGCGTGGCTGAAAAGGGTATTGTCTGGGTGGTGGATACGCAAAAGCGCGAGAAAATCGCCACCCTTGAAAACATGGGCCAGTATCCGACCGGCATGGCCGTAGATGCCAATAAGAACCGCCTGTATGTCGTAAATGGCCGCAACGAACTTATTACGCTGGATACCACTAACCATCAAATTATTAACCGCTTTAGTATTGAGCCAGGCAAAAAACATTTTTTCCTGAATATTGCTTTGGATGCAAAAAATAATCGCGCATTCCTGACCGATCCTGATTTAGCGGATGTACTGGTTGTTGATATTAATACCGGTAAGGTTATTGCCCCCATTAAGGTTATCAACTCGCTGGCAGTGATATATAACGAAAAGCGCCAGGAAGTGTATATCACCCACCGTAATGCAAAGCGCATCAGCATTGTGGACAGCAAGACTTATCAGGTAAAACAAAGCATTGAAACCAATGCGTTACCTAACAGCCTGGCGCTCTCGTCTGATGCCAACACCCTGTATGTCAGCGTCAAACAGCCGGAAAAAATGACCGGTGTGAAGCCCGACTACGTGCTGAAAATCGACCTCTCCAAATATTAATAATTAAAAACGCTTCTGACACCTTGCAGCTTTTCTGGGCTGCAAGGTGATGCTTTTATTTTTTACTTTTCAGGTGTCTATATTATGAAAACGCGTCAACTTATTACGCTGACAGGGATCGTTGCATTCTCAGGCAGTGTTATTTTCCCCACTCAGGCAGAAGAACTCACCGAAACCTCACGCAATAGCGAAGATGAAATGGTGATCACCGCATCCGGGTTCTCGCAGCAAAAGCGCGAAGCGCCGGCCACCATTTCCGTTATCGATCGTAAAACGCTGGATATTCAGCCGGACCGTAGCATTGGTGAAGCGATTAAAAACCTTCCTGGCGTCTCGGTCACCAACAGCAGCGGTATGAACGCTGGCAGCATTATGATTCGCGGCATGGACCCGTCCTATACCGCGTTTATGGTCAACAGCGTCAAACAAAATACCGGTGAATCTCGCCCTTACGGACATGACATCGGTACTGAAGCCAACTTCTTACCGCCGATGGAGGCCATTGAGCGTATCGAAGTTATCCGCGGGCCCATGTCCTCGCTGTACGGCTCAGATGCCATCGGCGGTGTGGTCAACGTGATTACTAAAAAACCGTATGGCGCAAAAGAGTGGACGACGGCAATTGCCGCCAATACCTGGCTTCAGGAACACCAGTATTTGGGTAATACCAGCCAGATGAATCTGTTTACCATGGGGCCGATTGTGCCCGATGTTCTCGGCCTTAGCGTAGCGGCCGACTGGCTCGACCGTCGCGATGACGATCGCAATAACTATTTCGGTAAACACAACCGTAAATCCGTTGATATGACGCTGGGCCTGGCCGCTAGCGAAAATAACCTGTTCGACCTCAATGTGGTCACCGGTGAGCAGGAGAAAAACCGTACCCAGAAGCGCGGCGCGCCGTGGTTATGGCTGTTCGATCGTAACGCCGCCACCCTAACGCATACCGGCTGGTATGCCGACGACACCATTGCAACGACCAACTACATAAACTATGAAAAAGGCCGTTCGAAGTACGTTTATGACGGCCAGTCGCCGCAGTATGTGCAGATGGAGAACTACGTCGCTAATTCGCAAACCACCTTCACGCTCGACAACCATAAACTGACCGTTGGGGCGAATTTCACCCGCGAAGAGCTGAATGACCGCTTTGATGTGGCCAACAAAACGCTGCCCGGATCTGAGCCAGTGACAAAAATCAGCCGTAACGGTTGGGCATTGTTTGCTGAAGACGGCTGGAGCATTGACGACTTTATCCTGACTACATCAGCGCGTATGGACCAGGATGATAACTTTGGCACACATATTACGCCGAAAATGTACGGTAACTGGGCCTTCAGCAATGACTGGGCGCTGAAGGGCGGCGTTTCCGCAGGCTATAAAAAACCTGAGCTGCGTGCGACATCCAGCGACTTTGTTACCCCATACGGCTCGACCGTACCTTATCCCTTCCTGACCGTCGGTAACGACGATCTGAAACCAGAACAAAGCGTTAACTCTGAGCTGGGCCTCTACTGGACGGGGAATGCGCTGTCACTGGATAGCACCGTCTTCTATACGCAGTTCAAAGACAAAATTGCTGAACAAACCATTTGCGAAACTACATCGACGAATCAGTGCTCCGTGAATGGCTACAAGGCGGACTCCGTCAGTAAATACTTCAACGTCAGCAAAGCGGACGTGTACGGCATAGAACTGAATGCCGACTGGCAGATTAGCGCCGATGTAAAAGCCAACGCTAACTACACCTGGAACCATAGCGAACAGAAAAGCGGCGTAAACAAAGGCTACGCGCTCAACGATTATCCGCGCCATATGGCGAACCTGTCGCTGAACTGGGCGGCAACGCAGAGTCTGGACGTATGGAGTACGGTGAATTACCGCAGCAGTAACCGCAACAGCGGCAATAACTATAAGTACGATGACTACACGATGGTCGACGTAGGCGTACGTTATAAGCTCAATAAGCACACGCATCTGATGGCAGGGATCTACAACGTGCTGGATGAAGATCCGAAACTGACGACTGCATGGAATGAATCCGCGCAGGTGGAAGGACGCCGCTATAACCTCGGCGCGCGCGTGGAGTTTTAAGCCTTTAATAAACAACGCCACCCGAAGGCGGCGTTGTTTATTCTGGTAGGCGATATATCAGTACTGGTCTCTGTCTAACCAGTTACCGCTTTCAATCAGCGTTAAGCCATCAACCGGACGTTGGTACACGTACATCCATGCACTTCCGTACGGCGTTTGAATTAACTGGCGTGCGTATTCCCCGCCGCGGGTACGCAGAGCGTCAAGCTCTGCCAGCGTGGCGTTATCAATACGATAAACTTCCCCGTGTACTGTTCCATTTCCCGGAACCGCGCCTGGATAGTGGCCCAGGCTGTACAACTGGTAGTTGTCGATACTGAAATTTCCCAGCAACAGGGCATTGGTCATCCAGTGGCTGTTGCCTTGTTTGGTTCGTAAACTGCCGTAGACAAATATTCGCATTGCTAAAACTCGAACTGATAGAGCAAATCAAGTGCCTGATCTACGCCAGACACTGCTTCCAGATATAGCTTAGGCATCAGACGATAACGTAGCGTGAGTGTCGCTAAGGAGTCAAATATACCCACACCATATTTCACCTGCAGACCTGGCAGTACGTATCCGCTGACAACCACCTGAGATGAGTCGCCCACCCCTTGCGTGTCCAGTGCCAGATTGCTTACGCCAAATGTCTCCCCGATTTTACCCACAACCTGACCACTTTGTGCAACCCCCAGACCAATAAGCATTGAAGTCATCGCTGCGCTATCGCTCTGTTCGCTATCCAGCCCTTGTCCACGTAGCAGGTAGGAAAGCGCCATTTGCTGCGACATTGCCGGGTCGGAGAAGATCTCCGCCTTCGGTTCATCGGCGGTACCGGTGACGCGAACGCCAGCGATCACGTCGTCTTCGGTGGCATCTGGGTTACGAATCGCTTCGATGTTGAGCAACGGCTGATCCGGCGGACCGGAGAACAACAGCTCGCCCTTACGCACAATCAGATCCTGACCATAGGCGTGGAAGCGACCGCTCGGAATATTAATTTGCCCGTTAAGCCCCAGACCTTGCTTATCCTGCACCACTTTCAGATCGCCCGTCAGACGCGCTTTCAGACCAAAGGCGTCAAGACGCACGTTGTTACCGACGTGGATATTCAGGTTGCTGTTGATCGGAATACCGGCGGTCTGCGGTTTCTCGGGCTGCAGGTTGTTGTTAAGCATAACCATATCGCTGGAAACCCCAACCGCGCTTTCCGGCAGGTCATGTACCACGATACGCGCCCACGGCACATCCACGTTACCATCGAGAGTAAACAGGCTCGGCGTGGCTTCAAAGACCACGTCCGGCGATACGTCGAGGCGGACCATCGGCGGTACGGTAATACGCACCCTGCTGCCTTTAGCCGCAACACGCGCCCGCCAGTTGTCTATCTGACTCCAGTCGGCATCGCCGCTCAGGTTAATTTCTCCCTGCTGCGTACGCACCACGCCCGCCAGCGTTGAGCGTGTTCCATTGAAGTTAACGGCTAACTGGCTTGGCTGCATGTCAAACGGCATGAAGTTACCGTCAATATCCAGACCACTCAGTTGCAGCTGTCCGAGCAACTGCGGGCTTTGCACATCGCCGCCCAGCCGCAGGTTGGCGTTGATCATCCCTGCCGCTTTTTCACCGCGCGAGAAGATAGGGTTCACCATCGCCAGATTGAAGTTGCGAATATTGACGTTACCGCCCAGATTACGACGCCCTTGCGGGTCCGTTACCTGCACCTGTCCGTCAAACTGCCCGTTGTTGGTCAGACGAATTAGCCAGCCCAACTCGGCACGGTTATTGTGCAAGTCGGCGGTCAGATTCAGCGTTTCAAACGCCACGGGGAGCGGGGCATCATTCACGCTTTGCGTGACCTTCACGTTACGTCCGCTCAGGGTGACCTGCCCCTGTGGCAGCCCCTCTTTGGTGGTATCCCAGCTCACATCAGCTTTGCCAGTGAACACACCGCTGGCCTGGGTTGTCTCCGGCATAAACGGTTTTAGCATCGCCAGGTCGAAGCGGTTAAGATTCACCACCGCGCGACCTTCTGCACCGGCATCAATGGTTTGTGGTACGCACAGCTCCGCATTCGGGTTGTTCCAGCAGTGCGGCCCGATACTAATTTTCTGTTCTTGATTACGATAATCCAGCGCGATAGCCCGGTTGAGCGACCACGGACCGACCGGCGTCTGGAAGCGGGTATTGCTTAACTCCCCTTTCCAGCGCTGTTCTTTGCGATCAAAGCTCCCGGCAAGATCCAGTTGCCCTGAAACCGGCTCACCCTGAATGCGTAACTGCAGTTCATGCTGCTTTTCACTGCCTTTGGCGTTGAGCGTCACCAGACCAATATTCACGTCAGGTTGTACAATCCGCTCTACGCGAACGTTGAGATTACCGGCGATTTGCTCGGCCGATTTCACATCGCCTTCGACGCGCACCTGAGCAACGGAAAGTTCCTGCCAGCGCAGACCACGGGCGGTAATATCCGCCAGCAGCTGTGGTGCTTCAACCGTACCGCGAACTTTTACCAGCCCTTTCGCCGTACCGCCCAGCCCCGGCAGCGCGTTATCCAGGCTTGGGGCATCAATCGTCGCGTCGAGGTTGAGGTCTTTAACCCCCAGTTCGCCTTTTACGTCCGCACTGTTGCGTCCCAGCTCCAGATGAAGGCCCGGAATCGTCCACTGCAGGTAGCTGTTCCCCTTCAGCGAACCGTTCACATTGACCTTGTTCTGCTTCACGTTGCCGGTCAGCTTCAGCTCCGGAACCTCCATCTGCCAGCTTCCGCCGTACAGACTGCCGCGCGTTTTCACCAGGCCATTCAGTTTTGACGGCCAGTCCGGGATCGCTTTCGCGGTATTGATACCATCCAGCGTTAGCTCCCCGCGCCAGCTGATCGCCTGCTGCCAGTCCACCAGCGCTTTCAGCTCGGTTTTCCCTTCTAGCGCCGCAACGCTGAGTTTGTCGAGATTGATCTGCTGCTCGTTGCCTTTGGCGTCCAGCGTGATAGTAGCCGGAGGAATATCCTGACCTTTCACGGCGGTACGCATCGACAGCGTATAGTCGGTCATCTTGCCGGTCAGTTTGAGCTTGATGTCATCGGCCTGGAACTGTTTCTCACCGGTAAACGGCCAGTAAACCTGCTTACTTACCACCTCAATGTTGAGCGGCAATCCGGCTTCTGCCAGGCGCGTCTGTGCACGCAGGTCCATATCTACCGGACCAGACAGATTGACGCCGACTTCCAGCTGTTCGCGCAGCGCACCGCCGACCTTCAGCTTCACCTTTTCGCCTTTTAACGGGTCGATGTTTAGCGTGCTGTTTAACGTAATGTCAACCGGCCACGTGTCGGTCAGTTGCGCCGTGCCGCTGGCTTTTACCGTTCCCTGATTCGAGTCGATATCCAGCGCGTCGAGCTTCATGTTGCCGTCTATGCTGCTCACTTTCAGCAGCATACTATGTACTGTTAAATCCGTATCCCCGGTCACGCGCAACTGCTCGCCGCGAAACTCTTCAATATTGAGATTGAGCGGCAGATGGACATCGGTCATTTCCGGCAGTACCGGCTTTGAGAACAGATCTTTTAGCGTTTCCCCGAGCGGTTTTTCATCCGGCTGCGGGTTTTGAATCTTCGGTTCGACAACCTCTTCCTGTGCCACTTCCGCCACTTTAGGCAGAGCAATCAGCAGCCCCTGTAATGACGTTGGCTTCAGCGTCAGCGTTTTTTCCTGCCAGTTCAGGCCGGAAGTAAAATCCAGCACTGAAACCGTGGTGTCATCGATTTTGATATTGATGTTGTTCAGCGCCACGCGCGAAAGCGTGATGGGGTAAGGCGTGGAAAGATTAAGCGGACCGCTCTCTTCTTCCTCAACCGGCGCGGATGGCGGCATCTTTTTGCTGTCGATCGCCACGTTGATGTTTTTCAGCGCCAGATCGTTGACGCACAGGCTGCTGTCCCACAGACAGTTAAGCCCCACGGCCAAATGCACTTCACCAGCATTCACCGCCACGCCAGGCTGGTCGTAGCGAATATTTTTCAGTGATAGATCCCGCCAGCCGCCGGTGACCTGACCAATTTCCAGACCCGGAACCCAACGATTAGCGGCTTTGAAGATCAGATGCAGGCCCGAGGTGGTACCGACGAGGAACGCCACCGAGCCTAACAACAGCAGGATAAAAATCAGCACGCCGAGGCTTATCTTCTTCCATAAACTCATAATTCAGGCCCCAGACCGATGTAAAACTGTAAACCATGTTCATCTTTGTCGCCGACCGGGACGGCAAAGTCGAGCTTGATAGGCCCCACTGGTGATTGCCAGCGTACGCCGACCCCGGCACCGGTTTTGAAATCGCTTCGGCGAATATCGCTGACCGCTTCACCGCTATCGACAAACATCGCCCCCCACCATTTACCGGTCACGTTGTACTGGTATTCCAGCGAGCCAGTTGCCAGCTTGGAGGCCCCTTTCAGCTTGCCGTCGCTGCCTTCCGGCGAAATAGATTTGTATTTGTAGCCGCGAATACTGCGATCGCCCCCGGCAAAGAAACGCAGGTCCGGCGGCACTTTGTCGAAGTCTCCGGTTTCAATCCAGCCGAGATTACCGCGCATCACAAAGCGATGCCTGTCGTACAGCGTGCGGATCCAGACGTTTTGCGCCTGGAAAACGGAGAAATCAACATCTGAACCCCAGGCCGTGTTCGAGTAATCAATAGAGTAGCGCTGGGAATCGCCCCAGACAGGCATCAGGCCGCCGCGTGAACGCGTCCGGCTGATCATCACGCCCGGATAGAGCAGCATAGTGGTGTTGGTGACGTTACCCTGGGTAAAGTGGTCGAGGCTCCAGCGCAGGTTAATCGCGCGCTGCCAGCCGCTGGAGAGGTCCCAGTAACGGGAAACCGCAAGCGTTGTGGAATCCTGCTCGGTGTCGTTTAAATCGGTACGCTTAAAGCCGCCCTGTACCAGGTAATACTGCTCCAGCGGGTTCTTTAACAGCGGCATTTTATAGCTGAAATCAAGCACCTGCTCTGGCGCCGAGATACTGGCGCTGGTCGTCAGGCTGTGCCCGTAGGAGTTCATCCACGGCTTTTTCCACGAGGTCTTCACCCGTGGCCCGACGTCAGTTGAATAACCGACCCCGGTTTCGATGGTGTTTTCGGTTCGCGGTGAGACCACGCCTTTCAGGGGTAGCACCTTGGTTTTGCGGGCTTTATCAAACTCCGGTGCGACGACCACGGAATTAAACCATCCGGTCGCCGACAGACGACGGTTCAGTTCGCCCAGATCTTTCGACTCGTACTCTTCACCTTCTTTAAAGGGCACCAGATTTTGCAGATACTCATCGCGAATTTGCGAGCCTTCAAAAGTGACATGCCCAAAGCGATAGCGTTCGCCGCTGTTGTAATCGATATCCCAGAACGCCTGGCGACGCTCAAGCGCTATCCCGAGCTGGCTTTTATTAAATTCACTATCGAAGTAGCCTTTGCGCAGCGCCACGCTGGTGAGTGACTTTTTGAAGTTGTCATAGTCCCCCTGATTCAGCACGGTGCCGATTGCCGGGCGTGTTTTCAGCAGATCCAGATAATCTTTATCCGTACGCGCGCCACCGCGCAAAATCACCTCAGTGCCACCAATCAGCACCGGCTCGCCGGGGGTCACTTTGGCAATCAGCACCTGGCGGCCTTTTGCCGGCGGTGGACGCAGTTCAAAATCAATGGTCGGCTCAAAGTAGCCCAGCGCTTTTAGCCCTTCGCGGATGGCATCATCAACGCGCGCACGAAAGCGTCGGTCTGGAGTGACTTCATCACTTTGAATCGTGGACAGCTGCGCACGGACGTTTTTCTCCAGCGGTCCTGATAATCCTTCGACCTGTAAGCGAACATTCGCGGCGGCGGCGGAGCCACTTAAGCACAGTAATCCCACCCAACATAACTGACGGATATGTGGCACATTTTCTCCTGAATATCCTTTTTTCCCACCCCTGGAAAAAAATACTATGCCGTTCCTCGGCTTAACAAAAAATCAACAATAAGAGTTGAAAAACAGACGACAACCCAAATATTTCTTATGTTTAACTCTAGACGTATTCACGCCGTTTATTGTGGGCAAAGACGCGTCTCGTTACAACCTTAACCCAAATGACTGATTTCGGGAGAACGGCCATGAGTTTATTTGATAGAAAGCATCTTGTTACTCAAGCAGATGCGCTACCTGGACGCAACACCCCGATGCCAGTGGCAACGCTGCATGCGGTTAACCAACATTCGATGACCAACGTGCCCGACGGTATGGAGATAGCTTATTTCGCCATGGGATGCTTCTGGGGCGTTGAGCGTTTATTTTGGTCATTACCCGGGGTATACAGCACCGCAGCCGGGTACACCGGCGGCTACACCCCAAACCCAACCTATCGTGAAGTGTGTTCTGGCGATACCGGGCATGCCGAAGCGGTACGCATCGTCTATGACCCGCATGTTATCAGCTACGAACAACTGCTGCAGGTGTTCTGGGAAAATCACGACCCGGCTCAAGGCATGCGTCAGGGGAACGACCAGGGCACGCAGTATCGCTCCGCCATTTACCCGTTAACGCCGGAACAAACCGCCGCCGCACAGGCCAGCCTTGAACGTTTTCAGGCAGCAATGACCGCCGCAGGCGACGAGCGCACCATTACCACGGAAATCACTACGGCAACCCCGTTCTATTATGCCGAGGACGATCACCAGCAGTATCTGCACAAAAACCCTTACGGTTATTGTGGCATTGGTGGTATTGGTGTTTGCCTGCCGCCACAAGGATAATTTCCCCCTCTGGCGACTTTACAGTGCCTTACGCTATACTAGCTTCTGAATTTACCGGCTCACTTCCACGAGCCGGTTTTCAATGAATATTCCATTGGATTTATACTCTAAGGATTTCGAGTTGCAGGCAGGCGGCAAACTCGTGAATCCCCAGGAGCATAGAGAACTATGTGACTGGGGTGAATGAGTGCAGCTAACGCACCTGCAGCTTGAAAGACGACGAGTATCAACTTCTCCCTTCCGAGGATCTGACCCGAACGGTCGGATAAGATATGTTAAACAGTATTTTAGTCATTCTCTGCCTGATCGCCGTGAGTGCGTTTTTCTCGATATCTGAGATCTCGCTTGCTGCATCACGCAAAATAAAACTTAAACTGCTTGCCGATGAAGGCAACGTAAACGCACAACGTGTTTTGAAGATGCAGGAAAACCCCGGCATGTTTTTTACCGTCGTGCAAATTGGCCTTAACGCGGTCGCCATTCTCGGCGGTATCGTCGGTGATGCAGCATTCTCCCCGGCGTTTTACAGCCTTTTCTCGAAGTACTTCACTCCAGAGCTGTCCGAACAGTTAAGCTTTATTCTGTCGTTCTCGCTGGTTACTGGCCTGTTCATCCTGTTCGCGGATTTAACCCCGAAACGCATCGGTATGATTGCGCCAGAAGCTGTGGCTTTGCGTATCATCAACCCGATGCGCTTCTGCCTGCTGGTCTTCCGCCCGCTGGTGTGGTTCTTTAACGGTCTGGCAAACAACATTTTCCGTCTGTTTAAGATCCCAATGGTGCGTAAAGACGACATCACCTCGGACGACATTTACGCCGTGGTCGAAGCGGGTGCGCTGGCGGGTGTTCTGCGCAAGCAGGAGCATGAGCTGATTGAAAATGTGTTCGAACTGGAATCCCGTACCGTCCCGTCTTCAATGACCTCGCGCGAGAATATTATCTGGTTCGATCTCCATGAAGATGAGCAAAGCCTGAAGAACAAGGTGGCGGAACATCCGCACTCCAAATTCCTGGTGTGTAACGAAGATATCGACCACATCATTGGTTATGTTGATTCAAAGGATCTCCTCAACCGCGTACTGGCAAACCAAAGCATGGCGCTGAACAGCGGCGTACAGATCCGCAATACGCTGATCGTCCCGGACACGCTGACGCTCTCTGAAGCGCTGGAAAGCTTCAAAACCGCAGGCGAAGACTTTGCCGTCATCATGAACGAGTACGCGCTGGTGGTGGGGATTATCACGCTCAACGACGTTATGACGACGCTGATGGGCGATCTGGTAGGTCAGGGTCTGGAAGAGCAGATTGTGGCACGTGATGAAAACTCATGGTTAGTCGACGGCGGTACACCGATTGATGACGTGATGCGCGTGCTGGATATCGACGAGTTCCCGCAGTCCGGCAACTATGAAACCATCGGCGGCTTTATGATGTTCATGCTGCGTAAAATCCCGAAACGCACCGACTCGGTGAAGTATTCAGGTTACAAATTTGAAGTGGTGGATATCGATAACTACAAGATCGATCAGCTGCTGGTGACGCGTCTGGACAGTAAACCTACCGTTCTGGTACCAAAACTGCCAGATGCAAAAGAAGAGGCAAAGGCGTCTTAACGCCTTACAGAAACATCAACGGCTCCCATCAGGAGCCGTTTTTTTAACTACTGCATAGCACTTTGATCAAGCCATCTCAGTTTGCAGACGCAAGACCTGACGGTTAACTTCGGACATCACGGAAAAATGCAGTTTGTCCTTCACTTTTGGGATAAGAATCTTACCCTTATCAAATTCAAAAGCGCCTACATCCTTGATATATAACCGTCCACGAAACAGGATCTTCACGTACTTCGCCACCTGCAGCGGGTTGTATCGTTGGAAAATTTTCATTGTTGTCTCCTGCTGAGCATTACGCCTTTGCGGTACCACAATCGGTCCGACAATCCTCAGGCGCAAATTTTAATGCCCTATGACTATAGACTATCTCGTTGATGTTTCCAGCGTGTATAAGTTTATTTACCTTCAAGTTACAATTATTCAGAATTATCTTTTCAACGCTTCGCTGTCTTCAGTATAAGCCTTCATTTTTCGCAGGATTTGTGCGCCCGTCCGCAAACTGGCATCGCGCTTGCGGGAAAAAGCATCATTCGCACATATGATTAAATTCCAGACCCAAGTGGTCGGATCACCTGCAAAATAAAAGAAAGAAGGAAAACCTATGACCTTACGAAATCTGCTGGCGCTGTCGTGCCTGCTACTGCCGATGATTGCCTCCGCACATAAGTTTGAGACTGACCAGCGCGTACCGCCGGTGGGGATCGCCGATCGCGGCGAACTGATTCTCGATAACGATAAGTTTAGCTACAAAAGCTGGAATAGCGCGCAGTTGCCAGGCAAAGTGCGAATTGTGCAACACATTGCCGGACGCACCTCCGCCAAAGAGAAAAATGCGACGCTGATCGAGGCAATCAAAGCCGCCAACCTGCCGCACGACAAATACCAGACCACCACTATCGTCAACACGGATGACGCCATTCCCGGCTCCGGTATGTTTGTGCGCAGCAGTCTGGAGAGCAATAAGAAGCTCTACCCGTGGTCGCAATTCATTGTCGACAGCAATGGCATTGCGCGTAAAGCCTGGCAACTGGATGAAGAGAGCTCCGCTATCGTCGTACTCGACAAGGACGGACGCGTGCAGTGGGCAAAAGATGGCGCATTAACGCAGGAAGAGGTGCAGCAGGTAATTGCCCTGCTGCACAAATTACTCAGTAAATAGAGACGCGGAAGCCGGGGTTGAGGAACGATTCACGTGGGGTGTAATCCAGAGGTTTCCCCTGCCAGTCGTGAACGTGCGCTCCGGCTGCGGCGGCAACGGCATGGCCAGCGGCGGTGTCCCAAACGTTGGTTGGCCCAAAACGCGGATACAGCTGTGCGTGCCCTTCCGCCACCAGGCAGAACTTCAGCGATGAGCCAATCGAGGTGGTCTGGTGCTCGCCCAACTGTTGCAGATACTCTTTTAACTCATTGTCGGCATGCGAGCGGCTAATGACCACCAGCGGCGGACGCGCGTCACGAACCTGAATTTGTTTGCGTACGCCGCACTCTTCTTTCCACGCTTTACCTTCTGCTGCGCTGTACATCACTTTCATTACCGGCGCGTAAACCACGCCCAGAACCGGCTTTCCTTTCTCGATCAGCGCAATATTGACGGTAAATTCACCGTTACGCTTAATGAACTCTTTGGTCCCGTCCAGCGGGTCCACCAGCCAGTAGCGCTGCCAATGCTGGCGAACATCCCAGCCAGGAGGCGCCTCTTCAGACAGAACCGGAATATCCGGCGTCAGCGCCAGTAATCCTTCGAGGATCACCGTATGTGCGGCGATATCTGCCGCCGTGACCGGAGAATCATCCTGCTTGCTGGTAATCTCCATCGGTTTGATTCCATCGTAGACCTGCATAATGGCATCGCCCGCGTTCCGTGCAAGCTGGCATACATGTTCTAGCATTCTCCACCTCGTTTCTGTCAGTGGTGTTAACTCGTTGTTTTACTTATACCCGATCGTCAGGGGATCCGCCAACTGTGATAGCGTCTGCGGTTTTAAACGCTATATTCATGTCATGATTCACAGTTCTGTAAGCAAGAAGATTTATATACATTTTCTTTTGTGGCTTAGATCTTAAAAGGATGCCCCTGATGATTAAGTTTAGTGCAACGCTTCTGGCAACGCTGATTGCAGCCAGCGTCAATGCCGCGACCGTCGATCTGCGTATAATGGAAACCACTGATTTGCATAGCAATATGATGGATTTCGATTATTACAAAGATACACCGACTGAAAAATTCGGTCTGGTACGTACGGCAAGTTTGATCAACGCTGCGCGTGGTGAAGTCAAAAACAGCGTGCTGGTTGATAATGGCGATCTGATTCAGGGTAGCCCGCTCGGGGATTACATGGCGGCCAAGGGGCTGAAAGCGGGCGAAACTCACCCGGTATATAAGGCGCTGAATACCCTGGATTACGCGGTGGGTAACCTCGGCAACCATGAATTCAACTACGGTCTGGAGTATCTGCACAACGCGCTGGCCGGAGCGAAATTCCCTTACGTTAACGCCAATATCATCGACGTTAAGACCAAGAAGCCGCTATTTACGCCTTACTTGATCAAAGACACTGAGGTGGTCGACAAGGAAGGGAACAAGCAAACGCTGAAGATTGGCTATATCGGCTTTGTGCCACCGCAGATTATGACCTGGGATAAAGCCAACCTCAGCGGCAAAGTCACGGTGAACGACATTACGGAAACTGCACGCAAATACGTTCCGGAAATGAGAGAAAAAGGCGCCGATGTTGTGGTGGTGGTTGCTCACTCCGGGCTTTCTGCCGACCCATATCAAACCATGGCGGAAAACTCCGTTTATTACCTCAGCGAAGTACCGGGCGTGGATGCCATTATGTTTGGTCACGCTCACGCCGTCTTCCCGGGTAAAGACTTTGCCAATATTAAAGGCGCAGATATCACAAAAGGTACGCTGAATGGGATTCCTGCGGTGATGCCGGGTATGTGGGGCGATCACCTGGGCGTGGTGGATTTAGTGCTGAATAACGACAGCGGTAAATGGCAGGTCACTCAGGCGAAAGCCGAGGCGCGCCCGATCTATGACGCCGCAGCCAAAAAATCACTGGCAGCAGAAGACAAAAAAATCGTTGAGATCCTGAAAGCCGATCACGACGCCACGCGTGAGTTTGTCAGCAAACCGATCGGTAAATCCGCCGACAACATGTACAGCTATCTGGCGCTGGTACAGGATGACCCGACCGTACAGGTGGTGAACAACGCGCAGAAAGCCTATGTAGAACACTTTATTCAGGGCGATCCGGATCTGGCAAAACTACCGGTACTTTCCGCCGCCGCGCCGTTTAAGGTCGGTGGACGCAAGAACGATCCGGCAAGCTTCGTAGAAGTCGAAAAAGGTCAGTTAACCTTCCGTAACGCCGCTGATTTGTATCTCTATCCCAACACTCTGGTGGTGGTGAAAGCCAGCGGTAAAGAGGTGAAAGAGTGGCTGGAATGTTCTGCCGGGCAGTTCAATCAGATTGATATCCACAGCAGCAAACCACAGTCGTTGATTAACTGGGATGGCTTCCGTACCTATAATTTCGACGTGATTGACGGCGTGAATTATCAGATTGATGTTTCACAACCTGCTCGCTACGACGGTGAATGTCAGACCATTAACCCGAAAGCGGAACGTATTAAAAATCTGACCTTTAACGGCAAACCAATCGATCCGAATGCCACCTTCCTCGTCGCGACCAACAACTACCGCGCCTACGGCGGTAAGTTTGCCGGAACCGGCGACAGCCACATCGCGTTTGCTTCTCCGGATGAAAACCGCTCGGTGCTGGCGGCCTGGATTGGTGCTGAGACGAAGCGTGCCGGTGAAATTCACCCGGCGGCAGATAACAACTGGCGTCTGGCGCCAATTCATAGCGATACACCACTGGATATTCGCTTTGAAACATCACCGTCTGATAAAGCCGCGGCATTTATTAAAGAGAAAGGCCAGTATCCGCTGAAGAAAGTCGCGACCGATGACATCGGTTTCGCTATTTATCAGCTGGATTTAAGTAAGTAATTTTCGTGCCGGATGCGGCGCAATAGCGTCTTATCCGGCCTACAAAACTACGCAGCCCGTTCGTCCCGCTGCGCTAAAACCTGCGGCAAATTCAGTTCTATCCAGTCCGCCAGCGCGGCGACTTTATCGCTCACCTGCTCACCCAACGGCGTCAGGCTATACTCCACGTGCGGCGGTACCACCGGATACGACACCCGATTGATAAACCCGTCATGCTCTAACGCTTGCAGGGATTGCGCCAGCATCTTTTCACTGACCCCGCCCATCTTACGGCGCAAATCACTGAAACGGTGCGTACCGTCGCGCAGCGCCACCAGAATCAACACGCCCCAGCGGCTGGTGACGTGTTTTAACACCTCACGGGAGGGACACTGTTCGGCAAACAAGTTGCCATCGCGTAACTGCTGAGAGAGCGTCGAAGCTGTCATTTTCATACTAACCTTTTTGTGCGTACTTACTAAAAGTAAGTTTAGGTGTTAGCGTGATTAAACACAAGACCAATACCAAGGAGTCACCCCATGATCGCAATTACCGGCGCCACCGGCCAACTGGGCCAATACGTTATTGAATCTCTGCTGAAAACCGTTCCTGCCAGCCAGATTGTGGCAATTGTGCGTAATCCCGCTAAAGCGACGGCGCTTAGCCAGCAGGGCATTACCGTTCGTCAGGCGGATTACAGCGATGAAGCCGCCTTGACGGCTGCCTTACAGGGTATCGACAAGCTACTGCTGATCTCCTCCAGCGAAGTGGGACAACGCGCCCCGCAGCATCGTAACGTGATCAACGCAGCGAAAGCCGCGCACGTGAAATTCATCGCCTACACCAGCCTGCTGCACGCCGACACCTCCCCGCTGGGGCTGGCTGATGAGCATGTGGCAACCGAGAAGATGCTGGCTGAATCCGGTATCGCCTACGCGCTGCTGCGTAACGGCTGGTACACCGAAAACTATCTCGCCAGCGCACCGGCTGCACTGGAACATGGCGTGTTTATCGGGGCTGCAGGTGAAGGCAAAATTGCCTCAGCGACCCGCGCCGACTATGCCGCTGCCGCCGCGCGCGTCATCAGTGAAGACGGTCACGCCGGTAAAACTTATGAACTGGCGGGCGACGCAGGCTGGACCCTGAGCCAGTTGGCTGCCGAGCTGGCAAAACAGAGTGGTAAAAAAGTGGTGTATCAGAACCTGAGCGAAGCTGATTTTGCCGCCGCGCTAAAAGGTGTAGGCCTGCCTGCCGGGCTGGCGGACATGCTGGCTGACTCAGACACTGGCGCCTCCAAAGGTGGTCTGTTCGACGACAGCCATACGCTGAGCAAACTGATTGGTCGCCCGACCACCTCGTTGTCTGACAGCGTCAAAGGCATCGTGTAAGTGTTAAAAATTAGTTAATTGTGGTGGCATCCCCGCGCATCCTCTCTGATAATGACAGGATGATGCGTGGGGAGAGAAAACGTGCAAGGTGTACCTGAGCAGTTTATTGATGAGAAAGACAGCGCCCGCTTTCGCCATCTGGCGCAGGTGCCGGGCGTTGAGCTGTATCATGCACACATCTCGCGTTACGCTTTCGAGCCGCACACCCATGAAGCGTTTGGCATTGGCGCGATAGAAGCCGGAGCCGAACGTTTTCGCTATCGCGGCACGCAGTATGTTGCCCCCGCCCATTCCGTCGTCACCATGAATCCCGATGAGCTGCATACCGGCGAGGCCGAAACCGCCGACGGCTGGCGCTATCGGATGATTTATCTTGAACCCGATCTTCTGGAAGAGGTCACCGGGATCCGCCACTGGTGGTTTCATGACGTAACGCGTCACGATCCGCTGCGCTCGCGCCAGATCTGCTCGCTGATCCACGGCCTGTGGAACACGGAGGATCCGCTGGCGCAAAAAGGCCTTCTACTCGATCTGATCGACACGTTCCAGCCGCTGGCCCGCCATGCGCCAGTATTAACGGAGGGGGCGCATCGCTTTGAACGGGTACGTGAGTATCTGCACGATAATTATATGCATCCGGTCACGCTCGACGAGCTGGCGCGGGTTGCATCGCTGAGTCCCTGGCATTTTCAGCGCCAGTTTAAGTCTCATTTCCACGTCACGCCGCACCAGATGCTGATGGCGATCCGGCTGTGGCGAGCCAAAGGTTTTCTCACTTACGGTATGCCCGCCGCAGAGGTCGCCGCCGCAACCGGCCTCACCGACCAGTCGCATCTCACCCGCGCGTTTACCCATCGCTACGGCATTACGCCGGTACGTTATCAGAAACAAGTCGTCCGGCGTTGATCAGCAATCTCATACAATACGGCGGCATTTTTCCTGCCTACACTCGACTCATTGTTAAACGATGTGGATGTCAAAAATGATTAGCGGTGTGTTGTATGCCCTGTTGGCCGGGCTGATGTGGGGATTAATTTTTGTTGGACCGCTGATCGTACCGGAATACCCGGCGGTATTGCAGTCGATGGGGCGTTATCTGGCGCTGGGGCTGATCGCATTGCCGATTGCCTGGCTGGGACGTGCGCGCCTGCGTCAACTCGTGCGGAAAGACTGGGTAACTGCGCTGACGCTAACAATGATGGGGAATCTGATTTATTACGTTTGCCTGGCAAGCGCCATCCAGCGCACCGGCGCACCGGTCTCCACGATGATTATTGGTACATTGCCGGTGGTGATCCCGGTCTTCGCTAACCTGCTCTACAGCCAGCGTGACGGCAAATTATCATGGTGGCGTCTGTCGCCTGCGCTGGTATTGATTGGTATAGGACTGCTGTGCGTGAATATCTCGGAGCTGAATCAGGGGTTACCAGACTTTAGTGGCTGGCGTTATGGTTCCGGCATCGCGCTGGCGCTTGTCTCGGTGGTGTGTTGGGCATGGTACGCGCTGCGTAATGCCCGCTGGCTGCGCGAGAATCCGGATAAGCACCCGATGATGTGGGCGACGGCCCAGGCTCTGGTAACGTTGCCCGTTTCTCTGCTCGGTTACATTGCCGCCTGCCTGTGGCTTAACGGGCAAACGCCGGACTTCGCTCTACCCTTCGGTCCGCGTCCGGGCGTGTTTATCGGTCTGATGATAGCCATTGCGGTATTGTGTTCGTGGGTTGGCGCACTGTGCTGGAACGTCGCCAGCCAAAAATTACCGACGGTGATCCTCGGCCCGCTGATTGTCTTCGAAACGCTGGCCGGTTTGTTGTACACCTTTATTCTGCGTCAGGAATTTCCACCTCTGCTGACGGTTAGCGGTATTGCGCTGCTGATGGTTGGGGTGGTGATAGCCGTCAGAGCCAAGCCGCAGAAACCGAGCATCGTGGTGGTTTCACAATCATAATGTGCCGGATGGCACTGCTTATCCGGCCTACAAGGACTGTACGATCTCATGTAGGCCGGATAAGGCGTTTACGCCGCCATCCGGCGCGACACCTTAAACACCGCTACCGTCTGGTTCAACCGCGCGGCCTGCTCTTCAAGCGCAGCAGCGGCGGAAGCGGATTCTTCTACCAGCGAGGCGTTTTGCTGCGTGACGCGATCCATTTCGGCAACCGCCTGGCCTACCTGATCGATACCCCGACTTTGTTCATCAGAAGCTGAGGCAATCTCCCCCATGATGTCGGTCACGCGGGTCACGGCGCTAACTATTTCCGCCATCGTTTCGCCCGCTTCATGCACCAGCGCCGTACCGGCATTGACCCGATTCCCTGAGTCATCTATCAGCGCTTTGATCTCCTTCGCCGCCTGAGCGCTACGCTGCGCCAGCGTCCGAACCTCGCCTGCGACCACGGCAAATCCGCGCCCCTGCTCGCCGGCACGCGCCGCTTCAACCGCCGCGTTCAGTGCCAGAATATTGGTCTGGAAGGCAATGCCGTCGATAACATTGGTAATTTGCGCGATTTTGCTGGAACTGGTGGCGATTTCATCCATCGTACGCACCACACCATCAACCACGGTTCCGCCTTTTTGCGCCGTCTGTGAAGCATTTTTTGCCAGACTGGTCGCCTGACGCGCGTTATCTGCGTTCTGTCTCACGGTTGCGGTAAGTTGTTCCATGCTGGCTGCGGTCTCTTCCAGAGAGGCGGCCTGCTGCTCGGTACGTGAAGAGAGATCGTTACTGCCTGCGGCGATTTCACCCGCACCGGTATAGATGGTATCGGCCCCGTCACGCACCACGCTGACCGTATTCGCCAGCGCCTGCTGCATGTCACGGACGTTGCTTGCCAGCAGCGCCATTTCATTACTGCCGTCGGCGCTGATGGGGTGCGTCAAATCGCCTGCGGCAATGTGGCGAATATGTCCCATCACCTCGTGGAGCGGCTTGAGCAGCACTCGCTGCATCGCCAGCCAACTGGCGATAATCACGGTGACGACAATCAGCATCACCGCGGACAGCAGCCAGATTATCTTCTGGTAATCACTCTCATTGTCCTGCACTCCGGCAGTGGCCAGCGCCGTTTGCGCGCTACGCCATTGCCGATAAACTTCCTGCATGGCCGTTTGCTTTTGCTCGGCATTCTGCTTAAACATCTCTTCCAGCTTTCCTTCAGCCAGCAGCGCGTTCATTTTTGCCAGCGTCGCAGAATAGATGCCGTACTGCTCTTCCAGTCGATCGGCCAGATGCTCATCCAGCCCCGGCGTTTCCGGCAGAGCGTAGTATTTATCGTAATGCTCTTTCGATTCGGCCAACAGGCGATTTGCCGTGTTCACCAGCTCCTGCAGCTGACCGCCGTTAATATCGCTGGCCATCGTTCCCTGTAAACGCAGCATGCCCCGGTTGAGCGTGACGCGAGCCTGGTTCAGGCTAATCCACGCATCGGTAAACTCGGCCACGTTCTGGCTGGAAAGTTGAGACACGTTAAAGTTCTGCTTATCGTTATTGAGTGCGCCAATAAAGACGCCCGCGGAGATGAGCTGCATTGCGCCCAGCGCGAGTAACACGGTGATAAGTAAGGTTATCACTTTGATTCGTTTGAACATCTGTAGCCTTTTATTATGCAGGTATTGTCTGAGGTCTAACTATCGGCAGCGGCGTGCGCTTATTTAATCCTGTCGTGCGGCTTTTTTCGCCGTACTTCTCCTTTCCAATAAGATTCAGCATCTTAACGAGATAAGAAATTTTCGTGACGTCCATCACAAAACACCCCACCCCGAAAGGGTTATATCCTTCGTCATAAGTTGCATTTAAAATACATCTTATATTATTGAGAATGAGGTAACGGCAATGTCTTATCGCGATCAACCTTTAGGTGAACTGGCGCTCTCTATTCCTCGCGCTTCGGCCCTGTTTCGTAAATACGATATGGATTACTGCTGCGGCGGTAAGCAAACGCTGGCACGCGCTGCCGCGCGTAAAGAGCTGGATTTAGACGTTATTGAGGCGCAGCTCGCGCAGCTGGCTGAACAGCCGCTGGAGAAAGACTGGCGTACCGTGGCTCTGGCTGAAATCATCGACCATATCATCGTGCGTTATCACGACAGACACCGCGAACAGCTGCCGGAGCTGATCCTGCAGGCCACTAAAGTTGAACGCGTTCACGCAGACAAACCGAACGTACCGCGCGGTCTGGCGAAAAACCTGACCATGCTGCATGAAGAGCTGTCCAGCCACATGATGAAAGAAGAACAGATCCTGTTCCCGATGATCAAACAGGGCATGGGTAGCCAGGCGATGGGGCCAATCAGCGTGATGGAAAGCGAACATGACGATGCGGGTGAACTGGTGGAAGTGATCAAACACATCACCCATAACGTAACGCCGCCACCAGAGGCCTGCACTACCTGGAAAGCCATGTATAACGGCATTAACGAGATGATCGACGACCTGATGGAACACATCAGCCTGGAAAACAATGTGTTGTTCCCGCGTGCCCTCGCAGGTGAATAAAAAAGCCCGGTGGCGCTAGCGCTTACCGGGCCTACAACGACCTCAAACGTAGGCCTGATAAGGCGAAGCCGCATCAGGCAATCCCGCCAGCATAGTGCCGGATGCGGCGTAAACGCCTTATCCGGCCAACATCTCACTGCTTAGCGATTATCGCACGCCTGCCATACGTTTCTTACCGATAAACAACCAGCCCAGACCCAGCGCGATGAACCACAGCGGCGTGACGATCAGCGCCTGACGGGTATCATCTTCCAGCGTCAGCAGTACCAGTACGAAGACGAAAAACGCCATACATACCCAGCACATCAGCTTGCCTAACGGCATCTTGTAGATTGATTTTTCATGCAGGTGAGGACGCTGCTTGCGGTACACCAGGTACGAGCAAAGAATGATGGTCCAGACGAACATGAACAGAATCGCCGATACGGTGGTGATCATGGTGAAGGCGCCAATCACGCTCGGGTTCACGTACAGCATCACCACGCCGCCCAGCAGACAGATACAGGAGAAGGTTAAACCCTTCGCCGGAACTGCGCGTTTAGACAGCTTGGCAAACGCTTTAGGCGCAACGCCTTCCTGCGCCAGACCGAACAGCATACGGCTGGTAGAGAACACGCCGCTGTTTGCAGAAGAGGCAGCTGAAGTCAGCACCACAAAGTTGATCAGGCTCGCCGCAGCAGGCAGACCAACCAACACAAACAGTTCAACGAATGGGCTCTTGGTTGGCACTACCGAGCTCCACGGCGTAACGGACATAATCACGATCAGCGCGAACACGTAGAACATGATGATACGGATTGGAATCGAGTTAATGGCGCGCGGCAGAGATTTCTCCGGATCCTTGGTTTCCGCTGCGGTCGTACCCACCAGCTCAATACCCACAAACGCAAACACGGCTATCTGGAAGCCGGCAAAGAAGCCACTCAGACCTTTCGGGAACCAGCCACCGTCATTCCACAAGTGCGTGAACGATGCCTGAACGCCGGTTGGCGACTGGAAGTGCGTCAGCACCATCACCAGACCGACGACAATCAGGCCGATGATGGCAACGATTTTGATCATCGCAAACCAGAACTCCATCTCACCGAACATTTTTACGGTGGCGAGGTTGAGGCTCAGCAGCAGCACAATCACCGCCAGCGAGGCGACCCAGTCTGACAGTTCGGGGAACCAGAATTGCGCATACGCGGTAATCGCGACCACGTCTGCCATCCCGGTAACAACCCAGCAGAACCAGTAGGTCCAGCCGGTAAAATACCCGGCCCATGGCCCGAGCAGGTCAGAGGCAAAATCACTAAACGATTTGTACTCCAGATTCGAGAGCAGCAATTCACCCATTGCGCGCATCACGAAAAACAGCATAAAACCGATGATCATATACACAAAGATGATCGACGGTCCGGCGAGACTGATGGTTTTACCGGAGCCCATAAACAGGCCAGTACCGATAGCGCCACCAATAGCAATAAGTTGAATATGACGGTTTGTGAGATTGCGCCGTAGCGACTGTTCAGACGACGCCTCTTCAGCGGTGTCGACTTTTACCTGATCTACCATGTTTTTTCTTCCTGTACCTGTCTGTGTTGTTCAGGCTCTACGGCCTTTAATGTGTCTATGATACGACGATCCTGTTATCAGGACTCATCGATATTAGGTAAGAATTGGCGGGATGAATACTAAGATTTAGATATAATGTTAATTTAATGTTTAAAGTGAGTGTCATATCACTCTGATAGCGCGAATCAGCTCACAAAAATACACGCTGATGGGGCATTTGCAAGATAAAATATCGACAACGACGTAACTATAGCTTTTCACGCTATTTTTTTGCTCCCCCCGGCCTCGGGGGGAACAGAAGTCACTGCTTACAGGATCTCAAGCAGCTCAACTTCGAACACCAGCGTGCTGAACGGAGGAATGGACGCGCCAGCGCCACGCTCGCCGTAAGCCAGTTCCTGAGGAATAGTCAGTTCCCATTTGGAACCTACCGGCATCAGGGTCAGCGCTTCAATCCAGCCTGGGATTACGCCGTTAACCGGGAATTCAGCTGGTTCGCCACGTGCGACAGAGCTGTCAAACACGGTACCGTCGATCAGCTTACCGGTGTAGTGCACGCGAACGCGGTCAGTACGTGCCGGAATAGCACCTTCACCCTGGGTCAGAACACGGAACTGCAAACCAGATTCAGTGCTGTTCACACCGTCTTTCTCACGGTTTTCTTCCAGATATTTGACGCCATCAGCCGCCATAGCCTGGAAACGCTCGCGACGAACTGCATCAGCACGTTCGTGGATTTCACGCAGTGCGCGATGCACAACATCAACCGGCACTGCCGGGTGCTTACCTTCCAGCGCGTCAGCGATACCCGCTACCAGCGCTTCAGGCAACAGTCCTTCCAGTCCGGATTCGCTCAGCTGTTGTCCTACCTGCAAACCAATGCCGTAGCTTGCTTGCGCTTCGATAGTGTCAAAAGTCGGGTTAGCCATCATATTTCCTTTCATCGGATGTAAAGTAGCGGGCAGCATATCAGCCATGCCGCATCCGGTAAAACTTTGTCTCGGGAACAGATGACAAATCGCGAGGAAACATAAACAATAGGAATATCCCGCGTTGACGTCACGAAAGCGGGTAATATGACGAACATCATAGCGTTAGCCATCTATACTCTATGATCGAGGAACGAGACGCGGAGCAGGAGGAAAGCCATGCCCGGGCGCTTTGAATTAAAACCAACCCTGGCGAAAATCTGGCATGCACCGGACAATTTTCGCATTATGGACCCGCTACCGCCTATGCACCGCCGCGGCATTATTATTGCTGCTATTGTGTTGGTGATAGGTTTCCTGCTCCCTTCCAGTGACACCAGCGATACCCCTGTGGTGACGCGTACTGCCCAGCTGGATTTACAGTCACAGTCGCAGCCACCGACCGAGGCTCAGCTGCAGGCACAGCTTGTCCCGCCGCAAAATGATCCCGGCCAGGTCGCTCCGGTTGCGCCAGAGCCAATCCAGGAAGGAGAACCTGATGCCCAGCCTCAGGTCCAGCAATCTCAGCCGCAGACACAACCTTTCCAACAGGATAGCGGAATTGACCAGCAGTGGCGCTCCTACCGCGTAGACTCAGGTAAAACGCTGGCGCAGGTATTCCGTGACCATAACCTCCCGCCAACCGATGTGTATGCGATGGCACAGGTTGAAGGCGCCGGAAAACCGCTGAGCAATCTGAAAGACGGTCAGATGATACAGATCAGGCAGAATGCCAATGGCGTGGTGACGGGATTAACCATTGATACCGGGAATGGTCAGCAGGTACTGTTTACCCGCCAGCCTAACGGCAGTTTTATTCGCGCCCGTTAAGCGCTGTGACCCCGCGATTCCAGGCCTGATAGCGATAACGCCATCAGGCATCAAGGTGAAACGTCAGCGTTTCACCTTGTTCACCCACCAGATCCCCGAACACACCAGCACCAGCGCTACCGCATATTTCCATTCGAGGATGTTTTCACCGAGGAATATTGCCGACAGCACTGCACCCGAAACCGGGATCAGGAAGTTAAACGGCGCAATCATCCCCACGCGATTATGCTTGAGCAGAATACTCCACAAGGCGAAAGCGACCGAAGAGAGTAACGTCAGGTAGCCGAGAATCGCCACCGAAGACGCACCGTGTACGGTTAGCGTGCCGCCAAAAGCGTAGCCGCCGATAACCAACGCCAGGCCGCCACCGCCCAACTGGTACCCTGTCATTACCGTCGGGTCCACCGTCTGAGAAATACGTTTTCCATATAGCGTGGCAGCAGAGAGAATAAAGGCTGCCATCACTACTGAACCGTCGCCTAACAGGCTGAAGCTAAAATCCATTCCACTGCTAAAGTTCACCACCATTACACCGGTAAAGCCCAGAATACAGCCCAGCGCTTTGTTGTAGCTCAGTTTGTCGTTATGGTAGATAAAATGGGCCAGCAGCACGCTGAAGAAGGTCCCGGTCGCATTCATGATGGACCCTTTCACTCCCGTCGTGAACGCCAGGCCAATGTAAAAGAAGATGTATTGCAGCGAGGTTTGCGTCAGCCCCAACAGCGTGAGTTGGCCGTACTGACGCGGGCTTAACCGGCCAATCGGTTTACGCTGCGCTACCGCCAGCAGTAGCAGCAATAATCCCGCAAACAGAAAGCGATATCCGGCAAAGACAATCTTTGAGGGAATGTCATCCGTGGCAATCTGGAAGATCTCATATCCGCTTTTGATCGCCGGATAGGCGCTCCCCCACAGCAGGCAGCAGAACGCCGCGCTCAGGTAGACAACATTTTTACGCGCAAACAGAGGTTGGTGCGTTGGTTCCATTCCATCACCACTTTGAAATAATGTTTTATTTTTGTGATTATCCCGAAAAGGATAAAGAATAGCCAGAGAGAAAAGCGGGGGAACAGAAAAGCAAAACGCCGGCACAGGGCCGGCGCTTTTACGCGGTCATCAGAATAAAAACTTATTCTGCAACTACGTTTACAGTCAGCTTAGCAAACACTTCGCTGTGAACCTGGAAGCTCACTTCGTGCTCGCCAGTGGTACGCAGAACGCCGTTCGGCAGACGAACTTCGCTCTTAGCTACTTCAACGCCAGCTGCAGTTACAGCGTCAGCGATGTCGCGAGTACCGATGGAACCGAACAGTTTACCTTCGTCGCCAGCTTTAGACGCGATGGTTACGGTTTCCAGTGCGTTGATTTTCTCAGCACGAGCTTCAGCAGCGGACAGAACGTCAGCCAGTTTAGCTTCCAGCTCAGCGCGACGCGCTTCGAAAAATTCAACGTTTTTCTTGGTAGCAGGAACAGCTTTACCCTGTGGTACCAGGAAGTTACGAGCATAGCCCGCTTTAACGTTAACCTGATCACCCAGGCTACCCAGGTTTGCTACTTTATCAAGCAGAATAACTTGCATTACCTTATCCTCTCAAAGTCGTATTAATGGACCGTGACCGATTACTGATGACGATCAGTGTACGGCAGCAGGGACAGGTAGCGAGCGCGTTTGATAGCGCGAGCCAGCTGACGCTGGTATTTTGCACGGGTACCGGTGATACGGCTTGGGACAATCTTACCGCTTTCGGTGATGTAGTTTTTCAGCGTAGCGATATCTTTATAGTCGATCTCTTGAACGCCTTCCGCGGTGAAACGGCAGAACTTGCGACGACGGAAATAACGTGCCATATGGCTAGTCTCCAGAATCTATCAATTCAATCTGCTCGGCATGCAGAACCATTTTGCTCAGGCCGTTCTTTGCCTTGTGGCAAGAGATGAACCCCTGAACGGTCACTGCGCTACCGACCGTTATACTGTGAGTAATGGCCTGGTTTTCGTGTCCGCTAATAATAACGGGCATTTGGCACCACGCCTGCCGGTGAAACCCGGCTTCCTCCTGCACAGAACGATGCTCAAGCACGAACTGGCAATGAGGAATTCCTGATGGACTGACCTTTCGAAGGGGGGCCCTGCACACAGTGCCGGACAACACCAGACGGTTGGTCATCAGAAATTACTCTTCAGAATCCCCAGCTTCAGCATCATCTGCGGTTTCGTTAGCGAAATCATCGCGACGTTCACGACGCTCGTCTTTCGCTTTAACCATCGGAGATGCTTCGGTAACAGCGTGTTTAGTACGCATAACCATGCTGCGGATAACGGCATCGTTGAAGCGGAAGGTAGTTTCCAGCTCATCGATCACTTCCTGCGGCGCTTCAACGTTCATCAGAACGTAGTGAGCTTTGTGCAGTTTGTTGATCGGGTAAGCCAGCTGACGGCGGCCCCAGTCTTCCAGACGGTGGATCGTGCCTTCTGCACCAGTGATGGCAGCAGTGTAGCGTTCGATCATACCCGGAACCTGTTCGCTCTGGTCAGGATGGACCATAAAAACGATTTCGTAATGACGCATCGAATTGCTCCTTACGGATTATTCAGCCTCCTGTCTGGGTCAGCCGAGGCCCATGGAGGCAAGGAACGTGTTAAAGGTCGGCTGAAAAATGACGCGTCATAATACTGGGGCCAGCAGGTAAACTCAAGGTGCTTGTACGATTATTTATCATGTTGCCATTAATACATATCCAGCAGCATTTTGATGCTGATACAAATGGAGACAATGACAATCATGGGTCGGATGACTTTCTTACCGCGCGTCAGTACGACTGTCGCACCAAGACGTGCGCCAAGGGATTGCCCTGCAAACATCACCAAACCCAGCGACCAGATCATTTTACCGCCGAAAATGAAGAACAAAATCGAGGCGATGTTCGACGCCAGGTTAATAAAATTCGAGTGGATTTGCGCTTTATCAATACTGTATCCCCACAGCAGAATATAGCTGAGGGTATAAAAGGAACCTGCCCCAGCACCGAGAAAGCCATCATAAAAACCAATACATCCCCCACCGATCAACGAGAAGAGAAACAGGGATACCTGCTGCTTTCTTTTCGGTTCGCTAAGGTTTGGCGCAAAAATAAAGTAAATGGCGACTGCGATAATCAGGATTGGGAGCAGTTTCTTCAGCAGTTCCGGTTCAATGAACTGGATAAGCGTCGTTCCCAGCGCAGAACCGATAAAGGCAGATAAAAACACATACTTGTGCTCCTGCACGTTGATATGTCCTCGGCGTAAAAAGTAAATTCCGGAGGTCAGCGAGCTACCCAGAGCCTGAATTTTATTGGTTGCCAGCGCATTAGCCGGGGGTAAACCAGAAATTAAGAGTGCGCCAATAGAGAGAAATCCACCACCACCCGACACCACGTTAATAAAGCCAGCCACCAGCGCGACCATAAACATAACCACGAAATAGCTGAAATCCATGAATGAAGTATCCATAAGTTTTTGCCTTATTATCATAAAGTTATATTAATTATCCGGCTCACTATAAACGGCGTACTCACCCGATTAAATTGACTATTTAGTAAGAGCTTATGCGCGAAAGGCAGGTATTTTTTCACCGCAGCGGTATACACCAGCAGACTGTTAATTAAAGAAAAGATGGCTATGCGGTAATTTTTTGAACAACTGCATCAGAAATGGTCGCTATCGACTGCGCTGGTAGCGGTTAAAATTACATCAGAAGTTAATCACTCACAGGAGAGAGGCAACCAGAGACCGCAGTCGAGGAGGTACATATGCGAGCCCGTGTTTTGACCCTTCTGGCTGTGCTTTTGCTCAGTGCAAATGCAACGGCAGCCATCAAAATTGATAACCATCAGGCCAGGAACATGGATGATGTGCAGAGCTTAGGCGTCATTTACATAAATCATAACTTCGCCACTGAAAGTGAAGCCACTCAGGCCCTGAATGAAGAGACCGATGCGCAAGGCGCAACCTACTACCACGTGATCCTCACCAGGGAACCCGGTAGTAACGGAAATATGCACGCCAGTGCAGATATTTATCGTTAACACCAGAAATAACCAACGAGAACATTGCCACAGTTTGACTTGCCCCCTTCACTGGGGGCTTTTTTTGTAAAACAATCCCGAAGCCAGACCGATCTCATCCCCATGAAGAGTTGGCTCCGGAACGTTTTTTCCTACTTCTGCCCGTAATAGGCATTTGGGCCGTGCTTACGCATGAAGTGCTTATTCATCAGATAACTGTCGATAGCGCTGAGTGCCGGATTAATGCCACGCGCAATCCATGCCATTTTTGCCACCTCTTCCATCACCACCGCGTTATGTACCGCGTCATGAGCGTCTTTGCCCCAGGCAAACGGGCCATGTTGGTACACCACTACGCCTGGCGTATGCAAAGGTTCCACCTCCCCCAGCGTTTCAACAATCACCCTGCCGGTATTCAGCTCATACTCATCCTGAACTTCCGCTTCAGTTAACGCCCGGGTGCAGGGGATATCGCCAAAGAAGTAGTCCGCATGCGTCGTGCCTAGCGCGGGTATTGCCAGACCTGCCTGCGCCCATGCCGTCGCGTGGGTTGAGTGGGTATGCACCACGCCGCCAAGAGAGGAATAGCGGCGATACAGCGCCAGATGGGTGGCGGTATCGGAAGAAGGACGATAGCGTCCTTCCACCACGTTGCCGTGCAGATCCACAACTACCATGTCGTCCACTGTCATTGTCTGGTAGTCGACGCCGCTGGGCTTAATCACCACCAGCCCGCGTTCGCGGTCGATGGCGCTGACATTACCCCAAGTAAACGTCACCAGCCCGTAGCGCGGCAGATCCATATTGGCCTCAAAAACCTGCTGTTTGAGTTTTTGCATTACACCGCCTCCACCAGACCGGCGCTGGCCATACGCGCTTTCACCCAGTCGCGCGCCTTCGCCACTTCACGTGCCGGGTCGTCCGACGTTTCACTCCACATCTCAATCAGGTATGGCCCGCAATACCCACTCTGTTTGAGCGTCGCAAAACAACGTTCGAAATCGACAACCCCTTCACCAAACGGCACATTCTTGAATACACCGGGTTTGGTATCTTTCACGTGTACGGCAACGATATGGCCCATTCCCGCCTGCAACTCCATCTGCACATCGTTGTCCCACGCCGACAAATTGCCGATATCGGGATACAGCTGGAACCACGGATTGTTGAGATAGTGAGCGTATCCCAGCGCCTTACTGATCGAATTCATCAGTGGATAATCCATGATTTCCATCGCCAGCGTCACCTGTGCACGGCTCGCCATCTCTACGCTTTCTTTCAGCCCATCGCGAAACCGACGACGCGTTTCGTTATTGGCCTGCTGGTAATAAACGTCGTAACCCGCCAGTTGAATAACGCGAATACCGATATCCTGCGCAAACTGAATGGCTTTACGCATGATCTCCAGCCCCTGTTCGCGTACCGCATCATCTTCACTGCCCAGCGGGAAACGTCGATGAGCGCTCAGGCACATGGACGGCACCCGTATCCCTGTCTCGGCGATAGCGGCCACCAGCGCCAGTCGCTGCTCGCGGTTCCAGTCAAGACGCGCCAGGCGAGCGTCGGTTTCATCAACCGACATTTCGACAAAGTCAAAGCCCAGTTCCTTCGCCAGCTGCAAGCGCTCCAGCCAGCACTCCCCGCCGGGGAGTGCCTTTTCATAAATACCGAGCGGGACCTGTTTCGACAACATAGTCGCTCCTTATCCCCACAGCTGGGCGATAGAACGTTTGAACTGACGGGCCGCTTCCACCGGAGAGGCGGCATCGCGAATGCTGCGACCAGCAATAAATACGTGAATCGGAATTCCCTGGAACAGCGGCAGATCTTCCAACGCCAGACCGCCGGTGACGGTGACTTTAAAGCCCATCTCGGACAGGCGTTTGATCGCGCTGATATCCGCCTCTCCCCACGCCACACCTGCTGCCTGCGCATCACGGCTGCGGTGATACACAACTTGCCCAATGCCCGCGTCACGCCACTCTTGCGCCTGCTCCCAGGTCCAGTAACCCGTCAGTTCAATCTGTACATCACCGTTAAATTCTTTCGCCACCTCCAGTGCCCCCTTGGTGGTGTTGATATCCGCACAGCAGATGACGGTGACCCAGTCAGCGTTGGCTTCGAAACACATGCGGGAGAGGATTTTTCCCGCATCGGCAATTTTGGCGTCCGCCAGCACAATTTTATGCGGGTAAAGCGCCTTTAGATCGCGAACGGCGCGCACGCCCTCTGCCACGCAAAGAATAGTGCCCACCTCAATGATATCGACCTCTTCGGCAATCAGACGCGTCGTTTCATACGCGGAAGACATTGATTGGTTATCCAGCGCAACCTGCAACATAGGTAATGACATTTTGGTATCCTTTTAAACAGCCGCCGCAGTGGCGTTATCAATTAAATCCAACACTTCCTGCGCGGTGCGACAGGCGCGTAAACGGTCAAAATTGGCTTCGTCATCAAAGAGATTCACGATCTGCATGATGCCCACTTCCTGATGCGTGTTGGCGTCAACTGCCGCCATCGTTATCAGAATATCGACCGGGTCGTTATCTTCGTGGTTAAACACCAGCGGCGTTTTCAGCGTCACCAGCGCAAAACCGGTTTTCTTAACCCCTTCCTCCGGACGGCCGTGCGGCATTGCCAGGCCTGGCGCAATCACAAAGTACGGGCCAAACTGCTCAACGCCATCAAGGATGGCCTGGTAGTAGCGTGGTTCAACCACATCGGCCTTAACCAACAGATCCACACCAAGCTTTACCGCTTCCTGCCAGGTACTGGCCTCGGCTTGCAAAAGGATGGAATTATTGTCTGCCAGCGAGTCACGTAATTTCATATGCCGCCCCTTACTTCACGTCCTGCGGGAAATGCGCTTTGATCACTTCCAGCAGTTTTGGCCCAAAATCGGCAGGCGACAGCATGTTGCGTACGCCAACAACATATTTATTGCCAGTTACGGTAATTTCACCGGCAATATGGGTAGAGGCGATGATGATATCCGCGCCGTTCAGTTCACTTTTGTACTCACCCACTGCGCAGCTGTTCACCGTATGGTCAATATTTGACTGGGTTAAAAACTGGTCCACTTTCATTTTCATGATCATGGAACTGCCCTGCCCATTGCCACACACAGCCAGAATACGTACGGTCATAATCGGAACTCCTTATTAAGCAGAGTGTTCTGCCAGTTGTTTTTCTGCGTCTTCCTCAGCGCGCAACGTGCGTCCTGCGAAAAACATATAAGCCAGTGCAATCAGAATAATGACGGCCATAAACACGATGCCGATGGAGGCAAAGCCTTGCATCATCGGCGGTGCCAGAATTGACCAGTCCGCCATGCCCATCCAGGCGCTCATACCGGTGAGTTTCACCGCCCAAACGCAGCCGAAGATTTCGATCATCCCCATCACCAGGCAAATCTTGAGCGCCGCGCGCCAGCCGCCAAAGTGGTTAGCAAATACGCCGATAGTGGCGTTCGAGAAGAACATCGGGATAAAGCCTGGGATAATCAGGATGGAAGAGCCGCAGGCAACCAGAATACCTACCGCAATCAGTTGGCCGATGGTGCCCCACATAAAGCCCCAGACCACCGCGTTGGGGGCAAAGCTGTAAATCGCTGCGCAGTCGATAGCCAACACCGCGCCGGGGATCAGACGTTGAGAGATACCGTTGAACGCTTCTGAAAGTTCAGCAACGAACATACGTACGCCCTGGGTGATGATGAAGATAGCGACAGCAAACGAAAAACCGGTTTGCAGGATATAGACCGTCCAGTGGGTTTTACCCGCCATCGCCTGAACCACATCTATGCCGAAAGAGAGCAGGATCGCCCCGAAAAAGATGGTCATCACAATCGCGGTGGAAACGATGTTGTCATGGAAGATATTCAGCCAGCCTGGCAGCTTGAGATCTTCTACGCTCTCCTCTTTCTTACCCAGATACGGCGCGACTTTGTAAGCAATCCATGAGGCGAACTGCTGCTGGTGACCGATGGAAAAACCGCAGCCGTCGGTCACTTCCTGCGTCGGTTTGTACATCATATTGGAGGTAATCCCCCAGTAGAGCGACACCAGCACCGCGGTACAGATGATGGTGGTCCACATCGGGTAACCAAAGATGTAGAAAGAGACAGCAATCAGCCCCGCCTGCTGGAACATGATGTGCCCAGTCAGCATGATGGTTCGAATACCGGTAATACGCCGTAGCAGTACGTAACAAATGTTCAGCGCCAGCGCTAACAGTACGGCGTACCCTACCCAACTGTAGGCATCACCCATTCGTTCGATGGTTGCCATCATGGAGGCATAGGTATCGGAGATCGCGCCATTGATACCGTAAACCTCAGACATCTTCGCCACCACCGGTTTAAACGTGCTGGTCAGAATGCCCGACCCTGCCTGCAATAACATAAAACCGATAATCGTTTTGATCGTGCCTTTGATAATGACGCTGACACTTTTACGCAACAGGATATAGCCGAGGCAGGTCACAATACCCAACAGCAACGGTGCATTGGTCATGACCTGATTAAAAAAGACGGTAAAGATGTTGTAGAGGATCTCCATAACGATCTCCAGTAGACGAAGTTGCTGAACATTCATTACAGATGCCCAGGATGTTGTGCCCTCACTCTAATTTTCAAAAGTAATCACAACAAGATTGAATTTGATTAAATGTGATGAAGTACGCAAATAATTCTCTTACTTGCAGAGTGGATTTACTTCAAATTCATACACGCCAAAATAAATTCATTTAAAACAATAAAATACAAAAATACATTTCATATAAACCATCTTGTCACGTTGTAATTTGTTCACATTTTCCCATTCAACACCAAAAATCAGCGCATTGCCTTCTTGAGAAAATGATGTCAGTATCAATCAAAACAAATCATAATTTGATTCAACTTGAACAAACATGAAGGTAATTGCGATGAGTAAAGTAAAAAGCATCACGCGTGAATCATGGATTCTGAGCACATTCCCGGAGTGGGGAAGCTGGCTCAATGAAGAGATCGAGCAGGAACAGGTCGCACCCGGCACTTTCGCTATGTGGTGGCTTGGCTGTACCGGAATTTGGCTAAAGTCTGAAGGCGGAACTAACGTCTGCGTCGATTTCTGGTGCGGTACGGGTAAACAGAGTCACGGTAACCCGCTGATGAAAACCGGTCACCAGATGCAACGCATGGCGGGCGTGAAGAAGCTGCAGCCAAACCTGCGCACCACGCCGTTTGTTCTTGATCCGTTTGCCATTCGTCAGATCGATGCGGTGCTGGCCACGCACGATCATAACGATCACATCGACGTAAATGTTGCAGCAGCCGTCATGCAGAACTGTGCCGACGACGTGCCGTTTATTGGACCGCAGACTTGTGTGGATCTGTGGATCGGTTGGGGTGTACCAAAAGAGCGCTGCATCGTGGTAAAACCTGGCGATGTGGTGAAAGTGAAAGATATTGAAATTCATGCGCTTGATGCGTTTGATCGTACGGCATTGATCACGCTTCCTGCCGATCAAAAAGCGGCAGGCGTGCTGCCGGATGGTATGGATGCCCGCGCCGTAAACTATCTGTTCAAAACGCCGGGCGGTACGCTTTATCACAGCGGTGATTCACACTACTCCAACTACTATGCAAAGCATGGCAATGAGCACCAGATCGACGTCGCGCTCGGATCCTACGGCGAGAATCCACGGGGAATTACGGACAAAATGACCAGTTCCGACATGCTGCGTATGGCGGAGGCCCTGAATACAAAAGTGGTGATCCCTTTCCATCACGATATCTGGTCAAACTTCCAGGCCGATCCTCAGGAGATCCGCGTACTGTGGGAGATGAAAAAAGATCGGCTGAAGTATGGCTTTAAGCCTTTTATCTGGCAGGTGGGTGGCAAGTTCACCTGGCCGCTGGACAAAGATAACTTTGAATATCACTATCCGCGCGGCTTTGACGACTGCTTCACGATTGAACCAGATTTACCGTTTAAATCGTTCTTGTGATCCACACAAAATGCCGGGCCATCCCGGCATTTTTTCCCATTTACTTTAGTATTTCCAGGCTATTTCAAATATCATCTTTTCAAATCAATTTGTATCGGAATAGCTCATGACTGAAGCACAAAGACATCAAATATTGCTGGATATGCTGGCGCAGTTGGGCTTTGTTACCGTTGAGAACGTGATTGAGCGTCTGGGGATTTCACCCGCCACAGCACGCCGGGATATCAACAAACTCGATGAAAGCGGCAAACTCAAGAAAGTCCGCAACGGCGCAGAAGCTATTACCCAGCAGCGACCGCGCTGGACGCCAATGAATCTGCACCAGGCACAGAACCACGATGAAAAAGTTCGCATTGCCAAGGCGGCATCCCAGCTTGTGAATGCGGGTGAAAGCGTGGTGATCAACTGCGGATCGACCGCCTTTCTACTGGGTCGCGAAATGTGCGGCAAGCCGGTGCAGATCATCACTAATTATCTGCCGCTGGCGAACTATCTGATCGACCAGGAGCATGACAGCGTGATCATCATGGGAGGGCAATATAACAAAAGCCAATCCATCACGCTTAGCCCGCAAGGCAGTGAAAATAGCCTGTATGCCGGGCACTGGATGTTCACCAGTGGCAAAGGGTTGACCGCAGATGGACTGTATAAAACCGATATGCTCACCGCGATGGCGGAGCAGAAGATGCTTAACGTGGTGGGCAAACTGGTGGTGTTGGTCGATAGCAGTAAGGTCGGTGAACGCGCGGGGATGCTGTTCAGCCGCGCCGATCAAATCGATATGCTGATTACCGGCAAAAATGCGAACCCTGAGATCCTGCAACAGCTCGAAGCTCAGGGCGTGAGCATTATGCGCGTTTAAAGGTGCTGGCGGAAAAACGTCACCGTCGCAGCCAGCGCTTCTGGCGTGATGCGATGTCGTACGCCCGCTTCCCACAGGCAGGTCAGATTGTTGTCCAAACCTGCCTGAATCAGCGCTTGCTGTAAGCGGAAGGTTTCAACAGCGGGTACAACATCATCGTCCTGTCCATGCCACAGCAGCAACGGCCTGTCAGCGAGGCGTGGTAACTGATGCGTAACATCCCACTCGGCAAGCGGGGCGATAACGGTATCAAATTCCGCCTGTTGCTCTGGGGTCTGAATCAGTAGAGGGGGAAAAAGCGTCTGCGCAAGCCGGGTAAAATAGCCAGAACCCATCAGGCTGGCTACACATTTAACCTCAGGATGGCGCGCCATTATGCCCAACGCCGTCATTCCTCCCATCGATGCTCCTCCGACGGCAAGCCGCTCATCTGAAAGCCAATTTTCCGCCACCAGCGCCGCACGTAACGTCGCAAACTCCTGCATATTTTGCTGCAAAATATGCCAGAAGCGGTGCATCCGCATCTGGGCATCGCTTTTGAAGCGAGCGCCATGGTCGGGCGCATCTGGCATGACGACGCGGAAACCGGCCTGAGCCAGCGCAACGGCAAAATAGCTGTAAACCAGGCTTGAAGAGGTAAACCCGTGATAGAAGATAATACAAGGGAGTGAACATTCGCGTTTGCCAGCCGGAACGGCGTGCAGGACAGGGATACCCGCCAACTGTCGTGTTTCAATTTCGATCATTTGTCGCCTCTTTCTTTCTGGTATGCCATGCAGCAATACTTAACGCAAGCGAATGTGTTCGGCAATGATTCATAATGTTGAGAACTGGGTTACGCTTTCGCAACATTTTCATTCGAAAATCGCGTGAGAGATAACAATTCGGGAACATTCCCCTAAAGGGAAATTAATAAGGCACTACACTATGGCTATCAGGAAACGAGATAGAGTTATGCGTCGGTTTGCCTCTTTGTTGTTGGTTATGTTTTTAAGCGCCTGTAGCGTGCTACAGGGAACGCCGCAACCCGCACCGCCCGTTGCCGACCACCCGCAGGAGATCCGCCGTGACCAGAGTAATGGGTTACAGCGATTAGGGACGGTTAGCGCACTGGTAAGAGGCTCTCCGGATGATGCGCTGGCAGAGATCCGTGCCAAAGCCGCCGCGGCTAAAGCTGATTACTACGTGGTTTTATTAGTGGATGAAACCATCGTGACAGGCCAATGGTATTCACAGGCTATTTTGTATCGTAAATAACATTGGGTTGAAATTTAGTCAGCTTTACATTGCTTTGCGCCCCTATGCGTTTACCTGTGCACAATAAACCAACAGCAGGAAGCTTGAGGTTTATTATCGCGATGGAATGCCCTGCCGTGTGTAGGGGTACGAATAATGGAGCTGACGATGAAACAATCACTTGCCTTATCCTCACTGCTGCTTTCTGCCGGACTGGTAGGTACTACGGCACAGTCTGCCGAATTCGCCAGTGCTGACTGTGTTACTGGCCTGAACGAAATTGGCCAGATATCTGTCAGTAACATTGCAGGAAATCCGCAGGATGTAGAACGTATAGTCGCGTTAAAAGCGGATGAACAAGGTGCCTCATGGTATCGGATCATTCAAATGTACGAAGATCAGCAGCCCGACAACTGGCGCGTACAGGCCATACTCTATGCTTAACACATTGCCGGATGGCGTAAACTTATCTGACCTACAGTGAACTGTAGACATGATAAGACGCGAAAGCGTCGCCATCAGGCATATTATTATCGTAATCCCCCCGTTGCCCGCAGAAGCAAATCGTTCAGCACCTGCTCAGACAATCGTAGTCCCCCCCGCGTATCAAGCATCATTTGGCACCAGGCCTGCGCCACTGGTGGAGAGGCATAGCGCAACATCTGCGCTCCGCAACCGAGCAGGAAAAGCTGCTGCGTAATCTCCCGCCCCAATGCCTCGCTAGGTTTACGTAAACGCTGCTGGAGCTGACGCACCATTCGATCGTAATGTCGGTCTTGCCCTTTGACTTCCGCAAAGGCTTCACTGAGCATCTCGTATATGCCGGGTTGTTTGGTCAGTACCCGCAATACATCAAGGCACATAATGTTGCCAGAGCCTTCCCAGATACTGTTTACCGGCATTTCACGATACAAACGCGGCAGCTCGCTCTCCTCGCAATAGCCAATCCCGCCCAGCACTTCCATCGCCTCTGCAACAAACGGCATCCCGCTTTTGCACACGGAGAATTTCGCCGCTGGCGTGAACAACCTGGCCCACAGCGCTTCTTTAGCATCAGCACGGCGGTCCCAGGCCCGCGCCAGTCGAAACAGTAACGCCGTTTGACCTTCCAGTTGGAGCGCCATCCGACCTAACACTTGACGCATCATCGGCTGTTCAATCAATGGCTTGCCAAAGACCTGCCGCTGGTGCGCATGGTAAATCGCGACGGAAAAAGCACGCCGCATCATACCGTGACTACCGAGCGCACAGTCAAAACGCGTCATCCCCCCCATTTTCAGGATATGGCGTATACCTTCCCCTTCTTCACCCAATAGCCAGCCAATCGCATCGTGGAATTCAACCTCGCAGCTGGCGTTGGAGCGGTTGCCTAACTTATCTTTCAATCTCTCAAGACGGATAGCATTACGCTGCCCGTCAGGTAAAAATCGCGGCACAAAAAAGCAGGACAATCCTCCCTTAGCCTGGGCCAGCACTAAATGGGCATCGCTTTGCGGCACGGAGAAAAACCACTTATGTCCCACCAGCCGATACGAGCCGTCAGCAAGACGTTCTGCCTGAGTGGTATTGCTCAGCACATCTGAACCACCCTGTTTCTCAGTCATGCCCATGCCGATAAGCAGCCCACGCTTTTGCCTACCTGGCAGTAAATGCGAGTCATAACGGTCGCTTAGCAGCGGCGTAAGCCAGTCGTGAAAGGGGGCGGGTAACATCTGAAGTAACAGCGGCGTGGCGGCAAAAGTCATGGTCACCGGACACAACGTGCCAGCTTCCACCTGCGCATGCAGCATGAAACGGGCCGCCCGGGCAACAAATGTTCCCTGCCTCGCATCTTCTTCCCAGGCCAGATTATGTACGCGGTTGGCGCATAATCCCTGCATCAGCAAATGCCAGGCAGGATGAAAACGCACATCATCCAGCCGCTGCCCCTGCGGGTCGTAGCGCAACAGTTCAGGTGGAAAAGCATTGGCCAGACGCCCCAGTTCGAGCGACTCGGCAGTCCCTAGCTGCTGACCAATACTGGCAAGAAGATCGCTGTCCCAACCAGCGCCTTCGCGGATAACCGCTTCGCACAGTGCGCCGTCGGACAAATATAAGTTACTGTTATTGAGCGGTACAGGTTGGTTAAAAACGGTATGCGTTTGCCAGTGCATTGTGTCTCCCTCCGTCAATGGCCGTCGTTTTAAGTATGGTCAGCCAGACAAGAGAGTGCCTGGGATTCAGGTCACAAAAAAGCCATCCCGAGGGATGGCTTAAGAGACATAGAGAATGAATTAGCCGCGCTGGCGGACGGCTTCAAACAGGCAGATGCCCGTCGCAACTGAAACGTTCAATGACGAAACGCTCCCTGCCATCGGGATGCTGATCAGTTCGTCACAGTGTTCGCGAGTCAGACGGCGCATACCTTCACCCTCTGCGCCCATCACCAGCGCCAGACGACCGGTCATTTTGCTCTGATAGAGAGTATGGTCGGCTTCACCTGCGGTTCCGACGATCCAGATATTCTCTTCCTGCAGCATACGCATGGTGCGCGCCAGGTTGGTGACGCGGATCAGCGGTACGCTTTCTGCCGCACCACAGGCCACTTTTTTCGCCGTCGCATTCAACTGTGCGGAACGATCCTTCGGTACGATTACAGCATGTACGCCAGCGGCATCGGCGCTACGCAGGCATGCGCCCAGGTTATGCGGATCGGTGACGCCATCGAGGATCAAAAAGAACGGCTGATCGAGCGTAGCAATCAGATCCGGCAGATCGTTTTCCTGATACTGACGGCCCGGCTTCACGCGAGCAATAATCCCCTGATGTACCGCACCCTCGCTTTTCTCATCCAGAAACTGACGGTTAGCCAGTTGAATGACAACACCCTGTGCTTCCAGTGCGTGGATCAGCGGCAGCAGGCGTTTATCTTCACGACCTTTGAGAATAAAGACGTCCTGGAAGCGCTCAGGCGCACGTTCCAGCAGGGCCTGCACCGCATGGATGCCGTAAATCATTTCACTCATGAATGTACTCGTTAATAGTTTATGCGTAACGCCGGGCAACGCGAAGGTTGCCCGACTTACAGTCTATGGCTGTTATTGTGCGACTTTCTTTTTCGCCGCACGTTTAGCTTTAGTGGCGGCAGCAATTTTAAGCGTTTTTGCCGAGGGCTTTTTCGCTTTTTTATCGCCTTTCTTCTCAGCCGCATTCTTATCCGCCTGAGGTTTGGCTCTGCCTTTCTTCTCGCCGCGGAAAGCACTGTCCGGCTCGAAATTCACCTTTTTGCCCATCTGACGACGTTTACCGGTATTTTTACCCGCATCGCCTTTTTTGGCTTTTTCGCGGGCGGTTTTACCTTCATTACGCGGCGCACGTTCACTGGAGATCAAGCTGAAGTCGATCTTACGTTCGTCCATGTTGACTGCTTCCACGCGAACTTCCACGCGATCGCCCAGGCGATACATCTGGCCGCTGGATTCCCCCGTCAGGCGCTGCCCAACCTGGTCGAAACGATAGTAGTCGTTATCCAGAGAGGAGACATGCACCAGACCATCGATAAACAGTTCATCGAGACGGACAAAGAAACCAAATCCGGTCACGCTGGCAATCACGCCTTTGAAGACATTACCCACCTGGTCCAGCATGAAGTCGCACTTCAGCCAGTCAGAGACATCGCGCGTGGCTTCATCAGCACGGCGCTCGGCCATCGAACAGTGCTGACCCAGTTGCAGCATCTCTTCCATCGAATAATGGTAGCCACCGGTTTCCGTGGTGTTGCCCTTATGGCCCTGCTCCTGCGCCAGCAGATACTTAATCGCCCGGTGCAAGGAGAGATCCGGGTAACGACGGATCGGTGAAGTAAAGTGTGCATAAGATTGCAGCGCCAGGCCAAAGTGACCACGGTTTTCCGGATCGTAAATCGCCTGCTTCATCGAACGCAGCAGCATGGTTTGCAGCATTTCTGCGTCAGGACGGTCAGCAATCGACTCCAGCAGTTCAGCGTAATCACGCGGCTCAGGTTTGTTGCCACCAGGCAGCTCCAGCCCCAGCTCTGCCAGGACGGAACGGAACGAGTTAATCGCTTCGGTCGTCGGCTTATCATGAATACGGAACAGCGCTGGCTCTTTGGCTTTCTCAACGAATCGCGCCGCTGAGATGTTCGCCATGATCATGCACTCTTCAATCAGCTTGTGTGCGTCGTTACGCTGCGTCTGCTCGATACGCTCAATACGGCGTTCAGCATTGAAGATAAACTTCGCCTCTTCACTTTCAAACGAGATACCGCCACGCTCTTCACGGGCTTTATCCAGCACTTTGTAGAGGTTATGCAACTCTTCAATGTGTTTAACCAGCGGTGCGTACTGCTCACGCAGCTCCTGGTCGCCCTGCAGCATGTGCCAGACCTTGGTGTAGGTCAGACGTGCGTGGGAACTCATGACCGCTTCGTAGAATTTAAAGCCGGTTAAACGGCCTTTCGACGAAATGGTCATTTCACAGACCATACACAACCTGTCCACCTGCGGATTGAGTGAACACAATCCGTTAGACAGCACTTCCGGCAGCATCGGAACAACCTGCGACGGGAAGTAAACGGATGTGCCACGGCTACGAGCTTCCTGGTCCAGCGGAGTCGGCGGGCGAACGTAATAGCTTACGTCAGCAATCGCCACCCATAAACGCCAACCACCGCCGCGTTTCTTCTCGCAATAAACCGCATCGTCGAAGTCGCGCGCATCTTCGCCATCGATAGTCACCAGCGGCAGGGAGCGCAGATCGACACGTCCTACTTTCGCCTCTTCCGGCACTTCTTCTTTCAGCCCGGCGACCTGTTTCTCAACCGCCTGAGGCCAGATATATGGGATTTCATGAGTACGCAGGGCCATATCAACGGCCATGCTGGTTCCCATGTTATCGCCCAGCACTTCAACAATTTTACCCACCGCTTTGGTGCGGCGAGTCGGGCGCTGGGTCAGTTCAACGACGACCACAAAGCCCATACGAGCGCCCATTACCTCTTCCGGCGGGATCAGAATATCGAAGCTCAGGCGGCTGTCGTCTGGGACGACAAATCCAACACCAGCGTCGGTGAAGTAGCGGCCGACAATCTGGCTGGTTTTCGGCACCAGTACGCGCACAATACGCGCTTCGCGGCGACCTTTACGGTCCGCGCCCAACGGCTGCGCCAGCACCTGATCGCCATGAATGCAGGTTTTCATTTGCTCGCTGGACAGATACAGGTCATCTTTGCGGCCTTCAACGCGCAGAAAGCCGTAGCCATCACGGTGGCCAATAACGGTACCTTTCAGCAGGTCGAGACGCTCCGGCAGCGCATAGCATTGACGACGGGTGAAGACCAGTTGTCCGTCACGCTCCATCGCGCGCAGGCGACGACGCAGCGCTTCTTGCTGCTCTTCACCTTCAATATTGAGTTCAGCGGCCAGCTCATCACGGTTGGCCGGCTTTTCACGTTTAGTTAAATGTTCGAGGATAAATTCCCGGCTCGGGATAGGATTCGCGTATTTTTCTGCTTCGCGTTCCTGGAAAGGATCTTGTGACATGTCGGTTCCTCCGTCATCATCGCTGCTGGCGGGAGTCGTTACTCCACCAGCAATAATTTATAAAGCGGTTGATTCTTTTCAACCAAATCAGCAAGTGTGTAGTTGTCCAGTTCCGTGAGAAAACTTTGCACTGCTTTAGAAAGCGCCTGTTTGAGTCGACAGGCAGGGGTAATGTGGCAAAACTCGCTGCTACAGTTGACCAACGATAAGGGTTCCAGCTCGCGAACCACATCACCAATACCAATATCCTTAGCGGGTTTACCCAGGCGGATACCGCCATTTTTTCCTCGAATAGCAGTAACAAAGCCCGCCCGGCTAAGTTGATTGATTATTTTGACCATATGATTACGGGACACGCCGTAGACTTCTGTCACCTCAGAAATACTGGTCATACGTCCTTCGGGAAGTGACGCCATGTAGATTAGCGCACGTAATCCGTAATCGGTGAAACTTGTTAACTGCACATCAACCTCAGGAAAAGGGATAAAACGGATAAACCTGGTAGTATTAATTACATTGATGATAAACCAGCCACCAGCCAGGTCGCTAATTTATTTCAGTTCGGGAAGGAAAAAAGCGAGGAACTTACGTGATTTTAAGCCGGATTCTGATGCAAAGCACCTTATCCGGCCTAAATTAGTGCAAGCGCAGCGCCGTTTGACGCTACGCTATAACCAGAATTATGCGTCGAACGGGTCGCGCAGGATCATGGTTTCAGTACGGTCTGGGCCAGTTGAGATAATATCAATCGGCACACCGGTCAGTTCTTCAATACGCTTGATGTAGTTCAGCGCTGCCTGCGGCAGACCGCTACGTTCCTTCACGCCAAAGGTGGATTCAGACCAACCCGGCATGGTTTCGTAAATCGGCTCGATACCTTTCCAGTCGTCAGCTGCCAGCGGAGTAGTCGTTACTTCGCGGCCATCCGGCATACGGTAAGCGACACAGATTTTCACCTCTTTCAAACCGTCCAGTACGTCCAGTTTGGTCAGGCAGAAGCCAGACAGGGAGTTAATCTGTACTGCACGGCGTACAGCAACGGAGTCCAGCCAACCGGTACGACGACGACGACCGGTGGTCGCGCCATACTCGTTACCTTGTTTGCACAGGAACTCGCCAACGTCATCAAACAGCTCTGTCGGGAACGGACCCGCACCTACACGAGTAGAGTAAGCTTTGATGATACCCAGAACGTAGTCCACATAACGTGGGCCCAGGCCGGAGCCGGTTGCCACGCCACCTGCGGTGGTGTTGGAGGACGTTACGTACGGATAGGTACCGTGGTCGATATCCAGCAGCGTACCCTGCGCACCTTCAAACATGACGAAATCGCCACGCTTACGCGCCTGGTCCAGCAGATCGGAAACATCAACAACCATTGAGGTCAGGATGTCGGCGATAGCCATCACATCATCCAGCACTTTCTGGTAGTCAACTGCTTCAACTTTATAGAAATTCACCAGCTGGAAGTTGTGATATTCCATCACTTCTTTCAGTTTTTCAGCGAAAGTTGCTTTATCAAACAGATCGCCAACACGCAGACCGCGACGAGCTACTTTGTCTTCATAAGCCGGACCGATACCACGACCGGTAGTACCGATCGCTTTCTCGCCACGCGCTTTCTCACGAGCGTTATCCAACGCAACGTGATAATCAAGGATCAGCGGACAAGCTTCAGACAGCAGCAGGCGCTCGCGAACCGGGATACCACGATCTTCCAGTCCTTTCATTTCTTTCATCAGCGCGGACGGAGACAGAACAACACCGTTACCGATGATGCTGATTACGTTTTCGCGAAGAATGCCTGATGGAATAAGATGGAGGACGGTTTTTTCACCGTTGATTACGAGAGTATGGCCTGCGTTGTGACCACCCTGGTAGCGCACAACATATTTAGCCCGTTCAGTCAGAAGATCGACGATCTTCCCTTTACCTTCGTCACCCCATTGGGTGCCCAGTACGACGACGTTGTTACCCATTTTTCAAAATCACCGTTTGCTTAAAAATGGATTCTACCACCGCTTTTTCAGATATACAGCACTTTTTGCATGCGAAAACCCGCAAATTAGTCTACTTATTGTTCAGCCAATCGTTTTCCTCAACATGTAGTAGACCACAACGCCCGCAACCACAAGACCTCCACCAAAACGACGCAAAATATTTTCGGGAAGTTGCGCCATTGCAGAGATCATTTTCTTCCATGCGCTGGGATAAAGCATCGGACCCAGCCCTTCCAGCACCAAAACCAGCGCGAGCGCCAGCAAAATTGTTGAATTCATCCATCGCCCTTATATAAAAAGAAAACCACCGCATCCCTGGAGATGCCGGTGGTTTTGCTGCTTTAAAACCGCTGGAACGCGATTAGCGTGTCGCGGTATTTGGTGTCTTCATGTAGCGGAAGAAATCGCTGTCCGGGCTCATGACCATTACGTCCTGATTCCCTTCAAAGCTCTTCTCGTAAGCACGCAGGCTACGGATGAAGGCGTAGAAGTCCGGATCCTGACTGAACGCATCGGCAAACAGCTTAGCGGCTTCTGCATCGCCTTCACCGCGCATAATACGGCCCTGACGCTCAGATTCTGCCAGCGTTTTGGTGACTTCATAGTCAGCCGTTGCACGCAGTTTTTCCGCCTCTTCCTGGCCTTGTGAACGATGGCGACGCGCTACCGCTTCACGCTCAGCGCGCATACGGTTGTAGATAGCCTCGGACACTTCAGCAGGCAGGTTGATTTGCTTAATACGCACGTCAACCACTTCGATGCCCAATGCCGCCATACTGTTCGGGTTGATGACCGGTACTTTACCGTTCGTTTCAGCCTGAACACGTTCAGCCGCTTCGGCAATCGCGCTATCTGCTGCCGGAGTCGCCACTTCATCTTCCGTGCCAGCAGAACCGGAGTTCAGCGCGTCACGAACTTCCAGGGTCAGACGACCGCGGGAATCGGTAACGATGTCCTTCACGTCCAGACGACCAATTTCAGAACGCAGACGGTCAGAGAACTTACGTTTCAGCAGGACTTCCGCCTGAGAAACATCGCCACCGCCCGTTGCCAGGTAGTAACGGCTAAAGTCACTGATGCGCCACTTGATGTAGGAGTCAACGATCAGGTCTTTCTTCTCTTTGGTAACAAAGCGATCGGCCTGGTTGTCCATGGTCTGAATACGCGCATCCAGCATCTTCACAGATTCAATAAACGGAATCTTGAAGTGCAGGCCTGGTGCTACGACCAGCGGCTTGTTTTCATCGTCACGCAGAACTTTACCAAAGCGCAGAGTAATACCGCGCTCGCCTTCTTTGACCACAAAGACAGACATGAACAGAACTACCAGAACGATGATGATAATCGCAATAACTGACTTACGCATCGTTATTCCCCCTGACGCTGGTAGTCGTTACGCTGCGCATTCGCGCGGCGTTGGTCCATAATATCGCCCTGACTGGTGGACGATGTGTTGCTTGCTCCAGTGCTGGAAGTCGTTGCTGGCGGCAGACGCAGCAGGTTTGAACTGCTGTCAGTCTTTGCTGCTGGCGCACTACCACCTTTCAGCATTTGATCCAGCGGCAGAACCATCAAATTGCTGCCTTTATCGTTAACCAGGACTTTGCGGGTATTGCTCAGCACTTTTTCCATGGTTTCGATATACAGACGCTCGCGGGTAATTTGCGGTGCGGCTTTATATTCCGGCAGAATTTTTGCGAAGCGAGCCACTTCACCCTGTGCTTCCAGGATGGTTTGAGTCTTATACGCACGCGCTTCTTCCAGAATACGCTGCGCCTGACCGTTTGCACGCGGCTGAACTTCGTTGGTGTACGCTTCCGCTTCACGGATGTACTGCTGTTCGTTTTCACGTGCTGCGATAGCATCGTCAAACGCGGCTTTTACTTCTTCCGGCGGACGTGCAGCCTGGAAGTTGACGTCCAGCAGGGTGATACCCATGTTGTACGGACGGATCGTTTCTTCCAGTTCACGTTGGGTATCGCTACGAATAACGGTACGACCTTCGGTCAGGATACGGTCCATGGTGTATTTACCGATAACCCCACGCAGGGCACTGTCGGTAGCCTGACGCAGACTGTCATCCGCGCTGGTTACGCTAAACAGGTAACGCTGCGGATCGGTCACGCGGTACTGTACGTTCATTTCGACGCGCACGACGTTTTCGTCAGAGGTCAGCATGACGCCGGATGCGGCAAGTTCACGCACGGCTTCAACGTTGACCGGTGTCACTTCGTCGACAAAGGTCGGTTTCCAGTTCAGACCCGGTTCAACCAAATGGCTGAATTTACCGAAGCGTGTCACCACGCCGCGTTCCGCTTCTTTAATGGTATAGAAACCGCTGGCCGCCCAGATAATGACGATAGCGGCCGCTGCGATAGTAAAGACTCGACCGCCCAGTTGCGGACGCGGGCCTTGCGATGAACTACCGCCGCCAGAGCCAGTACCTTTACCGCCACCCAGACCACCGAGCTTTTTACTCAGTTTGCGGAAGATATCGTCCAGATCGGGAGGTCCCTGCTCGCGACCACCTTTGTTTCCATTTCCCTCAGGGTTGCCGCCAGGTTTGCTGCTTCCCCAGGGGTCGCGGTCTTGTCCGTTATTACCGGGCTGATTCCACGCCATTTTTGTGCTCCATATTTGTTATGCGATGCTATACCTGCGTCTTTTGCGCTGCCGTTGCGTTGGCTGCGTCCCTCAACGCCAGTCACATAGTTGACTATGCTCCTGGAGATTTCAGGACTTGCCGCCTTCCTGCCGCACAAAATCCACAAGGTATAGAGGCGAAAAAATCTTCAGGCCATATCCGTCAGATCAGACAACATAGTCTTCCAGTGCCGGTTCTTGTTTACAGAGGCGACGCCAGTCTACGATCGGCATACGAACCTGCAGACCTACGCTGCCGTCCTCCTCCATCCACTCTTTTTCTATTGCCTGAAGTTGATAAAACCGGCTTCTCAAACGCCCTTCCTGCGGCGGCAAACGCAACGTATGCTGCGCCACCTCACCGGAAAGTCGCTCAGTCAAAGCCTGAAAAAGTTGTGGTATACCAATCCCCGTTTGCGCTGATACCCAAACGCGAATGGGTTTATTCTCTTCATCTCTGTCGATACGCGGCTCAAAGTCATCCAACATATCGATTTTATTCATCACCAGCAGGGTCGGGATCTCATGCGCATCGATCTCTTCGAGCACCGTATCGACGGCCTCAATGTTTTCCTGCACACGAAAATCTGCTGCATCAATAACGTGCAGCAGCAATGTCGCCTGACGTGTTTCCTGCAAGGTGGCCTTAAACGCCGCCACCAGGTCGTGCGGCAAATGACGGATAAACCCAACGGTATCCGCCAGCACAGTCTCACCCACGTCCGCAACGTCTATTCTGCGTAGCGTCGGGTCCAGGGTCGCAAACAGCTGATCCGCTGCGTAGACCTGGGCTTCGGTGATCTGGTTGAACAGGGTGGATTTTCCGGCGTTGGTATATCCCACCAGTGATACGGTTGGGACATCCGCTTTCTTGCGCGACTGTCGCCCCTGCTCACGTTGCTTTTCAACTTTTTCCAGGCGCGACTGTATCTGCAAAATGCGATTACGCAGCAAACGACGGTCGGTTTCGAGCTGGGTTTCACCCGGACCGCGCAAACCAATCCCGCCCTTTTGCCGTTCAAGGTGAGTCCAGCCACGGACCAGACGCGTAGCCATATGGCGCAACTGCGCCAGCTCAACCTGCAACTTACCCTCATGGGTTCGCGCACGCTGGGCAAAAATATCTAAAATGAGACCAGTCCTGTCGATAACAAGACACTGGCACAACTGTTCCAGGTTACGTTCCTGGGCAGGGCTTAGAGCATGATCAAAAATCACCACCGCAGCGCCAGTCGCTTTTACGGCTTCGGCAATTTCGATTGCCTTACCTTCACCAACAAAATACTTCGGGTGCGGTGCTTTACGGCTCCCGGTAATCACCTGCATTGCTTCGACACCGGCGGAAGAAACCAGAGATTCAAACTCCTGGAGGTCTTCCATATCTTTGTCTTGCGAAAAATAGATGTGTACCAGTACCGCCTGCTCACCGGCATCATAACGGTCAAACAAGCGTCAACCCCTTAATATAAATCAACGGGGAACACAGGATCGCTGGCTCCCCGTATGTAAAACAGCTAATAACCTTATTCGGTTTCTTCGCTGTCCTGTTGCGCAGATGAACCTTGCGCGTTGCTACCGTGATGGTAGTTGCTGCCTGTGCCGCCGGTGGCATTATTGCTGTGATGAGAAACCGGACGAGACGGGACAACAGTAGAAATCGCGTGCTTATAAACCATCTGGCTGACCGTGTTTTTCAACAGGATCACGAACTGATCAAAAGACTCGATTTGACCTTGCAGCTTAATACCATTCACCAAATAAATAGAAACTGGAACACGTTCCCGACGCAGTGCGTTCAGGAACGGATCTTGTAAAGATTGCCCCTTAGCCATTCTCTCTTTTCCTTATATGCTTATTTGTACTTTGAACCTTTCGATTCTGAAAAATTGCGCACGATACGTTTCAATTGTACACATTCAGTTCGCGATAGCACCAACAACCTGTAATACTTCGTTTCGCGCCTGGTCAGGCTTTTCACTGTCAAGCCAGTGCACCCCTTCCCAACCACGCAACCAGGTTACCTGTCGCTTCGCCAACTGCCTCGTGGCGCAAACACCTCTATAAACCATTTCATCGTATGAAATTTCACCTTCAATGTATGACCACATCTGGCGATACCCTACACAACGAATGGAAGGCAAATCCGTATGCAAATCTCCACGGGCAAAAAGCGCCCGGACTTCTGCTTCAAAACCTGAAGCTAACATCTGATGAAAACGCTGCTCAATTCGCTGATGGAGCAGTTCACGGCTCGCCGGGGCGATTGCAAACTGATGCACCTGATACGGCAAAGCATCTCCTGACGTTTGCGTCAGCTCCGTTAAAGTTTTACCCGAAATGAAAAAAACTTCCAGTGCCCGGGAAAGTCTTTGCGGATCATTTGGATGAATACGCGCCGCTGCCACGGGATCGATATCCTGAAGCTGTCGGTGTAACGCGTCCCAACCCTGCTCTGCCGCCTGCTGCTCAATTCTGGCCCTGACTTCCGGGTCCGCCGACGGTAACGGCGACAGTCCTTCAAGCAAGGCTTTGAAATATAACATTGTGCCGCCCACCAGCAACGGGATACGGCCCGCGGCGGTGATGTCGGCCATCTCGGCTAACGCATCGCGACGAAAATCCGCAGCGGAGTACGCCTGCGATGGATCGCGGATATCCAGCAATCGGTGCGGTGCGGCCTGTAATTCATCTGCATCAGGCTTGGCTGTACCGATATCCATCCCCTTGTAAATAAGGGCGGAATCAACGCTTATCAACTCTATGGGCAAAACTTTACGCAATTCAATTGCTAATGCCGTTTTACCGGAGGCCGTTGGCCCCATCAAAAAAATCGCCTTTGGCAGGCTCGCCTTACGGGTATCACTCATGTTTCAGGGCATTCATTACCGAATGTAAATCAACAGGTTGTAACAGACCACCCGGCGGTGCCTTCACGAGTTGTGGGCAGAGCCGCTCAACATCCGCTAACAGCGTAATCGCCTGTGCCATGCTCCACTGTGGATGCTCGCTCATCAGGTTACGTGCGATCCACTGTGCAATATTGCCCGGCTCGAATACGGATTGCTGCGCCAGGTAGCCTATCAGTTCAGGAATCAAGATTTGTAAATTTTGTTGGCGTAAGGGTAAAGGCACCGCCCGGATGGTCACATGCTGCGCATCCAGCTGAAATTCAATGCCCAACTCAGCCAGTTGGCTCTGTCCTTTTTGCAGTGCCGCTTTTTCATCGGCGGTCACTTTTAGACGTAAAGGGATCAGTAACGGTTGAGCACAAACCGCTCCCTGACCCGGCGTTAACTGCGCCTGACGCAACCAACGCTCAGCCACCGGTAATGCCAACAACCGAATATGTCCATCACACTCGAGTAACGCGCAGTCTGCACCAACAATCGTTAGCACCCGGCCAAAGCCCTGACTGTTGCCAGTCAGAGGCGTCGATGGCGTTTCAGAGACCGGCGTTTTACGCGTTGGAGCAGGCGTCTGCATCAGTTGCTGATAAATTTCGCCCTGCTGCTTTTGGTATCCGGGTTGAGCATGAGGCCAACTGGCTCCCGCCTGACGGCCACCGCCACCACTACTGCCACTTCCAGTGCCAGCGGATGCTGAGTACCGCGGCGTCGCAGGTTCACGCGCGGGAGCCGGCTCGGCAAAATGGTTGCGTCCAGCAGCAACGCGGTTTTCCGGGATGTGCCTTGGGGCGGGTTCGTCGTCATCAGCCAACGGCAGCGGCGTTTCAAGCTGCTGTTGCAGGACGCTCAACACGCCCTGGTAAATAAAATCGTGCACCAGGCGGGATTGATGGAAACGGACCTCATGTTTAGCAGGGTGTACGTTGACATCCACTTGATGCGGATCGATTTCCAGATACAACACAAAAGCGGGCTGTTGATCGGCTCCCAGCTTATCTTCACAGGCCTGGCGGATAGCATGGTTGATCAGCCGGTCGCGCATCATCCGACCATTCACGTAGCAGTACTGGATTTCTGCCAGTGCTGCCGTTGTGTGGTTAGGATCGGCCACCCAGCCGCGCAATGTTAAATCGCCATGCTGCCATTCGATCGCCAGCGCATGCTCCAGAAACGGCGTGCCGCAAATCGCGCCCAGTCGGCGCTCTTTCTGCCCATCCGCGGCCACTGCCCGGTACTGACGCACCACTTTGCCGTTGTGCGACAAATTTATCGTCACATCAAAACGCGCCAGCGCAATGCGGCGAATAATCTCGTCGATATGATTAAATTCGGTTTTCTCGGTGCGCATAAATTTGCGCCGCGCCGGGGTGTTGTAGAACAGATCTAGTACCTCCAGCGTGGTTCCCACCGGATGCGCAGCGGGTTTAACTGTGACATCCATGTCACGCCCTTCGGCATACGCCTGCCAGGCTTCGGGTTGTTCTTGCGTACGCGACGTCAGGGTTAAGCGAGACACGGAGCTGATACTGGCCAACGCTTCGCCGCGAAATCCGAGGCTTACGATGGCTTCAAGATCGTCAAGCGAGGCTATTTTACTGGTGGCATGACGCGCCAACGCCAACGCCAGCTCGTCTTTTTTAATCCCGCAGCCGTTGTCACGAATACGGATAAGCTTCGCGCCGCCGCGTTCAATATCGATATCAATGCGCGTCGCACCGGCATCGATGCTGTTTTCCACCAGCTCTTTCACCACTGACGCAGGCCGTTCTACCACCTCGCCTGCGGCAATCTGGTTCGCCAGCTGTGGCGGTAGAACCTGAATCGGCATGGCTAATCCTTAATTTGTTAACGTGTTACCCGGCGATATGGCGCTGGCGGTTTGCGCTGGTGCGCCCTGCGGCCCGGTTTGCATCGGGTGCGCCTGGAAATAGTTACGCAATCCTTTGTAAATCGCCTCAGCCAGTTGCTGCTGGTAATCATCGCTCGCCAACAGACGTTCTTCGCTGTTGTTACTGATAAAGCCGGTTTCAACCAGCACTGACGGGATATCAGGCGAACGCAGTACGCCAAGACTGGCGTGTTCTGGACGACGCTTATGCATCGAACCAATACGTTCTAACTGGCCGATCATGCTGGTCGCCACATCATACCCGACGCGCTGCGAATGACCGAACTGCAGATCCAGTACAGCCTGGCTGAGGTAAGGATCGGACTGGCTGTTTGCCAGCACATCGCCCGCGCCGCCCAACAGCTCCGATTGCTTCTCGTGCTGTTCCAGCCAGCCGGCCATCTCACTGTTCGCCCGACGGTTTGACAGCACCCAAACGGAAGCACCTGTGGCATCACGATTTGGCGCGGCATCCGCGTGAATAGAAACCAGGAAATTGGCGTTTTGTTTACGCGCGACGTCTGAACGCCCCATCACCGAGATAAAGTAATCACCATCACGGGTGAGTACGCCTTTAAACATCGGATCATCATTGAGCAAACTGCGCAGCTTGCGCGCCACGGCAATCGTGACGTTTTTCTCACGCGTGCCGCCAGGACCAATAGCGCCAGGATCCTGTCCACCGTGTCCGGCATCAATGGCAATCACCACTTTATCGCCGTTGCTGGTGCTGGCGCGCGCCGCAGGGCGCGTGGAGGTATTGCTGTTAGTCACAGCCGTAGTGCGATCGTTTTCTGCTTTAAACGGATTACGCGCTGGCTCAACAGGACGTGGGGCGACAATCGGCGCTTCAACACGCTTTGCAACCACGGGAGGTGGAGGTGGCGGCGGTGGCGCATCAGCGTTGATGGTAAACACGACGGTATAATTGCCGCCGTTCTGGCGTTTTACTGCTTCGGCTTTACCGTTCTCGGTTAAATACACCACCAGGCGCAGAGACTGCGCATCTTTTGGCGTGCCGGAACGGATAGATTTCACCAGATTATTGCCGCTAAACAGCAGCGGTAATCCCTGAATCACACCGGTTTGTTTAATATCCAGCGCGACGGTTCGTTTCCCGTCCTGCGAAACGGCATATTCAGGATCGCCAATAAAGCTCAGCGTAATCCGCGCCTGTTGATCGCCATTGGACACCTGAAGATCGGAGAGACTGGCGGCCCCTGCCTGCGCGCACAGCAGGACCAGGGTTGCCATCAGCCAGTTTCTGATGCGATAAATCATCCCGCCACCCTTAAGGTTAATCGGCTAAACGCGCCAGCAATAAATCACCTGATGAGGAGACTGCGCTTACACGCGCCTCTCGACCTTGCGCCTGGTATTCAATGTGTATTTCGACGTCCGGGTCTGGCAGTACACCTTTACCTTGTTGCGGCCATTCCACCAGGCAGATGGCATCATTGGCAAAATAATCGCGGATCCCCATAAATTCCAGCTCCTCTGGGTCCGCAAGTCGGTATAAATCGAAGTGATATACCATCAAGTTATCGAGTGAATAGGGTTCAACCAGCGTGTAGGTGGGGCTTTTTACATTACCTTTATGACCTAACGCCTGCAAAAATCCCCGGCTGAAGGTGGTTTTACCCGCCCCCAGGTCGCCGTACAAATATATAACCGTCGCGCCGTCACAGGCTTTGGCTACCCGCAGTCCCAGGTCTAAAGTCGCCTGCTCATCAGGTAGTGGAATTACTCGATTCATCATGATAAACGTCAATCACATCAGGGTTAACAATACGCTGTAGCGTGGTAAAGAGATCCGTCGCCAGCATGCCACGCGTACCAAAACGCGCCGCCAGCACATCCGCCGCCGCTCCGTGCGCAACACATCCCGCACATGCTGCATCATACGGGGTAAGCTTCTGTCCGAGCAATGCGCCAATAATACCGGAAAGCACATCCCCCATTCCGCCGCTGGCCATCCCGGCATTGCCGGTATCAATAATACCCAACTCCGCCTGTTCAGCAGCAACAACCGTACCCGCGCCTTTCAGCACCACCACGCCTCCGTACCGTTTTACCAGACGTTGTGCACAAAGTAAGCGATCGTCTTCAATTTCTGCAATGGAACAACCCAGCAGTCGCGCGGCTTCACCTGGATGCGGCGTGATCACGCGATTGTGACGTTTATCGGGGTTGATTGCCAGCAGGTTCAGCGCATCCGCATCCCAGAGCATCGGTTTGCGAAAATTCTCCACTTTTTGCAGCGCTTTTTTGCCCCACTCCTGCTGACCAAGCCCGGGGCCTATCACCACTACATCCGCCCACGCCAGGCTCTCTTCCAGCGTCTGCGGCGTCAGCGCATCGACCATCAGTTCCGGTCTGGCTGTCAAAATAGGCGCAATGTTTTCACTGCGCGTCAGCACTTTGACCAGCCCGGCACCTGCTCGCAGCGCGGCTTCCCCGGCCATGCGTATTGCGCCAGCCGTACCGTGGTCACCGCCGATAATCACCAGCCGCCCGTGGGAGCCTTTGTGCGAGGAGGGTCGACGCGGCGTTAGCCAGTGCGCAAGCTGTTGGGCATCAAAACGTTGTATTGGTGCATTCTGCCCCGCCAGCCAGTCGCCCAGCCCAAGTGCGTTAACATGCAGACGCCCGGTGACATCGCGCGCTTTACCGGTGAGCAGGCCCGGCTTGAGTGCAATAAAGGTAATGGTATGCGCTGCGTTGATGACCGCGCCCGGCGTCGCTCCCGTCTGCGCCAGCAGGCCGGAGGGAATGTCTATCGCCACGGTGGGGGCTGGGTGAGAATTGGCACGTTCAATCAATACCGAGAGAGACTCACGCGGCGCATGTTTTAAGCCAGTGCCTGACAGCGCATCAATAATGACGTCCACGTTATTTGGCCAATTGATATCCGCCGCGTGAATGACGCCACCAGCGTTAAGCCAGGCATCACGTGCCTGCTGCGCCTCCTCGGGGAGCGGTTTGTCACTTTCCTGCGCCAGCAACGTAACTTCAAGACCCAGCGCTTTGGCAAGTCTTGCCACTACGTAACCATCACCGCCGTTGTTGCCATGGCCACATAGCACCAGCCAGTGCCGGGCGTTCGGATAAGCCTCACGAGTGACCTGAAAAGCCGCCTCTCCCGCCCGTTGCATCAGTTCGTACAGCGTCAGCCCTGAACTGTCTGCCGCTTCTCGCTCCATCCGCCTGATGTCATCGGCGTGCCAGATGGAGTGTGGTATACTTGCGGGGTTTTTCTTCATTGTATGGTCCGTCATGTCAGAGCCCCTCGATCTCAATCAGTTAGCGCAAAATATTAAGCAGTGGGGGCTGGAGCTTGGCTTTCAGCAGGTCGGGATTGCCGATACCGACCTCAGCGAAGCGGAACCCAAACTGCAGGCCTGGCTGGATAAACAATACCACGGCGAGATGGACTGGATGGCCCGTCACGGCATGATGCGCGCCCGACCTCACGAATTATTGCCCGGTACGCTACGTGTCATCAGCGTACGTATGAACTATCTTCCTGCCAATGCGGCCTTCGCCAGCACATTGAAGAATCCTTCTCTGGGTTACGTCAGCCGTTACGCGCTGGGGCGCGACTATCATAAGCTGCTACGTAACCGCTTAAAAAAGCTGGGAGAGATGATTCAACAGCATTGCGTTTCGCTGAATTTTAGACCTTTTGTCGATTCTGCGCCCATTCTTGAGCGTCCGTTAGCGGAAAAAGCCGGGCTTGGCTGGACAGGTAAGCACTCACTTATCCTCAATCGCGAAGCCGGTTCATTTTTCTTCCTCGGGGAATTACTGATCGACTTACCCCTACCGGTCGACCAACCAGCAGAAGAAGGATGCGGGAAATGCGTTGCCTGCATGACCATCTGTCCCACTGGGGCCATTGTTGAACCCTACACGGTGGATGCGCGCCGCTGTATCTCTTATCTCACTATCGAACTGGAAGGCGCGATCCCGGAAGAATTTCGTCCCTTGATGGGGAATCGAATTTATGGCTGCGATGATTGCCAGCTTATTTGCCCGTGGAACCGCTATTCACAGTTGACGGCAGAGGATGACTTCAACCCGCGCAAGCAGCTTCATGCTCCGGAGTTAATAGAGCTGTTTAGCTGGAGCGAAGCGTGGTTTTTAAAAGTCACTGAGGGGTCTGCCATTCGTCGTATTGGCCACCTGCGCTGGCTGCGAAATATCGCCGTTGCGTTGGGTAATGCCCCCTGGAATGAAGCCATTCTTCGCGCACTGGAAAGTCGCAGAGGTGAGCACCCACTTCTCGACGAACACATAGAGTGGGCGGTTGCTCAGCAAATCGAGAAGCGAAATGCCTGCGTAGTTGAGGTGCAGCTACCGCAGAAACAACGTTTGGTCAGGGTCATTGAGAAGGGTCTGCCGCGCGACGCTTAAGTCATCCACAGCTTGTGTATAAAAATAAAAACACATTGATATTCAAGAGGGAAAAAATCGTCAAGTGATCGTATTAACAATTTGAAATGATAATTAAGTTAATAATTTCAAATAGTTAAAATGATACTATTCACCCGGCGAAGTTTTTTGCATTCCAGGAATAATACCCGAACCTGTGGATAAGTCTGTTTACAAGAGTATGTCAATGACGAAACAAAACGTCCCCAACGCGATTATTCGTTGTGGATATTTTTATTGGGGTAAGAATTTGGAGCGGGAAACGAGACTCGAACTCGCGACCCCGACCTTGGCAAGGTCGTGCTCTACCAACTGAGCTATTCCCGCTTAATCTTCGTCTTTCGAACCACTACTGCGTTGGCTGCCTTCATTCGCCTGAGTCACTTACTTCAGTAAGCTCCTAAGGACTCATTCAGTTGCCGCCTTGTCGCAATTCGAAATCCTGCGATTGGTGGTCTGTGCTTTACAAGCATTTTCAAATTTTGGAGCGGGAAACGAGACTCGAACTCGCGACCCCGACCTTGGCAAGGTCGTGCTCTACCAACTGAGCTATTCCCGCATAATCTTCGTCTTTCGAACCGCTACTGCGTTGGCTGCCTTCATTCGCCTGAGTCACTTACTTCAGTAAGCTCCTAAGGAC
>NZ_JAOWHL010000039.1:519429-551553 GCF_030332645.1 Citrobacter sp. Cpo091
TTTTGGAGCGGGAAACGAGACTCGAACTCGCGACCCCGACCTTGGCAAGGTCGTGCTCTACCAACTGAGCTATTCCCGCAAATCTGTACTGCTTTTGTTGCTGTCGTAATTCGCATTTCTGCGTCGTTACGGGAGGCGCATTATACGAGAAATCCGTTTAGCTGCAACCCCCCTGAAAGCGTTTTTTTCGAAAATTCGTTCAAGTGATTAATTTGCAATCAAGCTGAACAATTTAGCGTCAAAAAACCGGTGGCGCAAGCCACCGGAGAACAAAATCAAAGATTAATAAAATGTTCGCGATAGTAAGCAAGCTCAGCAACAGATTCACGAATGTCGTCCATCGCCTGATGTGTTCCCTGCTTGGTGAAGCCCGCAAGGATTTCCGGCTTCCAACGACGCGCCAGTTCTTTGAGCGTACTGACGTCCAGATAGCGATAATGGAAATACGCCTCCAGCTCCGGCATGTATTTAAACAGGAAACGACGATCCTGCCCGATGCTGTTGCCGCAGATAGGTGATTTCCCTTCCGGAACCCACTCTTTCAAAAAAGCCAGCGTGGCCAGTTCAGCGTCACGATCGCCCATGGTGCTCGCCTTCACGCGCTCCACCAGCCCGCTACCGGTATGCGTACGTACGTTCCAGTCATCCATTAATGCCAGCTGTTCGTCGGACTGGTGCACCGCAATTGTCGGTCCTTCAGCCAGAATATTCAGGTTGGCATCCGTCACCAGCGTGGCGATCTCAATAATGCGATCGCGCTCGGGATCCAGACCTGTCATCTCCAGATCGATCCAAATCAGGTTGTTTTCATTGGCACTCATGCTATTTTCCACCCTTCAGCGTCACATTCAGTGTGACTACATTGATCTAAAATTGTGTGTATCATAAATGTTTTGCCCATCATGGGCGACCAGGAGCCAGTCCGATTGAGTAAGAATAAACTCTCCAAAGGCCAACAGCGCCGTGTGAACGCCAATCACCAGCGTCGTCTTAAAACGTCCACGGAGAAGCCCGACTACGACGACAACCTGTTTGGCGAAACCGCTGAAGGCATCGTTATCAGCCGTTTTGGCATGCATGCCGACGTAGAGTCTGCTGACGGTGAAATTCACCGCTGCAACATCCGCCGTACAATTCGCTCGCTGGTTACTGGCGATCGCGTAGTCTGGCGCCCGGGTAAAGCGGCAGCTGAAGGCGTGAATGTCAAAGGTATCGTTGAAGCGGTACACGATCGTACTTCGGTACTGACACGCCCCGACTTTTACGACGGGGTAAAGCCTATTGCCGCCAACATCGACCAGATCGTTATTGTCTCAGCCATCTTACCCGAGCTGTCACTCAATATTATCGACCGGTATCTGGTAGCCTGCGAAACGCTACACGTTGAACCGATTATCGTGCTGAATAAGATCGATCTGCTGGATGATGAAGGCATGGCCTTCGTTAACGAACAGATGGATATCTATCGCAACATTGGCTATCAGGTGTTGATGGTATCAAGCCGCACTAAAGACGGCCTGAAACCGCTTGAAGAAGCATTAACCGATCGCATCAGCATTTTTGCCGGTCAATCGGGCGTAGGTAAATCCAGCCTGCTCAATAATCTCCTCGGCCTGCAGGAAGAGATCCTGACCAATGATGTCTCTGACAACTCCGGCCTTGGACAGCACACCACCACGGCCTCTCGCCTGTATCACTTCCCACACGGCGGCGACGTTATCGACTCCCCTGGCGTACGTGAGTTTGGACTGTGGCATCTGGAGCCGGAACAAATCACGCATGGCTTTGTCGAATTTCATGACTACCTGGGCCATTGCAAATACCGCGACTGCAAGCATGATACCGATCCAGGCTGCGCTATCCGTGAGGCGGTAGAAAAAGGGGTCATAGCCGAAACCCGGTTTGAAAATTATCACCGCATCCTGGAAAGCATGGCGCAGGTAAAAACGCGTAAAAACTTTTCTGATACAGACAACTGACAACTAAGCTAAGCATCGCTAGAATCGTCCCCCTTTTTTCAGGATCCGGCCCGTATGCCGGATCGGGAACAAATTATGGCCTGGAGGCTACCTTGTTAAACTCATTTAAGCTTTCGCTACAATACATTCTGCCGAAACTATGGCTCACTCGCCTGGCGGGTTGGGGTGCGAGCAAACGAGCGGGATGGCTGACCAAACTGGTTATCGATCTGTTCGTGAAATATTACAAGGTCGATATGAAAGAGGCGCAAAAGCCGGACACCGCCAGCTATCGCACCTTCAACGACTTCTTTGTTCGCCCGCTGCGCGATGATGCTCGCCCGATTAATACCGATCCAAACGTACTGGTCATGCCCGCTGACGGTGTGATTAACCAGTTAGGCAACATCGAGGAAGACAAACTGCTGCAGGCTAAAGGGCACAGCTATACCCTTGAAGCGCTGCTGGCTGGCAACTATCAGATGGCGGACAAATTCCGCAACGGTACGTTTGTGACCACTTACTTGTCTCCACGCGATTACCACCGTGTACACATGCCGTGTAACGGTATCCTGCGTGAAATGATGTATGTGCCGGGCGATCTCTTCTCTGTAAACATCCTGACTGCGCAAAACGTACCGAACCTGTTTGCCCGCAACGAACGTGTAATCTGTCTGTTTGATACCGAATTTGGCCCGATGGTGCAGATTCTGGTCGGCGCGACCATCGTCGGCAGCATTGAGACCGTATGGGCTGGCACCATTACCCCACCGCGTGAAGGCGTCATCAAGCGCTGGACCTGGCCGGAAGGCGAAAGCGAAGGGTCGGTGGCGCTGCTGAAAGGTCAGGAAATGGGCCGCTTTAAGCTCGGTTCCACCGTCATCAACCTGTTCGCACCTGGCAAAGTTAACCTGGTTGAGCAGTTGCAGGATCTGTCCGTGACCAAAATCGGCCAGCCAATGGCCATCTCGACCGAGACTTTCGTGACGCCAGAGGCAGAACCGGCCCCGCTGGCGAAAGAAGAGATCGAAGCAGAACACGATGCCAGCCCGCTGGTTGACGACAAAAAAGACGAAAGTTAAACATAGGAATCGCTGCTGTGCGCCTGATTATCACTTTTCTGATGGCCTGGTGCCTCAGCCTGGGGGCGTACGCTGCGACGGCCCCCGATGCCAAACAACTCACCCAGGAACTGGAGCAGGCAAAAGCGGCAAAACCCGCTCAGCCAGAAACCGTTGAGGCGCTCCAGTCCGCGCTGAATGCCCTTGAGGAGCGTAAAGGCTCTCTCGAGCGCGCCCAACAATATCAGCAGGTTATTGATAACTTCCCCAAGCTGTCCGCAACGTTACGCGCACAGCTTAGCAACCTGCGTGATGAACCGCGCAATGTGCCAACCGGACTCACTACCGATGCGTTAAACCAGGAGATCCTCCAGGTTAGCAGCCAACTGCTGGAAAAGAGTCGTCAAGCCCAGCAGGAGCAGGATCGCGCCCGGGAAATCGCCGACTCGTTAAGCCAGCTTCCTCAACAGCAAACCGATGCCCGCCGCCAGCTCAATGAGCTTGAGCGACGCATTGGTACCGCCAACGGCAATTCCGCACAGAATCAGGCGATGCAGGCTGAATCCGCCAAACTTAAAGCCCAGGTCGATGAACTGGAGCTGGCGCAGCTTTCCGCCAATAACCGTCAGGAACTGGCGCGTATGCGCTCCGAACTGGCGGAAAAACAGAGTCAACAACTCGACGCTTACCTGCAGGCTTTGCGCAATCAACTCAACAGTCAACGTCAGCGTGAAGCTGAGCGAGCGCTGGAAAGCACCGAACTGCTGGCGGAAAACAGCGCGGGACTGCCGGAGGGTATTGTCGACCAGTTCAAGGTAAACCGCGAGCTGTCTCAGGCCTTAAACCAGCAAGCACAGCGTATGGACTTGGTCGCTTCGCAGCAGCGTCAGGCCGCCAGCCAAACGCTGCAGGTGCGTCAGGCATTGAATACGCTGCGAGAGCAGTCTCAGTGGCTTGGGGTTTCAAATATGCTGGGAGAAGCGCTGCGAGCGCAGGTATCCCGTCTGCCGGAAATGCCTAAACCTCAGCAGTTGGATACCGAAATGGCGCAGCTTCGCGTACACCGCATGCGCTATGAGGATCTCCTCAACAAACAGCCGCAGCTGCGTCAGATTCATCAGGCCGATGGACAACCGCTGACCGCTGAACAGAGCAGCATCCTCAACGCCCAGCTACGCACCCAGCGTGAGCTGCTGAACTCATTGTTGCAGGGCGGCGATACGCTGATCCTTGAGCTGACCAAGCTCAAAGTTTCCAACAGTCAACTGGAAGATGCGCTAAAAGAGGTCAACGAAGCGACGCACCGCTACCTGTTCTGGACGTCAGACGTTAGCCCTATCTCCCTCTCCTGGCCTGTCGACATCGTTCAGGATCTGCGGCGTCTGATCTCATTAGATACGTTTAATCAGTTGGGCAAAGCCAGCATCATGATGCTGACCAGCAAAGAAACGCTGCTACCGCTGTTCGCGGCGTTGGTGTTAGTTGGCTTTAGCCTCTCTTCGCGCAAGCACTTCACCCGTTTCCTTGAACGCTCGTCCGCGCGGGTCGGGAAAGTCACCCAGGACCACTTCTGGCTGACAATACGCACGGTATTCTGGTCAATACTCGTCGCTTCACCATTGCCAGTGCTGTGGGCAACGCTCGGTTACGGATTGCAGGAAGCCTGGCCTTATCCGTTGGCTGTCGCGATCGGCGATGGCGTTACCGCCACGGTGCCCATGCTGTGGGCGGTAATGATCTGCGCCACCTTTGCACGTCCCAACGGTCTGTTCATTGCCCACTTTGGCTGGCCGCGGAACCGCGTCGCGAAAGCCATGCACTATTACCTGATGAGCATCGGGCTGATTGTCCCGTTGATCATGGCGGTGATTATGTTTGATAACCTCAATGACCGGGAATTCTCCGCCTCACTGGGACGTCTGTGCTTTATTCTGATTTGCGGTGCGCTGGCGGTCGTAACCCTGAGCCTGAAACGCGCCGGGATACCGCTGTACCTCGATAAAGAGGGCAACAGCGATAACATGGTTAACAGCATGCTGTGGAATATGCTGATGGGTGCGCCGCTGATTGCCATTCTCGCCGCGGCAGTAGGCTACCTCGCCACGTCACAAGCCCTGCTGGCACGTCTGGAAACGTCCGTAGCGATTTGGTTCTTATTACTGGTGGTGTATCACGTTATCCGCCGTTGGATGCTGATTCAGCGTCGCCGTCTGGCGTTTGACCGCGCCAAGCATCGACGCGCTGAAATGCTGGCGCAGCGCGCGCGGGGCGAAGAAGAACCACCGCATTCCACCAGCCTTGAAGGCGCGATTGACGTTGATGAAAGCGAAGTGGATTTGGATGCTATCAGCGCGCAATCGCTGCGCCTGGTGCGTTCTATCCTGATGCTTATCGCCCTGCTCTCGGTCATTGTACTGTGGTCAGAAATTCATTCCGCTTTCGGCTTCCTGGAAAACATCTCGTTGTGGGATGTCACCTCCACGGTTCAGGGCGTGGAAAGCTTAGAACCGATAACGCTGGGCGCGGTGCTTATCGCGATTCTGGTATTTATCATCACCACCCAGTTAGTGCGCAACCTACCCGCACTGCTGGAGCTGGCACTACTGCAACATCTGGATTTAACCCCCGGCACCGGTTATGCCATCACCACCATTACCAAGTATTTGCTGATGCTGATTGGCGGTCTGGTTGGTTTCTCGATGATCGGTATTGAATGGTCCAAACTGCAATGGCTGGTGGCGGCTCTCGGTGTCGGTCTGGGCTTTGGTTTGCAGGAGATCTTCGCCAACTTTATTTCCGGTCTGATTATCCTGTTTGAAAAACCAATCCGCATTGGCGACACGGTGACGATTCGCGACCTTACCGGTAGCGTGACGAAAATTAATACCCGCGCCACCACTATCAGCGACTGGGACCGCAAAGAGATCATCGTGCCCAACAAAGCCTTTATCACCGAACAGTTTATCAACTGGTCGTTATCCGATTCCGTTACCCGTGTGGTGTTAACCATCCCGGCACCGTCGGAGGCGAACAGCGAGGAGGTTACGCAGATCCTGCTGACTGCCGCACAGCGCTGTTCGCTGGTTATCGATAATCCGGCACCTGAAGTCTTCCTGGTTGACCTGCAGCAGGGGATTCAAATCTTCGAACTGCGTATTTATGCCGCAGAAATGGGGCATCGCATGCCGCTGCGCCATGAAATCCACCAGCTAATTCTGGCAGGCTTCCGCGAGCACGGTATTGATATGCCGTTCCCTCCGTTCCAGATGCGTCTGGAGAGCCTCGGCGGTAAGCAAACAGGGAGAACATTAAGTTCTGCAGGAAGAGGCAGTCGCCCGGCAGGGAGTTTGTAACGCACAATGCAGGCAAGAAATGCCGGATGGCGACCCGTGGGGTCTTATCCGGCCTACGGGTCTGCAATTAACCTGTAGGCCCGATAAGCTTGCGCCATCGGGCATTTCATCGCCGATTACAGACATTTTCGAGCTTAATATGCGTCCGGATCGGCAACAGGCAATAAACGCCAGATGGCCTTTATTCCACCGCCCACTCAGGCTCGTTGGTCGTGCGACGGCTGTAGTTCTGATAAATCGCCATCGCCAGCAGTGAGAAGAAGATCGGACCGCCGGTCATCCACAGTGCGCTGTTCCAGTCTCCGGCTTCAATTACCGGCTGGATGATGGTGAACACATTAGCAAACGTCACCACCAGCACGACCACTCCCGTTGCCAGCAGCGTCGCCGCTCGGGTTTTAAAGACAACAAACGGCCTTTCCAGACCCGGACGGGATTTAAAGAACGGAAACGCCAGCGCCAGGAACAGATACGGCAGCGTCATCGAGACGTTCGCCATCAGCGTCAGTTTGTTATAGAACGCTGAAGCCGTATCACCACCAAATGAAACCAACAGGATAAACAGGCTCACCAGCAGGCACTGTAACCACATTGCCGTCGTCGGCATCCCTACGGCATTCAGTTTGGTCATCGGCGCGGGCCACAACGCCTTCGGCGTGCCCTGAATAATCGCTTTCAGCGGTGAGTAGCTGAGGGTGAAAAAAGCGCCGGTATAGGCAAGAAACATGGAAAGCCCGGTAATACGTGCAAACCATACGCCCATCACCATTGCGGCATCAGGGGAAAGATGTAGCGCATTACCCAACGTCATTCCGAGGCTTTTCATCAGGATATAGGTAATATTCCCGAGGTTAACTGAGCTATTACTTAATACCTGCTGCCAGTTGGTGCTAACGCCCCATAAAAAGATGGCCAGTGAATAACCAACAGAAATGACAATAGCGGCAAAGACAATACCTTTCGCAAAGTTCTTTTCTGGTTTTTCTGTTTTATCAACCAGTCCCCCCACAGCTTCAATTCCGCCGTAAGCAAAAATGGCAAACACAACAAATGACAACATTGCCAGTCCAGACTGATATCCGGGATTAGGCGAAGAGATGAAATTAATATCCTGTGCAAAGTGGCCACCAGTTAATAACAAAATAGCGACACTCACTAACAACAGAACTAAATTAAGACACATTACGGCAATTCCACCTACAGCCGTAATACGCGCAATCTTATTAATACCCCGGGATGCCACGCAGGTCACCAGGATCATCCAACCGACTGCGAGCAGCCCGACAACCTGCGTAGGCTCAAGCCCTGCAATACGCCAGTGCTGCGTCATGTCTGCGCCAAACAAGAAGGTTGAAAAAGGTACCCAGACTTTCGCCGCAGTACTAACCATCCATATCACATAAGAAGAAAACCACATAAACGTGCCGATAAACGCATAGCGTGGTCCAACGCTATTATTCATCCACGAATAGATTCCCCCCTCTTCTTTCCGATAGGCAGAACCCATTTCCGCCATCATTAAAGCAAATGGAATAAAGAATAATAATGCAGAAAATATATACCACGGTATTGCACTATACCCCATTAAATAGAACGCGGAGGGGCTATTAGCAAAACCGAAAACTGACGTAAATATCATGAGAATGAGACCTATCAGGCTCATCTTTTTTATTGTTTGGGTCATTAAACCATCCCTTACTCTGGCAAGCGTTTAACAAACGCCGCTCACCGGTTGGCACTGCTCTCTTTGCAGAGTTCAGCGATAAAAAAAACAACACAGAATTGATACCTAAACGATATCAAATATCCAGGTGTAAATTGTGGCTATTAGAGGGGAAATGAAAAAATATGCTACAAAGTGGCGATTAAGCCACCACTTTGTATTGCAGAAGAGTAAGTTATGCGCGATCGACGGTAAATGCGATTACCTCGGCCAGGCTCTCTGCGCCCAGCGCCAGCATCACCAGACGGTCAACGCCCAGCGCCACGCCTGAGCAATCCGGCATGCCGACTTTCAGCGCTTCCAGCAGGTTGGTATCGATAGGTTGCTGTGGTAAGCCTCGTGCGGCACGTTTGCGGTTATCCTGTTCAAACCGCTGCTGCTGTTCGCGCGCGTCGGTCAATTCATGGAAACCATTCGCCAGCTCAATACCTTTGTAATAAACCTCGAAACGTTCAGCCACGCGGTGATCTTCGGTACTGATTTGCGCCAGTGATGCCTGGCTGGCCGGGAAATGATACACAAACGTCGGCTTGTCTTTACCAATATGCGGTTCAACACCCATCGTAAACAGCAGTTGCAGTAAGGTATCCCGGTCTTCTTCGGTATCAGCGATATTGCTGAGATCCAATTTCGCCGCCACTTCCCGCAGTTGGGTTTTATCCGCAGACAGCGGGTCAATCTCCAGATGGCGCTGGAAGGCCTGCTGGTAAGAAAGGCTTTCCGCAGGTGAGCAGTCCAGCACCTGCTGGAGCAAATCATCCACTTCATTCATCAGGCGATACATATCGTAGTGCGGACGATACCACTCAAGCATGGTGAATTCAGGGTTATGATGGCGCCCCATCTCTTCATTACGGAAGCTGCGGCACAGTTGATACACCGGGCCGCATCCTGCCACCAGCAGGCGCTTCATATGGTATTCAGGGCTGGTCATTAAATAGAGATTCATTCCCTGGGAGTGTCCAGGGCCAACGAAACGCGTTTCGAACGGGAACAGGTGGATGTCCGTTACCGTTGCCTGACTCATACAAGGGGTCTCAACCTCAAGCACGCCACGATCGGCAAAAAAGCGGCGAATCTCCGCTATAATTGCTGCACGTTTCAACAGATTGGGGATGGACGCGCTCGGCTGCCAGGTTGCCGTTTCGCTCATGGTTGTTTCTCCGATTTATGACAAGGGCACGAAGTCTACTCGTATCGCGCTAACGAGACAAATTTCAGGCAGCACTAATCATCACTGGCAATTGGATAAAAAAAGCGACTTAGGGTGGTTTAGTAATTAAATTAATCAAATTCAATGATAATTCCCCCCTATGACACGCTAAAAAAATCGAACACGTCAAATTTCCCGCACATCCCTAAGACTATACTATTGTACCTATAAAGGAGCAGTGGAAACGCGTTCATAACCTGTTTGAAGCCGATGAAGCATCTGATTTCAGGCAGGGATGAAATAACAACAATCTGGAGGAATGTCGTGCAAACCTTTCAAGCCGATCTTGCCATTATAGGCGCCGGTGGCGCGGGATTACGTGCTGCAATTGCTGCCGCACAAGCAAATCCCAACGCTAAAATCGCACTGATCTCAAAAGTGTACCCAATGCGCAGCCATACCGTTGCTGCCGAAGGCGGCTCTGCTGCTGTCGCGCAGGATCATGACAGCTTTGACTACCATTTTCACGATACGGTAGCAGGCGGAGACTGGCTGTGTGAGCAGGATGTCGTGGATTACTTTGTCCACCACTGCCCAACTGAAATGACGCAACTGGAACAATGGGGCTGCCCATGGAGCCGTCGTGAAGACGGTAGCGTCAACGTACGTCGCTTCGGCGGCATGAAAATCGAGCGTACCTGGTTTGCCGCGGATAAGACCGGCTTCCACATGCTGCATACGCTGTTCCAAACATCTTTGCAGTTCCCGCAGATTCAGCGCTTTGACGAACACTTCGTTCTGGATATCCTGGTTGACGACGGTCATGCTCGCGGCCTGGTTGCCATGAACATGATGGAAGGCACGCTGGTGCAAATCCGTGCTAACGCTGTTGTTATGGCAACGGGCGGCGCAGGTCGTGTTTACCGTTACAACACCAACGGCGGCATCGTAACCGGCGACGGTATGGGCATGGCGCTGAGCCACGGCGTTCCGCTGCGTGATATGGAATTCGTTCAGTATCACCCAACAGGTCTGCCAGGCTCCGGTATTCTGATGACTGAAGGCTGCCGTGGTGAAGGCGGTATTCTGGTCAACAAAAACGGCTACCGTTATCTGCAAGACTACGGCATGGGTCCGGAAACCCCGCTGGGCGAGCCAAAAAACAAATACATGGAACTCGGTCCGCGCGACAAAGTTTCTCAGGCGTTCTGGCACGAATGGCGCAAAGGCAACACCATTTCCACTCCGCGTGGCGATGTGGTTCACCTCGACCTGCGTCACCTCGGCGAGAAAAAACTGCTCGAACGTTTACCGTTCATTTGCGAACTGGCGAAAGCTTACGTGGGTGTCGATCCGGTTAAAGAACCGATCCCGGTACGTCCGACCGCGCACTACACCATGGGCGGTATCGAAACCGATCAGCACTGTGAAACCCGCATTAAAGGTCTGTTCGCTGTCGGCGAATGTTCCTCTGTTGGTCTGCATGGCGCTAACCGTCTGGGCTCTAACTCCCTGGCAGAACTGGTGGTCTTCGGTCGTATGGCCGGTGAGCAGGCAGCAGAACGCGCTGCAACGGCTGGCGCTGCAAACAGTGCCGCTCTTGATGCACAGGTTGCTGGCGTTGAAAAACGTCTGAAAGATCTGGTTAACCAGGAAGGTAACGAAAACTGGTCTAAGATCCGTGACGAAATGGGCCTGTCCATGGAAGAAGGTTGCGGTATCTACCGTACGCCGGAACTCATGCAGAAAACCGTTGATAAGCTGGCGGAACTGCAGGAACGCTTCAAGCGCGTACGTATCACTGATACCTCCAGCGTCTTCAACACCGACCTGCTGTATACCATCGAACTGGGTCACGGTCTGAACGTTGCTGAATGTATGGCGCACTCTGCTCTGGCGCGTAAAGAATCCCGCGGCGCGCACCAGCGTCTGGATGAAGGCTGCACCGAGCGTGACGATGTGAACTTCCTCAAACACACCCTCGCCTTCCGCGATGCTGACGGCACGACTCGCCTGGAATACAGCGACGTGAAAATCACCACTCTGCCACCGGCTAAACGTGTTTACGGTGGCGAAGCGGAAGCAGCCGATAAGAAGGAGAAGGCGAATGGCTGAGATGAAAAACCTGAAAGTTGAGGTGGTGCGCTATAACCCGGAAACCGATACCGCGCCGCACAGTGCTTTCTACGAAGTTCCTTATGATGAAACCACGTCACTGCTGGATGCGCTGGGTTACATCAAGGATAACCTGGCACCGGACCTGAGCTACCGCTGGTCCTGCCGTATGGCGATCTGCGGCTCCTGCGGCATGATGGTCAACAATGTACCGAAACTGGCGTGCAAAACCTTCCTGCGTGATTACACCAACGGCATGAAGGTTGAAGCGCTGGGCAACTTCCCGATTGAGCGCGATCTGGTCGTCGACATGACGCACTTTATCGAAAGCCTGGAAGCGATCAAACCGTACATTATCGGTAACCCGCGTACACCGGATCAGGGTCCAAACACCCAGACTCCGGCGCAGATGGCGAAGTATCATCAGTTCTCCGGTTGCATCAACTGTGGTCTGTGCTATGCCGCGTGTCCGCAGTTCGGTCTGAACCCTGAGTTCATTGGACCGGCTGCGATTACGCTGGCGCATCGTTACAACGAAGATAGCCGCGACCACGGTAAGAAGGAGCGTATGGCTCAGTTGAACAGCCCGAACGGCGTCTGGACCTGTACTTTCGTGGGCTACTGCTCCGAAGTCTGCCCGAAACACGTCGATCCGGCTGCGGCCATTCAGCAGGGTAAAGTTGAAAGTTCAAAAGACTTTCTTATCGCTACCCTGAAACCACGCTAAGGAGTGCACGATGACGACTAAACGTAAAGCCTATGTGCGGCCAATGACGTCCACCTGGTGGAAAAAGCTGCCATTTTATCGTTTTTACATGCTGCGTGAAGGCACGGCAGTTCCGGCAGTCTGGTTCAGCATTGAACTGATTATCGGCCTGTTTGCACTCAAGCATGGTGCAGAGTCCTGGATGGGCTTTGTCGCCTTTTTGCAAAACCCGGTGGTGGTAATCCTTAACATTATCGCCCTGGCAGCAGCGCTGCTGCATACCAAAACCTGGTTTGAGCTGGCGCCAAAAGCAGCCAATATCATCGTAAAAGACGAAAAAATGGGGCCAGAGCCGATCATCAAAGGTCTCTGGGCAGTTACTGTGGTTGCGACAGTAGTCATACTGTTTGTTGCCCTGTTCTGGTAAGGAGTCCGGAATGATTAATCCAAATCCAAAACGCTCTGACGAACCCGTATTCTGGGGCCTGTTTGGTGCAGGCGGTATGTGGAGCGCAATCATTGCGCCAGTAATGATCCTGCTGGTAGGCATTATGCTGCCGCTGGGCTTTGTTCCTGATGCTTTCAGCTATGAACGCGTACTGGCATTCGCTCAGAGCTTCATCGGACGTGCGTTTCTGTTCCTGATGATCGTTCTGCCGCTGTGGTGTGGTTTACACCGTATGCACCACGCGATGCATGACCTGAAAATCCACGTGCCTGCTGGCAAATGGGTATTCTATGGACTGGCAGCAATCCTGACCGTTGTAACGGCTATTGGTATTCTGACCATCTAAGTACATGCGTTAATTATCAGGCCCGCCATTGGCGGGCCTTTTTATTTGTGCAGCATTCCTGTCAACCAACGGGAAAATTCACGCATCGCCGGTGTCTCCGGACGCGATTGCAAACGCGTTATCCAGTAACTACCCAAATCAATCTGCGTTAAAAACGGTTGAACGATTCGTTCCCTACTGAGTAAATGCGTGAACATTCTGACTGGCGCAATTGCCACACCGATCCCCGCCTGCGCGGCTTCCAGCATGGTGACGGACGAATCAAACACCACCACGTTGTGCGTTGGTGACGGGGGTGCCTCTCCGGCGGCCTGCATCCAAAGCGTCCATTCATCCCGCCGATACGATCGTAATAACGGAAATTTCAGGATGTCCGCAGGCGTTTGAATCTGCGAAGCCAATGTTGGCGAACACAGTGGAGACATCAACGCGCTACATAAATATTGCGCGTCAGTATCATGCCAGGCTCCCCCTCCGTAGCGAATAGTATAATCCAGTCCTTCGGCAGCGGGATCCACGCGGTTATTATGGGTAGAAATATGCAAATCAATATGCGGGTAACTGCGCTTAAAATCGCCCAGTAGAGGAAACAGACACCCAACCGCAAAGGTCCCCACCACGCCAATTTTAAGTTTTTCCTGGGTCTGTTTGGTGGCAAAACGATCCAGCATCCCCGCCATACGATCAAAAGAGTCATTAAGTACAGGTAACAGACTTTCCCCTTCAGTCGTCAACATTAATCCACGAGAACCGCGCACAAAAAGCTGACAATTTAGCTGCTGCTCCAGCGATTTTACATGCTGGCTGATGGCAGAATGCGTCACATTGAGCTCAATCGCGGCGCGGGTAAAACTGAGATGTCTGGCCGCGGCTTCAAAAGCCCGCAGCGAGTTAAGAGGGATATAGCTACGCGTCATCATCCGGCCTGTTAGAAAAACTTATATCTGCTGCTAAATTTAACCGTTTGTCAACACGGTGCAAATCAAACACACTGATTGCGTCTGACGGGCCCGGACACCCTTTTGCTTTTAATTACGGAACTGATTTCATGATGAAAAAATCGTTATGCTGCGCTCTGCTGCTGACAGCCTCTTTCTCCACGTTTGCCTCCGCCAAAACAGAACAACAGATTGCCGATATCGTTAATCGCACCATCACCCCGTTGATGCAGGAGCAGGCTATTCCGGGTATGGCCGTTGCCGTTATCTACCAGGGAAAACCCTATTATTTCACCTGGGGTAAAGCCGATATCGCCAATAACCACCCAGTCACGCAGCAAACGCTGTTTGAGCTAGGGTCGGTCAGTAAGACGTTTAACGGCGTGTTGGGCGGCGATGCTATCGCCCGCGGCGAAATTAAGCTCAGCGATCCGGTCACGAAATACTGGCCAGAACTGACAGGCAAACAGTGGCAGGGTATCAGCCTGCTGCACTTAGCCACCTATACGGCAGGCGGCCTACCGCTGCAGATCCCCGATGACGTTACGGATAAAGCCGCATTACTGCGTTTTTATCAAAACTGGCAGCCGCAATGGACCCCGGGCGCTAAGCGTCTTTACGCTAACTCCAGCATTGGTCTGTTTGGCGCGCTGGCGGTGAAACCCTCAGGAATGAGTTACGAAGAGGCAATGACCAGACGCGTCCTGCAACCATTAAAACTGGCGCATACCTGGATTACAGTTCCGCAAAGCGAACAAAAAGATTATGCCTGGGGCTATCGCGAAGGGAAACCTGTACACGTTTCTCCGGGACAACTTGACGCCGAAGCCTATGGCGTGAAATCCAGCGTTATTGATATGGCCCGTTGGATTCAGGTCAACATGGATGCCAGCCGCGTTCAGGAGAAAATGCTCCAGCAGGGCATTGCGCTTGCGCAGTCTCGCTACTGGCGTATTGGCGATATGTACCAGGGATTAGGCTGGGAGATGCTGAACTGGCCGCTGAAAGCTGATTCGATCATCAACGGCAGTGACAGCAAAGTGGCATTGGCAGCGCTTCCCGCCGCTGAGGTAAACCCGCCCGCCCCGGCAGTGAAAGCCTCATGGGTGCATAAAACGGGATCCACTGGAGGATTTGGCAGCTACGTAGCCTTCGTTCCAGAAAAAAACCTTGGCATCGTGATGCTGGCAAACAAAAGCTATCCTAACCCTGTCCGTGTCGAGGCGGCCTGGCGCATTCTTGAAAAGCTGCAATAACTGACGATGAGGCCCAGGATATTGGGCCTCCTTTCTTTCTCTTTTTTTCCTGTTGTCATCTACACTTAACAAAAATACAGCAAGGAAAATCCCATGCGCATTTTGCCCGTCGTTGCTGCAGTTACGGCTGCATTCCTGGTTGTCGCGTGTAGCTCCCCGACACCGCCGAAAGGCGTTACCGTGGTAAATAACTTTGATGCCAAACGCTATCTGGGAACCTGGTATGAAATTGCGCGCTTCGACCATCGTTTCGAGCGCGGGTTGGATAAAGTGACCGCAACATACAGCTTGCGCGACGACGGCGGCATCAACGTTATTAACAAGGGCTATAACCCTGACAGGGAGATGTGGCAGAAAACGGAAGGGAAAGCCTATTTCACCGGCGACCCAAGCAGAGCCGCGCTTAAGGTTTCTTTTTTCGGCCCCTTCTATGGCGGGTATAACGTAATTGCACTCGACCGGGAATATCGTCACGCGCTGGTTTGTGGCCCGGATCGCGACTACCTGTGGATCCTTTCACGGACCCCGACTATTTCAGATGAAATGAAACAGCAAATGTTAGCCATCGCGACCCGGGAAGGGTTTGAAGTGAACAAACTGATTTGGGTGAAACAGCCTGGCGCTTAGTGAGTGCTCAGCTTCAGACCAATAATACCAGCAACGATCAGCCCAAGGCTCAGCAAACGTGCCGGGCTGGCAGACTCACCCAGCAGCAAAATCCCTGTAATGGCCGCCCCAACAGCGCCAATACCGGTCCAGACCGCATAAGCGGTTCCTACAGGCAACGTGCGCATTGCCCAGGAGAGCATGGCGATACTGACGATCATCGCCGCAATAGTGATAATGCTTGGCGTAAGACGCGTAAAACCGTGGGTGTATTTCAGGCCAATCGCCCAGACAACTTCGAGCAAACCTGCAATTAATAAAACGATCCAGGACATATCAGGCTCCAGAACTATGGGGCCGTCCCCGGTGAATGAAGCGTTTGCAGGTCGTCCTGCAAAGCTGATGTGTGAAATGGCATTTTTGCCCGGAAGAAAATGAATTTCAACCTTTTTATTCACCGCCTGCTAAAAGCAAGAATTAAGCATAATTAGCGGCGTAGTTCCCGCATTTGCACTCATCGGAGTTCTCTATGATGAAGGGCTTTCTGAAACCAGAAAGTCGATTGCCCCTCTTCTGAATGCGAAACGTTTATGCTTAAAATTTTAGTGATTGACCGGTGCCACTTTACCCGCACAGGGATAGAGGCCTTGCTTAATCATTCTGGCAGGTTCAGCTCCTCATTTCTGGTATCAGGAATCAATAATCTCCTGTTAGCAAAAGAGCATATTTTGCAATGGAAACCGCATCTGGTGATCGCGGATTTATACAGTTTTATTAGCGAGACGCACTCCAGTCCGCCAATTAAACCTTTTTTTATGAGTTGTGGTGTCATCCCACTGATTTTACTGCAATCAGCAGACAGACAGTATGCCCCCATCGTGCCCTCTCAATCCGTAGCCCATTCGGTCTTGACCAAGCACACCACGCTGAACACACTCTCCAACACAATTCAGGAAGCGCTTCAGGTTCGCCCCGCATTAGAAATAGCCAAAAACGCCACGCCTTTGCTTACGCCGCAGGAGGAGAAAGTATTATCAATGTGGATGGATGGTGTGAGTAACAATGCCATTGCCGCCGCGCTCAGCATTCATGGCAAAACGGTCTACACCTATAAGCGGAATATCCGTATGAAACTGCACCTGGGGAACCGCTTCTCGCCGTTCCTTTCACTCCCAGGGAAGGGAGATTAACGGTACGACACGTACGTCGTACCGTTCTTCATTATTGCTGAGCTTTTGTCGCTGCACCAGAGATTGCGCTACCGCCTTCAGAGATATCCTGTCCTACGCCTCGTGTGGTATTACACGCGGTTAAAACGGAAGAAAGTACCAACACAGAAAAGATCGCAGCAATTGTCTTCTTAACCATAACGTCTTCCTTTTCTAGCCAATATTGTTTGTGTATAGCTACTTAATAATAGACAAGATCCGGGAGTGTGATGGATAAACACCCGTTTTTAAGACTATATGAAAGGATTAGCTGGCGGCGTGAGAAATTGAATTGCCAAGATGTTTGATGTCTTCACCGAAGCCGCGCGCAGTATTGCATCCTGTCAGGAGGGTGCTGGTGAAAAGGAGTAGCATTACAAGACCGAGAAGACGTTTCATCATTCCTGCCCTGGAAAAAGTATGGCGCAGCAACCTGCGCCATAAGATCAAATGGAAGACTTATTTTACGCGAGAAACGTATTCGCCGGAGCGGGTATCCACTTTGATCACTTCGCCGATCTGTACGAACAGCGGAACTTTAACGACTGCGCCGGTAGACAGGGTAGCCGGTTTGCCGCCAGTACCAGCGGTATCGCCTTTCAGACCTGGGTCGGTTTCAACAACTTCCAGCTCAACAAAGTTCGGCGGAGTTACGGAGATCGGCTGACCGTTCCACAGGGTCACGATGCATTCAGCCTGGTCCAGCAGCCATTTAGCGTTATCGCCTACCGCTTTCTCGTCTGCAGCCAGCTGTTCGAAAGTGGTGTTATTCATAAAGTGCCAGAACTCACCGTCGCTATACAGGAAGGTCAGGTTCATGTCGGCTACGTCTGCGCCTTCAGCGGAGTCAGTAGACTTGAAGGTTTTCTCTACGCGAGTACCGGTCAGCAGGCGACGCAGCTTAACGCGCGCAAACGCCTGGCCTTTACCTGGTTTAACGAATTCGCTGGCTTCAACCGCATAAGGTTCGCCGTCCAACATGATTTTAAGACCAGCACGAAAATCGTTGCTATAGTACGTTGCCATAAGGCCCTCTGAAAATTGTTAACTGGTAGCTAAGCCACAAAATGGCGCATATTGTAACCCTAAATACCCCATCCAGAGAAGATTGGTTATCGCAACTTGCCGATGTTGTGACCGATCCCGATGAACTTCTGCATCTTTTGAACATAGATGCAGATGAAAAACTGTTGGCCGGACGCGACGCGAGACGGCTTTTCGCCCTGCGCGTACCGCGTGCGTTTATTGCCCGCATGGAGAAAGGCAACCCGGACGATCCGCTTTTACGTCAGGTACTGACTGCCCAGGAAGAGTTTGTGGCCGCGCCAGGCTACTCAACCGACCCACTGGAAGAACAGCACAGCGTGGTTCCCGGTCTGCTGCATAAATATCGCAATCGGGCACTGCTGCTGGTTAAAGGCGGTTGCGCGGTAAATTGTCGCTATTGCTTCCGCCGGCATTTCCCATACGCCGAAAATCAGGGCAATAAGCGCAACTGGCAGGTCGCCCTCGACTACATTAACGCGCACCCTGAGCTGGATGAAATCATCTTCTCTGGTGGCGATCCGTTAATGGCCAAGGACCACGAACTGGACTGGTTGCTCACGCAACTGGAAGCTATCCCGCACATTAAGCGCCTGCGTATTCACAGCCGTTTGCCGATAGTGATCCCGGAGCGCATTACAGAAGGACTGGTCGAGCGTTTTGCGCACTCCTCCTTGCAGATTCTGCTGGTCAATCACATTAACCATGCCAATGAAGTTGATCAGACGTTTCGCCAGGCGATGAGCAGTCTGCGCGCCGTGGGCGTTACGTTACTCAACCAAAGCGTATTGCTTCGTGGCGTGAACGATAACGCACAAACCCTGGCTAACCTTAGCAACGCACTGTTTGATGCCGGTGTGATGCCCTATTACCTGCACGTGCTGGATAAAGTGCAGGGTGCCGCACACTTTATGGTCAGCGACGACGAAGCGCGTCGCATTATGCGTGAGCTTCTGACGCTAGTTTCCGGCTATATGGTCCCCAAACTGGCGCGTGAAATTGGTGGAGAGCCAAGTAAAACACCGCTGGATCTGCAGTTACGTCAACAATAGCTATTACTGAGTGTCCGATTCCGGACACTCACCACGATTACTTATTATTTAAATCCCCACAAGTGGAGCCTCGCTTTTAATCTGTGCTATTTTAATTAGCGCAGTTCAATTATTCATTCGTAAATTTTATCAATAGTTTCAAATGCAGAATATTAATAAATATATGGTTAGGGAGAACCTTTTATGGCTATAAGTATTAAGGGCGTTAATACTGGCATTATTCGCCAAAAGAATGAATTTGTTGCCATGGCATTAAAAATAAAAGAACCAAGAAACAAAGAATCTCTCTTTTTTCTCTCTCCACTTGGACTTAGAGACCTGCTTATCGCGCTGGAGAGCCGGCTGTACGCCATTTCACAGCTAAACACAGACGAGCGTATGCAATATGAAAAGACATGTGATAAAGCCAGCAAAAAAATGCACGAGAATATTCCGTCAATTCAGGAAGATGAACTAAAAAATGCGGATATTAACCGTCGCATAAATTCGCTGATGTTAGTGGATGACAAAGGCGAGAATTTAACATTTTCTCTGACGTTACATGACGGACAAACATGCGAATTACTGGTTAATGAATTACAGATTCAGGTGTTGGCGCATGCAATTATTCACGCAATAAATAATGCTGGCATGAGAGAACTCGCGCTACGAATAACATCGCTGCTGGATTTCCTGCCGCTGTACGATGTTGATTGTCAGCAAAACGACAATCTGGAATACGACTCTTATACACAACCCGAATGGAAACATAACCTGTTTAATCATTATCTGGCGATTATTTACCGCTATACAGACAATAAAGGAAAAGCCCAGTTCTGTGGTTCGGTAGTGAAAACTCGCGCCCTTTCCGGTAGCAAAGAAGCCGAAGCCATTACTCGCCGTCTTCTCGACTTCAGCCCGCGGCTGAAAAAACTTGCCGGTGTACCGTGCCAGGTGTTTGTCAGAACGTTGACGGGTGATAAGACGCAAAAGCTCAATCAGGATCAGTGCCTGCGCGCATTGCATCATTTACGCGTTCAGTCTGCGCATAAGACTCAGAATGCCTGATGGCGCTGCGCTTATCAGGCCTACGATCATTCGTACCGTAGGCCGGATAAGACGCTTTAGCGTCGCCATCCGGCATCAGCAGCAGTTCTCAATTAGGGCACTTATAAACCTGTCCAATCATCTCACTGGCGGTAGGAACAAAGCTGGACAGCATTCCCTGCGATGGGCTGCTGACGCCATAAATCACGTTACCGCCCATTGCCGCAGCCTGGTTACGCAGATCGTTTGCTGCGCCACGCATTGAGCCGCCCTCTTCGCCGTGCTGGCCTGAAAGCCAGTTGCTTTGCTTACCAGTTGCGGTGCCGATCAGTTGACACTCTGCGCCAGGCTTGTCTTCAACAAAACGGACGCTTTGCCCGGCAGAACTCAGTTCGTTGCTGGAGCTACAACCCGCCATCAGTAGCGCGGCACCAACGATCCCTGCTAAATATTTCACGTGCATGTCATTCCCCATAATCAATTAGTTGGACGTTATGTCCGTAGCTGAATCATATACTAAAAAGATGACCAAAAGAAAAACCCCCAGACATTTCTGCCCGAGGGTTTCTCATTTTTCGCGAGATGCGTATTTAATCAAATAATTCAAGTTGCAGGCAGGCGGCAAGTTCATGAATCCCCAGGAGCTTACATGAGTAAGTGACTGGGGTGAACGAACGCGGCCAACGAACCTGCGGCTTGAAGTATGAAGATTAAATTACATCATGCCGCCCATTCCACCCATGCCACCCATACCGGCAGCACCTAAGTCAGGCGCATCACCTTTCGGCAGGTCGGTAACCATGCACTCGGTGGTGATCATCAGACCCGCAACAGAAGCCGCGTACTGCAGAGCAGAACGAGTTACTTTGGTTGGATCCAGGATACCCATGTCGATCATGTTGCCGTATTCTTCAGTTGCAGCGTTGTAACCGTAGTTACCGTCACCCGCTTTTACGGTGTTAGCCACTACAGACGGCTCTTCGCCGCAGTTCAGAACGATTTGACGCAGCGGAGCTTCCATTGCGCGCAGCGCAACTTTGATACCTACGTTCTGGTCTTCGTTCTGACCTTTCAGGCCGGCAATTTTAGACGCAACGCGAATCAGCGCAACACCACCACCAGCAACCACGCCTTCTTCTACCGCAGCACGGGTAGCGTGCAGGGCATCTTCAACGCGGGCTTTCTTCTCTTTCATTTCAACTTCAGTCGCAGCACCAACTTTGATAACCGCAACGCCGCCTGCCAGTTTCGCTACGCGCTCCTGCAGTTTTTCACGGTCATAGTCAGAAGTTGCTTCTTCGATCTGCTGACGAATCTGAGTCACGCGACCCTGGATTGCAGCTTCGTCGCCCACGCCATCGATGATGGTGGTGGTATCTTTGTTGATAACAACGCGTTTCGCCTGACCCAGATCTTCCAGAGTTGCTTTTTCCAGCTCCATACCGATCTCTTCAGAGATAACGGTACCACCGGTCAGGGTAGCGATATCCTGCAGCATTGCTTTACGACGATCGCCGAAGCCAGGTGCTTTAACCGCAGCGACTTTCACGATACCGCGCATGGTGTTAACAACCAGAGTTGCCAGCGCTTCGCCTTCAACATCTTCAGCGATGATCAGCAGCGGTTTGCCTGCTTTCGCTACAGCTTCCAGAACCGGCAGCATTTCGCGGATGTTGGAGATTTTCTTGTCAGCCAGCAGGATGAACGGGCTTTCCAGTTCTACTGCGCCAGTTTCCGGCTTGTTGATGAAGTAAGGAGACAGGTAGCCACGGTCGAACTGCATACCTTCAACCACGTCCAGTTCGTCCTGCAGACCGGTACCGTCTTCAACGGTGATCACGCCTTCTTTACCGACTTTGTCCATCGCTTCAGCGATCAGTTTACCTACGGTTTCGTCGGAGTTAGCGGAGATGGTACCAACCTGAGCAATAGCTTTAGAGTCGGAGCACGGTACGGACAGTGCTTTCAGTTCTTCAACAGCAGCAGCGACAGCTTTGTCGATACCACGTTTCAGATCCATCGGGTTCATGCCCGCAGCAACGGCTTTCAGACCTTCAGTGATGATGGACTGAGCCAGTACGGTTGCGGTGGTAGTACCGTCACCTGCAGCGTCGTTCGCTTTAGAGGCAACTTCTTTCACCATCTGCGCACCCATGTTTTCGAACTTGTCTTCCAGTTCGATTTCACGTGCTACGGAAACACCATCTTTAGTGATGGTCGGTGCACCGAAAGATTTATCCAGAACTACGTTACGGCCTTTTGGACCGAGGGTAACTTTCACTGCATCTGCCAGTACGTTTACGCCGCGCAGCATTTTCACACGAGCGTCGTTACCGAATTTTACGTCTTTAGCTGCCATTTTCTCTTTCCCTTAAATTCGTATGTTCAGTGTCGTTCGCGGATTAGGCTTCAACAATCGCCAGGATGTCGCTTTCAGACATGATCAACACTTCTTCATTGTCGATCTTCTCAGATTTAACTCCGTAGCCATCGTTGAAAATAACGATATCGCCGACTTTCACGTCCAGCGGCTGTACGGTACCGTTGTCCAGGATGCGACCCTTACCGACAGCGATGATTTCGCCACGAGTTGATTTACCTGCTGCAGAACCGGTCAGTACGATGCCGCCAGCAGATTTGGATTCAACTTCTTTACGTTTGACGATCACACGATCATGTAACGGACGAATACTCATTGATAGCTCTCCTTTGAGAAAGTCTTTATCAGTTATGGGTGACGCCGGCCCGTAAACGGTTTCCCGGCTAGTGACCAGAGAGATGGGGATGGGGTTTTGTGCCTTCAAGGGGGCAAGCGAAAAAAATTTTTTATCAGCAGAAAATCCCGTCAAAACGCCGACGCACCTCACATTTCATAACGATTTCAGTCACGTCGTCATAAGCAAATCTGATTGTGATACCATCAAAAATCTGCGCTGTAGCCCGGTCAATGGGCATAACCGGATAACAACTTATGAGCGGACTGAAACAAGAGCTGGGACTGGCTCAGGGCGTTGGCCTGTTGTCGACATCATTGTTAGGTACAGGCGTTTTTGCCGTCCCCGCGCTGGCCGCACTGGTTGCGGGCAACAACAGCCTGTGGGCATGGCCGGTGCTGATTGTTTTGGTCTTTCCCGTAGCGATTGTCTTCGCCGTACTGGGTCGTCATTTTCCCAGCGCAGGCGGTGTGGCGCATTTTGTCGGCATGGCCTTTGGTTCGCGCCTGGAGCGCGTCACCGGATGGCTATTTTTGTCGGTCATTCCTGTCGGTTTGCCTGCGGCATTGCATATCGCCGCCGGATTCGGTCAGGCGATGTTTGGCTGGCATGACGAGCAGCTTTTGCTGGCTGAGCTCGGTACGCTGGCATTGGTTTGGTACATCGGCTCTCGCGGCGCAAGCTCCAGCGCGAATCTACAAACGGTCATTGCAGGACTGATTGTTGCCCTGATTGTTGCTATCTGGTGGGCGGGCGATCTGACACCTGGCGAAATCCCCTTCCCTGCGATTACCGATATTGAGCTTCCCGGCCTGTTCGCCGCGTTGTCGGTCATGTTCTGGTGCTTTGTCGGCCTTGAAGCGTTTGCTCACCTGGCGTCTGAATTCAAAAATCCGGAGCGAGACTTCCCACGCGCACTGATGATCGGCCTGCTGCTGGCAGGGTCTGTTTATTGGGCATGCACCGTTGTCGTTCTCCATTTTGGTGCCTACGGCGAGCAAATGGCGGCCGCAGCGTCGCTGCCAGAGATCGTCGTGCAACTGTTTGGCGTACAAGCTCTGTGGGTCGCCTGCATCATTGGTTATCTGGCCTGTTTTGCCAGCCTCAACATTTATATACAAAGCTTCGCCCGGCTGGTCTGGTCGCAAGCGCAGTATAAGCCGGAGAGTTATCTGGCTCGTCTGTCCCCCCGACACCTTCCGCGCAATGCGCTAAACGCCGTATTGGGCTGCTGCGTAATCAGTACTCTGTGCATCTATATGCTGCAAATCAATCTCGATGCGTTAATCGTCTACGCCAACGGCATCTTTATTATGATTTATTTGCTGTGCATGTTGGCGGGGTGTCGATTACTGAAAGGGCATTATCGCGCACTGGCGATCATTGGCGGTCTGCTGTGCCTACTGCTACTGGCGATGGTCGGCTGGAAGAGTCTGTACGCGTTGATTATGCTGGCAGGACTGTGGCTGTTTTTACCCCGCAGGCCGGATAAGGCAACGTTGACGCCACCATCCGGCCTATAAACACTTTTGCCGGATGACGCTAACGCTTATCCGGCCTACATACTGATGCTTAATCCCGACGATCGTCTTTATGTTCGATGCTGTCGCGCTTGTCATCCTTGCGCTGAAATTCACCATCAAAAGTCTCACCGCCACCCGTTCCGGCGCTAAAACCACCGCCAGGCATACGCGAAAAACGCAAATGTGGCAGCAGTTTCATCGTCAGATGTTTTTGCACCGGGGGTAATAAAAGAAGAAGACCGAGGAAATCGGTGAAAAATCCGGGCAGCACCAACAGCAGACCGGCAATAATCAGCGATACGCTTTTGATCATTTCTGCAGCCGGACTTTCACCTGCCGCCATTTTCTGTTGCATCAGTAAAAAGTTCTTAAATCCCTGATTACGAACCAGAGACATACCGATAACCGATGTAAAAATAACCAAAATCAGCGTCATCAGGACGCCCATCACATGGGCAACCTGAATAAAAATAGATATCTCTATGTAAACATAGAGAAAAATGGCAAGTAATGGTATCCAGCGCAAAGGGATCTCCTGTTAATAACAGCCGTTTTGTTCAACTTCTGTTCGAAAAATTATGTTAATCGCATCGATTTGATATTGTGGTGGTTAGCAAAATTTCAAGTGGCTTGTACACTAATATTTGGGGTTAATCACAAAGGGGTGATCCATTTCACAGAATAATAAATAAGGGGTAAATTCCACGCTTTAAGTGATCCAGATTACGGTAGAAATCCTGAACCAGCATATGATCTCGGGTATCAGACCGATGCAGGGGATAATCGTCGGTCGAGAAACAATCGAAATCACATATATCCTGTGTGTTTAGTCAAATCATTGGCAGCTTGAAAAAGAAGGTTCACATGTTAAACAACATTCGTATCGAAGAAGACTTGTTGGGTACCAGGGAAGTTCCAGCGGACGCCTACTACGGTGTCCACACTCTGAGAGCGATTGAAAACTTCTACATTAGCAACAACAAAATCAGCGATATTCCTGAATTTGTTCGCGGTATGGTAATGGTTAAAAAGGCAGCGGCTATGGCCAACAAAGAGCTGCAAACCATTCCTAAGAGTGTGGCAAATGCCATCATCGCGGCGTGTGATGAAGTCCTGAATAACGGAAAATGCATGGATCAGTTCCCGGTAGACGTTTACCAGGGTGGTGCGGGTACCTCCGTCAACATGAACACCAACGAAGTTCTGGCCAATATCGGTCTGGAACTGATGGGTCACCAGAAAGGTGAATATCAGTACCTGAACCCGAACGACCACGTTAACAAATGTCAGTCTACCAACGACGCATACCCAACTGGCTTCCGTATCGCTGTATACGCATCCATCATCAAACTGGTTGATGCACTGAACCAGCTGCGCGAAGGCTTCGAGAAAAAAGCTGTTGAATTCCAGGACATCCTGAAAATGGGTCGTACCCAGCTGCAGGATGCTGTACCGATGACCCTCGGTCAGGAATTCCATGCTTTTAGCGTACTGTTGAAAGAAGAAGTGAAAAACATTAGCCGTACCGCTGAGCTGCTGCTGGAAGTTAACCTCGGCGCGACAGCAATCGGTACTGGTCTGAACACGCCGAAAGAGTACTCTCCGCTGGCAGTACAGAAACTGGCTGAAGTCACCGGCTTCGCCTGTGTTCCTGCAGAAGACCTGATTGAAGCAACTTCTGACTGTGGCGCATACGTTATGGTGCACGGCGCACTGAAACGTCTGGCTGTGAAGATGTCCAAAATCTGTAACGACCTGCGTTTGCTCTCCTCTGGTCCGCGTGCGGGTCTGAACGAGATCAACCTGCCGGAACTGCAGGCTGGTTCTTCTATCATGCCAGCTAAAGTGAACCCGGTTGTTCCGGAAGTCGTAAACCAGGTGTGCTTCAAAGTCATCGGTAACGACATCACTGTAACCATGGCATCTGAAGCTGGTCAGCTGCAGCTGAACGTAATGGAACCGGTCATTGGTCAGGCAATGTTTGAATCCATTCACATTCTGAGCAATGCTTGCTACAACCTGCTGGAAAAATGCGTTAGTGGTATCACTGCTAACAAAGAAGTCTGTGAAGCGTTTGTATTCAACTCCATCGGCATCGTTACTTACCTCAACCCGTTCATTGGTCACCACAACGGCGACATCGTCGGTAAAATTTGTGCCGAAACTGGTAAGAGCGTACGTGAAGTTGTCCTGGAGCGCGGTCTGTTGACCGAGTCTGAACTGGACGATATCTTCTCTGCACAGAACCTGATGCACCCTGCTTATAAAGCAAAACGTTATACTGATGAAAGCGAACAGTAATCGTGTAGGGTAGTACCGGAGAAGGCACGTCATGATGACGTGCCTTTTTTCTTACTCGAAGTTACTTAAAAACAACAATTTAATATCAACTTGTTAAACAACAAGGAAGGCTAATATGATAGTTTTAGAACTTATCATCGTTTTGCTGGCAATCTTTTTAGGTGCCAGACTTGGGGGTATCGGTATTGGATTTGCAGGTGGGCTGGGTGTTCTGGTTCTCGCCGCTATCGGCGTAAAACCCGGTAATATCCCGTTCGATGTTATTTCCATCATCATGGCGGTTATCGCTGCCATTTCAGCTATGCAGATTGCAGGTGGTCTGGACTATCTGGTTCATCAAACTGAAAAACTGCTGCGTAAAAACCCGAAATACATCACGATCCTTGCACCTATCGTGACCTATTTCCTGACTATCTTCGCAGGTACCGGCAACATCTCTCTGGCAACGCTGCCAGTTATCGCTGAAGTTGCGAAAGAACAAGGGATCAAACCTTGCCGTCCGCTCTCTACTGCAGTGGTTTCTGCACAGATTGCGATTACGGCTTCTCCAATCTCCGCAGCCGTGGTTTACATGTCTTCCGTAATGGAAGGTCATGGCATCAGCTACATTCACCTGCTGTCCGTGGTCATTCCGTCCACCCTGCTGGCTGTTCTGGTCATGTCCTTCCTGGTAACTGCGCTGTTCAACTCCAAACTGTCTGACGATCCGATTTATCGTAAGCGTCTGGAAGAAGGCCTGGTTGAACTGCGTGGTGAAAGACAAGTTGAAATCAAAGCGGGCGCAAAAACTTCTGTTTGGTTGTTCCTGCTGGGCGTGGTTTGTGTCGTCGTATATGCGATCGTCAACAGCCCAAGCCTCGGTCTGGTCGCTAAGCCGCTGATGAACACTACCAACGCAATCCTGATCATCATGCTGAGCATCGCGACGCTGACCACGATCATCTGCCGCGTTGAAACTGACTCCATCCTGAACTCCAGCACTTTCAAAGCCGGTATGAGCGCCTGTATTTGTATCCTGGGTGTTGCATGGCTGGGTGATACCTTCGTATCTCACAACATTGACTGGATCAAAGATACTGCAGGTAGCGTAATTCAGGGTCATCCGTGGCTGCTGGCTGTCATCTTCTTCTTTGCTTCTGCACTGCTGTACTCTCAGGCTGCAACCGCTAAAGCACTGATGCCGATGGCTCTGGCTCTGAACGTTTCCCCACTGACTGCTGTTGCGTCTTTCGCCGCGGTTTCTGGCCTGTTCATTCTGCCAACCTACCCAACTCTGGTTGCGGCAGTTCAGATGGATGACACCGGTACAACTCGCATTGGTAAATTCGTCTTTAACCATCCGTTCTTCATCCCGGGTACTCTGGGTGTGGTTCTGGCTGTCTGCTTCGGCTTCTTGCTGGGCAGCTTCATGCTGTAAGTTTTTCCTGCAGGGTGCCTGGGCGCCCTGCAGTTCCTCCTCCCCACCCCGCTTTAACTAACATCCTTCCCTCGTCCGTTGTATAGTGACCATTCTTTTGCTGGTTACTCTGTTCTTTCGAGGTGTTTATGCTTGATGTAAAGAGTCAGGATATTTCCATCCCCGATACCGTTGTGGTGCTCTGTACCGCCCCGGATGAAGCAACCGCCCAGGATCTCGCCGCCAAAGTGCTGGCGGAAAAGCTGGCTGCTTGCGTGACCCTGCTACCCGGTGCGACCTCCCTCTACTATTGGGAAGGCAAACTGGAACAGGAATATGAAGTCCAAATGATTTTAAAAACCACCGTCACACACCAGCAAGCCCTTCTCGATTGCCTGAAGTCACATCATCCATATCAAACGCCTGAACTTCTGGTTTTACCCGTCACTCACGGAGACTTTGATTACCGCTCATGGCTCAACGCATCCTTACGCTGATCCTGCTGCTATGCAGCACATCTACCTTTGCCGGATTATTTGACGCGCCTGGCCGCTCGCAGTTTGTTCCTGCCGATCGGGCGTTTGTTTTTGATTTTCAGCAAAACCAACACGATCTTAACCTCACATGGCAGGTTAAAGATGGCTACTATCTGTATCGCAAACAGATAAGCATTACGCCATCTCAGGCCGATATTGCTGAGGTAAAACTGCCGCCAGGCGTCTGGCATGAAGATGAGTTTTACGGCAAAAGTGAGATTTACCGTAAACAGCTGACTGTCCCGATCACGGTCAATCAGGCTAAGTCTGGCGCAACATTAACGATCACATATCAGGGCTGCGCCGACGCTGGATTTTGCTATCCGCCAGAAACAAAAACGGTGCCATTAAGTGAAGTGTCTGCTGGTTCCGCGGCGGCCCCTGCGCCAGCCCCAGCCACTGCAGATCCGCAAGAGAAACCACAGCCCACGGCCCAACTCCCCTTCTCCGCGCTGTGGGCATTGCTGATCGGAATTGGTATCGCGTTTACGCCTTGCGTATTGCCGATGTATCCGTTGATTTCCGGTATCGTACTGGGTGGCAAGCAACGCTTATCAACCGGACGGGCACTGCTGCTGACGTTTATCTACGTTCAAGGGATGGCGCTCACCTATACCGCGCTGGGTTTGGTTGTTGCAGCCGCCGGTTTGCAGTTCCAGGCTGCGCTTCAGCATCCCTACGTCCTGCTTGGCCTTGCCGTCATCTTTACGCTGCTGGCTCTGTCGATGTTTGGCTTGTTCACGCTGCAACTGCCTTCATCACTGCAAACGCGCCTCACGCTAATGAGTAACCGCCAGCAAGGCGGATCTCCCGGCAGCGTCTTTGCGATGGGGGCGATTGCTGGCCTCATCTGTTCTCCTTGCACAACGGCCCCGCTAAGCGCGATTTTGCTGTATATCGCTCAGAGCGGGAACATGTGGCTGGGAGGCGGCACACTGTATCTGTATGCGTTGGGGATGGGATTACCCCTGATGCTGATTACCGTATTTGGCAACCGCCTGCTGCCTAAAAGTGGCCCATGGATGGAGCATGTCAAAACCGCTTTTGGCTTTGTCATTCTGGCGCTTCCCGTCTTCTTACTCGAACGTATCGTTGGCGACGAGTGGGGCGTTCGCTTATGGTCACTACTAGGCGTCGCGTTCTTTGGCTGGGCGTTCATCACCAGCCTACAGGCAAAGCACGCCTGGATGCGTATCGTGCAGATTGTCCTGTTAGCCGCAGCGCTTGTCAGTGTACGTCCATTGCAAGACTGGGCGTTCGGCGCGCCACATGCTCAAACCCAGGCACATCTTAACTTCACACCGGTGGCATCGGTAGATGCGTTAAATCAAGCACTGGCGCAAGCTAAAGGCAGGCCAGTCATGCTGGATCTGTATGCCGACTGGTGTGTAGCCTGTAAGGAATTTGAAAAGTACACGTTCAGTAATCCGCAGGTTCAGCAAGCGCTAGGCAACACGGTGCTATTGCAGGCGGATGTGACAGCAAACAATGCCCAGGATGTCGCTCTCCTGAAACATCTACAGGTTTTAGGTTTGCCGACTATCTTGTTCTTTGATGCCGAGGGGAAAGAGCACCCGGAAGCTCGGGTTACGGGCTTTATGGATGCCGCGACCTTCAGCGCACATTTGCGCGATCGCCAACCGTGAGCGACACTTGCAACAGGAAATACGGAGGAGAATACCGTGCAACGTGAAGATGTCCTGGGAGAAGCCCTGAAATTACTTGAGGTGCAAGGGATAGCCAATACCACGCTGGAAATGGTGGCCGAACGCATCGATTATCCTCTGGATGAACTGCAGCGCTTTTGGCCCGATAAAGAGGCCATTCTGTACGATGCGCTACGTTACCTCAGCCAGCGGGTGGATATCTGGCGGCGTCAGCTTTTGCTGGATGACACACTGAGCGCTGAGCAGAAATTACTGGCGCGCTACACTGCGCTGTCCGAATGCGTGAGCAATAATCGCTATCCCGGCTGTCTGTTCATCGCCGCTTGTACGTTTTACCCCGATCCCGGGCATCCGATCCATCAGTTAGCCGATCAGCAAAAAAAGGCGGCACATGACTTCACCCATGAGCTGCTGACGACGCTGGAAGTTGACGACCCGGCAATGGTCGCCAAACAGATGGAACTGGTGCTGGAAGGCTGTCTGAGCCGCATGCTGGTTAATCGTAGCCATGCTGATGTCGAAACGGCACACCGCCTGGCTGAAGATATCCTGCGCTTTGCCCAGTGTCGAATGGGTGGTGCGCTGACCTAAGCGAGCATTATCTGTTTTCGTCGCCTCTGTCGGAAAGATTTGTGCAAACTTCAGGCATAACCATGCAGATTGCCGCAATATTAAGCGGTTGAACAATGTTTCCAGAAATTTGATTGACTGACAGACGTGAATACGGTTTAATGCGCCCCGTTGCCCGGATAGCTCAGTCGGTAGAGCAGGGGATTGAAAATCCCCGTGTCCTTGGTTCGATTCCGAGTCCGGGCACCACTATTTTAGTTTTGGGACGTTCCTATACGTCCGGGAACATAGAAAAATCAGTAAGTTGATGAAAATCTGGAGTACCGCAAGGTACTGCCAGATTTTTTGACATCCGTAGTTTTTGGGGGCTTAATTGGGGGCCTGCCGGTTTGATAAACTACGGAGCCCCCACAATGCCTCTGACTGATACCGCCACCCGCCACGCCAAACCTCTCGACAAACCTTACAAACTCAGCGACACGCAAGGTTTATACCTGCTGATTAAACCCAACGGTTCCAAACTCTGGCACCTTAAGTACCGCTTTGGCGGAAAAGAGAAAAAGCTGGCGTTTGGCGCTTACCCGACTGTCTCGCTGGCAACGGCCCGTAAACTGCGCCAGGAAGCCCGTACAATACTGAGCACAGGTGCCGATCCCGGTGTAAAGAAACAGCAGGACAAGCAGGCGAGAAAAAACGGCATTACCTTCGAGACCGTCTCCCGTCAGTGGGTAGCCGCGAACATTCGCTGGAGTGAGGCACACGCCACCAGAGTCCTGAGGTCACTGGAGTTGCACATTTTCCCGCTCATCGGCAATGCCCTTGTAACTGACCTGAAAACTGCCGATCTGCTTATTCCGCTACGGATAGCGGAGAAAAAAGGTTGCCTGGAAACAGCAGCACGAATACAGCAACGTACCACGGTCATCATGCGTTATGCCGTACAGGAAGGATTGATTACAAGCAACCCGGCCAATGACCTCTGCGGCGCTATCGCCCCGCCACCAAAAAACCATTACCCTGCCCTGCCGCTGGAAAAATTACCGGAACTACTGGAAAGAATAGAAAGCTATTCAGGCAGACTGCTGACAAAGCTGGCGGTACAGCTTAATTTGCTGATTTTTATTCGCTCCAGTGAATTACGTTTTGCCCGCTGGCCGGAGATCGACCTGGATAATGCGATGTGGACACTTCCTGCAAATCGGGAACCCATCACCGGTGTGCGTTACTCAGAACGCGGTGCAAAAATGAAAACGCCGCATCTGGTGCCGCTGTCAAAACAGGCGGTAACGGTACTGAAGCAGCTAAAACTGTTATCCGGCAACGGGGATTTACTCTTCCCCGGCGATCACGATGCCCGTAAGCCAATGAGTGAGAACACCATCAACAAGGCACTGCGCACGATGGGTTACGACACACAGGTGGAC